>JBIQHE010000065.1:0-3018 GCA_044508875.1 Sphingomonadales bacterium | reverse complement strand
GGTCGCGTCCGTCAAGGTGGTGTAATTTCGGCTGTGGCCGTGGGCCATCGTCAGGCGGCTTTGGCGGTGATGTGTAGGGGCTGATTTTCCTCCTCGATCATGGGTTGGTTGAGCTCGGCCATGCCTTCGATCTGCATGTAGCGATGCTGGAGTTGCCACTCGTCGTTCTGCTCCATCAGCACAGCCCCGACGAGGCGGATGATGCTGTCTTCGTTCGGGAAGATGCCGACGACGTCGGCGCGGCGCTTGACCTCCTTGTTGAGCCGCTCGAGCGGATTGGTTGAGTGTAACTTCGTGCGGTGTTGGGTGGGGAAGCCGGTGTAGGCGAGCACGTCGGTTTCGGCCTCGTCCATGCAGGTGCCGAGCTTGGGCCAACGGGTGCGCAACTGGTCGGCGACCTGTCGCCAGACCTGCGTTGCGCTTTTCTGATCGGGCTGCAGGAAGACCTGGCGGATCGCGGCGGCGACGACAGTGTTCTGGCCCTTGGGCACATAGGACAGGGCATTGCGCATGAAGTGCACCCGGCAGCGCTGCCAGGTGGCGCCCATGACGCGGGTGATCGCGCCCTTGAGGCCCTCGTGAGCATCGGAGATGACCAGCTTCACGCCGGTAAGACCGCGCCGAACAAGGTCCTTAAGGAAGTCGGACCAGAAGACCTCCGCTTCCGAGGGGCCGATATGCAGGCCGACGATCTCGCGCCGGCCCTCGGTGTTGACGGCCATGGCGATTATTGCGGCAACGCTGATGATCCGCCCGCCTTCGCGTACCTTGAGATAGGTGGCATCGAGCCAGAGATACGGCCATTCGCCGGTGAGCGGGCGTTTCAGAAAGGCATGGACGCGCTCGTCAATGTCCTTGCAAAGCTTGGAGACGGTGGACTTGGAGATGCCGGTCATGCCCATGGCCTGGACGAGTTCATCGACCCGCCGGGTGCTGACCCCGCCGATCCACGCTTCCTGGATCACCGCAACCAGCGCTTTCTCGACCATCTTGCGGGGCTCAAGGAAGCCCGGAAAATAGGACCCAGCGCGCAGCTTGGGGATTTTTAGGTTCAGCGTGCCTACCCGGGTATCCAGCGTACGGTCGCGATAGCCGTTGCGCCAGGTCGCGCGCTCGCTGCTGCGCTCGTGGCGACCCGCGCCGATCAGGCCATCAACGTCGGCCTCCATGATCAGCTGCAGCACATTCTCGGCGATGGTGCGCAAAAAATCCGGTTGGCCGCCCTTCGCAGCAAGCTCTTCGATCAGTAATCTGTCCTCGGTCATCGGGAACTCCTCTTCGTCACGGTTGAAGTGTGCCAACTCCACCATAACGATGAGCCCGGTGGCCACCAGCGACGCCGTATTCCGGGGTGGGGCATGCCCCACCCCGGAATACACCATCGCCTACACCGGAAATTACACCACGAGCGCGGACGCTAACCGGCCAAATCGTCTTAGGCCGATCCGGTATGCCGAAGCGGAGCGGTCGGACGCCGGTATCGCCTTCCTGCCTCAATAGACCAACCGTCAAACTCAATTCATATCCTCGCTTGTGCGACGACGAAAGTCCATCAAGGCCCGCATTCTGCCCCAGGCGCTTCGACGCATGGCAAAAGTGCGGCGCATACTGGCCAGGTTGTTCTCGCGATAGCGCTCGTCGATGCGGGCATCGTCCGCGAAATGATCGAGAATTCTGGCCGGATCATTGGTCATCACCTTGTGCGCCTGTTTGCCTGTTACATCGGAGCGGAGATATTTGAACAGTCCCTCCAGGGTCGAAGTGGCCTCGCGGTGCAGCCCGAGATCCAGCATCTCCGCAACATATTCCCTCAGAACGATCGGTGCCGCTTCGAGCTGTCGGCGCGCGACGTCCTGCTTGCGGTGGAGCGTTACGACATTGGCGATTCGACTTTGCAGGCAATGCAAGGGGGCATGATCGGCACCGCCAACGTGCCCTCGCCATCGGTCGTGCGCACCCGCATGATGATTTCGACCGCGGCATTCTCCAAGTTGGGCGATTGCACACCCAGCACATGCGTTAGGAAATCGATCTCGATTTGCCGACCTTCGATCTCAGCTACGACGATCGCCGATTGCGGCGTTGCATTGTCAAGGTCAGGGATGCGCAGCGAGCCGCCGATCGCGGTTGCCAGCTTTTCGGCCGCCTGCCGATACCCGAAATAGTCGATGTCCTTCGAGGTATACGGGCCGTAATCGCTCAGTTCGGACGCATTGCTATAGCGTTCGGCCCATATGTTGAGCGCCTGTCCACCGACGATGAACGCGCCATCATCAAGTGTCAGGATTTTGGCGAGGTCATAAACGAGTTCGGCGGGAAGCGGCTGTTCGCTCAGGCGACCATGCCCCGGTGCCGGATGTACGAACTCACCACGTCCAGCGGTGCGAGAAAGCCAGCAAGACGACCGTGCCTAACGGCAGAGTTGGCGGCCAACACCCGTGTAAGGGTGGCCCTCGTGACGTGGCGACCGAGGCGACGCCGAGCTGAAAGCTCAGCCTCCGAGCGGCCTCGCCTCCTGCTGTGCATTCACAGGATTTCTCCCATGGGCTGCGATGTCCGTCGGCAGTTCCAGCCAATTGTGACGGTATTCGCACCAAACCCCCTGCTCTGGCATCGGGAAGGCCGGGTCTGCAAAAGCGCCCGCGGCGATACCGATGAGGTGCGGCATGCGCGCCGCTTCCCAGTATAGCGACGATCCGCAGCCGGGACAGAAGTGAAAGGTCACGTCAAAGCTGCTTGCCGAGGAACGCACAAACGCTTTTGCGGTGCCTTGGACCAGCTTGACCTGTTCGCGCGGGAAGAAGGCAGCGATGCTAAACAGCGATCCGGTGCGCCGCTGACAATCGAGGCAATGGCACATCGATATTTTGGAAGGCTCGCCGACGCAGCAGAGGTTGAGCTGACCGCAGTGGCAGGAGGCGTGGCGTTCCATCGCCTGGACCATATCACCCCTCCGCAGGCGAACCTAGCCGCTCTTATGCACCAAGGGGTGTCTGAGCGGTAGGCGGGAGTAGCGTA
>JBIQHE010000043.1:0-25560 GCA_044508875.1 Sphingomonadales bacterium | reverse complement strand
GCGGAGAAGCGATCAAAGCTCATTGATTTAACATAAGATATATTATCAATCTTTTATCGTTTTATATCAATTGGTTGTATATCTGACACTTTCACAACTTGCTCTTGAGCGCCAACCGCTCAGCACGGTCGAGCACAATCGCCGGCAGCCCGCCAAGGTATGACATATCCGCTAACCCCGGCACCTCGATCCCATCGACGATGGCGCCGTGGATGCCCGCGGCCATCGCCGCTGCGCGCCGGCGCAGGAACGGAAGAGCCAGGCCCGCATCTTCAGCGAAGCGGGCAAAGCTCTCGGCATCCACATCCTCGAGGATCGGCGCGCGCCCAAACCGCATGGCGAGCTTTGCCGAGAGTTCCGGCCACATATGGGTCGCCACGAGATCATAGAGCGGCGCCAACACCACCTGGCCATTATCCCGGCGCAAGAGACTGTAATTCTTGGCATGGGCGTCGGCGTTGCCGATGATCAGATTGAAGATGGCTGCGTCGGCGAGCTTCAGCACCTCGCGTGCGGGGCGCGTGGTGGCCTGGCGTACCAGCACAAAGCCATCGCGGAACGTCGGCCCACCCTCGCTCGCATATTTCCGATTTGACGGCACGCCGAGTGCCTGCGCAAAATCTTCCTGGTGCAACCGGATTGTGCCGTTATCCCGGCCAAAGCGATCGTAACGGGTCACGAGCAAATAGGGTTTGCCGGCGACGGCCCGCCATTCCGCCATGGCTGCGTCGAGACCCACCGCCCGCGCCAGCGCCAGACAGAAGGCCTCATTGGCTGCCAGGCCGGGAAAGCGGTCAGGCTCTGGTTTGATGAGATGGGTCGATGGCTCGCCGATGCGGGGGATAGCGATGGCACGATCGATCAGAACGACGGGCAACTTACCCTGGGCGCCGGCCAGGCTGAGCCGGGCGCCCCCTTCCCCAGCCAGCATCGGCACACGAGGCAAGCGAACAAGCAAGGCCGCAAGCTCAACCTCATCCAGCGGATGGGCGGGCTCACCTGCGGGTGCAGCGGGCGGCGTCTCGCCTTCCGGGAGAAATGCAAGTGCCCCGGCAACATCACCGCCAAGCGCCGCCAACAGACGAAACGGATTGTCGGGCGATACGCCGAGCGCCCGCGCGATGGCAGTCCGCTGCCCCTCCTCGGGGAGCAGTCCCCCAAAAACAGCCTTGCATAGCGCGTCCCCGAACGACTCCGCCTGCTTCGGCAGGGCGTGCGAGAGTGGCGTTGCCATCGGATCCGCCAGCCAATCGGCAGCATAGGTAAAATGCATCGCGCCGCCGCGATCGATGGCGAGTTCGCCGGCAATGCGCTGATCCGACCAGATGATAAGACAATCGAGGATATCGCGGGTCATGTCGGTCGGCCCGCAATCACGATCCCGTCCGGTCGCCGGATCTGCAACTCACATCCCAGCGCGGCGAGGACCGTGATGACCTTGCCGATCTGCGCAGTCGCCTTGCCCCGCTCGAGATCGACGATGAAGCGCAGTCCCACTCCGCTAGCGGCTGCCAGCTCATCCTGGCGAAGTCCGAGCTCCTTGCGTTCATCCCGGACGATCTGTCCGATCGTTGTTGAGTCCAGCACAAGCCCTCACTTTCCCGGTCGGGAAATATTTAGTCCTGGATGCGATTTCAACCCACAATTTACCCGATCGGGATATTATTGGCCCGATCCCAGCAGGAAAGCTAATAAATTTCCTGCGCGGGATCGTCGGAATCCGCAACGCACCGCGCTGCAATCGACCCAGCCCATATCCTGAAGTTGAGACAAGCTGATGCAAGTCCCTTTGCAGACGTCGACGACCGCTGATACCTTCCCGTCCATGGTACCTGCTTGTCTCCTCGGTTGAATTTATGGTCACGCCACGAACTATCCTGCTGCCCACCGACTTTACCGGCCGGTGCGATCGCTCCCGCGACCGGGCGGTGCTATTGGCACGCGCCTGGGGCGCCAGCTTGGTGCTTCTTCACGTCCTCGAGAACGATGCGACGATACCTTGGGATCGCGAAGAAGCCATGGATCGGGCCCAGGCGAAGCTCGAGAGCGAAGTGCAAGACGATAATATTGCGATTTGCACGAGGGTCGCGTTCGGTGATGTCACTTCGACCATTCTCGATGTCGCTGCCGAATTCTCGGTCGAGCTCATCGTCACGGGCATTTCCCGCAAGGATGAGCTCGGAGATTTCCTCATTGGAACCACGGTCGAACGCTTGGCACGGCGGGCAGGCTTGCCGCTCCTGATCGTCAAGGGCCGCGCGGAAGCAGAGTATCGGCAGTTGATGGCGGCCACGGATTTTTCGGAATGCTCAAGAACTGCGCTTACAACCGCGGTCGACCTGTTCCCGACGGCGGCAATCACGCTCCTGCACGCGTATCATGTTCGGCTCGAGACGTTGCGCGGTCGCGAGGGCCCTGCCGCGGCGCAACAGGCGGATATCGCATACGAGCTGGACGCATTCCTGAGCGCGACCGCCCTGTCTCCTGCGACGCAAGCACTCCTCGATGTCAGCGTGGACTATGGTGACGTCCGCCAGGTTGCGCGCGACCATGTGCAGGCGAACGCTGTCGATCTCGCGGTCATTGGAACCCATGGACGCTCGGCGCTAGCGACAGCGATGCTCGGGAGCACGGCGCGAGCCCTTGTCGGCTGCCTTGAATGCGACGTACTGCTTGTTCCACAGGACAGCCGGGCGAGCGAACCAGCGCAACGCATTATCCAGGGAATCGCACCTGACGATGCGGGATAACAAGCGAGATGAAGAAAGGCGAGCCAGGCTCGCTCATCTCGTCATCCTCGTCGCCCTACAGTCCGTGATGGCAGCGGAGCTCATTCTCCTGACCATCGAGCAGCAATGGATCCACGTCTTCCTGGTGGCCGGGATCATGCTGACGATGGCGATGCCCATCGTGCTGAAAGCCCGCTTTTCCGTTCACATACCGCCCGAAGTACAGATACTTGCCATTCTGTTCGGTTTCGCGGCGCTCTTCCTCGGAGAGGTGCGCGACTATTACGAGCGCTTTTGGTGGTGGGATCTGATCCTCCATGCAACGGCAGGGCTACTGCTGGGACTTCAGGGGTTCATGACGGTCTACATCCTCAATGAGGATCGGCATGTGGCCCTCCATATGAGGCCTTCATTTCTCGCGGTCTTTGCATTCTGCTTCTCCCGGGCGATCGGCGCTCTCTGGGAGATATTCGAGTTCACGATGGACCAGGCTTTCGGGTTGACCATGCAGAAGCCCATGCTCGGCGACCCGTCTGGCCTCACCGACACAATGTGGGATCTCATCGTCAACGCCATCGGCGCGCTCGCGATCAGCGTGGCTGGCTGGCGCTATCTCAGTCGCGCCCGATCCTCCTACCTGGACAACTGGGCAAGACGCTTCATCGCTCGCAATCCCCAGTTCTTCGGTGATTGAATTGCGATCACCATCCTGCGGACGGCGCACGGGGATCGCCTGAAGCAGCCCGACTGAAGGCAAAACCCGCGAAGACCTCCGATGGCGCCCTGACCAACGGACCCTCCTGTGCAACCCACGCATAGGACCCTTACGTAATGACCCTCACCTCCTGCCCGGCGATGGTTGCCCCGAAAACGAGGCGATCAAGGCGGCAGCTCGCCTGGCGCCATGCCCAAGCTGGAGGAAAGCCATGCCCAAGCCATTGATCCTGTGGTTCGACGAAATCGCCATCGCCGACGTGCCGGCCGTTGGCGGCAAGAATGCGTCTCTGGGCGAAATGACGGCGGCTCTTTCTCAAAAGGGCGTCAAGGTGCCATCGGGTTTCGCTACAACCGCTGAGGCTTATCGCGCATTTGTTCATGACAACCAGCTTGCGCCGCGGATCACCCAACATCTTGCCGCTTTCCATTCGGGGAAATGCACGCTGCAGGAAACCGGACAAGCCATTCGTCGCCTGTTCCTGGAGGGCGCAATCCCTTCCTATGTCGCGCAAGATATCCTGGCCGCCTACGCGGAACTCGGTCGCAGGGTGGGAATTGACCGGCCTGCCGTCGCCGTGCGCAGCAGCGCCACGGCCGAGGACCTTCCCGATGCGAGTTTCGCGGGTCAACAGGAAACCTTCCTGAACGTGAAAGGGCAGTTTGCACTTCAGGATGCCTGCCGGCGCTGTTTCGCCTCGCTGTTCACGGACCGGGCGATCGCTTACCGTGAAGCGAAAGGCTTCGATCATCTCGAAGTCGCCCTTTCGATCGGCATCCAGCAGATGGTGCGTTCGGATTTGTCCGGTTCGGGCGTCATGTTCTCGATCGACACCGAAACCGGATTCCCCGACGCCATCGTCATCAGTGCCGCCTGGGGCCTTGGTGAAACCGTGGTTCAGGGGACCGTCAATCCGGACAGATATGTCGTTTTCAAGCCGCTTCTCGCGCAGCCGGAAAACGAGCCGATCATCGACAAGGAGCTCGGCGGCAAAGCCTTCCGCATGGTTTATGGCGAGGGCGGAAGCCACCGCACCCGCATTGTCGAGACGACCGTGCAGGAACGCCGGTCCTTCGTGCTCGACAATGCCGATATCCTCCAGCTCGCCCGCTGGGCTGTCGCGATCGAGGACCATTATCAACGCCCGATGGATATGGAGTGGGCGAAAGATGGCGAGACAGGCGAACTCTACATCGTCCAGGCCCGGCCCGAGACGGTCCAGGCACAATCCAGCGCCACCACCTTCCGGCATTACCGCCTCAAATCGAAAGGCGCCGCGATCACGACCGGCGCCGCCATCGGCACCGCCATCGCCGCCGGCAAGGCCTGCGTGATCCGCACCGCCGCCGACATCGAACAGTTCCGCGACGGATCGATCCTCGTAACCGAGACGACCGATCCCGACTGGGTTCCCATTATGAAGCGGGCCGCGGGCATCGTGACCAACCACGGCGGCACCACCAGTCATGCCGCCATCGTCAGCCGCGAACTTGGCGTGCCCGCGATCGTCGGTACAGGCAACGCCACCGAGGTCATCGCCGAAAACCAGGATATCACGATCAGTTGCGCCGACGGCGACGTCGGCACGATCTACGACGGCATCCTCGATTTCTCGGTGGCCGACGTCGATATCGGCGCCCTGCCGGCCACCAGGACCGACATGATGGTCAATATCGCGAACCCGGCAGCCGCGTTCCAGTGGTGGAGGCTGCCCGCAAAGGGCGTCGGCCTTGCCCGTATGGAATTCATCATCAACGCCCACATCAAAGTCCATCCCATGGCGCTCGTCCATCCCGAGCGGACGAGCCCGGAAGTCCAGCGCCAGATCCGGGACCTCACACGCGGATACGCGCATCCGTCCGACTATTTCGTCGATGTCCTCGCTCGCGGCATCGCCAAGCTCGCAAGTCCCTATCACCCGCACCCCGCCATCGTTCGCCTCAGCGACTTCAAGACCAACGAGTACGCCCACCTTGTAGGCGGTGACGTTTTCGAACCCGAGGAAGAGAATCCGATGCTCGGATTCCGGGGCGCTTCGCGCTATTATGACGAACGCTATCGCGAAGGGTTTGCGCTCGAGTGCCGCGCCCTCAAACGGGTGCGCGAAACCATGGGCTTCCGCAACGTCATCGTGATGGTCCCGTTCTGCCGCACCCCGGCCGAAGCCGATCGCGTACTCGAAGCCATGGCCGAGAACGGCCTGCGCCGCGGCGAGAACGGCCTCCAAATCTATATGATGTGCGAGATTCCCTCGAACGTCATCCTGGCCGAGCAGTTCGCCACGCGCTTCGACGGCTTTTCAATCGGGTCAAACGACCTCACCCAGCTGGTGCTTGGCGTCGATCGCGATTCGGGCTTTCTGGCCAGCTTGTTCGACGAGCGCAACGAGGCCGTTACGCTGATGATCGCCGAGGCCATTCGAAAGGCTCACGCGGCCGGCATCAAGATCGGCATTTGCGGCCAGGCACCGAGCAATCATCCCGACTTCGCTGCTTTCCTCGTTGCTGAGGGTATCGACTCCATATCGCTGAACCCGGACAGCTTCGTACGGACAGTACAAGCCGTCTCGGCAGCTGAGGGTCTCTCGACGAGCTGATCTCCGACTTGCCTGACCGGCGTGTGTGTCGCGGCATTTGCCGCCACGCCGGTTCGGTTCCTCCACCCCCAGCCATCCCTATTCGTAAAAGCCCTAATGTCATCCCCCGACTGGCCCCGATAGCGTGCCCCACACTGGCTCGAATCGGCAGGGAGCAAGAGCTGGTCCACGCAGCGCACCAAAAGGGTCCGCCGCACTCAAAGCCGCCGATCGCCGGGGGACGAACGGCAACTGGAGGTCGTGTCCCATGTCTGCTGTCGCTGCATTTTCTCTCCCCTCCCGCCCCCACCCTCCCGCTTGCGACCCAGGCATCGTTGCCTGTATCGACTGCGCGGATCGCAATGCCTGGGTCTATCCGCACGCCGCTGCGCTCGCGGACGCACTCGATTTCCCGGTAACACTCCTTCAGGTTCTCGACGCCGAGGCGTCTCCTGACGTGCGCCCCGATCCTATAGAGTGGAATCTTCGGCGCCGGGAAGCATTGCGCGCGCTGGATCGATGCGCCAACGCTGCTCGGACGCCAACGCCCCATACCACGATCGAACTCGCCGAAGGACAAACGGCAGAGGAGATCTGTCGCTTCATCGGCGAACGGAGCGATGGCCTGATCGTGCTGGGAAGGCGCGGAAGGAAGGAGTTGGGCAAGACCGGAATAGGCGGCACCGCTCAGAAAATCCTGGCCCACGCGCCCAGCCCCATTCTGCTCGTCCCCGTCGAGGCTCAAGCGCCGGACCAGAGCTACCAGCGAATTCTCGTACCACTTGACGGTTCCCGCTGGGCGGAGAGCGTGCTGCCGTTGGCCGCACGCATTGCGCGCGCCGCCAACGCAGAGATCCTCCTCGCCCATGTCGTCCCTGCCCCCGAAATGATCGAGGCACGGCCGCTGGAAATGGAAGACAAGGAGCTTCGCCAAAGTCTCATCGAGCGCAACGAACAGGCCGCGTGCAGCTATCTTCAGCGGGTTAAATCCAACCTGACAGCGACCGGCCTTCGCGTTCGCATCCTGTCCACCCGCGCAGACGATGTCCGCGAGGCGCTCAACGAGTTGATCCAAAAGGAAGCCGTGGATCTCGCCGTGATGTCAGCCCGTGGCCATAGCCGCGAGCATGTGGCGGACGTTCCCTATGGCACGGTCGCCTCCTACCTGATGACGCACTGCAGCGTACCGATGCTCGTTCTGCCGACCACAGTTCGCCCGGCGCAGACATCCCTCCCAACTGTGCACGAAAGGCTCCGGTTGCCGGTCGGCGGCCTGGGCTGATCATGGCCGATCTCGAGGAACGCGATCCCATTAGCGGGGCCGCCGCGGACACTGCGGCCCGCCACCAGCTCACGGGCCTGATCAGCCGCTCGGCCCCCCTCATGGCCTGGAACCGCCTTGATGCGATGAAAGGGTGGTTGACCAGGGCGCGGCTCGCTGCGGGCAAGGCCGAACCACAGGCCAGTTCGGCGGCCGAGTGGCTGCTGGACAATGATTATCAGATCCAGCGAGCCATCCTCCAGATCCGTGAGGATCTTCCGCAGGAATTCTACGCGAAACTGCCAGGCCTCGGCGAAGGCGGCCTCGCGCGCCCGCGCATCCATCAACTGGCCCACTCGCTCCTGCAGGCTTCCCACCTTCAGGTATCGCTGAACACGGCGGTCCATTATGTCGACCGCTATCAGGAGCAGATGCCGCTCAGCATCGCTGAAATCTGGGCCTTCCCGACGATGCTCCGCATCGTCTGCCTGGAGCTTCTGGTCACCGCGTTCAGTCGCCTGTTCCCCGAAATTGAGCCACCGTTCCAGATCGTCGAGACCCCGGACGCCTGCGCATCGGCATTCGACGATACAGAATATGTGGCGCGCGCCATCGCCAACCTGGCGGTTATCGCGACCATCCAGTGGAATGATTTTTTCGATCGAACGAGCCGGGTTGAGGCGATCCTCAGGCGCGATCCGGCCGGTGTCTATCCGCGCATGGATTTTGATACCCGCGACCGATACCGTCACGCCGTAGAGCAACTTGCCGAGCAGTCCCGGTTGGCGGAATGGGAAGTCGCGGAGCGGGCTCTGCGTCAGTGCCACAGCAGCGAGAACTCGCCCTCGGGCCATGTCGGCTATTGGTTGATCGACGAAGGGCGGGCCTTCTTTTCAGATGCCATCGATCCGCGCCCCTGGACTTTGGGATCGATGCTGCGCCGCATACGCCGCTACCCTGGCGTCCTTTACGCGTGCGCTCTGCTCCTGGCCGGGCTCACCGCCTTCGCCGTGCCAGCCGCCTATCTTGCGTCGGCCGAGGCCTCGATCGGCTCCTGGCTGCTAGGCATCGCCCTGACACTCCTCCCTGCGTCGATCCTGAGCATCACGTTCGTCAACTGGCTCGTGACCCAGATCGTCCCCCCACGGGTCCTCCCCAAGCTCGAATTCAAGAAGGGAATCCCCAAGGACTGCGCCACTGCCGTCGCCATGCCTGTCCTCGTTGCGAACGCCTCCGACATCCCTTCCCTCCTGCAGCGGCTCGAGGCCCATCGACTGGCCAATCCCGATACAGCTCTTCAGTTTGTCCTGCTCAGCGATTTCGCGGACGCAGATGCTGAGGACATGCCGACCGATGACGACATTACGCATGCGCTGGTCTCGGGTGTGGACGAGCTCAACAAGCGCTACCCGGGCGCCCGGGGCGGCGGTCCGTTTCACTTGCTCCACCGGCCTCGGCTCTACAATGAGGCGCAGGAATCCTGGATGGGCTGGGAACGCAAACGCGGCAAACTGGAACAGTTCAATGCGTACATCCTCCATGGAATTTCCACGCCTTTCAGCGTGACCGCCGGCCGGATCGATACCTTGCGCAAATGTCGCTTCGTCGTGACAGCCGATGCCGACACCCGTCTCCCGCCCGGGGTCGTTCGCCGATTGGTCGGCACGCTCGCGCATCCGCTCAACAAAGCCCGTTTCGATCCCGCTTCAGGTCAAGTGGAGCGGGGCTACACAATCATCCAGCCTCGCGTCGAACTGGCGCCGGATACGACCGGTCAGTCGCTCTTCTCCCGCTTCTATGGCGGAGATACGGCGATCGACATCTATTCACGCGCCGTATCGGATGTCTACCAGGATCTCCTTGGCTCGGGTGTCTACGTCGGAAAGGGAATCTACGAGGTCGCCACTTTCGAGCGCAGCCTCGATGGCCGCGTTCCTGAGAACACTTTACTCAGTCATGATCTGTTCGAAGGCCTGCATGGCCGCGCGGCGCTGGCGAGCGATATCATCGTCTACGAGAGCTTTCCGACCGGCTACCTCGATTTCGCGTGGCGATGGCACCGGTGGGTGCGCGGCGACTGGCAGATCCTGCCGTGGCTGTTTCCATTCGTACCCGGCCGCGACGGACGCTGGCTCCGCAACCGGTTCGGCTGGCTCGACCGCCTCAAGATATTCGATAATCTGCGCCGCAGTCTGATCCCCTTCAGCATCGTCGCGCTTCTGCTGGGCGGCTGGTTCCTGCTCCATGGCCAACCGTGGGTGTGGACGCTCCTCGCACTTGCAGCACCCGCCGCCTATCTCTTCACCGATCTCGTCACCGGCGTCGCCCGAGGTCGTCGGCGCGGCGTCATGCAACGCGTCCTTCGGCGACAAGCCGATCAGCTCGGTCGATGGGCACTGGCGATCACGTTCCTCGTCAGCGACACATTCATCGCGCTCCATGCGATCTTCGTCACGCTCTGGCGGCTGCGATCGGGGCGAAAGAGGCTCGAATGGACCTCCGCCGCGCACATGGCGAGCCGCATCGCCGCGCGCCATCCCCGGCTTGCCGCCTGGCGTGACATGGCCGCCTCTCCGGTGCTCGCAGTGCTTGTTGCCGGCGTCATGATCATGATCGCCCCTGCCGCCTTGCCGGCGGCCGCGCCTGTGCTGCTGCTCTGGTTTGTCGCGCCCGAAGTTGCGATTTGGGTCAGCCGCATTCTCCCCCAGCGCCCGGAAACCATCTCCGAAGCGGACCGGAAGTTCCTCCGGCTTGTGGCGCGCCGCACCTGGCTCTTTTTCGAAACCTTCGTGCGGCCGGAGGACAACTGGCTTCCTCCCGACAACTATCAGGAACCGCCGAACGAAGAGACCGCGCACCGCACCTCCCCAACCAACATCGGCATGATGCTGATCTCATCCCTCACCGCCTGGCGGCTTGGACATATCGGCCTCAATGAACTCGAGATGCGCCTGCGCAACGCGCTCGACACGATCGATCGCCTCGAACGCTATCGAGGCCATATTCTGAACTGGTATGAGACGAGAACACTGGCCGCTCTCGAACCCCGGTACGTCTCAACCGTCGACAGCGGCAATCTGGCGGTTAGCCTGATCACCGTCACGCAAGCTCTGCGTGACGCGCATAACGCGCCGCCGGTTGGCCTCGATCTGTGGCATGGGCTCGAAGACACCATCGGCCTGCTCACCGGGGCGCTGGATGCACTCGATTCGGAGGCAGCTCGGGGAATCCGCACCACTCTCGCCACCATGCGTGAAACCGCCGAGCGCGCCTGGGACAATGAACCCGAATGGATCTGGGCGATCGAAGATCTGATCACGATCGACATGCAGAGGCTGCGAGAACAGGTCGGCTTGCTTGACGAGAGCGCTGCCGAGAACAATATCGCCGCCCTTCGGGACGTTCAGACCTGGCTTGAGCGGCTGGAGCATCATCTGCTGGGCATGCGGCGTGATCTTCGCATCTTCGCCCCCTGGACCGAGCGCCTTGCATCTCCGCCGTCAGGCTGCGCCGAAATCGCGGCCCGGGTCGCGGCTCTCATGACCTACGGCATGACATCGCCGGTCGGCGCCGGGGAGGCGCAAGCCCTCGACGCCCTCAACGCCTTCTCACGAGATGCGGTTCCTGATGCCGTCCGGGAATGGATACAGGATCTCCGCGCTGCGATCGCGGAGGGCCGCCTGGCCGCGCAGGAACTTTCCGATCGCCTGGAGAGCCTCGCGCACCGCGCGACCACCCTCGCCCACGAGATGGATTTTGCGCTGCTCTTCGATCCCGCCACCCGGCTCTTCCACATCGGCTACAATCTCAGCGCCGACCGTATCGATCCCCATCACTATGACCTCCTGGCCAGCGAAGCCCGACTTGCCAGCTATTTCGCAATCGCCAAGGGCGACATAGCGCCGGAGCATTGGTTCCACCTGGGCCGTCCGATCACCAGGAAGGACACCGGACTAGCGCTGGTGTCCTGGAACGGTTCGATGTTCGAATACCTCATGCCGAATATCTTCCTGCACAGCGATCCGACCACTCTTCTCGGCATGAGCGATCGCACATCGATCGACATCCAGATCGCGTTCGGTCGATCGCAGGCGATCCCCTGGGGAATTTCCGAATCCTCATTTGCCTCGATGAGCCAGGACCGTGTCTATCGGTACCACGCCTTCGGCGTCCCGGAACTCGGGCTGCAGCGTGGCCTGGGCCGCGATCTCGTCGTCGCACCTTATGCGACCGCCCTTGCTCTGACCACACGCCCCGCAGTCGCCGTACGAAATCTCAAGGTGCTTGAGGAGCTGGGCGTCATCGGCCGCTACGGCTTCTATGAGGCCATCGACTTCACGCCCGAGCGCGTGCCGACCGGAAAGCGGTTCGCCCTCGTGCGCTCCTACATGGCGCACCACCATGGCATGACACTTGGGGCCCTTGGCAATGTCCTGTTCGAGAACCTGCATGTCCGCTGGTTCCACACAGACCCTCATGTGCGAACCGTCGATCTCCTTCTCAACGAGCGGATTCCGTGGGAGCTGCCTCCCGAAATTGCACGGGTCGAGGTCCGGGAACCGCAAGCCACGCCCGAGAGCGCAATTCCGGGCCTCTACAGCTGGACGCCAAACCGCCGTTACGGCAATCCTGCCTGGCAGGTCCTCGGGAATGGTCGCCTCTCGACCCGAATCCGCACGGACGGCGCCGGAAGCATCGGCTGGAACCAGAATGCGCTCACCAGGGTTGCCCCCGGCGATCCGGAGGCGGGCCATTGGCTCTATCTGCGCGACATCGACGGCGGCGATGTCTGGACGGCGACGGGAGGCCCATTTCCTCAACCGGAAGAGCCGCCACAGGTGGTTTTCCACGCCCATCAGGTCGAATTCCATCGGCGTGCACATGGCCTCTCGGCCACAACGACGATCACCATCGCCCATGGTGATGACCTCGAGATCCGGCGCCTCAGCCTCGTCAATGACGAAGACCGCCCTCGCATCATCGAAATCACCAGCTACGCCGAGATCGTGCTGGCGCCGGCCCAAGACGCGGCGCGCCATCCTGCTTTCAGCAAATTGTTCGTTGGCGCGGAAGCGCTGCCGGGTGGTGACGGGCTGCTGTTCACCCGGCGCCCCCGGAATCCCGCCGAGAAACCTCCCGTCATGCTCCATCGGGTGATCGGCGATGACGATGGCTTCACGCGCCTTGGCGTGGAAGCCGATCGCAGGGCTTTCCTCGGCCGCCACGGCAGCGCCGCCCGGCCGGCCGGGATGGAAGGGGAGGCGCTCAGCGGAACGCTGGGATGGACGCTTGATCCGGTTTGTGCGGTCCGGCTCAGGATCGAGCTCCCGCCGCATGGCCGGCGCGAACTCGCCTTTGTGACAATCGCCGCCGCGTCCCACCAGTCCACGCTCGATATCGCCGAGCGCTACACAACCCTCGCTTCACTCGAGTGGGCCGTCAGCGATGCCGCGACCGCAACAGCGCGCGACATGCACGCCCTCGGCCTGGCGCCAGCGTTGGTACCGCAAGCACAGGAACTCTTGTCCTTCCTCCTCTCTGCCCGCACCAACTTTCCGCGATCTGCGTCACACGGATTCCGCCGTGGCGACCTTTGGGCACTTGGCATTTCGGGTGACCACCCCGTCCTGCTGTTGCGCGCCGGAACCGCGGAACAAACCGGGCTTCTGCGTTTCGTCATCTCGGCGCAGGCGCTCTGGCGGCAACGGGGAATAAGCGTGGATCTTGTGATCACGCACGAAGGAACGTCAGGCTATATCGAGCCTGTGCGCGAGCAGCTTCTTGAGGTGCTCAGAGACCAGAACGCCCAGGATCGCCTCGGGACGAACGGTGGCATCCACGTGATCGGTATCGGGCCCGGCGATGGCGAACGCGCGGCGCTCCTCGATCGGGTTTCGCGGGTGATCCTCGACGAGGGCGGCGGGCCGATCGGCGATCAACTCACCCGCCAGGAGCAGCCATGCCACCAGGGGCCGTCGTTCACCCCCGTCGATGGCACGGCAGCGATACATTCCTCCTCTCCGCTGCCGAGGCCGTCCGATTTGCAATTCGATAATGGCTGGGGTGGTTTTGCTCCCGATAGCGGAGACTATGTCATCTGTCTGGAGCCCGGCGCCACCACTCCGGCGCCCTGGTCGAATGTTCTCGCCAACGACGCCTTCGGTACGATCGTGACCGAAGGCGGACTGGGGTTCACCTGGGCGACCAACAGCGGTGAGAACAGGCTCACGCCCTGGTTCAACGACCCCATCCGCGACCCCCAGTGCGAACGACTGTACCTGCGCGACGAAGAAAATGTCCGTCTGTGGACCCCCACGCCTTTGCCGGCAGGCAGGCATTCGGCATGTCAAGTTCAGCACGGCCCGGGCCAGACCACATGGCGGACGAGCAGCGAGGGACTTGAACAGGAGCTCTCGGTCTTCGTTCCCACCACTGCGCCCGTCAAACTGGTCCGCCTGCGCTTGCGCAACCTCACGCCAGGCCCTCGCCGCCTCACGGCGACCTATTATGCGGAATGGCTGCTCGGAGCAGTTCACGGCGAGCAGGCACCGCTCCGAACATCCGATTACGATCCGGCATGCCACGCAATCCTCGCGCGGAATCCCTGGACCGAGGAATTCGGTGACGGGGTAGCCTTCCTGGCCACCACGCGTCCGGTCCACAGCTTCACGACCTCTCGCCAGGATTTCGAGGGCGGCCAATCCGATCCCGCACGCCCCGGAGCACTTTTGAGCTGGGATCTCGGAAACAGACCGACTGCCGCCTCCGACGATTGCTGCGCGGCCCTGCAGGTCCATCTCGACATTCCGGCCAATGGGGCGACGGAAGTCTGCTTCGTCCTTGGACAAGGCGACGATCTGGATCGTGCCCGTGAACTGGTGCACACCTGGCAGGATCCGGCGAACATCGAAGCTGCCGCCAGCGCCTGTGCCGCCGCCTGGGACGAAAGGCTAAGCCGCGTCCAGGTCACGACACCCGACCCGGCCTTTGACCTCATGGTCAACCGCTGGCTACCCCACCAGTCGATCAGCGCCCGCGTGCGCGCCCGCGCCGGCTTCTACCAGGCAAGCGGAGCATTCGGCTTCCGAGATCAACTCCAGGATGTCCTCGCGCAGTTGCACGTCGATCCAGCGGCAACGCGGCGCCATATCCTGGCCGCGGCCGCCCATCAGTTCGAGGAAGGCGACGTCCTCCACTGGTGGCATCCACCCTTTGACCGGGGCGTGAGGACCCGGTGTTCGGACGATCTCGTCTGGCTCCCTTATGCGGTTGCGCATTATGTGGAAGCCACAGGCGACACGGGGATTCTTGCAGAGCAGATTCCCTATCTGCAAGCGCCGCCGCTCGCGGCCGATGAAGGCGACCGCTACGCGCGATTTGACGTCAGCACTTACACCCGGTCCCTCTTCAACCACTGCGACCGGGCGCTTTCGCATGCCTATCGTCTCGGACCTCATGGGCTTCCCTTGATCGGTGCCGGCGACTGGAATGACGGCATGGATCGGGTCGGCAGCCGAGGACACGGTGAAAGCGTGTGGCTTGCCTGGTTTATCATCGCGACCATCCGAAATTTCACGCGGCACTGCCTCGACGAAAATCAAACCGGGTTTCGTGATCGCTGGAATGGGCGCGCCGACTCTCTCGCGGCCGCGGTCGAACGATCCGCATGGGACGGCGAATGGTATCTGCGCGCATTCGACGATGACGGCCGGGCCTGGGGCACGTCCGAAGAGCAGGAGTGCCGCATCGATTCGATCGCGCAGTCCTGGTCCATACTCTCGGGCGCCGGTGATCCTGAACGGACGGAGAGGGCTATCGCATCAGCGAGAAGACACCTCGTCCGGGATGACGACAACATTATCCGGCTCCTTGACCCCGCCTTCGACCGAACACCGCGCGAACCGGGCTACATCAAGGCCTATCCGCCCGGCATTCGTGAAAATGGCGGCCAATACACCCATGCTGCAGCCTGGCTTGCCATCGCAGTTGCGCGCAAGCGCGATGGCGACGGCGCCATGTCTCTGTTCGATCGGATCAATCCGGTCCGGCACGCATCAACCCGCGAGTCTGCGGAACATTATCGGACCGAACCCTATGTGGTCGCTGCCGACATTGCGGGTGTGGCACCCCATCTGGGTCGCGGCGGATGGACCTGGTACACCGGCGCTGCCGCCTGGACGTGGCGCCTGGCCGTCGAGGAAATCCTTGGCGTACGGCTCATCCAGAATGAATTGCAGATCCGCCCGAGCTTGCCGCGAGATTGGGATCGAGCGGAGATGACCTTCCGTCGCGGGGCCGCAACTATTGCCGTGACGCTGCAGGTTGATCACGATCTCGATCAGGAAGCGCGGATATTCGTCGATGGCGCGGATTGGCATGCGCCCGGAGTTCCGTTCCCTGAAGACGGGGCAACGCGCAACGTCCTCGTGCGGCTTGCTCGACCCGCGTGACGTCAGGCACACATCGCCTCCCTCACACGCCATCCGGTAATCTACCAATTCCGGCTTGGTGCTTGAAATGCTTTCCACGCTCCCCGACCATATAGTGTTTGCCCTTATAGCTATGAGCCGGCACCAGCTTTGGTCGACGATCTTCCATCTGCTTTGTTTCATCCCCTGCCCACGCATTGTTCCATGAATGAGATGTAGAATGACAATAGGCTCAGCCTCGCACCTCACGCGCCGTTCCTTGCTGGCAACCGCAACGATGAGCGCGTTTGGTTTGGCAATTCCGCCGGCATTCGCCCAGGCAAGGCTTGATGAAGGCTCGATCGCAGCAACCGCCCAGAACCTGCAACCGGGACAATTTCTCTGGGCGCCCGAAGCCGCTCCGGAAGGCCCCGTCATCATCGTCGTCAGCCTCAGCAAGCAGCGCGCCTATGTTTACCGCAACGGTGTCCTGATCGGGATTTCGACCATATCGTCAGGTACTGCCGGCCATGAGACGCCGACGGGGATTTTCACGATCCTGCAGAAGAAGGTCGATCACAAATCAAACCTCTACGATGATGCGCCTATGCCGTACATGCAAAGGCTCACCTGGAGCGGCATCGCCATGCATGCCGGCAATCTCCCAGGCTATCCTGCATCGCATGGCTGCATACGGCTGCCCCTGGCCTTCGCTGAGCACCTCTACGGAGTCACCCAGCTCGGATTGACGGTGATCATTACCCAATCAGCGGATATTCCGCGTTTTGCTCCGGCCCCGGATGTACTGGAAGGCAAAGGAAGTTCGTCCTCATCATTCGAGAGCGCGTTCTCCACGACCTGGCAACCGGAAAAAGCGCCCACCGGCCCGGTCTCCATCATTCTCAGCGCTTCCGACGAGCGGGCCGTGGTCTTGCGCAATGGGATCGAGATCGGCTCCACGCCCATCGCGATCCGCGGACGGATCTCGGGGCTGCAGGCCTTCACGCTTTCCTCCATCGACCAACACGGAACACATTGGATGTATCTGCCCTTGCTCGGGAGCGCCCGGGCGGGCGAAGTATCCCGACAGGAGCGTGAGCGGCTGACACTGCCCGAGGAGTTCCGCCAGAATCTTTTGACGATCCTCAAGCCGGGAAGCACGCTTATTGTGACAGCGGATAGCTTGCAGAGTGGAAGCACGGGCGCGCCGGTCACCGTGATCACGGGTGAGGATCCAGAATAATGCTCGTCATGGAGGCATATCCGGCACGAAGCGGACTGCGCAATATTGCCACTCGGCAGTTGAAAAGCTGAATGATGCGCCGCCCCACAGTTCTCGAAATCGAATGCGTGTTTCTGGCAGCGGCATCGACCCTACCCCTCTTGTGGAGCGGCTATCAGGCTTTGTCCTCGTTCATCATGTCTCGATGACAAGCCGTTCAATGCTGTAGCGGACAAGCAGGCGCTGGCGCAGTTGCGGATCGTGAAGGGCTGTGGAGCGACCGCTGTTCGATTGGATCGCGCCGCGTGACGTTCATCCGCCGATTGGGACCGCGACCTGAAGCGGGCGACGAGATTGAGCATCGAGCGTCCCCAGCGCGGAAGGCCCGCATCACAGGAACGCTCACGATCGCCAATCGGAACAGGTAGTACGCAATTCTTCAACGATCGGCGCTCAGCGCCAAAAGCGCTTCACGTCGATCAGATCCTCATGGGCCTCGGCGGCCGCCTCCAGCAGCGCTTTGCGCTTACCGCCGGCCAGCAGCCGGGCGGCATCGGGATCATCGGCAAGGCCAAGTTGTTCCAATAGCTGCGGCGCGGTCGCAAGATCGTTGAGCGCGCCGAGCTTGTCCTGGAGGCCTTCCAGCGCCGCGACGAACTTCTTGTGCCGCCGCCGCTCGCGCTTGCGGTCGAACAGGCTTGTGAAGAATTCCGAGGCATAGCGCAGCTTCTTGGCATCCTTGCGAACCTCGTGGCGGGCCTCGTCCTCGATATGGGCGAGATCGCGCCCGCCCCTCTTCACCTTGCGTCGAAACCGGTCGAGCGCGGAGATCGCGAAGTCGCGCGCCGGCTGATCGGGGGCCGTCATGGTGTCGGGCGCGCCCTGCCAGTCGCCGCTTGCGGCCCATTCCGCCAGGTCGAGCATCAACGCCCGCACGCGCGCCGACGCCAGTACCTCTCCGACCGCGTCATAGGCCGCCTCGCGCGACGCCGCGATACGGTCACGCAACGCGCCAGGTTTGGCGCGTTCGAGCAACACGTCGAGATTGCGGGCATTGGCCAGTTCCGAGGCAAGCCAGCGCAGTTCATCGCGCAGTGGCGTATGAGCATCTCCGCCGATCACCGGCTTGAAGATCGAGAAGGCGGAGCGCAGACGCCGCAGCGCCACCCGCACCTGGTGCAGCGCGCCCGCGTCCCGGCCAGCGAGCAGCAACGCCTCATTCAACCGAAACTGCCGCACGCAGCTCTGGGCGATATGCCGGAACGCATCAGCCGCCGTCATCCCGGCGGCGAGCTTCACCAGCTCAGCCTTGACCATCGTCGGGGCTGGGCCGGTGAGCCGATAGCCCCGCTCGGCCTTGCTTTGCACGCCGAGACGGGCGGGCGCGACCGCGTCGATGCGGCGGGCGAACGCGAAGAGCGCGCCGGGGTCGCCCTGCTTCAGTTCCAACTCGATCTCGCAGATCGGAGAGGTTCTCTCGCCCGCCACCACCTCGCCGCGATCCAGCACCAGTTCAATCGTCGCGCCGCCTTCGCTGATGATCCATGTGCGCCGCTCGATCCGCACCTCGAACACCGGGGCAATGGCATCCGCCGCATCGCCGAGCACCGCCCGGATTGGTGTCGTGTCGTCGAGAACCGGCGTATCGTTGCTGACGGGGCGTTCCCATTCAGAGCGCACGAACAGCCCGGCGGCGCTGGCACCGTCCGCCTTGATCGTCTGGAGGCGCTTGCTGCCTGAACGGCGGATGCGAAGCGAAAGCTCGGTCTTCGACAGCTGGTGGTCGAGCGTATCGAAATAGACTGACCGCTGCTCGGCGATGCCGGGATCTCCCGGCAGCACGGTGGCGGCTTCGAGCGCATCCGCCGCCTCCGGCGTCAGGTCGAGCTTCAATTCTATTTCATCCGCCATGCATATCCTCTTGCAACGGCTCGCGCTTCACACGGTCGATATCGTATCATCACGACAAACTCATAGCGCATGACGGTGAACATCCGGCTTCGAAGATGGGGGTTCCATCTTGGACGACGGCGACCCCGGCCGATAATAGCTGGGCCGTTTCAGAACCGCTTGATAGACAAGACGCCGATAGAGCATCGCTTCTTGTATGCGGGGCGGTAGACCGATTTCGGCTACCACCGCCTTTCCGGTCCCTTTGCGAAATTCAAGAGGCCCGAGCCGCCACCGTCCACTGCGGCGGAACAGTGGGTGTCGGAATTGGTCCCGGTGTGGCCGGAAGCGGCCGCGCCCTTCCAGCCCCGCAAATGAGCAACGTGCCAGGTCTTCTCGCAAGGGTTCTGAAGGTCAGTGCGAGATAAATATCGGCAGCTGCGGCGCTTCGAGAACGGATCGCGTCACGCCCCCCAGCACGAACTCACGCGCCCGTGAGTGCCCGAACGCACCCATGACCAGCAGTTCGCGGCCGTCGCGTTCGCAATAGGCCTGGAGCGTTGTCGCCGCATCGCGCTCTTCCAGTTCGACTGCCACCACCTCGGCCGCAATGCCGTGGAGCTTCAGATTGCGGACCGCCTCCGCCGGGTCCGCAGCCTTCGACAGATCCTTCTCACCCGTGATCTGCACGATCGCCACCGAACTTGCCTGCCGCAACAGCGGCATCGCGTCGGACAGGGCCCGCGCCGCGACGCTGCTCCCATCCCAGGCGACGGCGATCCTGTCGAACTTGAACTCGGGCACGGTCACCTCGGGCAGTAGAAGAACCGGACGACCGCTTTCGAAGACTAGACCCTCGGCTACCGAGATCGTCTCCGCATGCCCATAGACCGGGACGACGGTGAGATCATGGGTCCTCGCCCGCACGGCAAGCTGCCAATGGGTCACCGTACCCGGGCAGTTTATGACGAATGTCTCGCCGAGTTGATCGGCGGGTACCCTGGCCTTGAAGGTTTCCATGAGCGCGTCCGCATTGACCGCGCTCTTCTTGTTCTCGCCGGCGATCATGCCATCGATGTTCAGAAGCTTGTTCGCCAGCCAGTTCGAGACGCGAGGAATGTGAACCTGGCAAACTCCAAGGGACACCCTGGCGCCAAGGCGAGCGGCAAGCTCCCTGACCCTGTCGATCGACCACTCCGGGGTCGGCTCGGGATGCGTGTTGGCCTGCAGCAGAATATCTCGCACGGTCATCGTTTTCCTCCAGCTTCCCCGTTCCTGTGGCACACGACCAGCGACCAACTAATCCAAACTGACCTTAATCTCTTAGTATCTCACCGCAATCTGTTGTAATTCATTGCCCAGAGGACATGATCGCGCGATACGGCATGTTGCAGCGTATTGTAGGCCATTTCAACCTTGAGCGGGCAAATTTCTGCTCCTGATACCTCGTTGGGGTCCCCCTCCATTTTAACTCTCGCGCACGCAAATCATTGCAACGCTGCCATGCAAAGTATGAGCGGGAACGTTCAATCGATCAGCACCATGTTTGACGAACTGATCATCTGGTCATCGATCATGACGTTGGACATTGCCAACGCGTATTGCAGCAACCGTGCGTCACCATCGAAATCGAGCGTCAGCCCTGCAGAACTCACTGGGGTCGCGATCTCACTGTCGACCGAGATCAGGACTACTATGGAGCCGACGAGCTGTGCGCTGTAGGCAGACGCCGCAGCCGGCAAGTGGAGTGTGTTGCTGCCCCGGTTGAACGAGGCGTCGAGTGCAATATCGCCGCGCAGCACGTTGACGTGCTCCTGTCCGACGGTGCCAATGACCTCCAGCCTGCCGTCAACCGTCGCGCTGCCGCCACGGCGAGAGGAAGCCTTCCGGTGGCATCGGGGTTACCGCCTCCGAAGGGGGTCGTCGCGTCGGCGGCGGTTGTAATCAGCGGCGTTGCGGCAGACATGTTGGCGGAAGTTCGGGCGAAGCTCAAACCGCTGCTACAACTCTGATCCCGGCATTTCGCTCAGGACGATCTCGGCACCATGGCGGGAACCACGGCTGGCTGCTGTTCTGAGAGGTTGCGGCAGGTTTATGCGGGGTGCCAAGCATGTTTTATATCCGGCTTCCCCTATTGCCTGTCGTACGGCGCCGCAACAATAGGGGTAACGATTGATTGGCTCAGAACCTGCCGACGCCCAGCGGCGATTGGCGGTCGATCAAACGCCGCATGACGTCTCGGTCAGTCAGAAGATCGGCGATCGTATAGGAATCGAACACCGCCATCATCGCCTGCATGCCTTCCGCAAGGACGCCGGTCAGCCCGCAGGCCGGCGACAAGGCGCAACCCGAGCAATCGGCGAGTTCAAAGCCTTCCTCGGTTCTGCGCACGACTTCGCCCACAGTGATCCGGTCCGCCGGCCGGGCAAGGCGCATTCCGCCCGAGCGACCGCGCACGGTTTCGATGAAGCCGTCGCGCGCAAGCGCGTTCACGACCTTCATCAGATGATTGTGGGATACGTCATAGGTGCGCGAAATCTCACCGATCGAACAGAGACGACCATCGTGGAGCGCAAGGTGGATCAGAACCCTGAGCGAATAATCGGTGTAGCGCGTGAACCGCAACCACCTCTCCCGAGAGAAACTTCAAGCAATACAGCATACCTGTATAACAGTGACATGTTAAGGGGCGAGTTCCTTTCGCTCCAAATGACCTGTCCTGGCGATTAGTTCCCGTTGCGTTCTCGTCGCGCGCGGCTTCATTGGCGACTCAAGTGCAATTTTGCATCAATATTTTTGCGCCATATACCAAAACAAATTCGTTTGTAGTTCGCATCCACTCCCCTACTAATCATGTGGCAATTATACATCTTATAGGAATGTGGGATGCCGAATATCACGCGACGGGATGCTGTGCTGACGGGTCTGGGGGCGGCCGTCGCGGTTCCGGCGCTGACCGCTTCGGCATCGAATGCGACCGCGAAGAGCAATGCCCCAGTCCGTGGGAAAGCTATATCTGGTGCCGCCAAACATAAGTTCGAGATGAATATCGAAGAGACGCGCATTACGCTGGTCGGCAATCAGACCTTCCAGACTTTCGCTTTCGGCGGGCAAGTTCCGGCCCCACTGTTCCATGTGCGGGAAGGCGACGAGGTTGAGGTTCTCCTGAACAATCTGACGACGCTCAACCACACGATCCACTGGCATGGAATTCTGCAACGCGGGACCTGGGAAATGGACGGCGTGCCCGACA
Source organism: Sphingomonadales bacterium (assembly GCA_044508875.1). GTDB lineage: Bacteria > Pseudomonadota > Alphaproteobacteria > Sphingomonadales > Sphingomonadaceae > Sphingopyxis > Sphingopyxis flava_A. The sequence continues at coordinate 3,507 of JBIQHE010000043.1, read as the reverse complement.
TGACCCAACTCGGCATCCAGCCGGGCGAGAGCTTCACCTACAAGTTCATCGCCGACCCCGCCGGAACCATGTGGTATCACTGCCACGTCAACGTGAACGAGCACGTCGCGACGCGCGGCATGTGGGGACCGTTCATCATCGACCCGATCAAGCCGGCGAAAATTGAACGCGAGATCACCGGCGATTATATCCTGATGTTCTCGGAATGGGCTTCGGCCTGGGCCGACAAACTGGGCCAAGGCGGCGTTCCGGGCGACGTCTTCGACTATTTCACGATCAACGGGAAGTCCTTCCCCGAGACCCAGCCGATCCGCGTCAAGGAAGGCGACGTCATCCGCCTGCGCATGTTCGGGGCTGGCGGCGGTTTCCATTCGATCCACATCCATGGCCACGTCTTCCAGATCGTGTTCAAGGACGGGCATGAACTGCCGGCGCCGATCAACGCGGACACCGTGCTGGTCGGGCCGGGCGAACGCTACGATATCGTGATCCGGTGCGATAACCCCGGCCGCTGGATGATCCACGATCATATCGATCATCACACGATGAACGGGCACACCCCGCATGGCGGCGTGATGACGGTCATAGAATATGAGGGGATACCGCGCGACCAGGCCTATTATCACTGGGCGCACAAGGAGTTCGTTCCGGACTTCTACTATGAGGAAAGCCTCAAGAAGCCCCATGGCATTCACACGAACCCCAATTTCAGGGGCGTTCCGGTTTAGCTGAGGAGGCACGTCATGAAGGTTCCGATCTTCCTTGCCGCCGGCGCGGGTCTTGCGGTTCTCGCCCTGGCCATGCGGCCCGCGGCTGTCGAAGCGCAAGGCGGAAGCTCGCCAGCGCCGAGTCCGGAACTGACCTCGCAGTGCGCGTCCTGCCATGCGCTGACCAGGCCGGCGGATACAACGGTCGAGCACCTGTGGAACCGCAAAGGGCCTGACCTCTGGTATGCCGGCGACAAGTTCAACCGGGAGTGGCTCGTCGGCTGGCTGCAAAACCCGACCACCATTCGTCCTGGCGGCGTGATGTGGTTCAAGCACGCCAAAGCGGGTGATCCGCACGATACGATCGACACGGCAGCGGTCGAAAAGCATCCGAAGGTCGACGCGGCCACCGCGGAGAAACTGGCGGATGCCCTGCTCCTGCTGAAGAGCGGGCTGGTGCCTGAAGGCGCCTACAAACCTGAAGCCGCCAATATGACGATGGGCAAGCTGGCGTTTGGTAAACTACGTGGCTGCGTTGCGTGTCATCAGGATGCGCAAGGGCAAGGTGGGTTGTCGGGACCGCAACTCTATGACGCCGGGCAGCGCCTGCGGCCCGATTACGTCCTCGCCTATACGAAAGACCCGCAGCAATTCGATCCGCATGTGTGGATGCCGACACTGACGCTGTCCGAGCCCGATCTCCAGCGCCTTACCGGCTACATCGTTTCTCTCGGGAAGGAGGCCAAGTAATGCTGCGCTATGGATTGGTCGCGCTCGGCCTCGCCGCACTCAGCGCCGGGATCGCGTCTCATCAACCGGCGACGGCAGCGGGCGAAAGCCCCAAGATCCTAGCTTCGGCGCATCTGTACGATACCTACTGCGCACAGTGCCACGGGGTGAACCGCAACGGCAAGGGCGTCAATGTCGTGGGCCTGACGGTCCAGCCGCGTGACCACAGTGATACAGTCGCGATGTCCTCGCTGCCACGCGATCAGATGATCAAGGCGATCGCGGAAGGCGGTGCGGCCGTCAACAAATCAGCACTGATGCCTACCTGGTCGGGCGTGCTCACGCATGAACAGATCGAGGATATGGCCGACTATCTCATCTACGTCTGCAAGTGCGATCAGGCGAAATAGATTTTTCAACAACGGGGGTGACTCAATGCGCAAATCGATATTCTACGCCGCCTCAGCACTGATGGCGCTTGTCTGCCAGCCTGCATTGGCGAAGGAGATCAAACTCAATCTGACAGCGAAGGAAGTGTCGACATCCGTCGACAACAAAGGCACGATGCAGGCCTCATGGACCTATGAAGGACGGATGCCTGGCCCGCTGCTGCGCGTCACCGAGGGCGACACCGTCACTATCGTGCTGACCAATGACGCGGCCAACAAGAACTCGCACTCGATCGATCTGCATGCCGCGCAGGTGGACGTTCTCAGCGAATTTAGCGACGTCAAGCCGGGCGAGACCAAGACATTCAGCTTCGTCGCGAAATATCCCGGCGCCTTCTATTATCACTGCGGCGCGGACCCGATGTACCAGCACATCGCGCGCGGCATGTTCGGCGTGATCCTGGTCGATCCCAAAGACCCGAACGCATTGCCCAAGGCGGACCGTGAATATGTGCTCGTCCAGTCGGAAATCTATCAAAACCCCGACGACCTCCATTCGATCATGAAGTCGGACTGGAAACATGTCGTGTTCAATGGCGTCGCCTTCAAATACGATCCTGTCCACGATCCCGCTTCGACCAAGATGCTGGTCGCCAAGCCCGGCGAACGCGTGCGGGTCTATTTCGTCAATGCCGGGCCGAATGAATATTCCACCCTGCACCCGATCGCCGGCATCTGGGACGCGGTCTATCCGAGCGGCAATCCCAAGAACAAGAAAGTCGGCATGCAGAGCATGGTCGTAGGGCCGGGCGATGGTGCGACTTTCGATATCGTCTCGCCGGTCGCAGGAGCGAACGTGATCGTCGATCACCGGATGTCGCATGCGCACAGCGGCGCGATGGCGGTGCTGATGTATTCGGACGATGCCGATCCGAAAATGGGCCGGGGCGACATGATCCTCGTGCCCTGACGTCAATCGACATCCAATAGCCTAAGGCGCGCCGATTGGCGTCTGCGCCGCGGCTTTACGTGAGGGCGTCTGCTAATTCCCCTATCTGGCGTTCATACTGGTCGTCGCCCTCCTGCACATCGTCAACAACCTCGCGGTTCCGGCATCGTTCGCCGGCACCAAGAGCTATTCCCTCTTCTCCGGCGTGCAGGACGCGATGACGCAGTGGTGGTATGGCCATAACGCCGTCGCCTTCTTCCTGACCGCCGGCTTTCTCGGCATGCTCTACTATTATCTGCCCAAGCGCGCCGGCCGGCCGATCTATTCCTACCGCATGTCGATCATCGGCTTCTGGGGGATCACCTTCTTCTACATGTGGGCGGGTTCGCACCACCTCCACTACACCGCACTTCCGCAATGGGTGCAGACGCTGGGCATGACCTTCTCGGTGATGCTGCTGGTGCCATCCTGGATCGCCGCGGCCAATGCGCTGCTGACGCTCAACGGCGCCTGGGACAAGGTCCGCGACGACGCAACATTGCGGTTCATGATGATGGCCGCGATCTTCTATGGCCTCTCCACGTTCGAGGGATCGTTCATGGCGATCCGCTCGGTCAACGCGCTGTCGCACTATACCGACTGGACGATTGGGCACGTCCATGCCGGCGCGATGGGCTGGGTCGCGCGCATCACCTTTGGTTCGATCTATGCGGTCGTGCCCTGGCTGTGGAGG
>JBIQHE010000042.1:0-27189 GCA_044508875.1 Sphingomonadales bacterium | reverse complement strand
TGATGCGCGAGGTGACGATCAGTCACAACCTCACCGCGCCGGTGAGCTTCATCGTTCATTCGCTCAAAGACGTGAACGCGCAGCTCGAGCGCGGGCGGCCCTTCTTCGTCGATATCGCGCAGCAAGGCATCGCGCTCTACGAGGCCGAAGGGTTCGAGTTCGCGCAGCCGCGCATCCTGCCGCCCGAGGAAGCTCGGGTTGAGGCCGAGAAGAACTTTGATGAATGGTTCGGGACCGCCTCCGGCTTTCGCGATACGGCGACCTATGCACTGTCCAAATTCCGAAACAAGGAAGCGGCCTTCCTCTTCCATCAGGCGACCGAGCGGCTTTATCACTGCACCTTGCTCGTGCTTTGCCTGTATTCGCCAAAATCCCACCGCCTCAATTTCCTGCGTTCGCAGTGCGAGCAGATCGCGCCCGCGCTCATCGAGGCCTGGCCGCGCGAGGACAAGTTCAGCCGCCGCTGCTTCGAACTGCTGCGCCTCGCCTACGTTCAGGCTCGCTACTCGCCTGCGTTCAAGATCAGCGCCGAGGAGTTGGCCTGGATCGGCGAGCGTGTCGCCGTTCTCGAAGGTCTCGTCGAGAGGGTCTGCCGCGATCACCTCGCGGCGCTGCGCGCCGCCGAGCGCGCTGTTGAATAGATTTCCGTTCGTTGTCAGCCAAACTCCGCCTGGCGCTCGATGTCCTGCCACTCCCCGGGCCCGAGGTCTCCAATTTCCCATCCCCCGACACGCCAGCGGACCAGCCGTAGCGTCGGGAAACCAACGGCCGCGGTCATGCGGCGCACTTGTCGGTTCCGGCCTTCGGTGATGGTGAGTTCGATCCATGAGTCCGGTACGGTCTTGCGGTAGCGCACCGGTGGGTTGCGATCCCAAAGGGGAGGCGGGTCGATGCGGCGAGCGCTAGCGGGGCGGGTCGGACCGTCGTTCAGCATAACCCCGCGCCGAAGGGCATCGATCGCGGCGTCATCCGGCTCGCCTTCCACCTGCGCCAAATAAGTTTTGGGCATCTTGTGCCGCGGCGAGGAAATGCGCGCCTGCAGCGCGCCGTTGTCGGTTAGGACAAGCAGTCCCTCGCTGTCGCGGTCGAGCCGCCCAGCGGGATAGACGCCCGGCACGTCGATATAGTCGGACAGCGTCGCGCGCGCGGTCTCGCCTCCGCGGTCCGTGAACTGCGACAGGACGCCATAGGGCTTGTTGAACAGTATGAGGCGGCTCACGGGCGAAGGGCTTTCTCGGCGGAAAGGCCAAATGGCCTGGCGGGGAAAGGGGTTCGCAGGGGCAAGAGGCTGAATAAACAAAGCCGGCGCCCGTTAGGCCGCCGGCTCGTGTTTTACGCCGCTTCCTTCTTGCGGCTCGCCTTCTTCCGCTCGTGCGGATCGAGGATTGCCTTGCGCAAGCGAATGTTCGCCGGGGTCACCTCGACCATTTCATCTTCGTCGATATAGGCGATGGCCTGTTCGAGCGTCATCCGCCGCGGCGGAGTGAGGCGGATCGCGTCGTCCTTGCCCGTCGAGCGGAAGTTGGTGAGCTGCTTCGACTTCATCGGGTTGACCTCGAGGTCTTCGGGCTTTGCATTCTCGCCGATGATCATCCCTTCGTAGAGCGCCTCGCCGGGCGACACGAAGAGAATGCCTCGCTCCTCGAGGGGGCCGAGCGCATAGGCGACCGCCTCGCCCGCGCCGTTCGAGATGAGGACGCCGTTCTTGCGGCCCTCGATCGTGCCCTTGTAGGGGCCGTATTTCTCGAACAACCGGTTCATGATGCCGGTGCCGCGGGTATCCGACAGAAACTCGCCGTGGTAGCCGATAAGGCCGCGGCTGGGGCCGCTGAAGGTAATGCGCGTCTTGCCGCCGCCCGAGGGGCGCATGTCGGTGAGCTCGGCCTTGCGGATCTGCATCTTCTCGACGACCGTGCCCGAATGCTCGTCGTCGACATCGATCACGACGGTTTCATAAGGCTCGGTTCGCTGACCATTTTCATCGGTCTGGTAAAGGACGCGGGGGCGGCTGATGCCGAGTTCAAAGCCTTCACGGCGCATCGTTTCAATGAGAACGCCGAGTTGAAGCTCGCCGCGGCCGGCGACTTCGAAACTGTCCTTGTCGGCGCTTTCGGTGATGCGGATCGCGACGTTGGTTTCGGCCTCGCGGAGCAGGCGATCGCGGATCATGCGGCTCGTCACCTTGCTGCCCTCGCGGCCCGCCATGGGGCTGTCGTTGACCGCAAAGCGCATCGACAGCGTGGGCGGGTCGATCGGCTGGGCGGCGATGGGCGTCGTCACGCTCGTGTCGGCGATGGTGTTCGCGACCGTGGCGTTGGTCAGCCCCGCGATCGCGACAATGTCACCCGCGCGCGCCTCTTCGACGGGAACGCGGTCGAGCCCGCGGAAGGCTAGGAGCTTCGAGGCGCGGCCGGTTTCAATGACCTCGCCATCGGCATCCAGTGCATGGATCGGCTGGTTGACCTTGACCGTACCCGACTGGACGCGGCCGGTGAGAATGCGGCCGATGAAATTGTCGCGGTCGAGCAGGGTGGCGAGAAAAGTGAAGGGGCCATCCTCGTCGAGCCCCGGTGCAGGGACGTGGTTCACGATCGTCTGGAACAAGGGCTCGAGCGTGCCCTCACGTGCTTCGGGGTCGGGCGAGGCATAGCCACCGCGGCCCGAGGCATAGAGGATTGGGAAATCGAGCTGTTCGTCATTGGCTTCGAGCGTCAGGAACAGCTCGAACACCTCGTCGAGAACCTCGGCAGCGCGCGCGTCGCTGCGATCGATCTTGTTGACGACAACAATGGGCTTGAGACCGAGCGCGAGCGCCTTGCCGGTTACGAACTTGGTCTGCGGCATCGGTCCCTCGGCCGCGTCGACGAGCAGGATCACGCCGTCGACCATGCTGAGGATACGCTCCACCTCGCCGCCAAAGTCGGCGTGGCCCGGCGTGTCGACAATGTTGATCCGCGTCGCGCTTTCGCCCTCACCCCATTCGACCGAGGTACATTTGGCGAGGATGGTGATCCCGCGTTCCTTTTCGAGATCGTTCGAGTCCATCGCGCGTTCCTCGACGCGCTGATTGTCACGAAACGTCCCCGATTGGCGGAAAAGCTGGTCGACGAGAGTGGTTTTGCCATGATCGACGTGCGCGATGATGGCGATATTGCGCAAAGACATGCGGGATTAGCCTTGATGGAAAGGGGCAGCGCCCGGAGCGCCGCGAAACGCCGCGCCCCTAACAGAAGCGCTGCTGCGGCGCAACAAAATTGCCGGAAGTTAGCGAAGAGTCCTGCATGGCGAGGACGCCGCGCGGTAATCGTCGCCCCATCTCCAATAGCATGAAAGCGCGTGGCTTCTGTCAATGCCAAGGCCGACGGCAGAATGTGGTCCGGTCCGCGCATGGAGCGCACAGAGGTTCACGATCAGCTCGGAACGCGGCAATGGGAGCACGTCACCCACCTTTTCGCGCGCGAAATAGCCTTCCATCGCCGCTACCGGGTTGCGCGCCGGACCGCCGCGCCAGGCCGCGAAACGGTCCGCCTCGCTGGGTTCGAACCGCTGACGAATGGGTGTGGCGAGCGCCACCGCGATCCCCCCAAGCGCCGCCCCGCGCTTCATAACATCGCGATCAGCCGCTCGGCCTCGCGCGCGGCGAGCTTGGCCGCGCGAGCGAGATTGGCGTGAAAATCAGTGCCGCTGCCCTCATTCGCCTCGTCGGTGACGGCCTTGATCGCGGCCCAGGGGCGGCCAAGCCGGGCTGCGGCCTGCGCGAGAGCGCCGACCTCCATGTCGACGAGCGATGCTCCAAGCGCGGCCGCGAGCTCAGCGGCGGCATCGGGGCAGGCGATGAAGCTGTCCCCGCTCGCTATCCGCGCGTGGGCGAGGCCGAGGCCCGGGTCGGCCATGGCCGCGAAATGCGCTTCACCCGCCTCCCCGATGGGCCATTCCCCCGCGCGGTATCGGCGGAACGCGCCCGGATGCGCTGCCCCATAATCATGCTGCACCGCCTTGGCGATCCAGTAGGCGCGCCCCGCTTCGGCCCCGATCGCGCCGCAGGTGCCGGCCATGAGCAGCAGGTCCGCTTCGGCTCCCAGCGCCCCCGCCGCGAGCGCAGCGTTGACCTTGCCGAGGCCCGAGATTGCTATCGCCAGCTGGTGACCGTGCGCAGCGAGACGGCGCACGGCAAAGATCTCGTCGTCCCGCGTCCCTTCGCCGGGGAAGCACGCTTCGGCTTCTTCCGCGAGCGCGGCGAGGAGAAGAATCTGCATCGCCCCACCTAGCGTCAGCGCCGAGGAGGCTGCAAGGCTTCGCATGCGGCCGTGCTTGCCAAGCAGCGCGCATCGCGCCATCGCTCGCGCCCATGTTATCGCGCATCTTTCCAGACCGCTTCGTTCCCGTGCTTCTGGCAACGATCGGCCTTGCGAGCCTGCTGCCGGTGCGCGGCGGGGCGGTGCCCATCGCCGAAGGCGTGTCCACCGGGGCCATCATATTCCTGTTCTTTCTTAACGGTGTGCGCCTGCCGCGCGACGAAGTTCTGCACGGCATTCGCAACTGGAGGCTGCAGGGTGCGAACCTTGCTTTCTGTTTCGCGGCGATGCCGCTCCTCGGCCTTGCGGCGCAGGCCGCGACCGCGTCGTTCCTCCCCGCGACCCTCGCGCTCGGTTTCCTGTTTCTCGGCGTCCTTCCCTCGACCGTCCAGTCGGCCACCGCCGCGAGCAGTCTCGCAGGCGGCAACGTCGCAGCGAGCGTTGTCGCAGCAGCTTTCCTCAACCTTGTCGGAGTGGTCGCCGCCCCTTTGCTCTTTGCTGCCCTTGCTGGCAGCGCGGCCGAAATCCACGGCGCGGCAGTGCTCCGGATCGCGCTGATTCTGCTTTTGCCCTTCCTCGCCGGCCAGGCGGCACAGCGCTGGCTGCGTCCATGGGTGCTCGCGCACCGCGGCGCGGCGACCTTCATGGACCGCGCCTCGATCGCAATCGCCGTCTATGTTGCCTTCTCCGCTGCGGTGGTTGGCGGCATCTGGCACCTCCTCGACGCGCGCGAGATCGGCATCGCCTTTGCCGCCGTCGCGGCGCTCCTCGCGCTCTCGTTCAATGGCGCGTGGCAACTCGGCCGTGTCTTGCAGCTCCGCCGGTCCGATCGCATCACGCTGCTCTTCGCCGGGGCGCAAAAGAGCATCGCGGTCGGGGCGCCGCTCGCCGCGACGCTGTTTCCTTCGGCGACTGCCGGCATGGTGCTGGTCCCGATCCTCGTCTATCATATGGCGCAGCTGATCCTCTCCGCGTGGATCGCGCCCTCGCTCAACCGCGCGGAATCGGTGTAGTGCTTGAATAATACAGGTCCGCGTGCCATATAGCAGGCGGCATCGGGGTGGAAGGAAATGGAATGAGCGACAACACCGCAACGGCTACCACGACCGCGAAGGCCACCGACGAGCTGAAGCTGACGCCGCCTGAACCGCTGCCGCCGCTGGCGCCTGAAAAGGCGGCGGGGCTCGTGCCGCTCTCGACCGAGCAGAAGTCGAAGCTCGAAGAGCGCGTTGACAGCTTCATCGACGACCTCGTCGCGCAGGATGAGAACTCGCCCGAGTTTGGAAAGCGGATCGACCAGATCACGAATATGGGCCGCAAGGAGATGCTCGAGGCGGCAAACCATTCGAATCGCTTCCTCGACCGCCCGATCAAGGCAATGGACCGCGATACGGACATCGGCCAGAATCTGATCGAGCTGCGCACGACGGTCGAACGGCTCGACCCCTCGGCGAACGGTAAATTGCTGACGAAGCGCGGCTTCCTCGACAAGATTTTCGGGAGCAAGATCACCAATTATTTCGCCCAGTACCGCAGCGCGCAGACGCATATCTCGGGCATCCTGACCGCGCTAGCGAACGGCAAGGACGAGCTGTTGATGGATAATGCCGCCATCGACGTCGAGCGGAGAAAGATGTGGGAGTCGATGGGCAAGCTCGAGCAGATGATCCATATCGCCAACACGCTTGACCAGCGGCTCGAGGCGAAGGCAGCCGAACTCGACGGCACCGACCCTGCCAAGGCGAAGGTCATTCGCGAAAATGCGCTTTTCTATGCCCGTCAGCGTACGCAGGACCTTCTGACGCAAATGGCTGTCACGGTGCAGGGCTATCTCGCGCTCGACCTCGTCAAGAAGAACAATGTCGAACTGGTGAAGGGCGTCGACCGCGCCTCGACCACCACCGTCGGAGCGCTCAAGACCGCAATCACTGTCGCGCAGGCGATGACGAACCAGAAGCTGGTTCTCGAACAGATCACCGCGCTCAACACCACGACCGCGAATATCATCGATGGCACGTCGAAGATGCTGAAGGACAATACGGCGCGCATCCATGAGCAGGCGGCGTCGAGCACCATTCCTATGGAAACGCTGAGCCGCGCTTTTCAGAACATCTACGACACGATGGATGCGATCGACACCTTCAAGCTAAAGGCGCTCGACACGATGAAGACCACCGTGAACGCGCTCGAGGGCGAGGTCGCAAAGTCAAAGGGCTATATCGCGCGCGCCGAGGGGGCAAGCCAGGCGCAGGCTAGCGTCGGCGGCGCCGACAGCCCGCTCGCGGCTCTGGAAGCTTGAGGGCGCGATGACGATGAGCGAGGTCGACCGTACCATCATCGCGGGAAAGGCCGTGATCGAGCGGTCGCGCGAGCGGCGCCGCCCGATTGGCACCAAGAGCCTGGCGCTGCGCCGCCAGCATCTTTTCAAGAAGATCGGCCGCATCTCGATGGGCTTTGGCGTGGTCCTGATCGCTGCGGCGCTGTTTGGTGCGCTCATCCGGCCGCTCGGGTTCACCGGCATCATGGCGGTGACGCTGCTGCTGATCGGCGTTGCGGTGCTCTTCGGCAAATGGCCGCCTTTCCCCGAGCCGCGCCAGCAGGATCTGCCCAAAACTGATCTCAAGCAGCTTGCGGGGCGCACCGAAATCTGGCTCGAGGCGCAGCGCCCGGCGCTCCCCGCCCCGGCGCGCCAGCTCGTCGACGGGATTGGTGTCCAGCTCGACCTCCTGGCGCCGCAGCTCCAGACGCTCGACCCCTCCGAACCCGCCGCGCAGAATATACGCAAGCTGGTGGGCGAGGACTTGCCTGAACTCGTCGCTGGCTATCAGCGCATCCCGGCCGGGCTGCGCGGCGAGGCGCACGCGGGCCGCACCCCCGACGAGACACTTGTCGGAGGGCTCAAGATGCTCGAACGCGAGATCGGTGAGGCGGCATGCAGCCTCGCGGCCGGGGAGCTCGACAAGCTTGCGACGCGCGAACGTTATCTCCAGCTCAAATATGAGGGGCTGGATGCCGAGGATGCGCCGGGCAAGACCGCCTGATCAATCCTTGGTTCAAGGCTGGCGCCAGCGCTGCGCGGCACACGAGGTCAGCCGAGCGAGGAGCAGCGGGGATGCAAGACGCCATTGCGCAGGACCAGCGATGGGCGCGAGAAGCGGGGTGGCCGAAAGCAGCCACAGCGACGAAAACCTGGGCCGATCACCCGCGCAGCCGGACAGATGTGCGGGCAGAGGGCCCCCACGATCGCTTGCAACCCCCTCGGGGCATCGCGATCGCGGGACGCTTGGCCTTCAGCCCATCGCACCGGCATCCTCGCCGCCCAGCCCCTCGGACAGGTCGGTGGATGATGCGAGGAAATCAGACGTAGGGAGCAGTTTCCAGACCGCCCCGTCCTTGCTCATCCGAACCAGCAAACGGTCGGATTCCCAGAGTTCAACGTGGATGCCGTCGCGCTCGTTCCGGGCGACCTGAAAGGCTTGATCCGGGCTGTCCGCACGAAATTCAATACGGCGTGGGCTGCCCGACGCATTGTCGAGCAGTAATAGGTGATAGGTACGCATTATAGCTCCATTTTGACAAGAGCTAGCGCTACCGGGCTCTCGGCTTCAATCGATCGGCTGGCCGCATGTAACGGGTCGACTACGGCACTTGCTGGAACCACGAAAAGCCGATCTAGGGTAGGCCCGTAGTCGTGTTGTGAGCATAGCATGAAAAAGTCGCGGGACCTAATCCGCGGTGTCGGACGCCTAAAGACTTTCACTGCGGACTAACCCTCAGGCGCCTTATTTGAAGACAAGCGGTTTGAATTAATGGATATCTGAGAGCCTTCTCTGATTGCGAGTGCGAGGGCGAGAGCGACCGAAGCGGCCCCGCCGAGTTACCGGGTCTGTCGCTCAGCGCGATTGGCGAAGTGCCCCGCTCAATAAAGAACGATTCGAAAAATCCCGCTCATGGCGGCGCCAAGCATGCGACGGACGATCAAGCCGGTCCCAGGGAACAATCTCTGTCATCAATCGTTGTCGAAAAGCCTAAACGGAGTGCCTTTGCCCTCCACCTTGGGAGAGAGAAAATGAAAAAACTTCTTACAATCTTCGCAATTAGCGGGTCTTTGCTCCTCGTCTCTGCCTGCAATACGGTAGAGGGTGCCGGAAGAGACATCGAATCGGTTGGTGATTGTGCTGATGGTGTTCCCGGAAACTGCTAATAATATAAAGATTATTGTTTAAAACGGGGCCTGTTTATGCGCTTGTATGGGAGCAAGACGGCCCTGTTTATCTAAAGACATCATTTGGCAAAGTAATATCTCAATAAGCTTCCTTTCTATCGGAACAGAGGTTGTGACTTTTTAAGTGTTCGATCGTAAGGGGGTGGCTTAAGTCTTTTTGAGCTGTTCGTGTTTCGCTGCGCGAGTCGGCCGGGTGGGCGCCGCAGCCTCGGCCAGCCGCCGCCCACGGACACAGAAAGCACCGGTAATCGCCCGACATTGCACCAATTGGAGGTCGCAGTGGCACCGCAAGATGTCCCGGCAACTCTTCCGGCCAGGGTCGCCACAGGCGAAACCCATTCCACGTAATGGATATGCCCGATCGGATTATGCGGCCGCCCGCGATCGAGAAGGTCGGAGACGCCGGTCATGGCGTTTCTCGCATGTGACCTGCCCTTCTGGCGGCCTTCGTGGCGACGCCCTTGTGGCGGTGGGTGCGGGGGTGTGCCCGCGCGGGGCAAGCCCTGCGCGGCCGAAGCGTCAGCGTAGGATGACGAGGGCGGGCTAATTTGCTTAGCGATGCAAACGGACGCGAGCCCCTGCGAGAAATAGCGGCGCGACGAGCCATTCGCGTCCTCGCGGCAGTTGCAGCAGTCGCCCTCCGGTCAAGTGTAGCGCGACAAACTGGGGCTCATCCGCAAATTTGGTGCAAGTTGGGGGATTCACGCGCGAATCGGGAGCGCGCATAGAGTGGGGATTACGGTCAGCGATGGTATTTGCGCGTGTTCCAGACATCTGCCGGTTCTCCCGTTCCTGAAGGTTTAACGATTGTCCGTCGCAGCGACACAGCGCAGGGCGAGCTTCATCTGACGGTGAAGCCGGTTCAGCGTTCGTCAGCCTGTCCCGGCTGCGCACGGCGGTCGAGCCGCATTCACAGCCATTACGAGCGCCGGCCGCGCGACCTGCCCTGGCATGGACGGATTGTGCGGATGACGCTCAGGGTGCGGCGCTTTCGCTGCGGGACGCCCGCCTGCAAGGTACGGATATTCGCGGAGCGGCTGCCCGGGGTGGTTGCTTCTAGAGCACAGCGCTCCGTCCGGCTCGCCGACAGCCAGCGGGCGATCGGCCTTGCCGCCGGCGGCGAGCCGGGGTCCCGTCTTGCGCACCGGCTGGCGATGCCGGTGAGCGGCGATAGCTTGCTGCGGATGATCCGGTCGGCGCCTGTGCCGGATTTTATCGCCCCGACCATTGTCGGCATCGATGACTGGGCATGGCGCCGCGGCCAGCGCTATGGAACGATCATCTGCGATCTGGAGCGCAATCGCGTTCTGGATTTGCTTCCCGATCGCAACGCGGACAGCGTGGCCGGCTGGCTCCGGCGCTATCCCGGGATACAGGTCGTCGCACGCGATCGCGCCGACCTTTATGCCGATGGAGCAAGGCGCGGGGCGCCAGACGCTGTTCAGGTGGCTGATCGCTGGCATCTGCTCCGCGGACTGGGGGACGCACTGCGCGAGGCTGTGGGCCGCCATCGTGGCGCCGTGTCGGCGGCGGTGAAAAGCATGACAGGGACGCAGGCTCGCCTTCCACCGGCCGCTCCCGGTCTCGCCAGATTGCGAACCGGTCGACAATCAGCGCGTCGCGAGCGATGGGAAGAAATCTGCCGCCTTCGCGCGCAAGGCCATCCCGTATCGCACATCGCCGGTCTGACCGGCATCAGCCAGCGCACGGTTCAGCGGTGGCTGGCCGCGGGCGGTGAACCCGAACATATCCGTCCTTCTTCACCCTCGCATCTGCTCGCACCTTATGAAGACTGGCTCGAGAGCCGATGGCAAGCGGGATGCCAGGTCGGGCAGCAGCTCTGGCGGGATCTGAAGGAACATGGCTACAGGGGGAGCCGGAATAGCATTGCCCGATGGGCCGCCCGACGGCGGGCCCGCGACAATCTACAGACAACAGCGGAGCAGCAGACGCGGACCGGCTGGAAAGCCCCGTCACGCCGGCGCTGTGCCTGGTATCTGAGCCGGGATCCCGGTCAGATCGATGCGGATGCCAGGGCTTTCCTCCATCATCTCTATGCGCAGGCACCGGAGCTTTGCACGGTGGCCGGACTCGCCGCAGAGTTCATCGCGCTGCTCGATGGCAACGACGTGACCAGGCTCGATAGATGGCTCGAACAGGCTGCAGACAGTGAAGTCGCCAGCTTTGCGGCCGGCATCGCGCGCGACATCGATGCCGTGAAGGGCGCGATTACGACCCGCTGGACAACGAGCCCGGTCGAAGGTCAGATCAACCGGGTCAAAGCCATAAAGCGACAGATGTACGGACGCGCTGACTACCAGCTCCTCCGGCAGCGTGTTCTGCTCGCCGCCTGACTGATCATCGATCAGGCTTCCAAAGGCCTCGTCGGCCAGGCTGCACCAAATTTGCGGATGAGCCCCTGATTGTCGCGCAGCAGTCGAGCCGCCCGCCTTCGCGGAGCATCCGGCGCAGATTGGCGAAGGCAGGGTAGGGCTGAGGGAAGAACATCGAGCCGAAGCGCGAGAACAGCCGATCGAAGGGCGCTTCCTCCGGCATGGCTATCGCCGCATCGCCTTGCTCGAAGCGGATATTGGCGAGGCCTGCGCGCGTTGCCCGTTCGCTCGCAGCCGCCACGAGATCGGCCGATATGTCGAGGCCCAGCGCAAATCCGGTATTTCCGACGGCCGCGGCGATCTGCCGGGTCGTCCAGCCTCCGCCGCACCCGACGTCGACCACGGTTTCGCTGGCGGTATAGGCGGCCTGGGCTAGCAGCGCCTTGCCGATCGGCTCGATCATGCTTTCGAAACGGTCGAGCTGGGCGAGCCAGCGCGTGCCTGCCTGGCCTGCCCAATCATGCGCGGCAAGGCCGTCCAGATTCTCGCCAGCATCGTCCATCAAAGTCCTCCCATCATAGTTGCGAAAAATCAGTTCCAGATTGCGGCCGCGCTGCGCCAGAGCATGTAGGCCGCGACCACGAAGATCAGCACGGCGAAGATCGTATTGAGCGCGCCCTTGTGACCCGACAGCCGGTGCGAAAGAGCTGCGCCGACGATGCCGCCGACGATGCCGCCGCCGATGAACACGGCGGCAAGTCCCCAATCGACCAGCCCGGAAAAGGCGTAATTGAGCGCGGCCGTGAGGCCGAAGGCCGTTACCGCGACCAGCGACGATCCGACGGCATTGCGCATCGGCATACCCGTCGAAGCCATCAGCCCCGGCACGATCAGGAAGCCTCCGCCGATGCCGAAGAAACCGGAGAACAGGCCGGTGGCGCCGCCATAGCCGATGACCTTGGGCGCGTTCTCGCGGCGGCACTGGACGTCGGGATTGCCGGGATCGCCACGCTTTTTCAGCATCAGCGCGCCGACCAGGATCATCAGCAGCGCGAAGAGGAACAGCAGCTTCTGGCCGTCGAACGCCTTGCCAAGCGTCGATCCGGCATAGGCCCCCGCGACGCCTGCGGCCGCGAACATGCCCGCGCAGCGCCATTTGATCGTGCGCTGGCGGGCATGGGGAACAAGATTGGCGCCGGCGTTCGCCGCAACCGCGAGCGCGCTGGTGCCGATCGCGACATGGGGCGAGGCGACGCCGACCAGATAGACCATGAGGGGAACGGCGAGGATCGACCCGCCGCCCCCCACGAGGCCGAGCGTGAAGCCGACGAGCGAACCCGATCCGGCTCCGAGCAGATATTGGACAGATTCGAGTGTCATGGCCTTACAGCGTGTTGACCGGCAGCTTCAGATAGCTGGTGCCGTTGTCTTCCGGCTCCGGCATATGGCCGCCGCGCATGTTGACCTGAATGGACGGCAGGATCAGCCTCGGCATCCCGAGCGTCGCGTCCCGCGCCTCGCGCATGGCGACGAACTGGTCCTCGCTCACCCCGTCGCGCACATGGACATTATGCTCGCGCTCCTCGCCCACCGACGTCTCCCAGGCATAGGTGTCGCGCCCAGGGGCCTTGTAGTCGTGGCAAAGATGGAGGCCCGTCTGATCGGGCAGCGAGAGCAGGCGCCGGATGGACCGGAAAAGCGTGCGGGCGTCGCCGCCCGGGAAGTCCGCGCGGGCCGTGCCATAGTCGGGCATGAACAGCGTGTCGCCGATGAATGCCGCGGCGCCGATCACATAGGTCATGTCGGCGGGGGTATGTCCGGGGACATGCAGCGCGATCGCCTCGATAGACCCGACCCTGAAGCGGTCGCCGTCATCGAACAGGCGATCGAACTGCGAGCCGTCGCGGGCGAAGCGCGTGCCCTCGTTGAATATCTTGCCGAACACCTCCTGCACCGTGAGGATATGGCGGCCGATCGCCAGCGTGCCGCCCAGCTTCTCCTGAAGATAGGGCGCAGCCGAGAGATGGTCGGCATGGGCGTGCGTCTCGAGCAGCCATTCGACCTCGAGGCCTTCGCTCTCGACATAGGCGATCACCTTGTCGGCGGACGCGAAGGACGTGCGCCCCGAAGCGGGATCGAAGTCGAGCACGCTGTCGATAATCGCAGCCTTGGCGGTCGCGGGATCGGAGATGACGTGGGTCACGGTGAACGTGTCCTCGTCGAAGAAGCTGCGGATGACCGCGGGCCGCGCATTGCTCGCGGCCTCGACGATCCGGGCGGCTTCACGGATTTGCGGATCGGTCATGGCCTTGTCCTTTCATTCGATAAGCGGATGTGCCGGCTTCGCGCTAAAGGGGAGGGGCGCGCGAAGCCGGCCCGACCGGCTCAGAGTGTCTTCTTGCTGAAATACCAGTCGGTGTAGTCGTAGCCCTCGTCCTTGCGCGCCTTGGCGGCCTCGGCGGTCGCGGGCGGCGGCACGATCACGGGTTCACCGGGCTGCCAGTTTTCGGGCGTCGCGACCTTGTTCGCATCGGACGTCTGAAGCGCGGTCAGCAGGCGGACGAACTCGTCGACCGAGCGACCGTTCGACATCGGGTAATAGACCATCGCCCGGATGACGCCTTCGGGGTCGATCAGGAAGGTCGCCCGCACGGCGGAGGTGTCCGACGCGCCGGGATGGATCATGCCGAAGGCCCTGGCGACGTTCATCGACAGGTCGTCGATGATCGGGAAGGTGATCTCGACGCCGAACTTCTCCTCGATGCTGCGCATCCAGGCGATGTGCGAATGCACGGAGTCGATGGAGAGGCCCAGCAGCTCGCAATTGAGCGCCTTGAAGCGGTCGGCCGCCTTCGCGAAGCCCATGAACTC
This sequence comes from Sphingomonadales bacterium, assembly GCA_044508875.1. Lineage (GTDB taxonomy): Bacteria > Pseudomonadota > Alphaproteobacteria > Sphingomonadales > Sphingomonadaceae > Sphingopyxis > Sphingopyxis flava_A. The sequence goes on along the minus strand of JBIQHE010000042.1, from coordinate 13,465 downwards.
GGTCGTGCAGACCGGGGTGAAGTCCGCGGGGTGGGAGAAGAGGACGAGCCACTTGCCCTTGTAATCGTCGAGCGAGCGTTCGCCGTGGGTGGTCTTTGCCTTGAAGGCCGGCGCCGGTTCGTTGATCCGGGGCATCGAGGGGGCGGCCACGTCTGTCATTTTATCGTCTCCTGTGAGTGAGTGGGTGACAGACATTAGATACACACTTCTATTAATCGTGAGAACACGATAAACCTAATTCCTCTGATCGGATTTTTCAATCTTTTCCGAAAGCGGCGGCAAAGGCCGGATTCGCGGCGCGCGAAAGCGGGCGCACAAGCGCTTCAAGGCATCATTTAACCTAATTATAGGGTGATCCTGGCCCGAATCAGGCGGCGGCGAGAGCCTGTCTTGCCCATGCGACGAGTCGCGCGCGGTCCATCGCGCCCGCCTGCCGCGCAATCTCGCGGCCGCCCTTGACGAGTATTAGCGTCGGGATCGACTGGATGTGGTAGCGCCCCGCAATACCCTGCTCGGCCTCGGTGTCGACCTTCAGCAGTCGGACATGCGGCTCCAGTTCGGCGGCGGCCGCCTTGAACGCGGGCGCCATAGCTCGGCACGGCCCGCACCAGCTCGCCCAGAAATCCACGAGAACAGGCAGACTTCCGCGCCCCACGTGGCGGTCGAACGCAGTCGCATCGACGTCGACAGGCTGGCCCTGGAACAGCGGCATCGAGCATCGCCCGCAATTGGGCGCGGCGCCGATCTTCGCAGCCGGAACCCGGTTGATGCTCGCACAGACCGGGCAAACCACTAGCTGGGACTCGGACATGCGGACATCTCCTATGGAACGCTATCGCTGCTTAATCGTTTACCCGCATGATGTAACCGTGTAAGAAAGGGGGTTCAAGACTTGCCTCCCTTCAGGAGTAGGAAATTTGAATCCCAGTGCAAATGAGAGTGGCGTCTGTTCGCCGGTCCAGATCGGCGACGCCGCGCCCAATTTTCAGGCGCGCACGACCATGGGCGAAATGAGCCTGTCCGACTATCGCGGCCGCTGGGTGTTGCTGTTCTCGCACCCTGCGGACTTCACGCCAGTCTGCACCAGTGAATTCGTCGCGCTCTCGCGCGCCGGGGAGCGGTTCAAAGCTCTCAACTGCGCGCTGGTCGCGATTTCGGTCGACAGCCTCTATTCCCATCTCGGTTGGATACGGGCGATCCATGAGCATTTCGGTGTCACGGTTGGTTTTCCGATAGTCGAAGATCCCTCGATGGTCATCGGCCGTGCTTACGGAATGATCGCCGACGATGCGCCCGACGCGGCGACGCTCCGTGCGACCTTCTTCATCGACCCTGACGGCATCGTTCGCGCCAAGCTCTGCTACCCGGCCACCATTGGCCGATCGGTGGAGGAGCTGCTGCGCGTCGTCGCCGCGCTGCAAATGGTCGACAGCGACAATGTGGTCACGCCCGAAGGCTGGCGCCCCGGCGATGACGTGCTGCTCCCGCCCTATCAGGATCAGGATTCCGCGCTCGATGCGGCAGGCGATGCCTGCTGGTTCTACCGGACGCGGCCCGACAAGCACAAAAAGGCAGGCAAGTGACGACATTCACCGATACCGAACTCGACGCGATCACCGACATTCTGAAGGCGCTCGGGCATGACGTGCGGCTGAAGCTCATGCGGACGCTGCTCGAGAATGGCGAGAAGTCGGTCGGTGAACTCGAAACCATGACCGGGATCGGCCAACCGGGCCTGTCGCAACAGCTTGCCATCCTGCGCAAAGCGGAGCTGGTGCAGACGCGCCGTGATGCTAAGCTGGTCTTCTACAGCCTCGCGCCGGATGCGCTGGAAAGCACGGCAAAACTCCTCTGCGCCTTGTCGGGGATTTCCGCCAACGATGTGCAGCCCGGGGTGAAAGGCGCCGTGTCGCGCGCACGGGGATCGGCTGCAACCTTCGCCCGGATCTTGTGATCGCGCGTCATTGATAGGCTGGGGGACATCGGATCGGCCGCTTTGTCCCGCGACACCGGCCATCATAGGAGACGCAGGATGACGCAGGATTCCGGCAACGGCGCAAAGCCTGACGATCCAAAAGAGAAACCGCCCAAAGCGGGCCGCAAGAAGGCCGGTGCGGGCAACACCGGGAAGAGCGGCAAACCCAATGAAGCCGCACCGCTCGATCCGGTCGAGGAAGCGGGCATAGAGTCTTTCCCGGCGAGCGACGCTCCAAGCTGGACGCCCTGAACCGTGGCTGGTCTGATACGGGCCACGGCCCTCGTATCGGCGGCAAGGCGGCTGTTCCGGTCCAGCGAAGCCAGCCTGATCCTGCTGGCGGTCGGCGTCGGTATCCTTGCCGGCCTGCTGGCGTCGCTTCTGGGTAAAGCCGCCTGGATCATGCAATCGCTGCTCTACGGCCTCGGCACGGGCCTCCGGTTGAGCGGCCTCGTCTCGATTTCGCCCGCTCGCCTGCTGGCGCTGCCGATCGGCGGCCTGGTGCTGGGCGCGCTGGTGCTGTTCACACGTCGCAAGAAACGCACCTCGATCGACGTCGTGGAAGCCAACGCGCTTCATGGCGGACGGATTCCCCTGCGCGATACCACGATGGTCTGCGGGCAAACGCTGATCTCCAACGGCTTTGGTGCATCGGTCGGCCTGGAAGCCGCCTATGCGCAGGCCGGGGGCGGCATCGCCTCGCTGATCGGACAATGGCTCAATCTACGGCGCGGCGATCTGCGCGTGCTGGTCGGCGCCGGATCGGGCGCAGCGATCGGGGCCGCCTTCGGCGCGCCGCTGACCGGCGCCTTCTATGCTTTCGAGATCGTTATCGGCGCCTATACCCCGGCAAGCATCGCCCCTGTCGTGGCTGCGACGATTTCCGCGGTCATCACCGCCAGGACGCGGGGCGCAACCCCCTATCTGATCGCGGCGCAAAGCAGCCAGCATCTCTCGGCCGCCAACTATATCCTCTACGCAGGGCTGGGGCTGATCGCGGCCCTGCTCGGCATCGCCATCATGCGGCTCGTCTCGCTCGCGGAAGCGGGGGGTTCGGCGCACCGCGATTCCCGAATGGCTGCGACCCGCTCTGGGCGGCGCTATCCTGATCCCGCTCGCGCTCACGACACCGCATGTCCTGTCGGCAGGGCACGGCGCGCTGCACCTGACCATCGCCGGCAATATCGCGCTGGGCGCCTTGATCCTGATCTTCGCGCTCAAGTCGCTTGCGTCGATCGTCTCCCTCGGCTTCGGCTTTAGGGGCGGTCTGTTCTTCGCCTCGCTATTTCTCGGCGCGGTGCTGGGACAGATATTCGCGCGCCTGTGGGCGTTCGTCCCCGATGGCATTCCCCTGTCGCCGATGGATGCCTCGCTGGTCGGCATGGCCGCGCTGGCGGCCGCGGTCGTCGGCGGCCCGATGACCATGTCCTTCCTCGTCCTCGAAGCCACGCATGATTTCGAGATCACGGCGGTCGTGCTGACGGCCGCGCTCTGTTCGAGCACGCTGGTCCGCGAACGGTTCGGCTATTCCTTCTCGACATGGCGCCTGCATCTGCGCGGCGAGGTGGTTCGCAGCGCGCGCGACATTGGCTGGATGCGAACGCTAACCGCGTGGCGCATGATGCGGACCGCGCCCGCCACCGCGTCGCCGGCGATGCCGGTCAAGGCATTTCGTGAGCAATTTCCGCTCGGCTCGACAAGCCGCGTGCTGCTTCAGGAAGAACACGGTCGCTATGCAGGCCTCGTTCCCACGGCGGCGGCCTTCGCCGATCCGGGGCCGATCGAAAAGCCGGTGTCCGACTTCGCAATCCTCAAGGATGTCACGCTCTCACCGGATATGTCGATCGTGCCGATCATGGAGCTCTTCGACAGCAGCGCGGCCGACGATCTTGCCGTGGTCGACGCTCAGGGCCGGATCGTGGGAATGCTGACTGAACGCTATGTCCGCAAACGCTATGCCGACGAGTTGGACCGGGCGCAGCGCGAACTCTACGGTGAGGATTGACTTAGCGCACCGATCTCGAGGATCGACCCGCCATCCTTGCCGGCGAGCGCGAGGAGCGTCGGTCGATGGCTCACGACGACAAGGCCGGTTCCGGTATCGCGCAGCCAGGTGTCTAGCCGCCGTGCAAGCCGGGCTTCCGTTACTATGTCGAGGCCTTCGCTCGGCTCGTCGAGCAACAGCCACGGCTTCGCGGCGAGAACGGCGCGCGCGATCGACAGGCGTTTGCGTTGACCGCCTGACAGGCGCGCGCCGCCGTCGCCGACCCATTGGTCAAGCCCGTGCAGCATCGCGCGCACATCGACTGCGAGGCAGGCGACTTCCAACGCCGCCCATAGCTCCTCGTCGCTGAGGCCGGGACGGGCCACGCGCAGATTGTCACGCACCGTTCCCGACAGGAGTTGGGCATCCTGCGGCGAGAGCGCGAAGGCCGCTCGCACCATCTCAGGCGGAAGCGCCTCGATAGGCTGGCCATCAAGCCGAATGCCTGAATTCCGATCCGGCGGACGAATGCCTGCGAGCGTTTCGAGAAGGCTGGTCTTGCCGCTGCCGGATTGCCCCGCAATCCCCAGGCGCTCGCCAGCTTCGAGCCGCACATGCACACCACCTCGATCCAGGGCGATGCTCCGCCCGACCGGCCCGGATGCACTCTCTGCTCCGATGGCAGCATTATGCTGCCCCGCCATGTTCTCCAACCGCGCGAGGGCGGCCGTCACGAGCGCGCCCCGCGACACACCCCGAACATAGCCGGACAGGGCCTCGATCGCGCCCGCCGCTGCCAGCACGGCGAGCACCGTCATGGGCAAAGGGGCGTTGGAGATGGCAAGGACCGCGCCCATCGCGACGCCCCCGCCAAGGGTTAGCCCCGCGTCTATGATCGCTTCCCCGCGCGCAAAACGGCGCCGCGCCCTGTCCAGCTCGGCCGTCTCGACGGCAAGGCTTCGCTCGATCGCGGGGGCCAGGTCGTAGGTCAGGATTTCGGGCGAGGCCGACGCATAATCGACCATGCCTGCCTTCAACCGCGCCAGCGCCGCCGCAATGTCCGTGGCGGCGATCGTGAGAAAACGGGGCGTCGCCAGATGCGCCCACAAGGCGAGGCCGGCGATCAGCGCCAGCAAGGCAAGGCTGGCCCAGGGACTGGCAAGCCATGCGAGGACAAGCCCGATCACCGCGCCGGCAAGGGCGGCGGGAAGCGCGGGCCTGCGGACCAGGCTGTCTTCGAGCGCGCCAATGTCCTGAACGAGCCGCGTCACGGTATCGCCCGCCGACACGGCCCGCACATCGCGCACCGACAGGATGCGGTCGAACAGGCGCGCGCGGACCGTGGCGAGCGCCATCAGGGCAGCGCGATGACCATAGAGGCGTTCGCCATAGCGCGCCGTCGTCCGGACGATCGCGAGTAGCCGGATCATTGCGCTCGGCACGATATAGTTGAAGCCCTGTGCGGCGAGCACCCCGCCAAGACCGGCGAGCGCAGCGCCGGTGATGAACCATCCCGACAGGCCCAGCAGCAGGACCGCGGCGATCGTCGCGGCGGCGGCGAGCGCGCCCGCGATGCGGAAAGCGCGGCGCTCGGGGCCGATGGCCTCTGTCAGCAGCCGGTCGATATCCGCGCGGCTCATGCAAGCACCATTTCGCTGTCGGCGATCGCGGCCAGCTCGGCGCTGTGCGTCACCATGAGGACCGTGCGGCCTGTGGCGGTCGAAGCCAATATCCCGGCAATGTCGGCCGCCGATCTCGCATCGAGATCCGCCGTGGGTTCGTCGAGCAGCCAGAGCGGCGCGTCTTTCAAGAGCACCCTTGCGACGCCGACGCGGCGGCGCTCGCCTCCCGACAGGCCCGATCCGCGGTGGTCGAGCCTTAGCCCCAAGCCTTCCCCGCGCGCCTCGATCATCGGTCCAAGCCCGGCAGAACGCGCGGCTGCTTCAACTTCGGAGTCGTCGGCATCCGGGCGTGCAAGGCGGATGTTGTCGGCGAGCGTTCCGGGGATGAACGCGACCGATTGTCCCGCCCAGCCTATATGGCCGGGAAGCGCGACTGCCTTCGTGTCTCGGCCGTCGATGAGAATCCGTCCCCTGCCGATGGGCGCAAGCCCCAGCAGCGCGTGGAGCAGGCTGGACTTGCCGACGCCGGTCGCCCCGCGCAGCGCGAAAATAGTGCCCGCCGCGACGTCCAGCGTGAAAGGACCGATGGCCGTCTCGCCATAGTCGATGACCACGCCGTCGAAGCGCAGCGCAGGCGGAGCCTCGATCGCGCAGGGAGAGGAAGACGGGGACGGGGGAGCGATCTTTTCTAGGCGTTCGATCGCGGCCTCTCCGACCTGCTTGTCATGATAGGCGGCGGCAAGGCGGCGCATGGGGAGGTAGAATTCGGGCGCGAGGATGAGAACGAACAGGGCTTGGCCCAGGGTGAGCGTCTCAGGCGCGGGGAAAGGGAGGATGCCCAGCAGGTTGAAGCCGCAATAGAGCGCGACCAGCGCCACCGAGAGCGCGGCAAAGAATTCGATGATGGCGCTCGAGACGAAAGCGATCTTCAGCACGTCGACCGTGCGGGTCGCGACCTCGCCGGTGGCGTCGGCAAGATGGCGGCCGATGCGGTCCTGCGCGCCGAAACCGACGATCACGGGGAGCGCACGCACGCGGTCGACGAACAGGCCGGACAGGCGGCTCAATGCGTCGAGCTGGCGGGCAGCGGCGCGCGCGGCGGCGGTGCCGGCGAGCGCCATGCCAAGCGCGAACGGCACGAGCGTCGCAAGCATGATCGCACCGGCCACCCAGCTTCCGAAGGCGGCGGCAACCGCAATGGCGAGGGGCGACAGGACCGCCGCGCGGCGGAGAGGCTGGAAGCGGGCATGGAAGCCGCCCAGGTCTTCGATCCGGTCGACAGCATCGGCCACCGCCTCACCCAGCATCCGGCGATCTCCCGGCGCCGCGACGAGGATGCGGGGATAGACCCGATTCCGCCAGCTTGTCTTGGCACGGACCGCCGCGGCCTCGCCGGCGTCGGTCGCACCGATCTGTATCGCCGCGCGCAGCACAGCGGCCACAATCAATCCGCTGACGTCGAGCAGCAAAGCGTCATGATCTCCACGCGCCGCCGCCGCCACGCCGGCAGCAAGCGCGCCCGCCACAAGGATTGCCGCGCCGCTATCGGCGGTCCAGAAAAGGGCCGCGCCCCGTCGATCAAATCGGTTGCTCATATACTCAGTTACGAGTAATGGCTAATCATAATCTTTTCAACCGACTCAAGGCAAGCATGACAAGCCGGGCCGGAATGCAAGGAGTCTTGCCATGGACATGGCCGTGATCGAACTCTCCCGGCTGCAATTCGCGCTGACGGCACTCTACCACTTTCTTTTCGTCCCCTTGACCCTCGGCCTCTCCTTCATGCTCGTCATCATGGAGAGCATCTATGTGATGACGGGCCGCGAGATCTGGCGCACCGTCACGCGCTTCTGGGGAAAGCTGTTCGGTATCAACTTCGTGCTCGGCGTCGCCACCGGCATCACCATGGAATTCCAGTTCGGCACCAACTGGTCATACTATTCCCACTATGTCGGCGACATCTTCGGCGCGCCGCTCGCCATCGAAGGGTTGATGGCCTTCTTCCTCGAGGCGACCTTCGTCGGCCTCATGTTCTTCGGGTGGGACAAATTGTCCAAGCAGGCCCACCTCTTCACCACCTTCATGGTCGCATTGGGATCGAACCTCTCGGCGCTGTGGATTCTGATCGCCAATGGCTGGATGCAACATCCGACCGGCGCCCGCTTCAATCCCGCGACGATGCGGATGGAAGTTTCGGACTTCATGGCGGTGCTGTTCAACCCCGTCGCGCAGGCGAAATTCGTGCATACGGTAAGCGCCGGCTATGTCTGCGCCTCGGTCTTCGTGCTCGGCATCTCGGCCTGGTATCTGCTCAAGGGCAAGTGGGTTGCCGTCGCAAAGCGCAGCTTCACCGTAGCGGCGGCCTTCGGCCTAGCCTCCTCGCTATCGGTCGTCGTGCTGGGCGACGAGAGCGGTTATGCGCTGACCGACAACCAGAAGATGAAACTCGCCTCGCTCGAAGCCATGTGGCACACCGAGCCGGCTCCTGCGGGTATCGCTATCTTCGGCATCCCAAGCCTGGAAGGGCGCGAAACCCGCTATGAAGTGAAGATCCCCTATGTGCTGGGCCTGATCTCCACGCGCAGCCTGACCGGCGAAGTCTCGGGCATTTTCGAGCTGGTCGCCAAGGCGCAGGATCGCATCGAACATGGGATCAAGGCCTATGACGCGGTTGAGCGGCTGAAGGTCAATCAGAACGACATGGCCGCCCGCGCTGAGTTCGAGGAAGCCAAGGCCGATCTCGGCTATGCGATGCTGCTCAAGCGCTTCGTTGCAGATCCGCGCCAGGCGACGCCCCAGGACATCGAGAAGGCGGCATGGTCGACTGTGCCGAACGTGCCCGTCATGTTCTGGGTCTTCCGCGTCATGGCGGGCCTCGGCTTCTTCTTCATCGCCTTCTTCGCTGCCGCCTTCTGGATGGCGTCGGTGCGGCGTTTCGGCTGCGACAACGGCTTTTGCCGCACCTTCATGCGCGCAGCGGTCTGGATCATTCCCTTGCCGTGGATCGCGATTGAATTTGGCTGGCTGCTCGCTGAAATCGGCCGCCAGCCCTGGGCGATCGAAGGCGTGCTGCCAACATTCCTTGCCGCCTCGAGCCTGACCGTCGCGCAGCTCTGGACGACGATCGTCGGCTTCACGCTGCTCTACGGCGCTCTCGCGGTGATCGAAGTGCGCCTGATGCTGGCGGCTATCCGCAAGGGGCCTGACGAGCATCGCGCGCCTGCGCCGGCACTAGCGTCGCCGAACGGCTACGCTCCCATTCCTGCCGAATAAGGAGAACAGGTCATGGCACCTCCCATCGACTATGAAACGCTCCGGCTGATCTGGTGGCTCCTGATGGGCGTCCTCCTGATCGGCTTCACCCTGACGGACGGCTTCGATCTTGGCACTGCCGCCCTTTTGCCGTTCGTCGCGAAGACCGATGCCGAACGCCGAATGGTCATCAACTCGATCGGCGCGACGTGGGAGGGGAACCAGGTCTGGTTCATCCTCGGAGGCGGCGCGATCTTCGCGGCATGGCCGTTCGTCTATGCGGTCAGCTTCTCGGGCTTCTACCTCGCGATGTTCCTCGTCCTCGCGGCGCTCATCCTGCGGCCCGTGGGGTTCAAATATCGCTCGAAGAAACCCGATGCCGCATGGCGCTCGCGCTGGGATTGGGCGCTGTTCATCGGCGGGTTCGTGCCCGCGCTGGTGTTCGGCGTCGCGGTCGGCAATGTGCTGACCGGCATTCCCTTCCGCCTCGATACCGATCTGCGCTCCTTCTATGAGGGGAGCCTGCTCGGCTTGTTCCACCCCTTTTCGCTGGTCGCCGGCCTGCTCTCGGTCGCGATGATCGTGCTGCACGGCGCGAGCTGGCTCGCGATCAAGATCGAGCGCGGCGCGGTCCACGATCGCGCCCGCACCTTCGGACAGGTCGCGGCGATCGCCTCGATCCTGCTGTTCGCTGTGGGCGGCGTGATGGTCGCGACCATGGGCTATGGCTTTCGCCTGACGCACGGCGCCGATCCGTTCGGCCCCTCTAACCCGCTGCTGTCGGGAACGGTCGCGGCACCGGGGGCCTGGCTCGACAATTACCGGGCATATCCGTGGATGCTGATCGCGCCCATTATCGGCTTCGTGGGGCCGCTGCTGGCATGGATCGGCATCCGCAAGGACCGCGAGGCGCTGGCGTTCGGCGGCTCGTCGATCGGCGCCGTGGGTATCATCTCGACGGTGGGCCTCTCGATGTTCCCCTTCATCCTGCCCAGCTCGATCGATCCGGCCTCGAGCCTGACGGTGTGGAACGCCTCGTCCAGCCATGTGACGCTGTTCATCATGCTGGCGGTGACGGTCGTCTTCCTGCCGATCGTGCTCATCTACACGGCCTGGGTCTATAAGGTGCTGTTCGGCCGCATCACGCTGCGGGACGTCGACACCAACCCCGACTATTACTGAAAGGAACGACTTCGATGTGGTATTTCAGTTGGGTATTGGGTGTCGGCCTCGCCGTCGGTTTCGGCATCCTCAACGGCATGTGGCACGAATTTCATTCCGACCCCGATGACGACGCGGCCGCCTGAAGGCCGATCTGATGATTAGCGTCGGCCCTCTCGCGCTGGCGTTGGAGCGGCTGTTCGCGGTCCTCGGAATCATCGTCTTCATGGCGGCCGCGAACTGGATTGCCCGTCGCCACGGCAAGGACAGTGACAAAGCCGCATGGCGCGCTCTCCTCGTCGGCCTCATCGCCGCGCGCTTGGGATTCGTCGCGGAAAACTGGTCCGCCTTCGCGCTTGAACCTTTAAGCATTCTCTATGTCTGGCAAGGCGGCTTCTCGCCGCTGATCGGCCTGCTGGCCGCCGCGATCTCGCTGGTGCTTTCGCTGCGTCGGTCGCCCGCGCGGCTACCGATGGGCGCGGCCTTCGCCGGCAGCGCCGCCGCCGCGCTCACCGCCACGGCGCTGTTCCTCGCCTCGGCACAGCGTCCATTGCCGCAAGGCCTGGTCCTCCACTCGCTTGCAGGTGAAGCAAGCGCGCTCGACGATCGGAAGGGCAAGCCGTTCGTCATCAATCTCTGGGCGAGCTGGTGCCCGCCCTGCCGGCGCGAGATGCCGATGCTGATCGAAGAGGCCGCGCGCTCGCCCGTGCCGATCCTGCTCGCCAACCAGGGCGAGGACGCGGCGAAGGTGCGGACTTGGCTGGACGGCCAACGCCTGACCTCGACGCATATCCTCCTGGATCGCGATCAAAGCACCGCCGCCGCGATCGGGTCCGCGGGTCTTCCCGCGACGCTGTTCATCGACAGCAAGGGCGTCATCCGCTCGGCGCATGTCGGCGAAATCTCCCGCGCCGCGCTGCTCGCGGGATTGCGGGAACTGGATTAATTTTTGACCAAGGAGAAACCCATGACCAGACAAGTGAATATCGGGATCGGCGAGGAAGATCGGGTTGCGATCTCCGAAGGCCTGAGCCGCCTTCTGGCGGACACCTACACCCTCTATCTGACCTCGCACAATTTCCACTGGAACGTGACGGGGACGATGTTCAACAGCCTCCACACGATGTTCATGACGCAATATACCGAGCTGTGGAACGCGATCGACCCGATCGCTGAACGTATCCGCTCGCTGGGGCAACCCGCGCCCGGTTCCTACGCGCAGTTCGCCAAGCTCAGCTCCCTGCCTGACGCGCCCGAATCGCCGCCCAAGGCGCTCGACATGGTGGACATTCTCGCCAAGGGCCACGAAGCGGCGGCCCGCACGGCGCGCGCGCTGTTCCCACTGGTCGAGAAGGCGAGTGACGAGCCGACCGCGGATCTACTTACCCAGAGAATCGCGCAGCATGAGCAAACCGCCTGGATGCTACGCGCCCTACTCGAAGACTGAGGCGGAATGGGCGACAGGGCATGACCGCGCCCAATCGCGGCCGCGTCGGATCACCCGCAATGATAAGGAGGAATTGGAATGTTCCGAAATGAAGGCACCATAGACCGACTGTTGAGGGTGATCGTCGGCCTTGTTCTGATCGCAGTGGTCTTCGTCGGTCCGCGCTCTGCGTGGGGGTGGATCGGCGTCGTTCCGTTGCTGACCGGGCTTGTCGGTATGTGCCCCATCTATTCGTTGCTCGGCATCAACACTTGCCCGAGACGCTGACGAAATCGGTCGGATTGCATTGAAATGAAGCCCTGGCCGCCGCGATGCGAGCGGCCAGGGCGGTCGCTGGATCAGGAAACCGGGGCGGCGTGTTGCTCGGAGCCTTCGCCCATTCCCTGAGCTGGCGCAGGAGCCGCGCCAGCGCGCACGCATTCCTCGATGCGGCGGCCCACATCGGCGTCGACGCTTTTCCAATAGTCGATGGCGCGTTCCAGCACCGGCGAGCGGACACCGCCAAGCAAGCTGCCGGCGACCGTATCCACGAGCCGATCGCGCTGCGTGTCATTGAAGACTTCACGCACTAAGATGCCGGGCTGCGTGAAATCGTCATCATCGGCCCGAAGCGTGTAGGCCTGCCGCACCATGTCGCCATCGGTTTCCCAGCCATCGGCCACCGGCCCGGTTTCGTCGGCCCAGCTCCGTCCGCCGCTATTGGGCGCATAGACCGGGGCATTGCCGCTGTGCTGATAGGCCATCTGTCCGTCGAACATATAGCTGTTCACCGGCACCTTGGGCTGGTTGACGGGGAGCTGGTGGAAGTTCGTCCCGATCCGGTTGCGCTGCGCGTCATTGTAGGCGAACGCGCGGCCCAGCAGCATCTTGTCGGGCGAGAGGCCAATGCCCGGCACCGTGTTCCCCGGCGAGAAGGCCGCCTGCTCGATCTGCGCGAAGAAATTTTCGGGATTCCGGTTCAGGGTCATCGTGCCGACCTTGATGAGCGGATAGTCCTTGTGCGGCCAGGTCTTGGTGAGATCGAACGGATTGATACGGTAGGTCTTCGCTTCCACATAGGGCATGATCTGCACGAACAGCGTCCAGCTCGGATGGTCGCCGCGCGCGATCGCCTCGAACAAGTCGCGGCGGTGATAATCGGCATCGGCTCCCGCCATCGCCGCCGCTTCGGCATTGGTGAACTCGGCCGTGCCCTGATTGCTGTGGAAGTGATATTTGACCCAGAATTTCTCGCCCTGGGTGTTGATCCACATATAGGTGTGCGAGCCGTAGCCGTTCATGTTGCGCCAAGTCCGCGGCAAGCCGCGATCGCCCATGAGATAAGTGACTTGATGGGCCGATTCCGGGTTCAGCGTCCAGAAGTCCCATTGCATATGATTGTCGCGAAGGCCGCAATCGGGGAGCCGCTTCTGGCTGCGAATGAAATGCGGAAACTTCATCGTGTCGCGAATGAAGAAGACCGGCGTGTTGTTGCCGACGAGATCGTAATTGCCCTCGCTGGTGTAGAATTTGAGGCTGAAGCCGCGCACGTCGCGCCAGGTGTCGGGACTGCCCGCCTCGCCCGCGACGGTCGAAAAACGCGCGAGCATTTCGGTCGAAGCGCCCTTCTGGAACAAGGCCGCGCGCGTGTAGGCGGAAACGTCCTCGGTCGTCTCGAACACACCGAAAGCGCCCGATCCCTTCGCGTGGGGCTGGCGCTCGGGAACCTTCTCGCGATTGAAGTGCGCCATCTGCTCGAGGAAATGAACATCGTGCAGCAGGATAGGGCCATCGGCCCCGATGGTTAGCGAATTGCGGTCGCTCGGCGCCGGCGCGCCAGTGCTCATCGTCGATCCGGTAGCATTATTGGTATTTGGCATGGCTGCTCTCCCTCTCCGGCAGGGCGGCAGTCCGCCGACTCCCTGCGAACAGCCAATCATACGCTGAACTGGCTAAGTCTCAATACAAAGATAGGGTAATTCTGTAAGCATGCTAGCCGCTCTTATGCACCAAGGGGTGTCTGAGCGGTAGGCGGGAGTAGCGTA
>JBIQHE010000064.1:0-3354 GCA_044508875.1 Sphingomonadales bacterium | reverse complement strand
GGAGGTGTAACCTATGTCTCCGGTACGGAGTGTCACCCATGTCTCGGGCCGCTCAAACAAGCTGGGCACTGCGCCCGGCTTTGTTTCGGCGGCTCCCGCGACCAGCGTTTGCAGCAGATTGCTTTTCGAGCCGAGAATCCGAACCTCATCGGCCGCGACTTCCACTCTTTGCGCCAGCGCGCGGAGATGGTCGCGGCGATAGCCGCCATTGGCATTTCGCATCTTCTTGCGCGCGGTGCTGGCGAAGTTCACCAGCATGTCGGGCGCGACCGCCTTCCGGCCCTCAGCGCTGAGCGAAGCCTTCACGCGCTCGGCGTCGGCCCTTGCCTGATCGCGCGTCGCCTTAAGGCTTGCTATGCGCTCCTTGAGGTCAGGGTCGTCCACGTCGGCAATCCCGTTCTCGATGGCGTCATAAAGCCGCTTCAATCTCAATTCGGCTTCGGTGGCTCGCTTGTTGAGTTCGGCGACATGGGCGCGCTTGCGCGTCGTCTGTTCCTGCCGCCGATCCAGAACGGCAGACAGGATGGCTTCGAGCCGGTCGGGTTGGAGAAGCTCGTCTTCCAGATTCTTTGCGACGAGATCGTCCAGTTTTTCCATCGGCACCGTAATGCCCGTGCAGGCCGTCGGACCTTGCCGCGCCTTGGTCGAACAGGCGTAATAGCGATACCGCCCGCCCTTGCCGGTACGAATGGTCATGGCGCCGCCGCACTTCGCGCAATGGATCAGCCCTGTAAGCAGCGTAGGGCCGCTCACGACGCGAGGCGGCACCTTCTTGGGGTTGCGGGCCTGCAAGTGCGCCTGCACCGCGTCAAACGTCTCCTGATCGATGATAGGGGACACCTCGACCACGATGGCCTCGGACTTCGGCTTGAGCTTCCGATCCTTGCCCCGGCGGTTGAACTCGTGACGCCCGGTATAGGTCGTGCGGGTCAGTATCTGGTGGACCGCGCCGAGACCCCAGCGCCCGCCATCGCGAGTGCGAATCGACCTCTCGTTGAGCCAAGCCGCGATAGTCTTGACCCCCATCGATCCCGAACCGCCGTCGCCTTCCAGAGCAAGCCGGAAGATGGTCCGCACCGTCTCGGCATGGAAGGGGTCAATCTCTAACCGCTTCTTGATCTTCGCCCCGCGCTGTTCGGCCGCGACGGCGCGGTAGCCGATCGGCGGCAGTGATCCGTTCCAGAAGCCTTGTCGCGCATTCTCGCGCATCGCGCGCAGCACATGCTTGGCGGTCTCCTTCGACTGATACTCGTCGAACAGCGCCATGATCTGGCGCATCATGACGTGCATGGGATCATCGCCCATCTCTTGCGTGATGGAGACCAGCTTCACGCCGTTCTTGGCGAGCTTGCGGACATAGAATTCCAGTTCAAAATGATCGCGAAAGAAACGGGAGAAGCTGTGGACCACAACGAGGTCGAACGGCGCCGGTTTCGATGTCCCGGCCTCAATCAGATGGGGTGATTGGGGCTCCGCCGAGTCGGTGGGGTGGCTGCTCCTCGCAAATGGTAGAACGTGGTCCGTGTGAGCGGCCACAACCATAAGGAGAAGCAACCATGAGCTATTATGCCGGACTGGATGTATCGTTGGAAGAGACGGCCATCTGCATTGTCGATGAGACGGGCGCGATCGTCCGCGAGCTGCGCGCGCCCAGCGATCCAGGAAGCCTGATATCGGCGTTCGATGCCGTCGGTCTACCGATGGAGCGAATAGGGCTCGAAGCCTGTTCGCAGTCTGCCTGGCTGCACCAGGGGCTGACGCGGGCTGGCTTGCCGGCCTTGTGCATCGAAACGCGTCACGCGAAAGGCGCGATGAGCGCGATGCCGAACAAGACCGACCGCAATGACGCGCGCGGCTTGGCACAAATCATCCGGACGGGCTGGTATCGCCAGGTCCACGTCAAGAGCGCGCCATCCAGGATGGCGCGTTCGCTGCTGGTGGCGCGCCGGACGGTGCTGTGCAAGCTGCGGGACATGGAAAATGCCGTGCGGGCTGTCTTGCGCGAAAGCGGGCTCAAGGTGGGATCGCCGGGGCGCAAGCGGTTCTCGGCCCGGGTCCGCGAGCTGGCCGAGGCGGATCCCACATTGACCGACATAACCGAACCCCTGCTGGCGATCATCGCGACCATGTACCGCGAACTCGAGCGACTGACCCGTCGCGTGCTGGAATCGGTTCGGGTCGAACCGATCTGCCGTCAGCTGATGACGATACCGGGTGTCGGTCCACTAACGGCACTGGCATTCCGCGCGACCGTGGATCAGCCAGAGCGCTTCCGGCGATCACGCGATGTGGGCGCCCATCTCGGTCTCACCCCGAGGCGTTATCAGTCGGGCGAAACCGACATCCAGGGGCGCGTCAGCCGATGCGGCGATGAGCTTGCCCGCACCTTGCTGTACGAGGCTGCCCATACGCTGCTGACCCGGTGCAAGAAGTGGTCGGCCCTAAAGGCATGGGGCATGAACATCGCGAAGCGGCGCGGCATGGCGAAGGCCCGCGTTGCCGTCGCCCGCAAGCTTGCTGTCATCATGCACCGCATGTGGAGCGATCAAAGCGAGTTCCGCTGGGGCAAGGCGCCAGCATCGCTGGCAGCATGAGGAGGCGTAAACCGAACCCCGCCTGACAAAGCGGGTAGTGTCGTTCCCATGGGGACGAAGGGCAAGACGATCTCGCTTAGAGTCCAGAACCTCAGCTTTGTCTGAAGGTCGAGAATCAGATTGAGACGCCTTGTTCTCCATGACCCCATTATGCGGCGGCCACGCGCCGACCGCGGAGAGAAGCGAGTGATCCGTGGGAACGATCACGCAGTCGAGGAAGCAGCTTGACCCAAGAGGCCCCAATCAGGCTCTAAGACCAATCCCGGGGCACCCAAGCGGAGTCAGCACTCGCAAATCCTTGTGCCGCTCGATACGCCCGGACTATGCGTACTCGACCCCATGCTTATTTTTGGCGCGGACCATGCCCCGCAGGGGCACATGCACATCCGCTTCGACAATGTACGTGTGCCGCGTGGCAACATCTTGCTCGGCGAAGGGAGGGGCTTTGAGATTTCGCAGATGCGCCTGGGGCCGGGCCGCATACATCATTGTATGCGCACAATCGGAAAGGCCGAAATGGCGCTCGACTTGATGGTGAGGCGCGGCAATTCGCGCAGCGCCTTTGGCAAGCCGTTGTCGCAGTTGGGCAAGAATCTCGAACTCATCGCGCGAGCGCGCTGCGACATCGAGGCGATGCGCCTGGTGGTGCTCAAAGCGGCGAAGGCAATGGACGTGCTCGGCAACCATGAAGCGCGCATATGGGTCAGTGAAGCGCCCCGGGTTTCCCGGAGGCTCCTACTTGTGAGAAGAAGGAGCCACG
>JBIQHE010000041.1:0-28481 GCA_044508875.1 Sphingomonadales bacterium | reverse complement strand
CGCCAACGATTGATCTTCCCCAAGAACAACATCGTCACGAATAAGAGCGGCTAGAGATTTTAAAGGAGATTCCGGCTTCCGCCGGGATGACGATGTGGGCAAGGTCAGAGCCCGCGCCCGCCGCGATTCTCTTTGGCCGAACGAAAGCTTCAAGCCCAATGCCTTCAGGTCTTTTCGCGCTGCTCGACGATGTCGCGACCATCGCCAAAGTTGCCGCCGCGAGCATCGACGATGTCGGTGCCGCGGCGTCGAAGGCGGGTGTGAAGGCCGCCGGGGTGGTGGTCGACGATACGGCGGTAACGCCGCGCTACGTCACCGGGTTCACGCCCGACCGCGAGCTGCCGATCATCTGGCGGATCACCAAGGGTTCGCTGTTCAACAAGCTCATCCTGATCCTGCCCGCCCTGCTCCTGCTCTCATCGCTTGCGCAGTGGGCCATCACGCCGCTGCTGATGCTCGGCGGTACCTATCTCTGCTTTGAAGGGGCAGAGAAAGTGCTGCACTCGCTCAAGGGGCACAAGACGAGCCTGGCCGACGATGCCGCGATCCTCGCCGACAAGGCGCACGAGGAGGCGATGGTGAAGGGCGCAGTGCGCACCGACTTCATCCTCTCGTCCGAAATCATGGTGATCGCGCTCAATGAAGTTCTGGATGAGCCCCTGTTGATGCGCGGCGCGACGCTCGCGCTTGTTGCGGTCGCGATCACGCTCGCGGTCTACGGCGTTGTCGGATTGATCGTGAAGACGGATGATATCGGTCTGCACATGGCGGGGCGCGGCACCCGCGCGCAGCGCAGTATCGGGCGCGGACTTGTGCACCTGATGCCAAAGCTCCTCGCGGCGCTCGCGGCGATCGGCACGGCCGCGATGCTATGGGTGGGCGGCCAGATCGTTCTGCACGGGCTCGACGAATATCATGTCGGCGGCCTCGGCCATGCGCTTGAGGGCTTTGCGCATCACAGCGTTGGCGCCCTTCCCCTGGGGGGTGTCTGGGCGTGGCTCATCGGCGCGGCCGGCGCGGGCCTCTTCGGTCTGCTGCTCGGCGGGGTGATCACCGGGCTCGTCCATTTGCTCCCGGGCAAGAAGGCCCATTAAGCGAGGCGAAGGAGTTGGGGCGAATGAAGCGCGACAATGACCGGCTGGCAGCCTTCTGGATGCCCTTTACCGCCAATCGGGCCTTCAAGGCGCACCCGCGCCAGCTCGTCTCGGCAAGCGGCATTTACTACCAAAGCGCCGACGGGCGCACGATCCTCGACGGCACCTCGGGGCTCTGGTGCAGCAATGCGGGACACTGCCGGCCCGAGATTGTCGAGGCGATCGCAAGGGCCGCGGCCGTCCTTGATTTCGCCCCCACGTTCCAGCTCGCTCACCCTCAGGCTTTCGAGCTCGCGGAGCGGCTCGCGGCGCTGATGCCCGAGGGGCTCGACCGGATCTTCTTCACCAACAGCGGATCGGAATCGGTCGACACCGCGCTCAAGATCGCGCTCGCCATCCAGCGCGCGCGGGGGGAGGGGACGCGCACGCGGTTGATCGGACGCGAGCGCGCTTACCACGGGGTTGGCTTCGGCGGCATCAGCGTTGGCGGCATCGTGAGCAATCGCCGCACCTTTGGCGGTGGTTTGCCAGGCGCTGACCATTTGCGCCACACACATGATCTTTCGAAAAATGCCTTTTCGCGCGGATTTCCTCGGCACGGCGCCGAGCTCGCCGACGATCTCCAGCGGCTTGTGGACCTTCACGGCGCCGAAACGATCGCAGCCGTGATCGTCGAGCCGATGGCGGGTTCGACGGGCGTGCTGTTGCCGCCCCTTGGTTATCTTCAGCGGCTGCGCGAGATCTGCGACCGGCACGGCATTCTCCTCATCTTCGACGAGGTGATTACCGGCTTCGGGCGCGTCGGAGGTGCGACCGCCGCGGGCCGCTGGGGGGTGACCCCCGACATCATCACCATGGCAAAGGGGCTGACCAACGCCGCGGTGCCGATGGGGGCCGTCGCGGTGAAGCGAGAGTGGCACGACGCGGTGATCAAAGCCGCCCCAGCGGGTATCGAGCTGTTTCACGGCTACACCTATTCGGGGCATCCGCTTGGCTGCGCCGCGGGGCTTGCCGCGCTCGACCTCTATGCGCGCGAGGGGCTCTTCGAGCGCGCCGACGCGCTGGCGAGCTACTGGGAGGACGCGGCACACGCCCTGAAAGGCCGCCGCCACATTATCGACATCCGCACGGTCGGCCTCGTCGCGGGTATCGAGCTCGAGCCGCGGCCCGGCGCGCCCACCGCACGCGCGATGGAACTGTTCCACGCCTGCTTCGACAACGGCCTCCTCGTTCGCGCGACCGGCGACATCATCGCGCTGTCGCCGCCGCTCATCGTCGAGAAGGCAGAGATTGACACGATGTTCGCGGTGCTTGGCGATCTTCTCGACACGATTGCCTGACCGCCCGGCTCAAAGCCCCTCGAGGAGCGGCACCAGTTCAGCAAAATCGCCGATGACATGGTCGGCTCCCAGTTCTTCGACCGGCTGGTGGAGAAAACCGAAGCGGACCGCGATGCTTGTTGCCCCCGCGCCGCGCGCGGCCACGACGTCGTATATGCTATCGCCGACGAAGGCCGTCCGCCCGCCGCCGCATGCATCGATCATCGCGCGGATCGGTTCGGGGGAAGGCTTTGCCTTGCCGGGACCGAGGGTGTCACCGCCCAGGATCACCGCCATGCGGCCTGAAAGTCCGAGCTCGTCGAGAAGGAGCCGCGCGAGCCGTTCAAGCTTGTTGGTCATCACCGCGGTCCGTACGCCGAGAGCGTCGAGCCGGTCGAGCGCTTCAACGAGGCCGGCGAACGGGCGGCTGTGGACCGCGATATTTGCCTCATAATAGGCGAGGAGCGCATCATAGAGCCGGGGCGTTTCGCCATCCGGAATGCCGCCGGTTGCCCTGAGTGCCTTCTCGAGCAGGTGCGCGGTACCGAGGCCGATCATCGGCCGGACCTCGGTCTCGCTCAGCGGCGCGCGGCCAGCAAGGCCGAGCGCGTGATTGAGCGCAGCGGTGATGTCGCCCGCGGTGTCGACGAGCGTGCCGTCGAGGTCGAAACCGACGATCGCAAAAGGAAAATCATTCATCGCCCGCGCATGCCGCGACGCTCTGGAAACCGCAATGATTTGCTGGCATGGCAGCGCGCATGAGCAACCGATCAATCGCAGCCGTCATCCTTGCCGCGGGCAAGGGCACTCGCATGAAATCCGACCTGCACAAGGTGCTTCACCCGATCGCCGGGCGACCGATGCTGATGCACCTGATGGCGAGCATCGACGCGCTCAAGCCGGAACGAAAGGTCGTCGTCGTCGGCGACAAGGCTGAGCAGATCGAAGCAGCGCTCGGCGGCAGTGCGAGCCTCGCGGTGCAGGAGCCGCAGCTTGGCACCGGCCATGCCGTCCAGCAGGCCGAGGCGGCGCTCGAAGGCTTCGAGGGCGATGTGCTCATCCTCTACGGAGACGTCCCCTTTGTGCCGACGGCGACGATGCAGGCGATGATCGACCGGCTGAATGCCCCCGATCGGCCCGCGGTCGTCGTGCTTGCCTTCGAGCCGGCCGACGCCCAGCATTATGGCCGCGTGATCACGGCCGGCGATCGCGTGACCAAGATGGTTGAATATAAGGACGCGACCGAGGCCGAGCGTGCGATCACGCTCTGCAATTCAGGGCTCATGGCAGCCAGGGCAGCGGACCTTTTTGCGCTTCTTGCAAGGGTAAACGACGATAATGCGGCGAGGGAATATTACCTCGTCGACATCGTCAATATCGCCCACGCGGACGGGCGGGCCTGCGCGGTGGTGACGACCGACCCCTTCGACGTCACCGGCATCAACAGCCGCGCCGAGCTGGCGGCAATCGAAAGCGCCTGGCAGGCGCGGCGACGCGCGCAGGCCATGGCGGATGGCGCCAGCCTGGTCGCACCAGAGACGGTCTGGTTTGCCTGGGATACAAAGCTTGGCCGTGACGTTCTCATCGAACCCAACGTCTTCTTCGGTCCCGGGGTCAGTGTTGCCGACGGGGTGCGGATCCGCGCCAACTGCCACATCGAGGGGGCGGTGATCGGCGCAGGCTGCGAGGTCGGTCCCTTCGCGCGCCTTCGCCCGGGCACGGTGCTGGGCGAAAAGGCGAAGATTGGGAATTTTGTCGAAACGAAGAAGGCCGTGCTTGGGAGGGGCGCAAAGGCAAACCATCTCACCTATCTCGGCGACGCCACCGTCGGCGCCGGCGCGAACATCGGCGCCGGCACGATCACCTGCAATTATGACGGCTATTTCAAATATCAGACGGTGATCGGCGAGAACGCCTTCATCGGCTCGAACAGCGCGCTCGTCGCCCCGGTGAAGATCGGCCGCGACGCGATTGTCGGCGCCGGTAGCGCGGTCACGCGAGACGTTGGCGACGGCGAACTCCGCCTCGTTCGCGGCGAGCAGCTCGTCAAGCCGGGCTGGGCGGACCGCTTCCACGAAGCGATGCGCAGGAAGAAGGTGGCAGAGAAGGACGCAAAGTAGCGCCCCGCTCGCATCGGGATGGCGCTCCGGTCCTCTTCAGCGATCCTGGGCGATCTGTTCGTTTATGTACCTCAGTTCCTGCTCGGAAAATTTGTCGCCGGGCACGATCGCTAAGCATTTGCCGAGCGCCGCGCGTGCCTCGTCCCATTGGTGCAGTTCAACCTGGTTGAACGCGATCCCGCGGTAGGAGCGGCAGCGGCGCTCATTGCGAATGCGCTCGGCCTCGACCTTGTCCATCAAGTCGAGAGACTGGTCATTGGTCTGGCTCGCGCGCGTGAAGATTTCGAGCGAGGTCTCCCACTGGCGCGCTGGCTTGTACCACTCGCCAAGTTCGTTTGCATAATGATCATTGTCGGGGTCCATCGCGACCGCCGCTTCGAGATAGGGTTTCGCTTCATCGCGGCGGTCGAGGTCGATGAGGACAAATCCCTTGAGGAAATGGGCGGTGCATAGCGCGCGTGATACTGTGATGGTCGTGGTGTCTGCGACTGGGGCGGGTAGATCGCCGGGGCCCGAGGAACAGGCGTAGCGGGCGTTCGGACGGCGCGTCGCCTCGAAACGGGAGATCACCTCCTGCGCCTTGGCGGCAGCCTGTTCGAAGTCGCCGGCGTTGATGGCGTCGAGCGCTTCGCTGATGAGGGCTTCGTCGGCCTCATCCTGCGCCCCGGCCATTGCCGGGGCTGCGAAAAAGCCGAGGGCCGCGGCAAAAAATGATGCTTGCGCGCTGAAGCATGATTATCCTCCCCCATGGGTCTCTCATGAAGCTGTGCGCTGAAGAGGGTAATTTACAAGCTAGAAATATGCTTGCGCTTGCTGCTTTTCGTCCCCGGGCCTTGTCCTCGCAGTGCTGCAATGCGATCGACGGGCAAGGAAAGGCCGTAGGCCACGATGCTGGAGACGATGATTTGAGTGACCGCTATACCGATAAGCCCTTCCTGCGCTTCGTTGACGCCTATGTGCTGCGCGCGATTGGCCACCTCGACGAGGCCACCGACAGCTATTGCGCTGCGATGGTGCCCCAGCTTCGGAAAAGTTTCGGGGAAGCGGACGGCGGCTGGGTGGAGATCGTCGAGCGGCAAATGAAATTCCCGCCGCAGCTTCAAGACCAGATCCGCAAGATCTGGGAGGATGGGAAGGCGCGTTTTCAGGAGGGTAATGGCGAGCCGCCCGACCCGGTGCAGTTTGCGATGATCTTCGTCGACCGGAATTTTGGCCGCGCCTGATCCGGGACCCTTGCATTGATATCATAGTATGATATCAAGATTTCATGCGCTTCCTCGCAGATATTCCCGATTGCGATGTCGAATGGCTCGACGCGCTCGCGGCCGAGCAAGGCGTGTCGCGCGCCGAGCTCGTTCGCCGGGCCGTGGCCTCTTTCCGCGCCGAGCTTTCCGCCGACGCGATCGACAATGCTTTCGGCCTCTGGCGTGAACGCGCCGATATCGGCGACGGCCTGGCGTATCAACGCCGATTGCGCGGCGAGGCCGAATGATCGACGCGCAGTTCGACAGCGATATCCTGATCGACGCGCTAAACGGGGTCGAGGCCGCGCGCAGCGAGATTCGCCGCGCCGGACGCAAGAGCATCAGCCGCGTCAGCTGGGCCGAGGTGATGTCGGCCGCCGACGCGCCGACGCTGAAGGCCGTGGAGGCCTTTCTCGGCTGCTTCCAGGTCGAGGAGATCGGGGACGCGGTCGCGCGGCGTGCTGCTGCGCTGCGGGCCGAACGAAAGGGGCTGACGATGGCCGACGCCTTCGTCCTCGCCACGGCGCAGCTGAGCGGACGCATTCTCGTTACACGCAATATCAAGGTGTTTCCGGCAGCGATGCCGGGTATTCGCATCCCTTACACACTCTAGACGAAAGCATCGGCTTCATGTGCGGAATCATCGGAATCATCGGCAAGGACCAGGTGGCAGACCGGTTGGTCGACGGCCTCAAGCGCATGGAATATCGCGGCTATGATTCGGCGGGCGTCTGCACGGTGGAGGGCGGGCAGCTCGTCCGCCGGCGCGCCGAGGGGAAGCTGGTTAACCTGGTCAAGGAACTTGGGAGCAACCCCGCACCCGGCACGCTCGGCATTGCGCACACGCGCTGGGCCACCCACGGCGCTCCCACGACGAACAACGCACACCCGCACGCAACCGCGGAAGTCGCGCTCGTTCACAATGGGATCATCGAGAATTTCAAACCGCTGCGTGAAGCGCTCACCGCGCGCGGCCGGCTCTTCGAGAGCGAAACCGATACCGAGGTCGTGGCGCACCTTGTTTCCGAGCAGATCGAGGCGGGCAAATCGCCCGCGGATGCGGTGAAGGCCGTGCTGCCCCAGCTGCGCGGGGCCTTTGCGCTCGCCATCGCCTTTCGCAGCCATCCCGACCTCCTCATAGGCGCGCGCCTCGGTTCGCCGCTCGTCGTTGGTTACGGCGAGGGAGAGACCTATCTCGGCTCTGATGCGCTCGCGCTGGCGCCACTGACCCAAAGGATCGCCTATCTCGATGAAGGCGACTGGGTCATCGTCGGACGAGACGGCGCGCAGATATTCGATCGTGAGAATAATCCGGTGGAACGCGAAATCACCACCAGCGGTGTCTCGGCGGCCACGATCGAGAAGGGCAATTACCGTCACTATATGCAGAAGGAGATTTTCGAGCAGCCGACGGTGGTCGCGCAGACGCTCTCCTCCTACATTCGCCCGCTCGAGCAGACGGTCGCGCTGCCGCAGATGGACTTCGACCTGTCGGCGATCGACCGGATTACCATCGTCGCGTGCGGCACCAGCTTCTATGCCGGGATGGTGGCCAAATATTGGT
This sequence comes from Sphingomonadales bacterium, assembly GCA_044508875.1. Classification (GTDB taxonomy): domain Bacteria; phylum Pseudomonadota; class Alphaproteobacteria; order Sphingomonadales; family Sphingomonadaceae; genus Sphingopyxis; species Sphingopyxis flava_A. The sequence goes on along the minus strand of JBIQHE010000041.1, from coordinate 21,140 downwards.
TCGAAACCTTCGCGCGCGTCCCCGTCGACATCGATGTCGCATCCGAATTTCGCTATCGCGACCCGGTGCTTCAGCCCGGCGGGCTCGCCCTCTTCATCTCCCAGTCGGGCGAGACCGCCGACACGCTCGCGGCGCTGCGCCACTGCAAAGCGCACGGGCAGACGATCGCGGTCGTCGTCAACGTGCCGACGAGCAGCATGGCACGTGAGGCGGATCTGCTGCTCCCCACCCATGCGGGGCCGGAGATCGGCGTGGCGTCGACAAAGGCCTTCACCTGCCAGCTTGCTGTTCTCGCCGCGCTTGCAGCCCATCTCGCGCTCCGCAAGGGGAAGCTCAGTGCCGAGCAGGAGCGAGAGATTGTTCGCCACCTGATCGAGGCGCCCGCGGCCCTCAACGCAGCGCTCGCGCATGACGAGGACATTGCGGCGATGGCGCACCTCGTCGCGCCCGCGCGCGACGTCCTTTATCTCGGCCGCGGCCCCGACTATCCGCTGGCGCTCGAGGGGGCGCTGAAACTCAAGGAAATCAGCTATATCCATGCCGAAGGCTATGCGTCGGGTGAAATGAAGCACGGACCCATAGCATTGATCGACGAAGCCGTGCCCGTCGTGGTCCTCGCGCCGTCCGGCCCGCTTTTTGAGAAGACCGTCAGCAACATGCAGGAGGTCCGCGCTCGCGGAGGCAAGGTGGTGCTGATCAGTGACGCCGAGGGTCTTGCTGAAGCGGGTGAAGGCTGCCTTGCAACAATCGAGATGCCGAAGGTTCACCCCCTGATCGCACCGCTCGTATATGCCGTGCCCGTGCAGCTGCTCGCCTATCATGTCGCGGTCGCGAAGGGCACCGATGTCGACCAGCCGCGCAATCTTGCGAAGTCCGTGACGGTGGAATGAGCTGGGAGGCCTGTTGCCATTGCGGTGCCGTTTCGGTGCGCCTTTCGCGGCCGCCGGAAGAAATTGCCGAGTGCAACTGTTCGCTCTGCTTCTCGCATGGGATCCTCTGGGCCTATTATTCGCCGAAGGATGTCGCGATTGATGGCGCTACCTGCGCCTATAATCGTCCTGATCGCGACAATCCGAACTCGGACCTGCATTTCTGCCCGGTCTGCGGCTGCACGACCCATTGGTCGGCGAGCGCGGGTCTGAAGGAGCGGATGGGCGGCGAGGTTGACCTGATGGGAGTCAATATGCGCCTCTTCCATCCGGCGCAGCTTAGCGGCCTGAAGCTGAATTTTCCCGATGGGCGCAGCTGGTCGGGCGAGGGGCCGTGGGGCTATGCCCGTATGCCGGGGGTGATGCCCTGATCATGACAATTGCTGCGATTATTTTCGACTTCGATGGCGTTATTGCCGACAGCGAGGTGCGGGCAAACCAGACTCTTGCCGAGAGCCTGACGGCGATCGGTTTGCCCACGAGCTACGAGGACTGCCTGCGCGATTATTATGGTCACAATTGGCAGGAAACGCAGCGGCGGATCGAGGCGCGGTACGGCCGGCCGCTGCCTCCCGATTTCAGGCAGCGGCACCGCGAACGCGCGCGGGAACGCTTCGCTCAAGGCTTCGGGCCGGTGCCCGGTGCCAGCGAGTTCCTGGCTTCGCTGGCCGGCAGGCCGCGCGCGATAGCCTCATCGAGCAGCCCAGCCTATATCGCAGCGTCGCTCGATCGCTTCGGGCTCGCCCATCATTTCGGGCCTCATGTTTACAGCGCCGACGGCTGGGATCGCGGCAAGCCGCATCCCGACATCTATCTTGCCGCGGCAAAGGGACTGGAGGCCGATCCGGCTCGGTGCCTTGCGATCGAGGATTCGCCGACGGGAGCACAGGCGGCGCTCGCGGCGGGTATGATGGTCGTCGGCTTTTGCGGCGCGGGGCACATCACCGACCGCGCGGCGCATGGGGCTTTGCTGCTGGACGTCGGCGTGCACCATATTGCGTATAGCTTCGACGAGATTGCCGTCGCTGCCTCCAGCTGACCTCGCCGATCATCCTCGCTCGAGTGGCCTCACGGGGCGGGGGCGTCCGGCCCGTACCCCGGTCCATGCCAGAAACCCCTGTTCTACAAAGCAATAGTCGGTTAGCTTGCCCCTTCAGAGGAAGGCTGGCGAGGCCGCCCGAGGGGGCCTTGCGCGATCGAGGTCGCAGATCAGATTCCATGGATTTTCTGCGCCTTTCCCCAGGGGGCTCAAAGGAGAGACACGATGTGCAACGAAATCACCGAAGCCGACCTTGACCGGGCCGGGCTCCCCGTACGGCGGCGCGAGTTCGGCGCGTTGGTCGGGGCAGGCGCGCTCGCCTCGATGCTGCCTGCTGCCGCTTGCGCGGCTGTAGGCGTGACGGGGCGCGATGTCACGATCGCCACAGCCGACGGAACCGTCGATGCCTATTTTGTCGCGCCGGGAGAAGGAAAGCATCCCGGCGTGCTGATCTGGCCCGATATCCGCGGCCTGCGCCCCGCCTTTCGGCAGATGGCCGACCGGCTGGCGGCCGAGGGCTATGCCGTGCTGTGCGTAAACCCCTTTTACCGCTGGGCGAAGTCACCGGTTGTCTATGCCGGCCATGATTTCGACGACCCTGAGGTACGCGAGACGCTGTTCGGCTATCTGAAGCGCCTCGACAAGGCTACGGTCACGACCGACGCGGCGGCGCATCTCGCTTTTCTCGACGCGCAGAAGGAAGTCGATACGGCAAAGGGTATCGGCACCGCAGGCTATTGCATGGGCGGGCCGATGGTCATTTACACCGCTGCGCTCAACCCTGAGCGGGTCAAGGCCGCGGCGAGCTTCCACGGCGCGAGCGTCGGCACCGACAAGGCCGACAGCCCGCATTTGCTGATCCCGCAGACCAAGGCGGGCTTCCTTTTCGCGATCGCACAAAACGACGACGAGCAGGACCCTGAGGAAAAGACGCGTCTCGAGGCCGTGCTCGAGCCGCGCGGTGAATGGCACGAGGTCGAGGTTTACGAAGGCGCGCTTCACGGCTGGTGCCCACCGGACGGGCGCGCCTATAACGAGCCTGCCGCCGAAAAGGCGTGGAGCCGGATGCTCACGCTGTTCAAGGCTGCGCTCTGAGGTCTCCGTCCTTTCATGCGATGCGGGTGGATTTCATCAAGTCGGGCGCGCGGCGCTACAGCGTGCGGGTCGAACGCGGCGATGCCCCTTCGCTGGTCATGGATCCCGCGCCGGGGTTCGACCCCGACCTCCCGCACGACATGGTTCATCTCGTCGCCGAAGGGGTGCTGGGACTGAGGGCCGGTGTCTTTGGCCAGATCGCGGCGGGCGGCAACGCCGGCGGTTTCCGCCTCGAGGCGGCGTGCGGCGAGCGCGACGTGAAAGAGCATCGCCGCGCGGTCCGCAAGCAGGCAGCCAAAGGACAAAAGCTGGCGAGGGAGCAAGGCCGGGACGGCGAGCTTTCTGAACTTGCCGCTTTCCTCTTCGACGTTGCATGGCGCCGCCGTTCGCGCCCCGGGAGCGCGGCGCAGCAATCCGCGCTGGCCGAGGCAGAGCGGGTGCGCGCCTCGCTGAGCCCCGCTGAAAGGGCGCGCCTCGACGCCGCCGCGCCGCGCGTCTTCGCCCTTTTCGATACGCTGTCAGCGACGTGGCGGGGGCTCTCGACCGGCGATATCCTCACCCTCGAGTGGCCGACGCTCGAGCGGGTCGGCTAGCTCAGCCCATCGGGTAGGGGATGTCCTTGCCGACCTGGTGCAGCGCCTTCATCACGTCGGCGTCAAGTTCAAGGTCGATCGCATCGAGGATCGGGTCGAGCTGGTCGTCGGCGCTGACCCCTACGATCGTCGATGCAACAAAGTCATGCTGCTTCGACCAGGCGGTCGCCATTGTCACCGGGTGCAGCCCCGCCTCGGCGGCAATATCAAGGTAGCGGGCTGTCGCGGCGAGGGATTTCTCGTTGACGAAGCGGCGCCCCATCGCAGCCTGCCGACCCGGCATCTGGAGGTAGCGTGAGAAGCGGGCGCCCTCGGGCATCGCGCCGTCCTGGTATTTGCCCGACAGCACTCCGCCGGCCAGCGGCGAATAGGGTATCAGGCTCACCCCTTCCTGCCGGCTGACCTGCGCAAGTTCATCCTCGAACCGGCGGTTGTTGAGGCTGAAATTGTTCTGGATCGTTTCATATCGTGCAAGGCCAAGTCGCTCGGAGGCGCCGAGCGCCTTCATCAGTCCCCAGCTCGTCTCATTCGAGCAGCCGAGGATGCGGACCTTGCCCTCCCGGACGAGCTCATCGAGCGCCTCCATCATCGCATCATACGGTGCATCATGGTCGGGCCAATGCGTCTGGTAGAGGTCGATATAATCGGTCTGGAGCCGCGCCAGGCTTCCCTCGACGGCGCTACGGACATGGTGGCGGTCGAGTGCGGTTGTCCCGCCCCGGCAGGGCGACTTGAACCAGACGTGGCTCGGCCCTGATACCTTCGTCGCGAGGATGATCGCGTCGCGGTTCTTGGTCTTCAGCCAGCGGCCGACAATCTCCTCGGTGCGGCCGACCCACTTGATGTCGGGGGGGACGGGATAACCCTCCGCGGTATCATAAAAATTGATCCCGGCTTCGAAGCACCGGTCGAGGACGCGGAACGCGGTCGCTTCGTCGGCTTGGCTTCCGAAGGTCATCGTTCCCATGCAAATGTCGGACACGTGAATGGCGCTTCGGCCAAGGCGGCGGCTCTTCATCAGCTCTTGTCTCCGTACGGCGGGAAGGAGGAGGGCCCGTGCATAGGTTGCGCGCTGCAACCTTGCAAATCAGATCAGCAGAGCGAGCGATCCGACAAGCAATGACGCCATCGTCCAGTTGAAGGTCCGCAGGCGCGCCGGGCTCGAGAGCCAGCGGCGCAGCGCCTGTCCCATTAGGGCCCAGAGGCTGGTAGAGGGCAGGTTGATGATGCCGAACACCGCGGCGACAAGGACGACCGCTGCGAGGTTGCGGTCGTGCGCGTAGAGGGCGATCGCGGTCAGCGCCATCGACCAGGCCTTGGGGTTCACCCACTGGAAAAGCATCGCCTGGAGAAAGCTCATCGGCCGGCCGCCGGCACTCCCTTCGGTTTCGGGGGCGGCAGCATGGGCCATCTTCCAGGCGAGCCACAGGAGATAGACGACGCTCACAAGCTTCAGGACCAGGTTGAGGAGGGGAAACAGGTCAAAGAGCCCCATCAGCCCTACGCCGACGAGAATGATCATCAGCGTGAATCCAACGCCGACGCCAAGCGCGTGCGGGATGGTGCGGCGAACGCCGAAATTCGCGCCCGAGGCCATGAGCATCATATTATTCGGTCCCGGGGTGATCGAGGTGACGAGCGCGAAAGCTGCAAGCGCGGCAAGGTTGGCTTCGTCCATGTGCGCAATATAATTCCACGCCCCTGGCGAGTAATTGCAAACTTGCCCGGGAATGATATATGATGCGCAATCAATGTCTGATCTTGACGACATCGACCGAAAGATATTGCGCGAACTTTCTCGCGAGGGGCGAATCTCCAATCTCGACCTGGCTGGCCGGGTAGGATTGTCGCCCTCGGCGTGTCTGCGGCGCGTGCAGGAACTCGAGCGCAGCGGTGTCATCAGGGGCTACCGGGCCCGCATCGACCCCGCGCGCGTCGGGACGGGGTTCATCGCCTACGTCACGGTGGGACTCTCGCGTCACACCAAGGATGCACAGGCGGGCTTCGAAGCGGCTATCGCCGAGGCGCCCGAAGTGCGCGAATGCCATAATGTCACCGGATCGATCGAATATCTTCTGCGCGTCGAGGCGGCCGACCTTGCAGCTTACAAGCATTTCCACACCGAGGTGCTCGGCGTGCTGCCGCAGGTGAACGCGATCACCACCTATGTGCTGATGGACTCGCCAAAGGATGAGCGCGGCTGACGATGACCGCGCGCGAAGCGCCGCGGCGTGCTTCCGGCAATGACGAGGAAAGGTTGAACCTGCGGCGGCGACACCGCATATCGGTTTCATGCCAAAACTTTCCTTCCTCGACCTCGTTCCTGTCACCGACAACGGAACGGTCGCCCAGTCGCTTGCGAACGCCGCCGATCTCGCCCACCACGCCGAAGCTCTCGGTTATCAGCGATATTGGGTTGCCGAACATCACGGCATGGCGGGGATCGCGAGTGCGGCAACCGCGGTCGTGCTCGCCCACATCGGACAAGCGACGCGGAAGATTCGCATTGGCGCAGGCGGAATCATGCTCCCCAATCACGCGCCGATGGTCATCGCCGAACAATTCGGAACGCTCGAGGCCTTGTTTCCCGGACGCGTCGACCTCGGCCTCGGGCGCGCGCCTGGTTCGGACCAGCGCGTGGCGCAGGCGCTGCGCCGCAACCTTGCAAGCGACGAGCGTCAGTTTCCGCAGGATGTTCTGGAATTGCAGGCCTTCCTCGCGGGTGACGAGCGGCTTGGCATCCGGGCTGTCCCGGGCGAGGGGAGCCGCGTGCCCCTATGGATATTGGGTTCAAGCCTCTTTGGTGCCCAGCTCGCGGCGATGCTGGGTTTGCCCTATGCCTTCGCCAGCCATTTCGCGCCCGACGCGCTCGATGAAGCGCTCGACATTTATCGCCGCCAGTTCAAGCCGTCGGCGCAGCTTTCCGAGCCGTACGCCGCCGCTGCGTTCAACGTCTTCGCCGCAGATACTCGCGAGGAAGCCGAGCTGCTCGCCTCTTCGCAGCAGCAGGCTTTCGTGGCGCTGCGAACGGGAAATCCTGGCAAGATGAAGCCGCCGGTCGCGGGTTACAAGGATAGCCTGCCGCCCAATGCGCGCGCTATTCTCGACCATGTGCTGCAATGTTCCGCGGTCGGTACGGTCGGCGATGTCGCCGCCGGTCTCAAGGCCTTCATTGCGCGCACCGGCGTCGACGAGGTGATCGTCGCTTCGTCGATGTACGAGCATGACGCCCGCAAGCATTCGCTCGCTCTCGCAATGGAGGCGATGCAAGCGCTCTGATCCCCCGTGTTGACGCGCCTCCGGGCGCAGCAGTATAGGAGCGGCGCCAATAGGGCGGCCCGCACGGGGTCGCCTTTTTACTTTGCCTCTATCGAAAGGTGCTGTGCCATGTCGATCACGCCGCTGATGCCCGTTTATCCCCGGTGCGCAGTGCGGCCAGTGCGCGGCGAAGGCGCCTATCTGATCGGCGAGCGAGGCGAGCGCTACCTGGATTTTGCAAGTGGGATCGCGGTCAACCTGCTTGGCCATGGTCATCCCCACCTCACCAAGGCCATCCAGGACCAGGCGGCAACGCTGATTCACGTGTCGAACCTTTACGGCAGCCCGCAGGGGGAAGCCTTCGCATCCCGGCTCGTCGAACATACATTTGCCGATACCGTCTTCTTCACCAACTCGGGCGCCGAGGCGGTCGAATGCGCGATCAAGACCGCGCGCGCCTATCATTCGAGCGCAGGCAACGCCGAAAAGCATGTTCTCATCACGTTCAACAACGCCTTCCATGGCCGCACCCTCGGCACGATTTCGGCCACCAACCAGGAAAAGCTGCGCAAGGGGTTCGACCCGCTGCTCCCCGGCTTTGCCTATGCGCCGTTCGACGACATCAACGCGGCGCTCGACCTTGTTGACGACAACACCGCGGGCTTCCTGGTCGAGCCCATCCAGGGGGAAGGGGGCATCCGCCCGGCGTCGCAGCCATTTCTGCAGGCGCTGCGCGACATCTGCGACAAGCGCGACCTGATGCTGATCTTCGACGAGGTCCAGTGCGGCGTTGCGCGCACCGGCACGCTTTATGCCCACGAGCAATATGGCGTGACGCCCGACATCATGGCGACGGCGAAGGGTATCGGCGGCGGATTCCCGCTGGGCGCGTGCCTTGCGACAGAGAAGGCCGCGCGCGGCATGGTGATTGGCACGCACGGTTCGACCTACGGGGGCAACCCGCTGGCGATGGCGGCGGGGCAGGCGGTCTTCGACGTGATCCTCGAGGACGGCTTCCTTGATCAGGTCAAGGCAAGCGGCGAGCGGCTGCGGGGCGCGCTTGAGCAGCTCATTCCCAATCACGACACCCTGTTCGACAGCGTGCGCGGGATGGGGTTGATGCTCGGGATCAAGCTGAAGTCCGACAGCCGCGCCTTTGTCGCGCATCTGCGGGACAACCACGGGCTGCTGACGGTGGCAGCGGGTGATAATGTCGTGCGCATCTTGCCGCCGCTCAACATCGAGCAGGCTCATATCGACGAGTGTATCACGAAATTGTCGGCGGGCGCGGCGAGCTACACGCCGCCCGAAGCCTGATGCGGCATTTCCTGAACCTCGCCGACGCGGGAAGCGACGCCATCGCGGCGATGCTGACCGACGCGATCGATCGCAAGGCTGCGCGCGCGGGCTGGCCCAAGGGGCGTCCGGACGCCGACAAGCCGCTCGCGGACCATGTGCTCGCAATGGTGTTCGAAAAGAATTCGACCCGGACGCGTGCCTCCTTCGATATCGCGATGCGCCAATTGGGGGGGAGCGCGATGATCCTCGACGCCGGGACCACCCAGCTCGGCCGCGGCGAAACGATTGCCGATACGGCGCGCGTCCTGTCACGTTATGTCGACGCGATCATGATCCGTACCGACGATCACGCCAAGATCGAGGAACTGGCTACGCATGCGAGCGTCCCCGTCATCAACGGGCTCACCGACCTCTCGCACCCGTGCCAGATCGTTGCCGACCTTTTGACCTTGATCGAAAGCGGCAAGAGCCTGCCCGGTCTCGAACTCGCGTGGCTCGGCGACGGCAATAATGTACTCGCCTCGCTGATCGAGGCGGCGGGATTGTTCGGATTCAACGTTCGCGCTGGCTGTCCCGAGGGCTATGAACCCCACCCTGCCTTCGTCGAGGCGGCCCGCGCCAAGGGCGCGCGGATCGATTTTGTTCGTGACGCGCGGGAAGCGGTCTCCGCCGCCGATGTCGTCGTCACCGACACCTGGGTATCGATGGGCCAGGATCATGCCCACAACAAGCTGGCAGCAATGGCGCCTTTCCAGGTGGACGAGCGATTGATGAACGCGGCGAAAGGCGACGCGCTCTTTCTCCACTGCCTGCCCGCCCACCGCGGCGAGGAGGTGGTCGATGCCGTGATCGACGGACCGCAGTCGCGCGTGTGGGACGAGGCAGAAAACCGCGTCCATGCACAAAAGTCGGTGCTGCTCTGGGCATTGGACAAACTGTGAGCGAAATCGTCGAGACCTGGTTCGATCAGCCGTTGGTCTTCACCATCGCCGCGCGCCATGTGCGCGGACGCCTGGTGCGGCTTGGGCCCGTGCTGAACAGGATTATGGGAGCGCACAGCTACCCGCCGGTCGCCGAGCAGCTGCTCGCCGAGGCGCTGGTGCTCACCGTGCTGCTCGGTTCGACCCTCAAGGACGAAAACGGCCAGCTCACTCTGCAGGCGCAGACCGGCGGCGGGCCAGTCGAATTGCTCGTATGCGACTATCGGGGCGGCGAGCTTCGGGGTTATCTGAAGTTCGACGCCGAGCGGCTCGCCGAGATCGGTCCTGAACCGACGCTTTTCGGACTTTTCGGGGAAGGGTTCCTCGCGATAACCTTCGACCATGCGACGACCGGTGAGCGCTACCAGGGGATTGTTCCGCTCGAAGGCTCATCGATCGGCGAGGCCGCCGAGCATTATTTCGAGCAGTCCGAACAGATCCCGAGCCTCATCAGGCTCGCCGCGCGGCACGATGCCGAGGCGGGCTGCGTTGCCGGCGGCCTTTTGCTCCAGCATCTGCCCGAGGGTGAAGTCGGCCGCGATCGTCTCCACGTGCGTCACGAACGACCGGAATGGGATCATGCGCGAACGATCGCGGAAACGCTGAAAGCGGAGGAGCTCACCGATCCCGCAACTTCGCTCGAGACGCTCGCCTGGCGGCTCTTCCACGAAGAAGAGGTGCGCGTCGAACCGGGCGTTATCCTGTCGCGTGGCTGTCGCTGCAGCATCGACCATTTCGCCGGGGTACTCGCGCAGTTTCCCGAGAGCGAGCGCCGCGAGATGGCGGATGAGAATGGACTGATCCAGGTCGATTGTGCTTTCTGCTCGCGCATATTCCCCATCCCCCTCGCTGAAAACGGTGCGCAGGACTAGGCCTTCTGGAGCGGAAAGCCTGTCGGCGAACCGAGGCAGTTTGAAGCCGAGCGGTTGAAAGGCCGCCGCCGGATTGCTATCTGCCTGAAAACGGGGTCGCACTCTCGCCCGGTTGTGGGTGGCCAGGTGGATAGGTTGGATATGGCGATCTTCTCTCCCTTGTTACGTTGGATTTTTGCAGCAGCTTCGCTTGTGCTTGCAACGGCGCCCGCGCCGGCGCAGGCCCCCTCGCTTTCGATGCTCGACCGGCTTGAAAAGGGGCGGTGGCAGCTCAGCGAACGCGGCAAGGCGGAGGTGCTGCAATCCATTTGCCTCGGTGACGCGCGTCGGATGATCCAGATCTACCACCCGCGCAGCAATTGCTCGCGATATGTGATCGAGGACAAGCCGGCGTCTGTCACGGTTCATTACACTTGTCCAGGCGCGGGGCACGGGCGCACCACGATCCGCGCGGAAACCAACCGGCTCGTCCAGATCGACACGCAGGGTATTGCGGACGGCAAGCCCTTTTCACAGGCCATTGAGGCGAGGCGCGTCGCTGCCTGCACAGGCGGGTGATCGCCGCGCTGTAACCCGAAATTAACCATCCCGGGCTACGGCCGTGGGACGACGCACCAATGTGTGTCCTTCTCCCTACGGCTTTATGCCGAACTGGGCCGCCGGCATCGCCGCGCGGCCCATTTTCTTGGTGCGGTGCAGCACCCGCCCTTGCACGCCCGCCTGGTGAGGCGTATCGGGCGCCGATGCAACACATGCACGGAAAAACGGTCATCGTCCTCCTGTCGGGCGGGCTCGACTCGATGGTTTGTGCGGGGCTCGCCCGCGAGGCGGGAGCGCGGATTGTCGCGCTCACGGTCGATTACAACCAGCGGCACCGCGTCGAACTTGAATCGGCGGCGCGCATTGCAGCGCAGGTGGGCGCGGCAGAGCATATCGTGCTGCCGCTCGACCTTCGCCGCTTTGGTGGATCGGCGCTGACCGCTGACATCGACGTGCCCAAGGACGGTCCGATCGGTGGGGCAAACGAAATTCCGATCACCTACGTGCCCGCGCGCAATCTCATTTTCCTCTCGCTCACGCTCGGGCTGGCCGAGGCGCGCCGTGCGCAGGACATTGTGATCGGGGTAAATGCCCTCGATTATTCAGGCTATCCCGATTGCCGTCCCGAATTCATCGCGGGATTCGAGAGCCTGGCGCGCCTTGCCACGCGTGACGGCGACAAGGGCATTGATTTTCGCATCCATGCGCCGCTCCAGCACATGACCAAGGCCGACATCGCTTCCGAGGCGGCGCGGCTCGGCATGGATGCAGGGATGAGCTGGTCATGCTACGATCCGACGCCGGCGGGACTGCACTGCGGGCGCTGCGACAGTTGCCGACTGCGTAGCAAGGGCTTCGCCGACGCCGGGTTGGCCGACCCGACACGCTACGCCTGAGCATGACCTATGCCGTCAAAGAGATTTTTCTCACCTTGCAGGGGGAGGGCGCGCAGGCAGGCCGCCGGGCTGTCTTTTGCCGCTTTGCCGGCTGCAATCTGTGGACGGGGCGCGAGGTGGATCGCGCGAAAGCGGTTTGCCGGTTCTGCGACACCGATTTTGTCGGCACGGACGGGACGCTCGGCGGAAAATATCCCGATGCAGCGGCGCTCGCTGACGTTGTTGCCGGCGTATGGGGTACCAGGAGCGAGGATCGCTACGTCGTCCTGACCGGCGGCGAGCCCATGCTCCAGGTGGACGAGGCGCTGATCACGGCACTCCATGGGCGCGGCTTCACTATTGCGATCGAGACCAACGGCACCTTTGCAGTGCCGCGCAGCATCGACTGGATCTGTGTCAGCCCCAAGGCGGGAAGCGATCTCGTCCAGACGAGCGGTGATGAACTGAAGCTCGTCTGGCCGCAAGCTGGCAGCGATGTGGAGCGTTTCGCGGCGCTCGATTTCGCGCACCACCTGATTCAGCCGCTCGACGATGCGAACGCGAAAGACAATGTTCGCGCCTGCATCGACCTGGTGATGGCGGACCCGCGCTGGCGCCTGTCGATCCAGACGCACAAGAAGCTCGGGCTGCGCTGAGCCTTACTCGGCCGAAGTCTTAGGGGCGTGCGCTGCAGTTACAGCCTTTTTGGCTGCAGGGGCCGCGACGGCGTCGGCATCTCCGCTTTCGCCGCTTTCGTCGCTGACGGCTTCATCGGCCGCATCCTCCTTTTCGGATTTCTTCGCGCCTGCGTCATCGGGGGCGCTGTTGTCGACCGCTGTGCCGTCGATGCTCACATCATCGAGGATGATCATCGAATCGCTGATCGTTCCGGGCTGAACCTCGACCGCGTCGAGCTTCGTGGTCGCGGCGCCTCCCGAATCGCCGCCTCCGCAAGCTGCGAGGGGCAGGAGGACGGCGCAGGACAAGAGAAGACGGGTCATGCGCTCTTACCTAATCGCTCGGCAAAAGCTTGTCGAGAAAGGCGGGAAAGGAGGCCGCCAGCGCCGCGTCGACCTCGTCAAGGCCGAGGTCCTTTCCGAGAGCTGCGAGGCTCGTTACAGGATATTCAGCGATTCCGCACGGCACGATCCCGCCAAAATGGGCAAGGTCGGGCGCAACGTTGAGCGAAAAGCCGTGCAGGGTCACCCAGCGCCGCACCCGCACGCCGATCGCGCCGATCTTCGCTTCGCGCCCTTCGGGGTCGTCGGTCCAGATGCCGATTCGTCCCTCGGCGCGCCGTGCCCTGACCCCGAGAGCCGCGAGGGCGTCAATGACCCAGCCTTCGAGCGCTGCTACATAGGCGCGCACGTCGCGGCCGCGGCGGCTGAGGTCGAGTTGCACATAGCCGACCCGTTGGCCGGGTCCGTGATAGGTGTAGCGCCCGCCGCGCCCCGCTTCAAAAACCGGAAAACGCGCCTCGAGCAGTTCAGCTGGATCGGCGCTCGTCCCGGCGGTGTAGAGGGGCGGATGTTCGACGAGCCAGATGCGCTCGCCGGCATCTCCGGCACGGATCGCAGCGGCGCGCGCCTCCATGTCGGCGAGCGCGGCGGGATAATCGGTGAGGCCGGGCGAAACGCTCCATTCGGGTGACGGCAAGCGGGTCATCGCCCGCGTCCTGCCCGCGTCGAAGTCCGAGCGCAAGGGGGAGGGCCCGAATTCGTTAACAAGGCTGGACAAGGGGAGGGCGGGGCGTCAGTCTCGCGGCTCAAAGGGGCTAATCAGACAGGGAGTATCGATGCCGAAATTCGACATGGGCGCCGCGTGGGAAGACAGCCTGGTCCTCCTGCGCTCGCATAGCGCGCTCACGGGAGCCATCGCTGCTGTTTTTCTCTTTTTGCCGACGCTCGCGGTCAGCTGGTTTGGACCGACGCCGATCCAGCCGCCGGCCGGGGCAGCCTTTGAGCAGGTGATGGCGACCATGCGCGCAAACATGGTTCAGGCGTTCCCCTATCAGCTGTTCATCGCGGTCATCTCGGCGATTGGCGGGATCGGGATCCTGCGACTCTGGCTGTCGCGCAGCAGCACCAGCGTCGGCGAGGCGCTGCTCTTTGCGATGGCAATGGTGCCCACGGTGATCGTGATCCAGCTCGCGACGGGCTTGATGCTCGCGATCGGCTTTCTCCTGCTGATCGTCCCGGGCGTGTACTTGTGGGGCCGGCTCGCGATCATCGCGCCGGTGGTGGCGGACCAGGGCGTACGCAACCCTCTCGCCGCGATCCGGGAGGGCTGGACGATGACAAAGGGCAACGGCTGGCGAATTGCCCTGTTTCTGTTTCTCGTCACGCTCGTGATCGCGATCATCACCTTGGTCGCGGGGATCATCGTGACGGCAGTTGGCACCGACGAGGGCATCGGGTTCATCCTGGCGGGCCTCATCAAGGGTCTTGCCGCCGCGTTCAGCGGCATGGTGACGCTGGCGATTACCGCGGCGACCTATCGCCAATTGGCCTTGCGCGCCGCGAGCGACATATTCAGTTGAGGAGATAGGCGGGCCTTCCGCGAGGGCGGAAGGAGCTTGGAGAAATACAGAAGAGAGGGACGCATCAGGTTCAACAAGGCAGGGGAAACATCATGGTCAAGATGAGTATCGGTGCGGCCATTTCGGAGACGTTCGCGTTTCTGAAGGCCAATTGGGTGCAGATGCTGATGTGGATTGGCGGCACGATCGTTGTGCTCGGGATTCTCGGCTATCTCATGCTCGGCTCGACACTGGCGTCCATGGCAATGGCGCCGAATGATCCTTCGGCAATGATGGGGGCGATGAGCCGGATTTTCCTCTTTGCAATTATTGCCGCCGTGATCCTCTATGCGGTGGGAATGCTGATCTGGCGCGGGGGACTGCACCCCGGCGAATCGCCCAATATCGGATGGGCCTTCCAGGCCGGGCCGGCCTTCGCGCTCGCGACGATGGTGGTGATGTTTGCCGCCTACATCCTCGTTATCGTCATTTCGCTGGTCCTGGCGTTGCTTTTCGGCGCGGCGCTCGGCGGGGCCGGGGCGTTTTCGCCCGGGGCGCTGCAATCGGGCGCGGTGGGCGGCGGCGTCCTCTTCGTCCTGGTCGCCTATTATATAGCGATACTCGTCTTCTTTGTCTGGCTCCAGAGCCGGCTATCGGTTGCGGGGCCGGTGATGGCAGAGCGGCTGACGCGCAATCCGGTCACCGGGATCACCGAGTCCTGGAAGCTGACGAGCGCGTCGCAGTGGCTGATCGTTCTATTCTATATCCTCCTCGTGATCGCGAGTGTCGTTTACTCCCTCATCGCGGGCATGATCTTCAGCGGAATCATCGGCGCGCTTGCAGGAGGAGGCTCGGGCGTTGGCGCAATGCTGGCGATGATCGTGATGGGGCTGGTTGTCTATCTGCCCATGCTGACGGTGTCGCTGTCGGTGCCGGTCGGCATCTACCGGGCAATTTCGCGGGGCACGACGGGCGAAGTCTTCGCCTGATCGGCGCTCAGCCTCTTACGACAATGGGCCGCCCCGGCGACGGGGCGGCCTTTTTCACGCCCATTTCGCGAGCGGCGGCAGGCTCATCAGGATCGCATCGATATTGCCCCCGGTCTTGAGGCCGAACAATGTGCCCCGGTCGTAGACCAGGTTGAACTCGGCATAGCGGCCGCGCCAGATGAGCTGGGCCTCGCGTTCGGCGTCGGTAAAGGGCTGGTGCATGCGGCGCCGGACGATCTGCGGAAAGATGTCGAGGAACGCCTCGCCGACGGCCTGCGTGAACGCGAAGTTGCGGTCGAACTCGGCATCGTCGCTGCACTCGAGATGGTCGTAGAAAATGCCGCCGACCCCGCGGTGGACGCCGCGGTGCGGGATGTAGAAATATTCATCGGCCCACTTGGCGTAGCGTTCGTAAACATCGGGACCATAGGGGGCGCAGGCCGCGCGAAACCGTGCGTGGAATGCGTCGGTATCCTCGGCGTAGGGAATCGGCGGATTGAGGTCGGCACCACCGCCGAACCAGCGCTTCGTCGTAACGAGGAAGCGCGTGTTCATGTGCACCGCGGGAACGTGGGGGTTCGCCATATGCGCAACGAGGCTGATGCCGGTTGCAAAGAAGCGGGGGTCCTCGCCGGCACCGTTGATCGAGGCGGCGAAGTCGGGTGCGAACTCGCCGCCGACCGTCGAGACGTTAACCCCGACTTTTTCGAAAACCTGCCCCGTCATGACACCGCGCACGCCTCCGCCGCCTTCGCCGGGCGCAAGACCGTCCGCTTCGCGGTCCCAAGGCGTATAGGTGAAACGTGCCTCGCTGCCCGCTTCGGCCTCAATCGCCTCGAACTCGGCGCAGATGCGGTCGCGCAGCGTTTCGAACCAGCGACGTGCCGCTTGTTGCTGGGGATCGAGCGAAATCATCCTGGAAAGCCTTTCGTTTGCCGGAGAGCCTCGGCGAGCGCGATGCCAGCGGCAACCGCGACATTCAAGGAGCGAAAGCCTGGTCGCATGGGAATCGCGATCCGCGCTGCTGCCGTCTCATGTACATGCGCCGGCACGCCCGAGGATTCGGCTCCGAGCAATAATAGATCGTCGGGCGTAAAGGTGAAAGCGGGCAGGGGGGTGGCGCCCGCCGTCGTCAGCAGCACGATCCGCTTGGCCGCGGCTGCGGACCAGTTGCGAAACATCGTCCAGTCGGCGTGGCGCCGGACGTCGGCGCGCGCCGCATAATCCATGCCCGCGCGCCGCAGCGCGGCATCGGAAAACGGGAAACCGCATGGCTCGATAATATGGGCTGCTACGCCGAAACAGGCCGCGGTGCGCAGCGTCGTGCCGACATTCCCGGCGATGTCCGGCTGAAACAGGGCGATTTCCATGCCCCGGCCATAGCCGCCGATGATCGGTGAATCGAGCCCGATTGCGGCCGCTCGCGCTGCTTGAGGCGACGAGGGAAATTGCCTGTTGGCAAGCCCCGGATGTGCGGCTATCAGGCCCGCAATTCCCGGAGGGGCCGCCGGGATGCGCCGCGTCCTGCGTGCGCAAACAGGGCGACCCGGCATCCGCGTGAATTTGTCAGTTCAGCCATGCAAGGGCAATCGAATGGCCAGTGAAACCAGTCTCAACGCCGATATCGAAGAGGGTGTACGGCGCCGGGATTTCATCAATATCGCCGCAGTCAGCTTTGCCGGAGTCGGCGCCGCCGCGGTGGTCCTTCCCCTGGTCAACCAGATGAACCCGTCAGCCGACGTGCTCGCGCTCTCCTCGACCGAGATCGATATTTCGGCGATCCAGTCGGGGCAGGCGATCAAGACGAGCTGGCGCAAGCAGCCGGTATTCATCCGCAACCTCACCCCCGCCGAGATCGCGGAAGCCAACAAGGTGCCGCTCGGCGACCTGCGCGACCCGCAGACGCTGGCCGAGCGCACCAAGGCCGGCAAGGAGAATTGGTTGATCACGCTCGGCGTCTGCACCCACCTCGGCTGTGTGCCGCTGGGTGCCGCAGAAGGCGAGCCGCGCGGAGATTTCGGCGGCTATTTCTGCCCGTGCCACGGCTCGCACTATGACACCGCGGCGCGCATCCGCAAAGGCCCGGCGCCGACGAACCTGGTCGTGCCGCCTTATGACTTTACCAGCGACACCGTTGTGACGATCGGCTGAGGAGCAAGATAAGATGAGCTTTCCCTGGGCCAAGAATTACCAACCCCAGCAGCCGCTGATGAAGTGGCTGGACGAGAAGCTGCCTCTGCCGCGGCTCGTCTATAATGCAGTCGGTGCCGGTTACCCGGTTCCGCGCAATCTCAACTATTTCTGGAATTTCGGTGTTCTCGCCGGCGCTGCGCTGGCGATCCAGATCATCACCGGTATCGTGCTTGCGATGCACTATGCTGCAAATGCGGGCGTCGCGTTCGACTCGGTCGAGCACATCATGCGCGACGTGAACGCCGGCTGGCTCGTCCGCTACGCGCACATGAACGGCGCGAGCATGTTCTTCATCGTCGTCTATCTCCACATTTTCCGCGGCCTCTACTACGGCTCTTACAAGGCCCCGCGCGAGATGGTGTGGCTGCTCGGCGTCGTTATCTTCCTCCTGATGATGGCGACCGCCTTCATGGGCTACGTCCTTCCCTGGGGGCAGATGAGCTTCTGGGGCGCGCAGGTCATCACCGGTTTCTTCTCGGCCATCCCGGCGGTTGGCGAACCGATCCGCGTGTGGCTGCTCGGCGGCTTCGCGCCGGACAATGCCGCGCTCAACCGCTTCTTCTCGCTGCACTATCTGCTGCCCTTCGTGATCGCGGGCGTGGTGGTCCTCCATATCTGGGCGCTGCATATTCCAGGGTCGAACAACCCCACGGGCATCGAGGTGAAGGACGAACAGGATACAGTCCCGTTCCACCCCTATTACACCGCGAAGGATGGTTTCGGCCTCGGCGTCTTCCTTATCCTGTTCGTCGCGCTGACTTTCTTCAGCCCGAATCTCTTGGGTCACGCCGACAACTATATCCCGGCGAACCCGCTTTCGACCCCGGCGCACATCGTTCCCGAATGGTATTTCTGGCCGTTCTACGCGATCCTGCGCGCCTTCACCTTCAACTTCCTGTGGATTGACGCGAAGCTGTGGGGCGTGATCGCGATGTTCGCCTCGATTGCGCTGCTGTTCTTCCTGCCCTGGCTCGACAGCTCGCCGGTCAAGTCGTCGACCTATCGGCCGCTCTATCGCAAGTTCTTCTGGGTTCTCGTCGTCGACGTGCTGATCCTCGGATATTGCGGCAAGAGCCCGGCGGAGCAGCCCTATGTGATCATGAGCCAGCTCGCCGCAGCTTATTATTTCGCCCACTTCCTGATCATTCTGCCGATCGTCTCGCGGATCGAACGCCCGCTTCCGATGCCGAATTCGATCACGGAAGCCGTTCTCGCGAAGCATGCCGACCAGCCGTCGGCTTCGGCAACGGCCTGAGCGCCGGACTTTAATAGGAGCTGAAACAGCCATGGTTCGTCCGCTCGGATTTCTCGTCGGCCTGGGATTCATCGTCGCGCTGCTGTGCGCGATCTTTACCACGCCGCTGAAGAATGAACCCCAAGCCGCGCTCGCATTTCACAAGCATCCGCGTCACCTCGCGCTGACCAGTGACGGCCTGTTCCCCCACTGGGACAAGGCCAAGCTGCAGCGCGGCATGCAGGTCTACAAGGAAGTGTGCTCGGCCTGCCACAGCCTGAACTATGTCGCTTTTCGTGACATCGCAGAGCTTGGCTACACCGAAGGCCAGGTGAAGAACTTCGCGAAGGGCTTTCAGGTGCCGTCGATCAACCCCGACACGGGTGAGCCGGCGACGCGCGACGGTCTGCCTTCGGATCATTTCCCGGCGCCCTATGCCAATGAGGTCGCGGCGCGTGCGGCGAACAACAACGCGCTCCCGCCCGATCTTTCGCTGATCACCAAGGCGCGCGAAGGCGGCAAGGACTATGTCTATTCGCTGCTGGCCGGGTACCAGAACCCGCCGAAGGACCTGCCCAAGGAGCTTCAGCCGGGGACGGGGCTGCACTATAACCCCTATTTCGCCAACCTGAACCTCGCGATGGCGCCCCCGCTGGCCGACGGCCAGGTGACTTTCGCCGATGGATCGCCGAACGATGTGAAGGCGATGGCAAGCGACGTCGCGGCTTTCCTCGTGTGGACCGCCGAGCCCAAGCTGGTGAAGCGCGTCTGGACTGGCTGGGGTGTGCTTCTCTACCTCCTCATCTTCACCGGCCTCACTTATATCGCGTACCGGAACATCTGGGCCGACAAGGAACATTGAGGACAAGGGAAGGGCGCTCGTCCCCGATGATCGCCCTTCCGCCCCGACCAGAACTTGATCTCGCGGCACTCGTCCGCACCATCCCCGACTTCCCGAAGCCGGGGATTTCCTTTCGCGACATCACCACGTTGATCAGCGACGCTGCGGGTTTTTCCGAAAGCGTTCGCCGTCTCTGCGAGCGGGCCTCCGTCCATCGCCCCGACCTGATCGTGGCCGTCGAGGCGCGCGGCTTTCTGTTTGGCGCCGCCATGGCGACGGCAATGGGGCTCGGCCTGGTTCCGGTGCGCAAGGCGGGCAAGCTCCCGGGTGTGACCATCGGTGTCGATTATGAGCTGGAATATGGTACCGACCGTCTCGAGCTCCACGAAGGGGCCGTTGCGGCCGGGCACTGCGTGGTGCTCGTCGACGACCTGCTTGCCACGGGCGGCACGATTCTCGCCGCAGCGCAGCTGATGCGGAGTGTGGGCGCCGAGGTGGCCGCGGCGATGTTCGTGATCGATCTTCCCGATCTTGGTGGATCGCAGCGGCTTCAGGCCGCGGGCCTGTCATGCGAGACGCTGATCGCTTTCGACGGGGACTAAGGCGGCTCCCGATTGACGCTGTGGATATGACCGCAAGTCCCCTCCCGCAAAAGAAAAAGCCCGCGCCGGAGCGCGGGCTATCGCCCCCACGGCAAGCGGGTGAGATCAGAAGGGCAGCCAGCTCTGCTTCTTGCGGAACTTCATGTAGCCGACATTGGCGCCGAGCCGTGCGCCAACTCCGACGCGGATCGGGATCAGCACGATATCGCCGCTGCGCATGTAGGAGGCGTTGAAGCCACCGATCAGATAAGCGGCGCCTTCGCCGGCGGGAAACCGCTTGTAGAGGTCCTCGCTGTCGAAGAGATTGTAGACGAGGATGAAGGTGTTGCCCGCGTTGGCGCCGGCGTCAAACCCGATCGACGGTCCCGTCCAATAGGCAGGGCGTTCGCCCTCGACCTTGTGATAGAGGGTGCCCGAACCGTAGCGCAGGCCGAGTCCGAGCGCGCCGCTCGCCTCGCGCCCGACGATATAGGCGTTGGGTTCCCCCTGCTTCTTCAAAATATCCTCGATCAGGCCAGCAAGGCCTTGCGCGCCCTTGCCGAACACACCTTCGGCGGCGCCGATCAAATCGTCTTCCTTGTAGGTCTGGCCAGGTGCAGCGCTCCGCGCGGCGGTCTCGGGATCCACGGGAGTGGCGGGAGCAATTTCAGCCGTGGCTGACACGCCGCTCGTCTGTTCGTCACCTGTGGCAAGATCGCTGTCGAGCGAAGGGTCGGCATAGGGATCGGTAGGGGTCACCGGCGGCGGAGGGGGGCCGTCGAGATCCGAATCGAGCACGCTGTTCGGGTCGACCTCGGTCATCTGCGCCGCGGCGGGCAGGGGCGTCAGGGCGAGCCCGAAGGCCGCGATCCCCATCGTGGCAAATTTGGTAAACATATGGCGCATTACTTTCCCCCACGGGTTGGCTGCGGTCAGAGTTTCAGCCGCGACCCTGCGTTAATCATGACTCTCTTTGCAAGGGGGGCAATGAACCGGCGATGACCCGAGTCGATTTCGCGCTGGATCGATTCAAAATTCTGTCGCTATCGCGTCATCAAAGGGTCGAATGAGCAATATTGGACATTGCGGCCCGCTGCCGGGCTGGCTATAGCGCCCGCCGAGGCCAAACTGCCGTTAGCGCGGCGGCCATGCGGAGACGTGGGTGAGTGGCTGAAACCAACGGTTTGCTAAACCGTCGTACTGGTAAATCCGGTACCGAGGGTTCGAATCCCTCCGTCTCCGCCACCGGCCCCTCTGAGCGGCCCGAGACATGGGTGACACTCCGTACCGGAGACATAGGTTAC
>JBIQHE010000063.1:0-3496 GCA_044508875.1 Sphingomonadales bacterium | reverse complement strand
CGTCACTTACCCACTCACATCAATCCTCGGCAGGCGGCCTCAATCGGTCGGTTACACCGGACCAACCAACCGCACCGCAGCGATAGGAGACAGTCGACCACCTCACGCCATTGCACGGGGTCGATCGCGCTCGGGACAGCATTCCGCGCCTGGAACAGACGACCCGAACGAGGTCAGGCCAAACAATCCCGCCCGTTTGCCTGCGGCCCCCCAGCGCGCAAGTGCAGCAAATGGGAACGGCAGCGCCTGCAATCGGTGCTTCCGAAGCCTTTCAGGGGAATTCGAAATTCTCCGGTCGCGACGAGAACTCTAACAATATTACATTCGGCCCCGCCCTCGATCAGGGCCGCCTGCAGCATCCCGGCCTGTTGGGTCAGATGGTCGATGTGCCATCGAATCGCCTTGCTCTTCCGAAAGTGGCGACCCATCCTCGCCCTCATGCCACCCGGACCATAGGCGCTCCCTGCATAGACATAACGTCCAGGCTCAATTTGATGCGATCCATTCGGCCCGCAAAAGAGCGCCGGCTCGGCAAGGTCAAACATCAACGCATAGGCCCCGCCCCTAGGTGGCGCCGATAAAATTGTGGCCGGATCAACCGGAACGGAGCCTGGCAAATAGGATTGTACTGTTCTTGCAAGCACCGCATCCACCTTCACTGCACCACAAACTTGACAAAACCTGTCCGTCAGTGCCGGGTAAAGCTTGGTGCTCAGCCCGCCGCTACGTATAGTTCCCAATCCCGCCTGCGCCGTGGCACCGATAACAGGAAAATATCCACTGCCAGCAGGCCCTTCCAGCCAGGATTTCACCGTGACGTTATTTTCCGCGCTCCGACCGCTTGCCTTTTGCAGCCTGTTGCTGGCCACTCCATCTATCGCAACTGAACAACCGCCGGCGGCCGAGACGGCCCAGGCCGAAATTCCCGATGGCTTTTCCCTTGAGTCGGACGGGACAACTTTGGTCCATGTTGCAAGCGGCCTGCGCTTTCCAGCCGAGTTCGCTGGCTACACCCGGCTGCGCGAGCGTGCCTTCGACCCTGGCGGCGAATATATCGCGGTGGGATATGATCGTCCGCTCGGTACAGGTAGCGACCGCATTGTTGTACGCATCGCCGTGGTCCACCTCGAGGATATGTCCGCGCATGATCATTTTGAGATCATGCGGCAGTCCACGATGTCCCATTTCTCGGCCCCGACGCTGCTTTCGCAGGGCCCCACGAAGATTCCCAACCAACACCGTCTCGATGCATATCGCGGCACGTTCACCGGGATGCGGGACAACCAGCCCTGGAATTTCAGCCTGACAACCGTCAACTATGGCTATTGGAGCGGACGGATGACCGCGGCCTATCCCGAAAGCCAGGCCGCCGAAGCACAAAAGCAACTCGGCACGCTGCTTGCCGCAATCCGCTTGCAGCAGCCCACGCGCCCGAAGCGCTAAGCACGTCCCCCGAGCGGGATCGACGATTGAGCAGCGGGCACCCATCGGATGATCGGGCGGGAGCAGACTGGTGGCCACCTGCATCCGGGGCATTACGTAGCGCGTCCGTTGTTCTTGTTCGGTAGTAAAATGAGGCTGCGGTGCTTTGCAGGCCCAGGAGAAACGACATGAGTGAACTTGATGACCTGAAGGCGGATCTCGCAAAGCTCAGGGACGAAGCCAGGGTTCAGGTCCATCTCGGGGCCATGGAAACAAAGCAAGAGTGGGAAGAAATCGAAGCCAAGTGGAACCGCTTCGTCGCGGAGGCTGGTCTTCACAAGAGCGGCGAGGGCATCAAGGCAGCCCTGCAAAGCCTCGGCAATGAACTTCGCGCCGCATATCAGCGCCTGAAGCAGGCCATCTGAGCGGCCTACCCGTTGCAATTTCGTGCCCTTAGCCCGACCCTCGGTGGACGGCGTACGCATGTGAAGGAACGACCGAATGAGCGACCTCGCCGCCGTCAAGACCCGACTTGAAGAACAACTCGCCGAACTTCGCGGCAGGCAGGCTCGGGTCGAGACCGACCTCGCGGAACCGCTGAACGCCGATTCCTCCGAGCAGGCGGTGGAAATGGAAGACGATGCCGCGCTCGAGGGTCAGGCTGCTCTCATCGACCGCCAGATCGCATCCGTGAGCCGCGCTCTCGAAAGGATCGAACGGGGCACCTACGGTGAATGCGTCCGTTGCGGCGCCACCATCGCAGCCGCACGCCTCGCGGTCCGACCCGAGGCGGCGCTTTGCATCGAATGCGCCCGTAGCGAGCAGTGACCACCTTTCAGCGCATCTTTGAACGGAGCGGCGGCCCCGCGCGATCATGGCAGATTCCGAACAATTTTGCTGCACTTCGTGATCACGAGCCTTGCTCAGCGCTCAAGTTTTCAGGGCGCGATGGGGAGCGAACTTGACTGACAAGGGGCCACTAGCGTCAGGCTCTCACCGCACACCTTTCTTCCTGTCGATGGACGACGACGTTCCTCCACTGCCCGGAGCGGACAATTTTTTCACCGCAAGCGGCCTCGCCGCACTACTCGAATGCCTGATTGGCGCCTCCGGCCGGCACATCATTCCGGCGCCCGCCGCTGCTCCAGACCATCCGTCCATAACAGACGCGTTCGACGCGCTGCGTGTGGCCGCCCAGGATTTCGAAGTGGTCCCCGGTACCAGCCTGGCCGACCATCTGTGGACCCACGCCGCGCCCCTCCACTCTGGCGAGGTCGCGTCAACGCTGATCCGCGGCGGACCTGCCGGGCACGCTATGCCAGGCTTTCTGCTCCTCTACGCGGTCGATGCCCGGTCGCCCCTGCTCTATTTGCCGCAAAGGCAACCTCTCCGCGTCCGGGATGGCATCGAGATAGCCCATGAAGCAGCCGGCGGCCCCTTTCTGGCCCTCATCCGGTGCGAGGCCACCGCGGATGGCCGAGCACAGGCCGTCAAAGCCTGTGCGATGCCGATCTACCATGCCCGCCGCTTCGTTCCCGTATCCACAAGCCTCGACCGTGACGTGCTCCGTGCGCTCGAGCATCTCCAGTTGGCGCTTGGCGCCCACGGCGCCGAATGCGCAATCCGGCGCGAATTACCGTTTTCTGGCACAGTGCCGACACAGATCACGCTGAGCCTCTCCTTGCCGGGCCGTACGATCCGCGAAATTCGCCTGCGGGTCACCGGCGATGAACGGCCCGACCAGTCCGCCGTCAATCCCCCGCCAATCGATTTTCTGGTGACGTCGGCGAACTGGGCGGATGGCACCTTTATCCGCTGGCTCGGAAAAACCCTGCTGTAATCTCCAAGCCGCGCCGACACCGACCGGCTGTCGAGTGTCCAACCTGTCCAGTTCCTTACGGCATGGGCACTGGCCGGTATCTTTAGGTCGGTGAGAAGTCCGCTTTCAAGCACACCTTTCCTCGCGATCAATGATCATTTTGGGATGGCAAACGGACCGCCTGCATCACCGTTCGCATGTGAGAGCGGCGGTGCAAAAGTCGGCCACGGTAGCGGCGGCATAATGCTGCTGCGG
>JBIQHE010000009.1:72173-129780 GCA_044508875.1 Sphingomonadales bacterium | reverse complement strand
GTAACCTATGTCTCCGGTACGGAGTGTCACCCATGTCTCGGGCCGCTCAGAGGGGGATCTCGACAAGGCTACGGGCCGTCCTCCAGAAACTCACAGTAACAAACATCAAGTTTCGCACAGGAACCGCACAGTTCCAGCACAGCCCATTTCTGGACTGGTCGCTGGGCGAAAGCTGCTGACACATTCGAATCGCGGTCTTATGCAAGATCATCATGCGTCAGATCTTCAAACCCTTCGCGCTCTTTTTCGGCCGATTAGCAGGGCCGACAGAACCGTTGGAGGTCCAGGCATATCGTCGGATCAGGTCAAAGGGGTTTGAACCCGGAGCCATCATCGACGTTGGCGCCTATGAGGGGCATTGGACTCGCTTGGCGCGCAGCGTGTTCCACGATGCGCCGGTTGTGATGGTCGAAGCGCAGACGGCGAAAAAAACGATCCTCGATGCCGTTTGCAGGGACGTGCGCGGCGTGACCCTTGAAAACTCTGTGCTTTCCGCGACGGCCGGGGAGGAGGTCGTTTTTTACGAGATGGAGACCGGCTCGTCGCTGCGCCCCGAGAACAGCAATGTACTCCGTGTCGAGCGCCGCCTCATGAGCAAGACGCTGGACGACATTGCCATAGCATTGCCGGGGCCCATCTTTCTCAAGGTCGATGTGCAGGGCGCTGAACTGGACATTCTTCGGGGCGGCCAATCCACGCTCGCGCGCAGCGAAGTGGTGCAGCTAGAAACCGCGTTATTGCCTTATAATGATGGCGCACCGCAGATCGTCGACCTGCTCGTACAGATGCGGGAGTGGGGTTTTGTGCCGTTGGATTTCGCCGGCTTCATCCGGCCGAATGGCATTGACCTGGTCCAGACCGATATTATCTTCGTGCGGTCGGATTCAGACCTCCGAGCAACACGTTTCGTTTTCCCGCTCTGACCCGGCCGCGCCAGCGCAAAGCGTGCTGCCGTCAGCACACTAGGGGGAGACAGGCGGACGCTGGGCGGGCACGCCTCCCAATCCGCGCATTTCGCGGGCAGGCACGGCTTTGGCCAGGAATTTGGCGAGCGCCGGCCCGTCGAAGAAAAGGCGGCGAAGGACAGCTCCATGGCAGCGCGCGCCCGGTCAGAATGAAAATTTGCTTCGCGTTTCCTGGAAACAAATCGCCGCTTTCTTTCCCCTTTTCAGGCCTGCTCTCCGGCCATTCCCGATAATTCAATTTTTTCATGGGGTTGATCAAACACCCTCCGCGCGACACTATGATCCCGAGCTCGCAGAGCGTGATCCTCTCATCGGATTGCGCCGGGTCCAGAAGGAGTGCCGACATGACTGCAACGCGATTTCAGGCAATTTTATGCGCAGGCCTGTTGCTGGCAGCTTGCGGCCAAGCAGCCGATCAGTCGAACGGCGCGGCTCAAAATGCAGCTAACGGGGCTCCGGCAACCGATGGCCCGGCAGAGAGCAGCCGTGTCAGCCTATGGAACGGAGGCAAGGCAAAGCCGCTCGATGTGCAGGTGGCTCACCCCAATGGCACTGTGGTGCAGCTCACCTCGCTCAGGACGCAGCCCACCGCTACAACCGTGGGCATACGGGTCATCAACGGGCGCGACCGGGATGTGAGCCTCAACCAGCAAAACCTTCGCAGCGGCTATCTTCTTCTCGACAATGGCGAGCGTCTCTATCTCTCTCCCCCTTCCAGCAATCCCAAGCTCTCGATCCCGGCAGGTCAGACTTTTGAGGGTGAGCTCGCATTTCTGGGAAGACTGACACCCGCGGCGAACGCGGCGATATTAGTCCTCAACGAAAATTCGCGAACCGACACCGAATATACCATCACGCCCGGTTTTCGCATCGATCTTCCGCTTGCCGGAGCATCGCAATGATTTTTGCCCGTCTGTTGCTCGGGGGGGCAGCCTGTCTTTCACTCGTCGCCTGCGACGGCGGCCTTTCGCTGAGCGGGCGGGACGGCGGCGGTGCGCCCGTGGGAGTGCAAATAGCACATCCAGCGGCTGTCGTGCTCGACGTGATTTCCGTACGCAGCGATGATGAGCGAACCCTCGTGGCGATCCATGTCCTCAACGGGCGCGACCGGGAGATCAAGCTCAGCCCCCGTGACGAGGATAGTTTCATCCTTCTGGACAGCGGCGAGAAGATGTCCCTGATTGCAGCGCCGACGAACCGAGCGCTGGCAGTCCCGCCGGGCAAAGCCATGGACGGCGAGATCGTCTTCGAAGGACGCCTTCCGCGGTCGGGCGCAGCAGTGCTGATCCTGAATGAACGCGGCAGCGCTGATAGCGCGCATACAAGTAGCCCACGCTTCGAGGTAAGGCTGCCACTCGAAGGGGCATATGGCGGCTCCGTGCCCGAGAAATCGGGCCTCTCGAACATGAGGAGCCTGCCCGCCTCGACCCTCGCTCCGGCAGGGAGCGGCGGCTCCACCCTCGGAGCCGCGAATAATGCCGCCAGCAACCTCGAGGCCGTCGAAAAGCTCAAGAGCGACCTTGGCGCGATCGAAACCGAACGGGGCACGCTTGTATCACTGGCTGGCGATGTCACGTTCGAGTTCGACAAGGCGGCGATACGTCCCGCGGCCGAAGCCACTCTCGATCGCCTGGCCGAGCTGATCAAAGCCGGGAGCGCGGGCGAAATCATCGTCGAAGGCCACACGGACGCCAAGGGCGACGATGCCTACAACAAGCGCTTGTCGGAGCAACGGGCCAGTGCGGTGAAACTCTACCTTACGCAAAAGGGGGTCGATCCCCATCGGATCAAGACGATCGGTCTTGGCGAACTCCGACCGGTTGCACCCAACGCAAAGCCCGATGGCCGTGATGATGAAGAGGGACGGCAGCGCAACCGGCGCGTCGAAGTCATTCTGCCGACGTCTTCCGACGCCGGTTCCAAAGCCGCTGCTTCCGAAAGCTAATCAGCAGCGATCCCAAGTCTCCGACCCTCGTGCGCCGAATGCCGCCAATGAACGGCCCCAGGCACCATGCCCAGGGACGTAGGCCTTCTCTTGCAAGCCGGTTATCGCCTCATTTTCCTTGTGAGGAGGCTGCGGCCCCCGCAGACAGGGCGGGGCCACGCGTGGCTCGACCCTTGGTCCCGCCACCAATTTTCTACTGGTCGCTGGAATAGCTGTTCGAGCCGTCCTTTGGAACGCGTGCGCGTCCCTCACTCCGGTCGCGGTAAATCGCGGCCCGTGCCAGCAGCATGAGGGTCACGGGCGTCGTCACCGTCACGAAGACGCCGATCAGGATCTCGTGGATGACGGGACGCGATTGGAGGACCGAGAAGCAGAGCATCGATGCTGTGAGAATCAGGGCGGTGCCGAGCGTCGTGCCGAGTGTGGGAGCATGCACCCGGTCGTAAAAGCTCTTCAGCTGGAGCAGGCCAAGCGTTCCGATGAGCGTTGTCATTGCCCCTGTCAGCAGGAGGAGGCTGACAAGGACCGCTGCCCAGGTCGGGAGGTCCGGTCCCTGGATCATTCGATCACT
Organism: Sphingomonadales bacterium; assembly: GCA_044508875.1. Lineage (GTDB taxonomy): Bacteria > Pseudomonadota > Alphaproteobacteria > Sphingomonadales > Sphingomonadaceae > Sphingopyxis > Sphingopyxis flava_A. Next base: position 126,299 of record JBIQHE010000009.1, on the reverse strand, counting down.
TCCCCCCGCATCAGAAACTTGGCGAGCGCAACCGTCCCCGCGAATCCCAGCAGCCCAATGGCAAGCGCCACTTCGAAATATAAGGTTCTTCCCGTCTGTATCCCGTAAGTGACGAGGAGGAGCATCGCGCCCAGATAGAGCACGTCGAGGCCCAGCACGCGGTCCTGGGCTCGCGGTCCGCGTGCCATGCGATAGGTGGCGCAAAGCATCGACAGGCCGAGCAGGATCTGCGAGGCGGTGATGACGAGCGCGAGAAACAACGTGCTCATTCGAAAATCTCCAGAAGCAGTCGTTCGTAGCGATCCTTGATGAACCTTATCCATGCCTCTTCGTCGATCAGGTCGAGGACGTGGATGAGGATGACGTGTCGGTGCGCGTCGTGCTGCACCCACAATGTGCCGGGGGTCGCCGTGATGATGATCGCCAGCACGGCAAGCGCATACGGGTTGCGAAGTTCCACCGGCAGATGGAGAAAGCCCGAGTGGCGCGCGGGGGGCCTGAACAATATGATCCGGGCGACAGCAATGTTGGACCGGACAATATCCGCCAAGACCAACCCCGCGAGACGGAAGACCGCCGCGCTCGGCCGGAATCCTGTCCGCTCGGGCTTCAGCGAGAGCATCGTGCGCGACACGAGCGCCGCGACCAGGCCGCCGAGGAGCACATGGCCGGGTGAAAATCCGGTGAGCAGGATCCACATGACGAAGAGCGCCAAGGTCAGCACCGGGTAAGGAAAGAGGCGGCTCACGGGTAGTTGCCTCCGTGAACGGCAGGACCTGCGGCCTCGATATAGCTTCCAGGGTCATGGAGCGCACCCGCTGTTGCCTGCATGAAATCCATGACGGGGCCGGCGGCGAGCATCAGCGCCAGGCACACCGTGAGAAGTAGCCCGATCGGGGTCACTTCGACGAGGCTGAGGCGTGCAGGAGAATCTTCGCCGGGCGTCCAGAGTCGATCGATACCCGCGCGCGTCATGGCAATTGTCGTCGCCAGTCCCGACAGGATGATGAGCGCTATCAAGGCCCAATGCGAGGGAGCAATGGCGACATGGCGGAACAGCGCATCGATGAGCGCGAATTTGGCGATGAAGCCTGATAAGGGGGGGAGCCCGGCAAGAAGCAAGGCGCAGAAAATGAATCCGCCCCCGAGAATGGCAATCGTACCCGGTATGACCACGCCCTCTTCCGTTTCCTCCTCCTCGATCGCCCCGACATATTCGTCGTCGAAGACCGGTTCGGTGATGCCTTCGATGATGTCCGCCTCATCGGCATGGCGCTCCACGGGTTCGATCAGCAGGTAGAGCGCGCTCACTGCCAGCGTCGAGCTTACAAGATAGAAGAGCAGTGCCGCTGTAAGCGCTTCGCCGCCGATGCCGATGGCAGATAGCAGGATGCCCGAGGACACGAGAACATAATGGCCAGCGATGCGGGTCAGATGGCGGGCAGCGAGAATGCCGACGATGCCGAACGCCATGGTCGCAAGGCCGGCATAGAGCAATGCGTCGTTGGCAAAGCCCGCCGCGCCTCCCGAATCCTTGCCGAAGAGCAGGAAGGACAGGCGCAGGATGATGTAGATGCCCACCTTGGTCATGATGGCAAACACGGCAGCGACCGGGGGCGAGGCCGCCGCATAGGTCCGCGGCAGCCAGAAGCAGAGGGGCCAGATGCCCGCTTTGACCAGGAAAGCAACGCCGAGGATCGCGGCGCCGGCCTCCAGCAGCGCAAGATTCCCTTCGGCGGCCGAGCCGAGGCTGATCGCAAGGTCGGCCATGTTGAGGGTACCGGTGACCGAATATAGGAGCGCAACCCCCACCAGGAACAGGAGCGAGGCGGCGATGTTGATCGCGATATAGTGAAGACTGGCGCTGGTCCGCTCGGTACCCGATCCATGCAGAATGAGACCGTAGGAGGCGGCGAGCAGGACTTCGAAAAACACGAAGAGATTGAAGATATCGCCGGTCAGGAAGGCGCCATTGATCCCCATGAGCAGCAACAGGAAGAGCGCGTGGAAGCGCGGTCCCGACCGGTCCCAGCGTGCGGTTGCATAGAATAGGGACGTAAAGCCCAGGATGCTGGTCAACAGCAACATCATCGCCGACAGGCGATCGGCGATCAGCGTGATGGCGAAGGGTGACGGCCAGTCCCCGAGTCGATAGGCCATGGGGCCGCTCTCGCGCGCCGACCACAGGAGAAGGGCTGCGACAGCGACCAGGACCGCAGCAACGCCGAGGCTCAATATCCGTTTGGCGGTGCGGCGGCGCTCGTCCATCGAGAGCATGAGTGCGCTCGCCACCAGCGGCAGCAGGATGGGGACAATGGCCAGATGACCAAGCCAGCCCGTCACTTCTCTCCATCCTCTCCATCGACATGGTCCGTACCCGTCAAGCCGCGCGAGGCCATCAGCACGACGAGAAGGAGCGCCGTCGTCGCGAACGAGATGACGATCGCCGTCAGCACGAGTGCCTGAGGGACGGGGTCAGCATAGGCTGCAGGGTCTGCTGCGCCTTTGCCCACGATCGGCGGCGCATCGGTGCGCAGGCGTCCCGCCGCGATAATGAAAAGATTGACGGCATAGGAGAGCAGCGAAAGTCCCAGGATCACCTGGAAGGTGCGCGGGCGGAACAAGAGCCAGAGCCCCGAGGCGGTGAGGATGCCGATGGCAAGCGAGAGGACGATTTCCATCAGGCGGCTCCCTCCGGCGGCGAGGGCGGCGTCTCGGCTTCCCCCTTCCTCTTGAGCGGAGACCGGATCGACTGGTGCGCGAGCGCGATCAGGATAAGCACTGTCGTGCCAACGACGACGGCGAACACGCCGATGTCGAATAGCAGCGCGCTGGCGATCGGGATATCACCGATCAGCGGGACCCTGAAATAGCTGAAATGACTCGTGAGGAAGGGGAAACCGCCGATCCATGCCGCGAGCCCCGTGCCGACCGCGAGCAGCAAACCGAAGCTGATCCACCGTAGCGGACGGATATCGAGATGGGCTTCGACCCAGCGCGTTCCGCCCGCCATATAGAGCAGGAGAATGGCAATCGAGGCGGTCACCCCGCCCGCAAATCCGCCGCCGGGCAGGTCATGGCCGCGCATCAGAAGATAGATGGCAAAGGTCAGGATCACGGGGAATAACCACTGCATGATGATCCTCGGGACGAATAGATAATGCGCCAGGGTGTCGCCGTGGGAACGCGCCTCGTCGTCGCGGTCGAAGTCGTTCTGGCGTCGTTGCTGATGCGGCAGCTCGACGCTCTCTGGCGCCGGCCTGAAACGCCTGAGGAGCGTGAACACCGTCAGCGCGACAATCGAGAGCACGGTGATCTCTCCGAGCGTATCGAAGCCGCGAAAGTCGACGAGGATGACGTTGACCACATTGGCCCCGCCTCCCCCTGGATACGCCTTTTCGACAAAAAAGCGGGAAATGCTCTCGACGCTCGGCCTGGTCATCATCGCATAGGATAGTGCGGCCATTCCGATACCGCCCGACACCGCGAGCAGCAGGTCGCGGCTGCGGCGCAGGCGCACCGCCCAGGGCGTACTGGCCGTGGCCCAGATGTCAGGCTTGCGGAGCGGCAGCCATCGAAGGCCGAGCAAGAGGAGCACGAGGGTAATAATCTCCACGAGCAGCTGCGTGAGGCCAAGGTCAGGGGCCGAAAGCCAGATGAAGCTGATGCAAGTTGCAAGGCCGGCTCCGCCGATCAGGGACAGCGCAACGAGGCGGTGGAATTTTGCCTGCCATGCCGCGCCCACTGCGCAGAGGCAGCCGATGATCCACAGCAGCGCGAACACGGGGTCGATCAGCGTCACCGATTGTGAGCCGGGGCGGTAGCCGAGGAACAGGAACGGCAGGGTTCCGAGCAGGACGGCCGTGGCGATCAGAAGCCGCAACTGGACCTGCAATTTTGTCGTGCCTGAGAGTTCGTGAAGCACACGCGCCCATTCGATGACGGCCGCCAGTGCGGCTTCGAAGGTACGCCGCGCTTTAAGGCGGCCGATCAGGGGCGAGCGCTCCATCGCGTTGAGACGCGCGCCAAAGCGCACATAGGCCAGCGCACCCCCGACCAGCGCGATGAGGCTCATGAGGAGCGGCGGGTTGAACCCATGCCAGATCGCGAGACTGTAAACCGGCGTCTGTTCACCGAGCACTGCGCCCACCGCGAGCGCGAGGAGGGGCCCGATGGTGAGCGCAGGCAAGATTCCCACCAGCAGGCAAGCGAGAACCAGTATCTCGATCGGGAAGCGCATCCAGTGGGGCGCCTCGTGTGGAGAATGGGGAAGGTCGACGGGCGGAGGGCCGAAGAAAGTCTGGTGAATGAAGCGAATCGAATAGAAGACGCTGAAAGCGCTAGCGAGCGTGGCCAATATGGGGAGCGCGGCGTCAAGTATCGTACCGCTGTGCGCCTCTAGAGCTTCGGCGAGGAACATTTCCTTCGACAGGAACCCGTTGAGCAGCGGGACACCGGCCATAGCAGCCGCGGCGACCATCGCGAGCGTCGCGGTGATCGGCATGAATTTGGCGAGACCGCTAAGGCGCCGGAGGTCGCGCGTTCCCGTTTCATGGTCGATGATGCCTGCCGCCATGAACAACGAGGCCTTGAAGGTCGCGTGATTGAGCGTGTGGAAGATGGCGGCGACCGCGGCGAGCGGACTCCCCAGTCCCAGAAGCAGGGTGATGAGCCCGAGATGACTGATCGTCGAATAGGCGAGGAGGCCCTTGAGGTCCTGCTGAAAAATCGCGGACCATGCGCCGACGAGCAAGGTTGCGAGGCCCGCCGTGGTGACGATCAGGTACCAGCTTTCGGTTCCCGAGAGAACGGGCCACAAGAGGATGAGAAGAAAAATGCCCGCCTTCACCATCGTCGCCGAATGGAGGTAGGCCGACACCGGCGTCGGCGCCGCCATGGCGTGCGGCAGCCAGAAGTGGAATGGGACTTGCGCGCTCTTCGTGAAGGCGCCGAGCAGGATGAGGATCAGCGCCGGTAGATAAGCGCCGTGCGCCCGAATGGTCGATCCGGCCGCGAGTACAGTGTCGACGTCGTAGCTGCCCGTGATCCGGCCCAGTAGCAGGAAGCCGATGAGCATGCAGACGCCGCCAAGGCTCGTGACGATCAATGCCATCCGCGCGCCGTCGCGCGCGGCCTGATTATGATGCCAATATCCTATGAGCAGAAAGGAAAAGAGGCTGGTAAGCTCCCAGAAAAAAGCGAGTTGGATCAGGTTGCCCGAGAGGACGATGCCGAGCATCGCGCCCATGAAGGCCTGGAGAAAAGCGAAGAAACGCGGAACAGGGTCGTTCGGCGACATATAATAGCGCGCGTAAAGGATCACGAGCGCGCCCATGCTGAGTACCAGCAGGGCGAAAAGCCATGTGAAACCATCGAGCCGCAGCGTGAACTGGAGGCCGAGCGAGGGAAGCCAGGCCGCTTCGTGACGCACGATCTCGCCTCCCGCGATAGCAGGATAAAAGGCGGCAAGGAGCCCGATTCCGGCAAGCGCGATGAGGCCGGCGAGGGCGGATGCCCAGTTCCGCCCGGCTTGCGGCAGGGCGGCCGCAATCATGCTGCCCAGAAAAGGAAGGCTCACCACCGCCAACAGGTAGCGCGGATCGTGCATCGGTGGTGTTTGGCTCCTGCAGCGTGCGTGACATTTTCGTCTTAGAGATGCGCACGGCGCCAAGGCAAGACCGTCGGGCGCCAACATGCCGGGACGGGGCCAGTTTTTGCTATTTGTCTTCGCTCGCGACGATCAGGAGGTCGCCCGAATGGGTCTCGAGCAACTTGCGTTCGGTGCTGCCGATGATCGCCTCAAACAGAGCGCCATGCCCGTGACTTCCCACGACCGTCAGATCTGCGAAATGGTCTTCGGCAAACTCGCTGATCAGCCGCTCCGGAGCGCCGGTCTCGATGGCGAGGTCAAGGCGGGCTGCGAGGTCCGTGCTCACGCGCGGATCAGCGATGATCTCGGCGAGCATGTGCGAGCGCAGATCATAATCTGTTTCCGGGGGGACGGCGGCGGTCGCATGTCGCGCAGCGAGCGGAACGTCGTGCGCGTGGAACAAGGTGAGGTGGGCGCGGGGGAAAAAGGCCGCAGAGACAAGCAGCGCCTCGCGCGCGCCCTGCGAACGGTCGGTCGCGACGATGATATTGCGGTAGGGACCGGCAGGACGGTCGTGCACCACCAGCATCGGAATCGACAAATTCCTGATCAATCGCTTTGCGGTACCCCCGAGCAGGAGGCCACCGAGCATATCGTTGCGGCCGACACCCACGACCATCAGGTCGCACCTCTCCTTCGCCGCGATCGCCTGAAGTTCGGCCGCGGGATCGCCAGTGGCGACCAGGATCTCCGCGGAGGCGCCGCTCGTCGCCAGATGGGCTTCCAGCGTCCGGCGCGCCCGCTCGACCGGCGTCAGGGGGCGCTTTCGCCCTTTTGGCTCCAGCATATGCTCCGGCTCGGGTTCGACGATGGTCGCAGCGATCAAGCGGGCGCCCCATTCGTTGGCCAGCCCAATCGCGCGTTCGAGTGCGCGATCGCATCGGCAGCTCAGATCGGTGCCAACGAGAATGACCTTCGGGGGTCCTGGCGGCTGATCCTTCAATTCCATCATCTCTCCTAACGTTCCTCGACGCGACGCGGCGATGATTGCAGCGCTGTCAAAAAGCACGGGCGCGGGCTCGCCGCGCCATCGAACGCGCTTCCAGGCCCCGAGCCGGGGCGGCGTAGCGCCGCGACCGGGGCTAGAAGCCGATGGGGATCATATTCCTGGGGTCATGAAGGCGGACGAGGGGAGGCGGCTTTTGCATGTCGGCAAGCTGGGGTCTTCCGTTACCAAAGTCAAACGCGGGATCCTGCGCCGGATTGCAAAAAATGACGTAATTTGGCCCTTTCGCCCGGCCGTGCTATAGGATGTTCCATGATGTGTTTTTCGGCACTTCGTTTCCTGGCGCATGCCGGCAGCCTGCTCACGCGAGTTTTAGCCTCGGCGCGGCTGCGGCCTGCCTGACGCGCAGGCCGACGCCGGCCCCGAGGCTCTTGCCGGGCCGCTATCCCGGCTTTTCGCAAATTCGATAGACTGAGACCTGCGACCTGCGGGTCGGCATGGCGCGCATGCGCCTGGAGTTTCCTCATGAATCATTCGACGTCCGAGGCTGAAGCCTTCGGCATTTTGCAAGCGCGCCGTGATCGTTTCGCCGGCGCGGCTGCAGCCGCATTGAGCGGGGTGATTTCCCCCGATCGAGCCGTACAAGCGGCCCAGACCTTGCTCGACATGATGATCGCTGCGTACGACGGCTCGCCTCCGCCCCGCGGCGCGGTAGAAGCCCTTCCGCGCCAGGCCTTCATCATCTTCGGCGACAATCTCGTGCCGCTCCTCAAGGACATGGTGGACGATCCACCTCTCGGCTTTCTCTCGCGCTGCGTGGACGCCTATTGGCGGAGCGCCGCTTCGGCGCTTGAGCCAGCATGAGGGGAAAGCGGGGCGGCTGGAAAGCCGGGTCGCTCGGGTGACGAGCGATGAATCATCGTGTCGCAGCTGGACTTGGGACGGTGTGAAGGCCGGGTCCACGCTCCCTCCGAGCCTCTCTCGCTCCAGACTTTACTCGCTGGGCGTTCCGCGCCGGCGGGCAAGGAGAAATTGCGTGAACAACCTCCTGGCGCAGCAATCGCTGCTCGTCCATCTCATCCGAGGGGCGGCATTGCGCGCAAGCGCAATGCTCGCCGACCCTTTGGAGGCCGCGCGATTACGGACCCCGTCCGATTGCGGAATGACCGAAATCGAACGGCTCGAACATTCTGTCCTCGCGGAGGATCAATTGCTGGCAGCAGCCCTGCGGCTCACCGCGGGCCCGGCGACGTCGGCCGCGATTGAGGCTGCGCTGCACAACTGCTTCGCGACCCCTCCTGCCCGGCTTGCTGTGGAGGCGCAGCGGCGCGCCGTCTTCAAAACGGCCAAGGGGCTGCCTCTGCCAAGCAGCTCTGCAAGAAGGGCCGCGAGCGAAATCGAAGCACGCCTCGATGGTCAAGGAAGCGAGGCTTTCGAGAGCCTGGGGACATATGCCGATCTTTATAGCGATCTGTGGTGTGATCCCAGGATTGCAGCGCCCATCACCGTGCGACGTGAGATGCTTGATCTTGTGAGCGCTCTCCACGAGCGCCGTGCCCGCGCGGGGGCGGCGGAGAGCCGGGTGGCGGGCTCATGAGCCCCGCGCCGCACCGGCCGCATGGGCGGCATCTCCAATTGCGATGTCGTGGTCGGCTTCTTCTCATCATCGTCTTCACCGTGGCTTTTGCAGCAATCTGCTGGCTCGTGGGGATGATGTTGCGCGCCGCATTTTGAAAGAATGGGAACCCGAAATGTCATACCTTGCAGGCCTGTCGATGGGCTGGGGCTATTCGCTTGAAGACATATTGGGCCTAGTCCTCGTTGCAGGGATCATAGGCCTCTACAGCCTCATGTTCGCAGTCACTGAGCGAAACTGGCGCGGCTGGCTTGCCTCGGCATGTATTTCCTTCGCGGTCATGGCCTGGCTGATCGCTGCCAGTCTGTCAGCACCTGTCGCGGAGGCGAATAACGCAGGCGAGGCCAGCTCGCATATAAATTCCGGGCCGGTCTGACCGGCAGCAGCGCCGTGCGCGCCAGCGATAAGCGCATAGTGCATGGGAGTGCGCCGACCAAAAGGATCGAAGGGTTCGCCTCCGTAGCGCCCCCGGGATCCCCGCGTTTTCGCCGTCCGAATTGCCGCCTCTATACCTGGCTGGTCGCCGGCTGTGCCTCGATCGTCATGTCGGTATCGGAAAATGGCACGCGAATCTGTGAACCGACCGCGTGCGGGAACCGAGAGGTTATTCGTGCTCCTGCCAGATCATAAATATGGTGTGCAAGGCTCTTGCTTCAAGCCCCCCGCGTTCTTCTAAAAGCCATGCCCCTTCGAGTCTTTCCAGAGGTGGCAAATGCATAATCTAGAACATGATGTTACGATCGTCGGCTGCGGTCCGGCCGGCATGATGCTGGGCGGCGAGCTTGCGCTGGCGGGCGTCGATGTCGCCATAGTCGAGCGACGGGAAAATCAGGAGGTAGAGGGCTCGCGAGCCAGCGGCTTGCATGCCCGTTCGCTGGAGATTCTCGATCAGCGCGGCATAGCGGACCGCTTCATTCAACAGGGAACAAAGCACTATGGGGCACCGATCGCGGGCACGGTCATCGACACCAGCGACCTTCCGAGCCGGCATAATTACACGCTCGCGCTCTGGCAGGAAAAGATCGAACATACGCTGTTCGACTGGATCTCCGAGCTTGGCGTGTCCGTCTATCGCCGCAGCGAGGCTGTTCGTTTCCGACAGGACAGTGATCATGTGCGCCTCGAACTGCATGACGCCCGCACCATAAGTTCCCGCTATCTCGTCGGTTGCGACGGCGGCCGGAGCGGGATCCGGAAAATGGCAGGCATCGGCTTTTCTGGGCACACACCTACTTGCAGCTCGCTCATTTTCGAAGCCGAAATGGAGGGCGAGGCACCGTTGGGCCTTCGCTACGGCGAGCATGGCACAAGCGCGATCGGAAAGCTGGAAGACGGCGTCCGCTTACGCGGTGTGGTGGGTGAGGAGACGCTGACATCCGGTGACGGCCCGAGCGAAGACGATCTTCGCGCAGCGCTGGTCGCGGCCTATGGGTCGGACTTTGGCGTGCATAATATCACCTGGCTTTCAAGGTTCACCGATGCTGCGCGGCTGGCAACGTCCTACCGGGAAGGCCGCGTCCTGCTCGCGGGAGACGCGGCCCACGTCCATTCCCCCGTCGGCGGTCAGGGCTTGAACATCGGTCTTCAGGACGCCTTTAATCTGGGATGGAAGCTGGCCCAGGTCGTCAAGGGGGTGTCCCCCGATCGCTTGCTCGATACGTACCACGCCGAACGGCACCCGATCGGAGCCGCCCTGCTCCAGACAACTTTGGCCCTCTCCGGACTAGCGCGCGGCGGAGCCAGGGCCGAAGCGCTCCGCTCCTGGGTCGCCCGGTTGATCAGGATGGATGAGCCCCGCCGCTGTTACGGTGCGAACATCTCTGGCCTCGACATCCGATACGACCTCGGCGACGGGCATCCGCTGCTTGGTCGGCGCATGCCGGATATAGATCTTATCACGACCGAGGGACCGAGGCGCATATTCGAGCTCCTGCACGACGGCAGGCCGATATTGCTGAGTCTCGGGGGCGCCGGCATGTCTGCTAAAGCGATGCGTGCGGAAAGTGTGATGCGGGTCGGTGCGACGTGTGCCGGCATCTGCTCGCTGCCGGTCGTGGGTCCGGTTGAAATGCCGACCGCGATCCTGGTCCGACCGGACGGTCATGTTGCCTGGACGGGTGACGGCGAGGACGAAGACCTCGACGCGGCCATCCAATGCTGGTTCGGCCCCGGGGGCTAGCGCCCGCGTCGACGGTTCCAGCCGTGCGGCCGGTCCGGTCCTTGAGGATTTATTTCCCAAGCGAATTCAGGATCGGCCGCATCCCGTCGTCGGTCGATCAGCTCGTTCGGGTCATTCTTAGGCCGGCCCGGGGAGAAGCGAATGAGGAATCCCAATTGCATGACACGCCGGCGCTATTCTCTTGTCTATCCGACGGGGCGGGAGGGCGCAGGGCGCGGGCGCGGATTCAAGCGAGCGTCGTGCTGATCGGGAGTCCCCCTTTCAGCGTCAGCGTTACCGGCGTGCGCTCGGCGATGTCGGCGAGGCGTGCTTTCTGCACGTCGTCGAGACCCGCGATTGTCAGCGTGCGGTCGATGTGCAGCGCACCGGGGCCTCCCGAGAGGCGTAGGCCTACCTCGACCAATTCGAGTGGCCATTGCTTGCGGTCAGCGTACATCCGCAGGGTGATCGCGGTGCAGGCGCCGAGGCTGGCGAGCAGAAGGTCGTAGGGGGCAGGGCCAGCCGCCCCGCCGCCAAGGGCATGGGGCTCGTCGGATACCAGTCTGTGGACCCCGACTTCGATCTCGGTTCGATAATGGTCCTTGCCGATGCGCGCGGTGCCGTGGGCCATGCTTCCTCTCCTGCAGTCAGGCGGGCGAGTCTCCCACGCTCCGCGGCGAGGGGCAAGTGTCAGCTCCAGGCGGTGTCACCGGGAAGGCCCAGCCTCTCGGCCGCCTGCCACGCCGGAGAGCCGCGATCCTTGATACGATCGGCAAGCTTCGCCATCGCGGCGACCATCATTCGGTCACCCCGGCCGAGGTTGTAACTGGGGCCGAGTTCGAGCCGCGTGCGTACAGCGGGCGGCAACAGCGACACGGCGGCGCGCGCGAGCGACTTGTGCAGAAAGCGCGGGACCGACGGGGCGGCACGGCCCGATTGGATGATGTCCAGAAACTCGGTCACGATCGGATGCGGTTCGAAACGCGGCAGCAGAGCCTCCATCATCGCCACGAAGTCGGCTTCCGACCGGGGGGTGTGGGTAACGCCGTAAAGCATCGCGACGGGCTCGCCCTGGCGCCAAAAGCGCGCCTGGTCGGCGGGTGAGAGCGGCGCGACGAAGCCGTGGTAGGCCTTGAGAAACCCATATTGCGCAGTCGCATAGACCCAGTTGAGCAATTCGGGATCCAGTGCCGAATAGGCCTCGCCCCCTGGCGTGGTCCCGGACACCCTGGCGTGCATGCGGCCGACCCCGCCTATCACGCGCCGCGCGGTGCTGGCGGCGCCGTAGACGCCGGCCATCGCCGCCATTCCCGTGCGCTGCGAGCGACCGATCGGATCGGCCTTGTAGGTCGAATGATCCCAGACCCCCGACCGTATGCGCGCGTCGGCGAACTCGAGAAGAACCGCAGCGACCCCGCCGATCGCCAGCGCCACGGGATTTTTGAACACGCGCCACTGCACCGAATCGGGCGCAAGCAGGGCGGGCTCCCCGGCCGGGCTGGTGAAATCGATCGCCATCGCGGCGGGAGGACGGATCATTGGCTTCAAGGGCGCATTCCCGATGGCGATTGACCTTCGCGATCAATTCGTTATCAGATGTGATAATTTATTGCAATGGATGGATTGATGAACCTCGACTGGAGCGACGCCGAAGCCCAATTTGCGCGCGAGATGCGGGCGCTGCTCGAGCGCGAACTGACGCCCGAGCTTCGCGCTGGTGCGGCGGGCATGACCAGCGTCTATGCCGACCATGACGTTTCGATGGCCTGGCAGGCGAAGCTCCACGCGCAGGGGCTCGCGGCGCCGCACTGGCTGCCCGAACATGGCGGTCGCGACTGGAACGCGGCGCAATTCTATCTTTGGGCACGCGAGTGCGCGCGCGCTGGCGCGCCGTCCCTCTCCCCGATGGGGATCCACATGGTGGCGCATGTCATCGCGGCGTTCGGAACCGAGGAACAGAAGGCCTGGTTCCTGCCCCGTATCCTCTCGGGCGAGGTCTTCTTCTGCCAGGGATATTCGGAACCCGGCGCGGGGTCAGATCTTGCGGCGCTTCAGATGAGCGCGGTTCCCGACGGTGACGATTTCGTCCTCAACGGCTCGAAAATCTGGACCACCCATGCCAGCGAGGCCAACTGGATTTTCTGCCTCGTTCGCACCTCAAAGGGCGAACGGCCTCAGCAGGGGATCACCTTCCTGCTCGTGCCGATGGAGCAGCCGGGGGTGACGGTACGCCCGCTGACGATGATCTCGGGTGAGACGGTCCAGGCGGAAATTTTCTTCGACAATGCGCGGTCGGCGAAGAGAAATGTGATTGGCGCGGTGGATCGCGGCTGGTCCGTCGCCAAATATCTGCTGGAGTTCGAACGTGGCGGTTCGGCCCATGCGCCGGCCCTCGCCGTTCGGCTCGACGCGCTGGCGCGCCGCGCCGCCGAGACACCGGCGGGCAAAGCCATGCTCGGAGACGATCCCATCTTTGCGCACAAGCTTGCCCGCGCGCGCATCCGCGTCGACATCTTGGAGATGATCGAACTGCGCCTCCTCTCTTCGGCAGCACAGGGTGAGAGCGTGGGCGTGATGGCGTCGCTGCTCAAGATCATGGCAACCGAGCTCGCGCAGCATATCACCGAGCTCGGCTATGAGGCCGCGGGTCCCGCGGGGACGGCATTTCAGCCCCACGCCGGACACCCCGGCGCCGCAGTCCCTTCCCACGCGCCGCCCCCCGATGGCCATATTACCGGCGAGCCGTGGCAGGCGATCGCGCCGCTGCGCTACTTCAACGAGCGCGCGGGCTCGATCTATGCCGGATCGAACGAGATCCAGCGCAACATTCTCGCCAAAGCGGTGCTGGGACTGTGAGGGCCCCCCTTATGGGGACAGGCGGTGGACCTGAGAGCTTGCTCGCATTTCACGGGGGGGACGCGGCATCAACCGGCCTGTTTCATCGCGGCAGCATAGCGCGCGACATGCGCGTCGCTCGTCCCCAGACGCTGTTCGATTGCTGTCGCGCGCTTGAAATAATGGCCGACCCGCAGCTCTTCGGTCATCCCCATGGCGCCATGGAGCTGTACCGCTTCCTGACCGATCTTGCGAATAGCCTCGTTCGCGGTCGCTTTTGCAGCGGCGCTGGCGCGCGCGTCTCCCGGCTTCAGGGCCGCAAGCAGCGCGGCCGCGGAGATTTGCTCGCGCATCAGCAGCATGTCGACCATCCGGTGCTGGAGGGCCTGGAAGCTCGATAGTGACTGGCCGAACTGACGGCGCTGGCGCGTGTAGGACAGCGTATCATCGAGCAGTATGCGCGCGAGGCCCGCCGCCTCTGCGCAAAGCGCAGCGATCGCGCCTTCGACCGCGGCGGCGAGCGCCGCCTCGGCGTCGCACCCCCCTCCGATCTCGCTCGCCGCATCGACCCACACGCCGTCGAGCAGCAGGTCGGCCGCTGGCGCATCGTCGATCGTCCGATAAGCGCAAAGCTTGCCGCACAGCGACGGGGCGGGAAGCGCGAAGAGGCGAAGCCGCCCGTCCGCGTCGCGCGCGGGAAGAATGATGTCGCTCGCCTCGGCGGCAAAGGGGATCGCGATCTTGCTGCCGGTCAATGCCCAACCGCCCGGCACGGATGCGGCGCGGGCGCGGATGGCCGCGATATCCCCGCGGGTTTGCGGCTCCTCGATCGCGGTGACCACCAGCGCCTCGCCGCGCGCGATCGCTCCGGCGAGCGCGTCCTCGCCCACGGCAAGCAGCAGCGTTGCCGACAGGATATGACAGTCGATGAAGGGCGTGACGGCGAGCGCGGCGCCCAGTTCTTCGGCGATGATCATTGCCGAGACGCGCCCGCCGCCAAAGCCGCCGACGCGTTCGGGGAGCGGCGCGGCGCCGACGCCGACGGCTGCATCAATCTCACGCCACGCAGCAAGCTGCGCTTCGGCGCCGCTCAATGCGCGCCGTTTCTCAAAGGGAAGCTGCTGCGTGAGGAAGCGTGCGAGCGAATCGCGCAGCAGTCGTTCTTCCTCGCTATATTCCAGGTCCATCCCCCGCCTATGCGCCGGCGCGGACGAGTTATCAAGGCTGATAATCTTTAACCAGCCCCGCGAGCAACGTTTCGACCGTGTGCTTGCGGTAGCGCGCGTGCAAGCCATCGTCGGCATGGGGCTTGCCCTCGAACACCACCTGCAGGGTCAGCCGGTTTGAATAGAGGCCGTCCGCTGCGCCGATCGTGTTGAAGTAGAAAAGCTTGGGATCGACCTCGCGAAACTCGCCCGCGGCGATTCCCTCTTCGATGATCCGTGCCTGCGCCCCGGCGATCTTCTTGAGCAGTTCATCGCCGATGTGCCGCACGCGCTCAGGCTCGGCATCGCGGACCATATATTGGATCAACCGGTTCAGATAGGGAATGCGGTAATAGGTATCGAGGATTCCCTCGAGGTGAATGCGCATGCGTTCGGTGGCGCTCACGTTCAGACGGAACAAGGCGTCGAGTTGGCGGATCGCTCGTAGAACGTCCCGATCAAGGAGGGCGGCAAGCATCCCCTCCTTGTCGCCGAAATAATAGCGGATCATCCCGTGGTTCACGCCCGCTCGCGCCGCGATGTCGACGATACCGACGTCAATCTTGTCCTGTTCGCGCATCAAGGCGCTCGCGGCGTCGAGCAGGGCTTCGCGGATCGCTCCCCGGGTTCGGGTCTCGGTTTTTTCGCCTGCGCTCGCCATCTTCGCTCCTTGGGGCCCCGAAAGACCATCCCTTGCTCCGAATTGCAATTGTTGTTGCAATCTCTATCAGTGGTGATAACTATCAGGTCTGATAAAAATTCGCAATGGGAGGGTTTGATGCGCAAGACGGTACGGTCGCTTCTGTTGGCGGGAATCGGGTTGGCAGCGCTTGCGTCTGCGCCGACCCACGCGCAGGAGACGGGACGAAGCGAGACTGCAGCAGCTGACGATGGCGTGATTGTCGTGACCGCGCAGCGCCGCGCTGAGGCGATCAATGACGTCGGCCTCGCAATCCAGGCCTTTTCGGGCGACACACTCGAAAATCTGCGCGTCACTTCCACCGAAGATCTCCAGGCGGTGGTTCCAAGCCTCAACGTTTCGCGGGGATACCAGGGGATCCCGATATACACGCTGCGCGGGATCGGCTTCAACACGATCAACCTGTCGGCGACTTCGACCGTCGGCACATATCAGGACGAGGTGGCGCTCGCCTACCCGTTCATGAACAGTGGCCCCGTCTACGACCTCGAACGCGTCGAAGTGCTCAAGGGACCGCAGGGCACCCTCTATGGTCGTAACACGACTGGCGGCCTCGTGAACTTCATTACGGCCAAGCCGAAGTTCGGCGAATTTTCAGGCGGTGTCACGGTCGAGGGCGGCAGCCAGCAGACGCTCAACAGCGAGGCCTTCCTCAACATCCCGCTGGGCGACGTCGTTGCAGCGCGCGTCGCTTTCCGTACCGAGGACAGTTGGCAGGGATGGCAGCATAGTATTTCGCGCGACGAAAAGCTGGGCGAGGTGCATCGCTATGGCGGGCGGCTGACGCTCACCGCCGAACCCGCCGACGGGATGAAGATCGAGATCGGGGCTAATCTCTGGGTCAACAAGTCCGATACGCTCGCGGGACAGGCGGTGGGCTTCACGCCAAATACCAATCCTGCCAGCGGAACTATCTTCAGCCTCTTCAACGCGCCCGGTCTGCCGCAATATGTTGCAGACAATGCAAACCGCTGGGATTCGAACAGCGCCGACTGGGCGCCGCGCTCGGTGCGGGGCGGGGATATCGGGATCGGCCCCGGTATCGATGGTCCGCTCCAGGAGGACAGCGACTTCATCGGGCTGCGCGGGCTCATCCAGTTCGATCTTACCGACGATCTGAGCTTCATTTCGCTGACGGGCTATAACCGGGTGAAGCGCAACGCCAAATATGACTGGAGTGGTGCCCCCTACGAGATACTGATTCAGCACGCTGAAGGCCGGGTCGAGAGCATCTCGCAGGAGCTTCGCTTCCAGGGGTCGACCGGCCCCGCCGACTGGGTGATCGGTGGCTATTACGCCAACGATACGCTCACTGACACCAACCAGACCCTGCTCGGCCAGAATGCCAATGTCGGCGCGATCCGCGCGCTGATCCTCCAGCTCGACCTCTTGAACACCCCATTCAATTCGCCCGGCTACACCGCTCTCGACGTCGCGCAATCCTTCCGCACCTATCGTGACCAGGCGGCGTTCGACACCGAGACGTGGAGCCTGTTCGCAAGCGCCGACTGGCAACTCAGCGAGACGCTGAAGCTCACGACAGGCATCCGCTACACGAAGGACCGGCAGGAATATGAGGGCTGCTCGCGCTCGATCGGCGATTCGATGCTGCCAAACGTCAACCTGTTCAACCGGGCCTTCTTCTTTCAGGTCTATGGCGTCTTTACGCCTCCCATCACCGCGAACCAATGCAACACCTTCGATGTCGACACAGGCACTTTCGGGGCCGTCACCTCGACACTGAAAGAGGATAACGTCGCGTGGCGAGGCGCGCTGACCTGGGATGCGGGGGACGATGCGCTGCTCTATGCCTCGGTATCGCGCGGCTATAAATCGGGATCGACCCCCGTCAACGCGGCCAATATCGCGACGCAGAACCGGCCAGCACGCCAGGAACAGCTCACGGCCTATGAGGTCGGAACCAAGCTTGGACTCGCCGACCGCCGCATGCACCTGAACCTCGCAGCCTTCTACTATGATTATCGCGACAAGCAGCTTGCGGTCTATTTCGCCGATCCGATTTACACGACGCTTCTCCGCCTCGACAACATCCCCAAGTCGCGCGCCTATGGCCTCGACGGCGATCTCAGCATTGATGTCAGCGACAGTCTGAACCTGAGCCTCGCGGCGACGTGGCTCAAGACCGAGATCCAGGGCTATGTCGGGATCAACGCAGCAGGCCAGCCATTCGATTTCGACGGCTTTGCCTTTCCTTACAGCCCCAAATTCTCGGGCGCCGCGACGCTTACCTATGATGCGCCCGTCGGCGACCGGCTCGGGGTCCGCGCGATCCTGAACGGACGCTACCAGTCGAAGACCGGCAGCACGATCGAAGATTTCGCACCGCTGGAGATCAAGGGCTATGGCATTCTCAACGCCAGTCTCGCCCTCTACAGCCAGGACCGAAAATGGGACGTGTCGATCTGGGGCAAGAATATTACCGATACCTACTACTGGATGTCGGCGGCGACCAATGCGAACACTGCGGTGCGCTTCCCTGGTCGCAGCCCGAGCTACGGCGTGACAGCGAAATTCAACTTCTGACGCGCGGGGCGGACGATGTCCGCCCGCCTTGAGGCCTTAATGCGCCGCGCCCATCGACACCTGCTTGGGACGCGGCGCACACCATACGGCAGCCGCGGCGACCAGGAAGACGACCCCTGCGGCGAGGAAGAGGTGGAGCACCCCCAGCGTAGCGGCCTGGACCTCGACCATGCGGGTGACCGCGGCGCGTGCCTGTTCGAGCGTCAGCCCCGCTTGCAGGAGCTTGTCCATCGCGCCGCCGGTGTCGTTCATCGTCGCAACGAGCTGCGCGCGCGCGCTGGCGCTCGAATCGTCCCAGGCGGTGGTCGCGATCGCCGTGCCGATCGCCCCGCTCAGTGTCCGCAGAAAGCTCATCAGCCCCGCGGCGCTGGTCTGGTCCTTCATCGGCACGCTCGACAGCGCAAGCGCGGTCAACCCGACAAAGAAGAAAGGCATGCCGATCCCTTGCAAAACGTGCGGCCAGGCCAGGGTCCAGTAATCGACATCGGCGGTCCAACCTGCGCGCAGCGTCGAAATGAAGGCCATCCATAATATACCCGCGCTGATCGTTATGCGGATGTCGATCTTGCCGATCGCGCCTGCTGCCACGGGCGACAGCAGCACCGCGAACACCCCGAGCCAGGCGACCACGAAGCCGGTGTCGGTCGCGGTATAGCCCGCAACCTGCTGCAGCCATAAAGGCGTCACCACGACCTGCGCGAAGAAGGCTCCGAAGCCGAGCGATATGGCTATGGTGGCGAAGCTGAAGCCGCGGAAGCGAAAGACGCGCAAGTCAACGACCGGATTGGCGTCGGTCAGTTCCCAGATGACAAAGGCGATAAAGCTGATCGCAGAAACAATCGCGAGCCCGACGATCCAGGCCGAACCGAACCAGTCATGCTCGCGCCCGGTGTCGAGCATGATCTGAAAGGCGCCGACCGAGAGGACGAGCAGAACGAGCCCGATGGTGTCAATGCGCGCCTTGACGCGCTTGGTTTCGAACCCGCCGAGCATGCTGCCTACGCCGAAGGCGCAGATCGCGACGACGGGAAGGTTGATGAAGAAGATCCACGGCCAGCTCCAATTGTCGCTGATCACGCCGCCCAGGATCGGCCCGAGGATCGGCGCTGTCGTCGTGGTCATTGCCCAGATGGCGAGGCCGACCCCTGCCTTTTCCCTGGGAAAGATTCGCAGCAGCAGGATTTGCGACAGAGGCATCAAGGGGCCGCCCGACAGGCCCTGGAGGACGCGGAACAGAATCAACGCGTCGAGCGTGCGCGACACGCCGCACAGGAAGGAGAAAAGGCCAAAGCCTGCTATCGAGATCAGGAACCAGCGCACCGTGCCGAAGCGCGCGGCGAGCCAGCCCGTAAGGGGAACACTGATCGCGTCGGCGACGGCGTAGCTGGTGATCACCCACGTTCCCTGCGTGGGCGACACCGCAAGGCCACCCGCGATGTGGGGCACCGAAACATTGGCGATCGTCGTGTCGAGCACCACGACGAAATTGGCGAGCGCGAGCGCGACAGCCGCCGCTATCAGGCGCACGCCCGAGAGCGGCTGCGGCTCCGCCGGGAAGGTCGAGGCGCTGGTGCCGGCCATTGCGCCTTACTGGCCACGCGTGTCGATGGTCGCTTCCATCGACAGGCCGACGCGCAGCGGATGTGCCTTCAGTTCCTTGGGATCCAGCGCAATACGCACCGGCAGACGTTGCACCACCTTCACCCAGTTGCCCGTCGCATTCTGGGCCGGGATAAGCGAAAAGGCTGCGCCGGTTCCACCCGCGATGCCGACGACCTTGCCATGATAGACGATTTTGCTGCCATAATAGTCGGAAGTGAGTTCGACGGGCTGGCCGAGCCGGATCTTCTTGAACTGGCTTTCCTTGTAATTGGCGTCGACATAGGCGGCGTCGATCGGCACGATCACCATGATCGGCGCGCCGGCGGCGATCTGCTGGCCGACCTGCACCTGCTTGTTGGTTACAATTCCGTCTACCGGGGCGCGGATCACCGTCCGCGCAAGGTCGAGCTTTGCCTTGTCGAGCCGCGCCTGCGCCGCCGCGACGTCTGGGGAGGTGTCGATCGTGGTACCCTTGACGACCGCTTCTGCCGCGCCGAGGTCCCCTGCGGCCGAGCCGCGTGTCGCCTCGGCCGACGTGACACCCGCCGATGCGAGGTCACGCGCCGCCTGCGCCTGTTTAAGCGCCGCGCGCGCCGCGCTCAGCTCTTCGCTTGATACCGCGCCCGTCCCGGCGATACTTTCGCGTCGCGCCAGTTCCGCGCGCGCACGCTCGACCGTCGCCTCGGCGTCACGCAGCCGCGCGCGTGCCTGCGCAATTTCTGCGCCGCGCGCGGCGACCCGCGAACGCGCGGCGTCGGCAGTTGCGTCGGCCTGGCCATAACGCTGGCGCGCCTGGCGCAGCGTTGCTTCCGCATCGGCGACCGCGATGCGCTGATCGGCGTCGTCGAGAATGACGAGGATGTCGCCCTTCTTGACCGACTGGGTGCCGCTGACGCGTACCTCTCTGACCGGTCCGGAGACGAGGGCGGTAACCGTCGCGCTGTCGGCGCCCACATAGGCGTTATCGGTCGAAACGCGTCCGGCCTGGGTCAGGAAGTACCAGAGGCCCCACAGCGCCGCGATCGTGACAACCGCGATCGCGAGAATGCGAAGCAGCTTCCTGCGCTTCGCGAGCCGCGCTTCTTTCGCCACGTCAGTTTCAATATCGTCCGAAATAGGGGCGGGGGCGGCAGTAGCCGTATCGTCGGCCATCGTCATTCTCCTGTAGCGGCCGGGGCCCGGTAGCCGCCGCCAAGCGCGCGGATCAGGGCAATGTCGAGCGCGCGTTGGCGGGCTTCGAGATCCGAGACCGAGCGGCTCAGTGCGACCATGCTGTCCTCGGCGGTGAGCTGGGCGAGCTGATTGTCGAGACCCGCGCGGTAGCGCAGCCCGGCAAGCTTGGCGGCGGTCGCAGCAGCGGTGTGCGCGGCGCGACGTTCCTCCAGTTGTCGTTCGGTGGCGTCGCGGCTCGCGACGATGTCTGCAACTTCGCGCAGCGCCGCGACGAGCGTGCTGTCATATTGCGCCACTGCGGCGTCATAATCGGCGCGCGCGCCGCGATAGCGCCCCTCGATACGTCCGCCTTCGAAGATCGGCAGACTGATTGCGGCACCGCCGCTTCCATATTTGGATCCGGCGTCCAACAGGTTGCCCAGTCCAAGCGACTGGAAGCCGACCAGCGCCGAGAGGCTGATGTTCGGGTAGAAATCCGCACGCGCGACGTCGATGCGCCTTGCCGCCGCTTCGGCGCGCAGCCGGGCCGCCACGATATCGGGACGCCGCCCAATCAGAACGATTCCCGCGTCGGCGGGCAGGCCCACCCCAGGGAGGGCGAGGGTCGGGCGCACAATTGTCCGGCCGCGGTCGGGCCCGGCCCCCACGAGCGCCGCGATCCGGTTTTGCGTGAGCGCGATCGATTCCTCGAGCGCGGCAATGTCGGCGCGGGCTGACGCCGCGCGGCTGTCGGCCTGGCTCGCGCTGGCCTGGTTGTCGAGCCCCGCGCGGGCGCGATCGGCGGATAGCTCCGCGCTTGCGTTGCGCACGCGCAGCGCTTCCTTCGCGACATCGAGCGCCTCATACTGCCCGGCAAGATCAGCGTAAGTGGCGGCGATACCGGTGGTTAGAAGTAATCGCGCCTGCGCGGCATCGACGCGCGCCGCGTCAGCCTCCGAGGTCGCGGCGGCGAGCGCGGCCCGGCTGCGTCCCCACAGGTCAAGATCAAAGGAAAATGTCGCAGCGACATGACCTGTATCCTGGACGCCGTTGGGGACGAATTGCGGCGGGATGCCCATCGTCTTGCTCTGCTGAACGCCCCCCGCGCCCGCCTCAACGCCCACGCGGGGCAGCAAAGAGGCGCCCGCCTGCTGCGCAAGCGCCTCGGCGGCGCGAATGCGCGCCGCGGCTGCGGCGATGTCGGGCGATCCAGCGAGCCCTTCGGCAATCAGCCCGTCGAGCTGCGAATCGGCCCATGCCTGCCACCAGCCTTCAACGGGCCACGCCCCCGCTGTATCGGCAAAGCTCACACTCGATGCGAGCGTCTCGGGCGCGGCGGGGACCGGTTTCGGGCCGAGGTCGGGCGCTGCACAGCCCGAAAGCAAGGCGAGGAGCGCGGTGGTCGTAAAAATTAAACGAGGCATGGCATCCAACGATACTAGCTGGTATCATGCGCCCAATAACGGCAGGAGTGGGGTTGTCAATCAAAATGATACCAGTCAGTACGGTTTCGAGCGACGATGCGGCCGCGGCGCGGCGCAAGGCCTTTGTCGATGCGGCGCGCGAGGCGTTTTTTGCCAATGGCTACGCCGGTGCCACCATGTCATCCATCGCCGGCAAGGTGGGGGGGTCAAAGACGACGCTCTGGACTTATTTTCCCTCAAAGGAAGCGCTGTTCGAGGCGGTCGTTGATGATATTGTGCAATATTATGGCGCCGCGCTTCAGGTCGACTTACCGGTCGACGAAGATGTGCTCCCAGTACTCCGGCGTTTCTGCAGAGTGCTCGTCACGACACTGACTTCGGACCCTCTGCTCGCCCTCTATCAACTCGTTGTCGGCGAGGCACGCCGCTTTCCGCATCTGGCCCAGACTTTCTATGACCGGGGCCCCCGGCGCGGAAAGGCGCGACTCGCTGTCTGGATCGCAGCGAAAATGGCCCGCGGCGAGCTGCGCCGCGGCGATCCGCTGCGGGCGGTCTATCATCTCTCCGGACTTT
Organism: Sphingomonadales bacterium; assembly: GCA_044508875.1. GTDB lineage: Bacteria > Pseudomonadota > Alphaproteobacteria > Sphingomonadales > Sphingomonadaceae > Sphingopyxis > Sphingopyxis flava_A. The sequence goes on along the minus strand of JBIQHE010000009.1, from coordinate 103,874 downwards.
GCCAGTCGGGACTTTTTCAGTTTACCTTGCTCAACTTGTCCGAAGCGCGCCGCATCGGCAGTGACTGGATCGAGGCCGAGATCGACGCAGCGCTCGACACATTCTATCGTGCATGGGGACCGGATAGCTGATCAGCCGTCACCGCGCAGCGCCGCGAGGTCCGTGGGGGAATTGAGGTTGGCGAGCGGTACACCCGCCTCAATGCCCTCCATGCCGGCCTCGGCCGCCCACCGCCGTACTGCCCGGTCTCCGCCTTTGAGCAGATGATCGGTCAAGGCTTCGGCGAGCGCCGCGGGCCAGCAGCCGATGATGGGCGCCTCGACCAGGTAGCGGCCAGGCCCCGGACGACAGAGACGATCAAGCAGTTCGCCGTCGATGCGCGGCATGTCACAGCCCAGCGACAATAGGCTGTCATGGCCAGTCTCGGCTGCGTAGTGAAGGGCAGCGCAGAGCCCGCCGAGCGGGCCGAGCCCTGGTGCCGGGCGGTCGGGCAGATGCGGCACCGCCAAGGGGCTGTGGCTTCGGCCGCACACGATTACCTCGTCGCTATGCGGCGCGAGAACCGCCGCGGCATGGACGATGAGCGGCCGTCCCTCCCAGATCGCAAGCGCCTTGTCGCTACCGAAGCGCCGCGATTGTCCGCCGGCGAGAACCACGCCAAGTCGCGTCATGCTGCCGCCATTGCGAGAAACAATGTCGTGCTGCGCAAAGCCGGTGGCGCTTTCGAAACGCGCTTGCGGAATACCGCGCCGTGCGCGTCGGTCCGCGACCCTCGTTCAAGCCTTCTTCGCCTTCGAACCATTTCCACCCGCCTTTAGCTTGAGATCCGATGCCCCGGAGAGTGCGGCCCTCACAATCCTATCAGTTTGCGTTCTCGCGCTGCCGGTCAAATGATATCAGCTCCCCTACCGACGTCGGGTCGGCGGGGTTTCAGAAGCCGGGGATATGGAGCCTATCGATCTCCCACCGCTAGGTCATCGCGCTAATTCCGCGCCTTTCCAAACTGTACGAGGAGAATATTGGCGCCACGTTATGCATTTATCTTAATTCATATTTCTTTCTCAATTCTACGCGTTATCCTCTATGGATCGAGTTCGGCGGGGCAAAGGGGGCGGCGTTGGAGCGGATCCATCGCGCCGAAGGGGTCACATATGCAGCAATTTTCGAATCTCGAAATCTCCGAGATCAAGTCGCGAATCGACCAAATCCAGCAGTTGCTGGTCAGTCACACCGCGGCGCCCGCCGAGCGCCATCCCGATCCTCCGACACCGCCCGACATGGTCGAACGAATCGCTTTCAACATCGAGATGCGGCGACTGCGCCGCAGCCATTTCCCTGGCGCTCAGATGGCGGGTGCGAACTGGGACATGATGCTCGATCTGATGCTCGCCCGCGCCAGCGGTCGTCGGCTCAGCGCTAGCGACCTCGCAACCGGGGCCGAGGTTCCCCTGTCATCGGGTCTGCGCATGATCGCGGCACTTGAGCAACAAGGATATGTCCGGCGTACGCTCGATGAGCGGGATCGGCGGCGATCGATCGTCCGGCTGACCGAAGAGGGCGTCTCGCGGATGACGGCCTTTTTCGACGCCGTGACAGATGCCTGGCTCGATCGTCAACGCCGCGCGGCGTAGCCCGCGACCTTTCATTCGGTCATCGCGCGCATCTTCGCTTCGATTCGCGCCATGGCGTCCCGCTTGATCTGACATACGCGCGCCGCGCTGACGTCGAGGGTGAGGCCGATCTCCTGCAGGTTCAGCTCCTCGAAGAAATAGAGTTGCAGCACGAGCTGCTCGCGCTCGGGAAGCTCAGCGATGCAGGACCGGAGCGCTGCGAGGGTGCTTTCCTGCTCGCAGGCGTCGCTCGCGTCCGCTTCCTCGGCGATAAGAAAAGCGCCCCCTTCCGCCAGTTCGTCGAGTGAGGTCGAGCGGCCATAGGTCGCGGTCTTTTCGAAAGCGAAATATTCCTCCGCCGACATATCGAAGGCCGCGGCCATTTCCGACCCTGTCGGCACGCGCATCAGCTGCTGTTCGAGCATCCGGCGCACCGCCTGGAGGCGCTTCCCCGCGGCAATCGCCGAGCGCCCGACATCGGCCTCGCGCCGCAACTGGTCGATCATCGCGCCGCGAATTCGGGTCGAGGCATAGGTCGCAAAGGCGTAGCCCCGCTCTTCATAATGGCGGCTCGCCTCGATCAGAGCGATCAGCCCGATCTGGACCAGGTCGTCGAGCTCGTTCGTGCGCGCCACGCGTGAAAACACCTGCCATGCGATCTTGCGCACCAGAGGGGCATATTCCTCAACAAGGGAATCGACGCTTTCGCCATAACCGTGCGTGCTGAGGGCCTGCGCCGCATGAAGGGCGGCAGCGCCCGCGCCGAACTGTTCGGCGGGCTCAAATCTCATGGGGTTCATCCTTCATCTCGTCGGCGTCGTCGTGCGCCAGGCGCGCGGGCTCGGCGCCGATCGTCGCGACGATTTCGGTGGCCTTGTTGGCGGGAATTTCGAGGTAGGAGATAACCGCGACATCAGGGAAACTTGCCCGCACGAGCCGCGACAAGGCGGAGCGGCATATCGGCGAGGCGACGAGGGCGAAGCTTCGCGTCGAAAGAAGCAAGGGTTCGACCGCCCGCCCAATTTCACCAAGTATCTTCATCGCCATGCCGTGTTCGAACGGCCATTCGGCGCCCGGATTGGCGCGTACCGCCTGGTTGAGCAGCATCTCGACCTCAGGATTGAACGTGACAACGGGAAGCGGCATGCGCGCGGGCACGATCGTCTGGACGATCAGCGCCCCGATGCGCTGGCGCACCGCCTCGACCAGTTCGACGTCCCCGAGCTGTTGGCCGGAGAGCGTTACCATTGCCTCCGCGATCTTGCGGAAATCGCGCAGCGGCACACGCTCTTCGAGCAGGGCGCGGCAGAGGCCTGCGACGCGCGGCAGCGCGTAGCCCTGCGGGCTCAGATTCTGCGCGAGTTGCGGATAGTGGAGCTTCAGATGGTCGATCAGCGCCTGCGCGTCGTCGAGCCCGAACAGCTCGGACGCCGAGGCGATGATGCTGTTGTTGAGGTGCGTGGCCACCACCGTGGCAGGATCGACGACGGTATAGCCCGCCGCGATCGCGTCGTTCTGGCTGCTCTTGGGTATCCACAGCGCATCGAGCCCGAAGGTCGGGTCTTTGCACGGCCGCCCGCTGACCTGGGTGACGAGATCGCCCGAGTCGAGCGCGAGCATCTCGTTCGGGAAGATTTCGTCCTCGCCGACGATCACCCCGGCGACGGAGATACGATAGGCATTCCCGGGCAGCGACAGATCATCGGCGACCTTGACCGCGGGGATCACGAAACCAAGTTCTTTGGACAATTGTTTACGGATGCCGGTGATTCGCCCCATAAGCGGCGCGCCCTTGCGGTCGTCGACCAGCGAGACAAGCGCATAGCCGATCTCAAGCTGGCATGGGCTCGCTTCGCTGACGTCGCCCCATTCGATATGGTGCGGGTCCACAGCAGGAACGGCGGCGGGCGGAGCGATCTCTGCCTCGGCGGCGGCCCGCCGCATTTGCCAAGCGATCGTGAAGGCAAGCGCTGCGGCTGGAAGGATGAGCATTTGCGGCATCGCGGGAACGAGGCCAAGAATGAAGAGAATGCCGCCAACTGCCATCCAGACGTGCGGAGAGGCGAACTGGCTTCCGATCTGGCCCGACAAGTCGAGCGGCGAATTGACGCGGGTCACGATCGCAGCGGCGGCGATCGAGAGCAGCAACGCCGGGATCTGCGCCACGAGTGCGTCGCCGATCGCAAGAGTGACATAGGTGCTCCCGGCCTCCGAGAAGGAGAGGCCGTGGCTCGCCATTCCGAGGATCAGTCCTCCGACGATGTTGACGAACAGGATCAGCAGGCCCGCGACCGCATCACCCTTCACAAACTTGGAGGCGCCGTCCATCGAGCCGTAGAAATCGGCCTCGGTCGCGACTTCCTGGCGCCGCGCCTTCGCTTCCTCGGGGCTGAGCAGGCCGGCGTTGAGGTCGGCGTCGATTGCCATCTGCTTGCCCGGCAGGGCGTCGAGCGTGAAACGCGCCGACACCTCGGACACGCGTCCCGCGCCCTTGGTGATGACAACGAGATTGATGATCATCAGGACGACGAAGACGAAGAGGCCCACGACATAATCGCCGCCGATCAATACCTGGCCAAACGCCTCGATGACGTGACCCGCGGATGCGGTGCCCTCATGACCGTGGACGAGCACGACCCGCGTCGAGGCCACGTTGAGCGCGAGGCGAAAGAGCGTCGCGAGGAGCAGAACGGTAGGAAAAGCGGAGAAATCGAGCGGTTTTGAGGCCGACAGCGCAACCATCAGGATCGCGAGACTGATCATGATGTTGCCGACGAAGCTAATGTCGAGAATGGTCGGCGAGACCGGGATTACCATCAACGCGACGAGGATCAGCATCCCTACGGGCAGTGCTGCCGCGCCCGCGATGCGGCCGATCTGGCGGAGGCTGAGTGACGGGGTCATGCAGCGCCTCCGAGTGACGCGAGCCGCTGATAGGCCTGGGCGGCGAAGCCCATCGACAGTTTCTTGGGCATCGGTTGGATTTCCATCAACTGGAGCGGTGGCCGCGCCCCGCCTCCTGCCGCGGAGGCACTGGCGGTCTGGGCGTTCCAGCGGTTTTCGGTTGCGGGGGGATAGGGGGCGACGTCGATCATGCCGCCGTCCTCTGAAAGCTTGGCCGCAAAGCGCGCGCGGATCTCGCCGAGGCTGCGCATGCTGCCGTCCGCGGCATAGAATATCGCGCGATTGGCCGCGGCCGCCTCGGGGAGCATCGCGGCGCCGGCTTGATCGGGGTTCGCTTCCCATGCGGAAAGGAAGCGCGCCGCTCCGCTGCTGCCCAGGAAGTGCGCAAGATAAAGATCAACGGGCTCCATCACGCGCCCGAAGCGACTTTCGAGCGCCGCACGATTATCGGCCGTCAATGCTGCCGCCATGCTCGACGCCGCGGAGGGATCGTCCCGGAGCGCGAGGATCTGCGTGCGCAGCGCGGGGTCCGCGATCGACAGGCGGCCCGACGCGTCGCGGTCGATCGCTTCTGCGGCCCATCCGAGCCCGTGCGCCGCGCCATGCCGCTGCAGCGTCGCAAGCCAGGTCTGGCGAGTGAACTGAAACAGCCCGCGAGCAGAGGATGTCGGCGCCTGTGCGCTCGGGTTGAAGCGACTTTCGACGCGCGCGACGTCGACCAGATAGTCGAAATCAATGCCCGTGCGCGCCGACGCGTCCTGGACCGCCGCCAACACGGGTCTGGGGCCAGAGGGCTGGGGCACGAAAGGGTTGATCGAGGTCATAATCTTGGTTCCGCTGGTTCGCGAAACCAAAAGCAATCATCGTGCCACTTTGACGAAAACGGCTATTATCGGATATATATCAGTAAGTTAGAGCCACACCTCGCGGCGCCGATCCGCGCAGCGCATGGTTCCTGTCAATCCGCTGACGCGTCCAGTCCTTGAGAATATTGACGCGGATCGCTGCGGCCTCGAGCTGTTTCAGCACGTCTCCGATCAACAGGCGTGCACGTGCTTCGCTCCCCGCGGGAATGGGTGTGGCGCGGAACAATATGACCGCGGTCGCAAGCGCCTCCGACGCGGCGATGATCGCCCCCGCGTCCTGCCCGTCGAGCGCGACGACCAGCGCATCGAGCCGCGCCTGCATCTCGTCTACTTGCATCAGCATGCGGGGCTTCCCCGGTGAAAGCCCAGCATCGCGCGGGCCGTGGCATCCGGGTCAATGCGGTAGCTGCCCGTGGCAATCGCGCTGCGCAGACTTGCGACGCGCACCGTGTCAACGGGCGGACCCTCCTCGGCAATCGCCCGAGTGAGGCTGATCAGCCGTCCGGCAGGCTCGGTTTCGCCAGCAGGCAGCACCGCCGGGGCCGCCCGGGGGGCGCCTGCCGATCCGGGGCCGATCTTGCGCATGGTTGCGGGGCGGGTCACGCCTGCGACCTGCGGTCCGATCTTGCTGTCACCCGCCATCTTGGGCCTCCATCCTTGCGCCGTCAGAAAAGCGACGCACGCCTATGGTGGGAATTAACGGCGGTGCGGCGCGCTGATTAAGCCGCGGCCGGGGAAAATTTTTGCGAAGGAAGGGGGCGTCGGAAAGCCGACGGAGCGGACGGCATCCCGGGTCAGAGATGCGCGCGCGACCCCTGGTCGCTGCCGCGGCTCGAAGCGCGGGGGGCCTTTTTCTCGCGCTGGCGATGGCACCAACGCGCGCTCCCGGCGGGAAAAGGCGCGGTATCAATCCTGGAGCACGGCACGCCCGGGCCCGGTCACGGTCGCGCTGAGACCTCGGTTGCCGTCGCCGCGCAGCGCGATCGTGTCGCCGACGCGGCCATCGTCCGCGGCCACGGCGCTATAGTGGATCGTGAAACTCTCGGTTTCGATCGAGACGCGAACATTGTCACCCCGGCGGATGACCGGGGCGGCGGGCCTTGCATGGCTTGTGGGAGCGAGCCCGGGCGCGGGGCCCGCCCCGCCCGTCATCGCCACGCGCACCCGCCAGCCCAGAGAGGCGCAGCGGACCGCGAGGGTCTGGGCATCGAGGGCGGTGACCGACGCCTGTTCGGGGCAGCGCTGGAGCTTGATCCTGCGGTCAATCGGGGTAGCGGCGCGGCCCATTGCGGCGGCAACCGTTGCGGTGAGTGCGTCGATCGCCTGCCAATCCTCGGTGGCTTGCTGGGCATGCGCGGCGGGGGTGCAGAGCGCGATGCCCGCGAGGCCCGCGATAAGCCTGATCGTCATGGTTCCGTCTCCTGTGGCCCAAATGGTCGCGGGAAGGTTCGCAAAATATGTGCCAAGCGAAGTTTTGAGCGCGCTTGGGCCCTTGTTGACGAGGGCATTGTCAATCTTTTGACGTGGGGCCGGAAGGCGCCCCAACGCCCCCGCCGCACAGCGATGCAAATCCCTGAAAATCCGACGCTAAGGCAATTTGGCATGGCGATTGCATCGTGTCCGCCGTGAATTTTTCCGCGTGCCTCGCGCCGGCCAGTCGCCGGCGAGGGCAGCGGCGAAAGGAAGGAATGGATAATGGCATCCGAGAAGCTCTTCGGCCTGCATGGGACGGCGCTCCAGCTGCGCAGCCAGCGCATGATGATGCTCGCCTCGAACATCGCCAATGCCGCAACCCCCCATTACAAGGCCCGCGACCTCGACTTTTCGAAGGCGCTCGATCTCGCGCAAAACGGGGCCTCCACCGAAGCCGCGATCCAGTATCGCGTCCCGGTCCAGTCGTCGCTTGACGGCAATACGGTCGAAATGGCGACCGAACAGACGGCCTTTGCCGAGAATGCGCTCGCCTACCGTTCGAGCCTTGCCTTTCTGCAAGGCCGGATCGGCACGCTGACGCGCGCGCTCAAAGGAGAGTGACGATGGCGAATCTCTCGATTTTCGACATCAGCGGACGCGCCATGTCCGCGCAGCTCGTCCGTCTCAACACAACCGCGTCGAACCTTGCCAACGCCGGAACCGTCGCGGGCAGCGAGGCCGGAGCCTATCGCTCGATGAAGCCGGTATTCCGCACGGTGATGGACACCGCCGGCCGCGCCACGGTCGCGGTCGACCAGGTCGTCACATCGAAAATGGCACCGTCCAAACGCCACGACCCCGACAATCCCCTCGCTGATGCCGACGGGAATGTGTGGGAGGCCGCGGTCGATAGTGCCGCCGAACTGGTCGAGATGGTCGAAACCTCGCGCCAGTATCAGAACAATGTTCAGGTCCTCGACACCGCAAAGAGCCTGATCAACGAAACGCTGCGGCTGGGGCAATAGTCATGGCAATCAATGCGATAAGCGGCGGACCCTCCGCCCCGACCACCACGAGCGTGCAGCAGATGGGGCAGAGCGATTTTCTTCGCCTCATGACGGCGCAGCTCGCGCAGCAAGACCCGTTCAACCCGGTCGATAACCAGCAGATGGTCGCGCAAATGGCACAGTTCTCCAGCCTTGCCGGCATCTCGGAGACCAACGCGACGCTTCAGCAGATTTCGGACCAGCTTAAGGCCCAGACCGCGCTGCTCGAGGAAATTCGCGCCAATACCCCGGCCACGCCGGCCGCAGCGTCCACCCAGGAAGGATAAGTCCATGTCGTTTTACACCTCGCTCTCGGGCCTCAAGGGCGCCCAGACCGAAATGTCGGTCGTCTCGAACAATATCGCGAACGCGGGCTCGATCGGCTTCAAGCGCAGCGCCGCCCAGTTTGGCGACATATTTGCCTCGTCGCCGAGCCAGTCGACGCGGACGATTGCGGGGCAGGGGACGCGTCTTAACGGCATCACCCAGCAGTTCACGCAGGGCTCGTACGAAACGAGTGAGAAAACCCTCGACATGGCGATCGTCGGCGAGGGCTTTTTCGTGGTCAAGGGCGCCCCGCCCTCGAACGCGGTAACCTATTCGCGCAACGGTGCCTTCACTCCGCTTGAAGATGGCCGCGTAGTCGACACGATCGGCTCCACGCTCCAGCTGCTGCCGGTCGACGCCGACGGCAATGTCACCGACCGCACGCTTGGCGCCGCCTATGACCTGGTGATCCCGAAAATGTCCCCCGACAATCCCGATGCTGCGCTCGTCAACGTCTCGGTCGGCACCGACGGTCTCGTTACCGCGACCTTCGCCGACGGGTCGGAGCAGACGCTCGGCAAGGTCGCGATGGCGTCCTTCCCGGCCACCGAGGGGCTGCGTCCGATTGGGGATGCGCATTGGCAGTCGACGGGCGAAAGCGGTCAGCCGGTGATTGATTCGCCGGGCAGCGGATCGATGGGCGCCGTGCGCTCGGGTGCGATCGAACGATCGAATGTCGATATCACCGAAGAGCTGGTGATGCTGATCGCGGCGCAGCGCAATTTCCAGGCCAACGCAAAGGCGATCGAGGGCGCGTCCGCGCTGACCCAGACCATCATCAACATGCGCTGATCAACCTTCTAGCCGTCTGCCCGGAGTCACATCATGGACCGCGTCATCTATACCAGCCTCACCGCGATGCGGGGCAGCATGGCCCGGCAGTCGGCGATCGCCAACAATCTTGCCAACGTCAACACGCCGGGCTTTCGCGGCGAAATCGCGGAGGCGCAGGCCATCTGGCTCCAAGGCAGCGGCGTCGGAGGACGCGCGGTGTCCTCGGAGGAAGTGGTCGGGGCCGATATGCGCGGCGGCACCGTCGCTACGACCGGGCGTGACCTCGACGTCGCGCTGCGCGGTGACGCGCTGCTCGTCGTTCAGGCGCCGAATGGCGAGGAGGGTTATACAAGGCGCGGCGACCTGACGATCGCGGCGTCGGGATTGCTCACGACCGGCGACGGCCACCCGGTCCAGGGAACGCAAGGTCCGATCACCATTCCCGCCGCCGATGCGATCAAGATCGACGAAGAGGGGCGGGTCTGGATCGTTCCCGCGGGCGGCGATCCGGAAAATCCCCAACAGGTCGACCGGATACGCATTGCAAGTCCCGCAGGGTCGGACATCGTCAAGGGGCTCGATGGCCTGTTTCGCGTGCGAAACGGCGGCATCCTGCCCGACGACCCCGAAGCCCGGCTCGTCGCCGGCGCGCTTGAAGGATCGAACGTCACCGCGACCACCGCGCTCGTCGAGATGATCGAGGCGAGCAAGAGCTGGGATTCTCAGCTCAAGCTGATCAGCGATGCGCGCGACATGGACAGCGCGACCGCCAATCTGATGCAGCTGCCCCGTTAAGGAGATAATCAATGAGCTTCGGTGCCTTACATGTCGCGCGAACCGGACTGGACGCCCAGAGCTTCCGGATGCAGGTGATCGCGAACAACCTTGCCAACGTGAACACGACGGGCTTCAAGCGCGATCGCGCCAATTTCGAAACCCTCTCCTACCAGATGATGACCCAGCCGGGCGCCACGTCTGCGGCCGACAACCGTTATGCGACGGGACTCAATCTGGGAACGGGTGTCGAGCTTGCCGGAACCTCGCGCGTCGATACGCAAGGCAGCTTCGCCACGACCGGAAACGCTCTCGACATGGCGATCGATGGGGCGGGCTTCTTTCAGGTTCAGATGCCCGACGGACGCATCGGCTACACGCGCGCCGGCAACTTCAACCGGGCGCCGGACGGTACGATCGTGACGTCGGACGGCAAGCCGCTCCTTCCCCAGATCCAGGTTCCCGAGGATGCAACGGGGCTGTCGGTCGGAACCGACGGCACCGTCTCGGCCACCGTGCCGGGGCAGGCCGATGTTCTCGAGCTTGGCCGCATCGAACTCGCGCGCTTCGCCAACCCTTCGGGAATGCAGGCGATCGGCGACAATCTGCTGGTCGAGACTGCTGCCTCCGGCGCGCCGCAGGTCGGCGCTGCGGGCGAGGAAGGGCGCGGCTTCTTGCGCGGCGGGATGCTCGAGGGATCGAATGTCAACGTCGTCGAGGAACTCGTCGACATGATCGAGACGCAGCGCGCCTACGAGGTCAATTCGAAGATGATCCAGGCCACCGACGAAATGATGAAAAATGCGACGCAAACTCTCTAGCGCCCTCATCCTCGCGCTTGCCACCGCGCCGCATGGCGCCGCAGCGAAGGAAAAGGTCCCCGAAGATGCCTTCGCCGCGACCGCGCCCGCCCCGGAGGCGCCCCCGCCGCCAAATGGCGCGATCTTCCAGGGCGGCTATGTCGCGCTGACCTCGGGCGGCCGCGCCGGACGGGTCGGTGACATTGTCACCATCCAGCTCGTCGAGCGCACTGTCGCATCGAAAAGCAATGCAGCTGGCACCCAGCGCGGGGGAAGCCTCGGCCTCACCCCCCCGACCACTGGTCCGCTCTCCCTGTTTTCACCGAGCGACATCGGCATGGGTGGCAGCAACCAATTCAAGGGGAAGGGCGAAGCCTCGCAGTCGAACCAGCTTGCGGGCGAGATCAGCGTAACGATCGCGGAAGTCTACCCTAATGGTACAATGCTGGTGAAGGGCGAGAAGCTGCTTACCCTCAACCGCGGCGATGAGCGGGTCCAGATTTCCGGGCTGATCCGCGCGGTCGACATCAGTCCGGACAACCGGGTCGCGTCGACCCGCGTCGCTGACGCCAATATCCGGTACGTTGGCAAGGGCGAGATTGCCCGCGCCAGCCGCCAGGGCTGGCTGCAGCGCTTCTTCTCCATCATCAGCCCCTTTTGAGGCTTTCGAGGACTGATATCGTGACCCAGCGTTCCTTCCTGTTCGCCCTTCTCGCCCTCCTCGTCGCGGGCCTCGGCCTGACCGCCCCCGCCTCGGCGGCGCGGATCAAGGATATGGGCCAGTTCCAGGGCATGCGTTCGAACCAGCTTACCGGGTACGGCATCGTCGTCGGGCTTGCGGGCACGGGCGACGACAGCCTCGATTATTCGACGCTCGGAATGAAGGGCGCAGTTTCGCGCTTCGGTCTTACGCTGCCGCCAGGGGTCAATCCTGCGCTCAAGAACGCAGCCGCGGTCATGATTACCGCCGAGCTGCCCGCGTTCGCAAAGCCCGGTCAACGGCTCGACGTCACTGTCTCGGCGATCGGCAAGGCAAAGAGCCTGCGCGGCGGGACGCTCGTTCTCGCGCCGCTCTATGGTGCCGACGGACAGATTTATGCGATGGCACAGGGCAACCTCGTCATCGGGGGACTCGGCGTCGACGCGTCCGACGGGTCGAAACTGACGGTCAACGTGCCCTCGAGCGGCCGCATCGCGAACGGCGCGACGATCGAGCGCGCGGTCGATACCGGCTTTGCCTATGGCGACCGGCTGATCTTCAACCTTCATCAGTTCGACGCAACCAATGCGAAGCGCGTCACCGACGCGATCAATGGCGCGCTCGGACCAGGCGCTGCGACGATGGTCGACGGCGCGAGCATATCGATCCGCGCCGGCGGCAGCGGGGACGACCGCATGCGGCTCGTCTCGCTCGTCGAGAATCTCGACGTTGTGCGTGCCGACCCGCCTGCGCGCGTGATTGTGAACGCGCGGACCGGTACCGTCGTGATCAACGGCGCGGTCCGCGTCGGCACGGCTGCCGTCACGCAGGGCAAGCTCACCGTGTCGATCAAGGAATCGCCGACGGTGGTGCAGCCTGCCCCCTTCAGCCGCGGCCAGACGGCGATCGAGCCCTCGAGCGACATCCAGGCGTCGGAGGAATACCGCCCCGCCTTCCTGATGAAGCCCACCGCCTCGCTTGCCGAGCTCGTTGATGCGATCAATCGCATGGGCGTTCCGCCGGGCGACCTCGTTGCCATTCTCGAAGCGCTGTCCCAAGCGGGCGCGCTCACAGCCGAACTGGTGATCATATGATGACGACCTCCATTTCAAAGCCCGTGCTATCTGCCGTTCCGGCCGCGGCCACGCCCCAGCTTGCCGGTGGCGGCGGGGATGGCCTGCGCAAGGCAGCCGAAGCCTTCGAAGCGGTAATTCTCCGCCAGCTGATGGCGTCGATGCGCCAGGCGAAGCTTGGAGATGATATCTTCGGGTCGAGCGCGACCGAGAATTTTCGGGAAATGGCCGATGCGCGCACCGCCGATTCGATCGCGTCGATGCGCCAGTTCGGAATCGCTTCGATGGTCGAGGCGCAGTTCCGCGCCCGGGTCGCGCCGAGCAGCGCATCCGGTCGAGGCGGGGGCGTGCAATGAGCGACCTGCTCGGCATCGGCGCCAGCGGGCTGCGCGCCTATTCGGCCGCGCTTGCGACGATCGGCGACAATATCGCCAATGCGCAATCGCCGGGCTATGCGCGGCGCACGCTGCAATTGCGCGCGGCGCAGGTGGCCGGCGGCGACACCCCTTTCGTCAGAGGGAACATTCGCCCCGGCGGTGTCGACATCAACGGCATCAGTCGCTCGGTCGACGCCTGGCTGATCGAGGATGCGCGAATCTCTTCAGGCGGTGCGGAGCGAACAGCAGCGCGGCTCGCCTGGATGGACCGGGTCGAAAGTGCGCTCAGCGATGATACCAACGGCATCGCCTCGGGGCTGACCAGCCTTTTTACGACGGCCGACCAGCTGACAGCCGACCCCGCGAACCGGACGCTGCGCAGCCAGTTCCTGCAGGCCGCCGACGATATCGCGTTGGGTTTTCGCACGGCGGCGGGCCAGCTTTCCAATATGGCAGACGGCATTGCCGGGGCCGCGGCAAGCGAAGTCGAGACCTTCAATGCCAATCTGGACGCGCTGGAGGCGATCAATATCGGTCTACGCAAGGCGCGCCCCGGCTCGACCGGTGAGGCGAGCCTGCTCGACGAACGCGACCGGCTGCTCGACACCCTCTCGGCCCACGCCGGGGTTTCTGTGAGTTTCGACGACCGCGGCGCGGCGACGCTGCGCGTCTCCGGGAGCGGCGAACTCTTGGTTGGAGGCGGCGAGGTGCACCGGATTGCGGTGACCACCGGCGCTGACGGCCGGCTCTCGTTCAGCGTTGAGGGCGGCGCGACCCTCGACACTGCCACGGGGTCGCTTGCGGGGCTTAGCGAGGCGGCGAATCATGTCGCCGACCAGCGCGTCGCACTCGACTCGATGGCAGTCGATTTTGCGGGGCAGCTCAACGCCGCGCATCAGGCAGGGATCGACGCCAACGGCAATTCCGGCGAGCCGCTCTTCACCGGCGCCACGGCCGCGACCCTCGCCATCACGGCGCTGTCCCCTGATCAGGTCGCCGCCGCGGACGCGGCGGGCAGCAATGGTAATATGCTTGCGCTCGGCGCCATGCGGGGAGCGAACGACCCCGAGGCCAGATGGTCGGGGTTCCTGGCCACGCAGGCACAGGCAACGGCCTCGGCGCGTGCGCAGGATGCCGCCGCTGCAACCCGCGCCGATGCTGCAAACGCCGCTCGCTCGGCCGTCAGCGAGATCGATCTCGATCGCGAAGCGGGCGACCTGCTGCGCTTCCAGCAGGCTTATTCAGCCGCGGCACGCACGATCCAGGTCGCGCGCGAGACCATGCAAACCCTGCTCAACGCGATCTAAAGGAAAGGCGACTCCCATGATCAACGCCACGGGCAATCGCATGACGCGCGAAATTGCACGCCAGTCGCAACTTGCCGACAGGATCAACGATCTTCAGATCCAGGTGTCGAGTGGCAAGCGCCTGCAGCGCGCCTCGGACGATCCCGTCGCGGCACGCCGCATCGCCACGATCGGGATCGCGCAGGCGAGCGCGACGACCTGGGCCGCCAATGTTGCAAGCGCGAGCGCGCAGGTGTCGCAGGCCGATGCTGCGCTGGGTTCGGTCAGCAATCTGCTCGTGCGCGCGCGTGAACTCGCCCTCTCGGCCGCGAGCGGGACGATGAACTCTGCGGACCGCGCCAGCGTCGCGTCCGAGCTTGCGGGAATTGCCGACGAGATCGACGGACTCGCTGCAAGCCGCGATGCGAACGGCGAGGCGCTGTTTGCCCCGGGCGCTGCGAAGGTCGTGCGCTTCGACGCCGACATCAGCTTCGCGCCGGTACCCTCGGCCGCGGAGGCGTTCGTTGTCGGCGGCAACCCGCTCTCGACCGGGCTGCGCGATGCCGCGGCGGCGATCGCTTCGGGGGATATGGGCGCGATCAACGCCGCGCTCGGTACGCTGGCGGCCAGCATCACGCATGTGGCGGATCAGCGCGCGGCGGTCGGTCTTGCCGGCGGGCGGCTCGAACGGATCGGCGACGGGCTCGCAGCGCGCGACATCGTGCTTGCCGACGAGCGCTCGACGATCGAGGATACCGACCTCTCGGTCGCGATTGCCCAGCTCCACGCGACGAATCTGACGCTCGAGGCGGCCCAGGCCTCCTTTGCACGGATCAACCGCCAGACCTTGTTCGATATTTTGGGCTGATGCCCTCAAGTTTTCGCGCGCGCTGTCGTTACTCATCGAAACGCCTGCCTGTTTTTTTGGGGTTCCGACCCCGACCGGAGTGAAGCCTGCATGTTTCCCGTCATCGGCATCGTCGTTCTGATCCTGCTGGTCTTCGGGGGTTTCGCGCTGACCGGGGGTAATCTGGAACCCGTTCTGCACGCGCTCCCGCACGAGATGTTGATCATCGGCGGCGCCGCGATCGGCTCGCTGATCATTGGCAATTCGGGCCGCGACCTCAAGGCACTTGGCGGCGGGCTCGGCAAGGTCTTCAAGGGGCCGACCTACAAGAAGTCCGACTATCTCGACTGCATTCTGCTTGTTTCCACGCTCATGAAGATGATGCGAACCGAGGGGCCGGTCGCGGTAGAGCCGCATATCGAAGATCCGGCAAACTCCCCGCTCTTCCAGCAATATCCCAAGCTGCTCAAGGACCAGACGCTCGTCCATCTGATCTGCGACACGCTGCGCCTGGTTGTTGTCTCCTCCGGCACGCTCGACCCTCATGCGGTCGAAGAGGTGATGGACAATGCGGTGAAGAACCACCACCACCACGCGATCAAGCCCGCCGACGGGCTTCAGAGCCTCGCCGACGCGCTCCCTGCGCTCGGAATCGTTGCGGCGGTCCTCGGGGTGGTCAAGACGATGGGCTCGATCGACAAACCCCCCGAGATTCTGGGGGCGATGATCGGTTCGGCGCTCGTGGGCACCTTCCTGGGCGTGCTGCTCGCCTATGGCCTGGTGGGTCCGTTTGCGGCCCGCGCGCGCACGGTGATCGAAAGCGATGCTGCAATCTATCACACGGTGAAACAGCTCATCATCGCATCGCTCCACGGCCATCCGCAGCCTCTCGTGATCGAGGCCGCACGCTCGGGGGTCGACCACAGCAACCAGCCGAGCTTTGCCGAGGTCTTCGACGGAATGCGCGGTCGCTAATGGCCGCGCGCCCAAATACCCCGCTGCGTCCGATCATCGTCAAGAAGGTGGTCGAGTCGGGTCACGCCGCGCATCATGGCGGGGCGTGGAAAGTCGCTTATGCCGACTTCGTCACTGCAATGATGGCCTTCTTCCTGCTGATGTGGTTGCTCGGCGCGACGACGGAGAAGCAGCGAAAGGCGCTTGCGGACTATTTTGCGCCAACGATCGTCCAGACCAAGCAGGACACCGCGGGCTCGACAGGGCTTTTCGGCGGGTCGTCGCTCGTCGATGTCGACAAATATCCGCACGAGGCGGGGCAGACGGGCACCAAGGCGATGACAATCCCGCGCGATGCGAGGGGCGGCCCGCGCGAGGCCATGGGGCGTCAGAACGAGCGCGCCAAGTTTCAGCAGATCGCCAAGGATCTGATGCGCGAGGTTGAGGCGAAGGCGGAACTTCGCCGCCTGGCGCGGAATATCCGCTTCACCGAGACGCGCGAAGGGATGCGCATCGACATTGTCGACGACGCCGATTTTTCGATGTTCGTGCTCGGCACCAACGAGCTCACGCCTGATGCCTCGCGTCTCTTTGCCCAGATCGCGCAGCTGGTTGCCGGGATTCCGAACCAGCTCATGATTCGCGGCCACACCGACGCTGCACCCTGGTCGGCGAAGGCGGGGACGAACAACTGGCGCCTGTCGGTCGAGCGCGCCGAAGTGGCGCGCCAATATCTTGAATACCGCGGTATCGCCTCCAACCGGTTTTCGCGCATCGAGGGGGTCGCCGACCGGGAACCCTATGTGCCCTCAAATCATTTCGACCCGCGCAACCGCCGCATCTCGATCACCCTCGGCTGGGCAGGGGGCGAGAATTAGCGCCAAGTTGGCGTCATTGCCAAAATCGTAACGACGCAATTGCGCCCCTCTTGCTGCCAAAATGGCAATAATCCTTGTTTTAGAAAGAGTTGGCTGGTTCTGGTAAACGGCTTGTTTACCATTTTCTTCAATTTCTTCGTCCGTCGAAGGGGGCGCCTCGAAAGGGCGCGATGGAGATGAAGATGACCAAGGTGGGGCAGAACGACAACGGTCTTGCAAGGCTTGAAACGGCGATCATCGGTCACAGCCCGGCGATCCGTCGGCTTCGCGAAATGATCCTCCGGGTGGCACGGTCGAACGCCTCGGTGATGCTTTGCGGTCCCTCGGGGTCGGGCAAGGAGCTCGTGGCCCGCGCGATCCACGAGGAGGGTGCCCGCGCCGGCCAGCCCTTCTCGGCGATCAACTGTGGCGCGATCCCTGCCGACCTTATCGAATCCGAACTTTTCGGCCATGAGAAGGGCAGCTTTACCGGCGCTACCGCGCGCCGCATCGGCCATTTCGAAGCGAGCGAGGGCGGCACGCTCTTCCTCGACGAAATCGGCGACATGCGCTTCGACATGCAGGTCAAGCTGCTTCGCGTACTCGAGGACCGGACGATCGTCCGCGTCGGCAGCAGCGAGGCGCGCCGCGTCGATGTCCGCGTCATTTCGGCGACACACCAGGACCTCGGCGCTGCAATCGCCGAGGGCAAGTTTCGCGAAGATCTGTTCTTCCGTCTGGGGGTCGTCGTGCTGCAGGTTCCCAGCCTTGCCGACCGCGTCGAGGATATTCCGGCGCTGATCCGCCACTTTCAAAGCGGGATGCATGCGGAGGCTAAATGCCGCTTTGACGAGGCGGCGCTCGCGCTGCTGATGCGTCACGACTGGCCGGGCAATGTCCGCGAACTTCGCAACTTCGTCGAGCGCGCGAGTGTGCTTCATGGGGGCGAAAATCTCGGCGCGGACGATGTCGCGCTGCTCCTCAATCCCACCGCGCCCAGGCCAGTTGCACCAGCGCAGCACAGCAATGACGAGCTGCCGCTGCACGCTGTTGCAAAGACGCCCGCGCCCGGGCGTCCTATCGACCTCAAGCGCGAAATCGAAACGATCGAGCTCGAGCAGATCCACGTCGCGCTGGACCTTGCCGATGGTATCATCTCGGAGGCCGCGCGTCTGCTGACCCTCAAGCGCACGACGCTGATCGAAAAGATGCGCAAATATGGGGTTCAGCAGCAGGCGGCCTGACCCGCCGCGCCCGATTCAGTCCGTTTAACAAGGGGGTCGCACTGGTCCAAATCCCCTGCAGCCGCCCGGCCGTCCGTCCCCACTCTGGACGGCCGGGCGCACCGCTTTTTGCCGAGGCCCCGAATTTCGTCGCCAGCGCCCGGCTCTATCGCAGCTGCCGCCACGCCGAACTGATCGTGACGATCCCGTCAAGCAGCTCCCCGAACCCTTCGGCGCTATTCGCGGCGACCGCATCATCAAGCTTGCGCCGCATGCTCCGGTACACGCGCGAGAGCGCCTCGGCGACATCAGCGCCCGCCTCGCGGTCAAGCCCGGCGTCGAGGCCGATGAGGATCGCGCGCGCGCGGTGCGCGGGCTCGGTTGCCGACACCCGCTGCCCCTGCCGTACCATCGCGGCGAGGACGCCCACTGCAATCTCCAGTTCGTCATAGAGCATCTGGACCAGCTCGACAGGGTCGGTGGCGGCGGCGCGGCTTTCGTGCTGCAACCGGCGATAAAGGCCGGTTGCGCGGACAGACGAGGCGGTCGGTGGCACGGAGGGAGGCTCTTATCTGTTCTTCTGGTTGGTCCACATCTCGATCTGCTGTTCGAGATAGGATTGCGTCGCCTTGAAGGCGGCGAGGCGGGCATCGAGCGTCCCATATTGCTTCTCGAGCCGCGCGCGATAGGCGTCCTCGCGCTGCTCCACCTTCTCAAGCTGTTCTGCGAGCGTTTCGCTCTTCGCGCTCAGCGATTTCGAGACACGGTCAATTACGCCGTCGGCGGCGACCGCCGCGTCGCGGATCGCGTCCAGCGCCGCGGCAATGCCCGGATCGGTGGTTTCGCTGTGCGTCGCATCGCGCCGCGGATTGAACAAGGCCTCGACCGCGCCCGCATTGGTCGCGAGCGCCTTTTCGAGCTTGGCGCTGTCGAGCGAGAGGAGCCCCTCCTTGGTGGTGGAAATGCCGATGTCGGTCAGCTTGTTGATCGCGGGATCGCTGGTCAGCATTTTGCCCACGAGGTCGGCGAGCTGGCTTTCGAGCTGGCGGAGCGAACGCGTGGCGCCTGACATGTCGGCTGCTGCTGCCAGGCTCTGCTTGACCTGATTATAGACTGCCACGAAATCGCCGACGGTCTGCTTGATCATGTCGAGCGGCCGGCTCGCGCCAACGTCGATCGGCTGGCCGGGCGCTGCCTTCTTGAGTGTCAGCGACATGCCGGGAACCACATCGTCGATAATATTGGTCGCGCGGCTGAAGGCGACGCCATCGATCGTGAACTGGGCATCGCTGGCCGCCTGGCCGAGCGTCATGCTCCCGCCCGCGCCATAGCCGAAGGCGGCGAGACCAGGATCGGCACCCGCGTCGGCGGTCAGGGTGAAGGCGTTCGCTTCGCCGGTCGCACCCTTGACGATAAGGCGATAACCCCCCTCGTCGGCGATGATCGAGGCGCTGACGCCCGCATCGCTGGCATTGATTGCAGCTGCCAGCCCGTCGAGGCTGTCGTTCGAGGCGTCGATGGTGATCGCGTGGTCTGCGCCGCCGATGCTCAGCGTCATCGTGCCCTGCCCGATTGCCGAAGTGCGATCGGCGACCACGCCAGAGTAGGCGGTCTGGGCACGCGCGAGCTGTGTCACTTCGATCGTCGCCGAATAGCTGTCGGCCGCCAGACCGGCGCGCGCCGTGGCAGAGAGCACGCTGTCGTCCGAAACGGTCGGGGTACTGCGCAGTGTGCCGTCGCTGACCATCAAACTCAGCGAATCGGCGAAACCGTCGAGATCCGACTTGGCCTGCGCGACCGCGCTGATACGGGCCTGGTTCTGCTGGCTGAGCTGGCTCAGCCGCTCGACCTTCGGCGCCCGCGAGGCGTTGGCGAGGTCGGCGACGAGCTGCGGGATGTTGATCCCCGATCCCATGCCGAGACTGTTGATAATATTCGTGGTCATCGCACTATCCTTTGACCTCTTAACGGCGGCACGGGGACGACATTAAGCCGGATTCTCGCGGCGGCCGTCGGGGTCGAAGCGGTGCGACGCCGGCACGTCGACTACCGGCTGTGCGCGGCCTTCGGCCGCCGCGCGTTCGAGCTGGAAGACAAAGGCAAGCACGGTCGCGACCGCGACGAACAGCTCCTGCGGGATCATTCGTCCTGCGCGCGCTGTAAAATAGATGGCGCGGGTGAGCTGCGGATATTCGAGCAGCGGTACATCGGCGCTGCGGGCAAGCTCGCGGATCGCGAGCGCGACGTCGCCGCGGCCGCGCGCGACGACGACCGGCGCGGCGTCGATTCCGGGACGATAGCGCAAGGCGACCGAGAAATGGGTCGGGTTGGTCAAGATTACGGTGGCTTCCGACACCGCCTTGCGCGCCGAGCCGCTGAGGATCTCCTGGGCGCGCTGGCGCTGCGCCTGCTTGAGTTCGGGGGCGCCTTCGGACTGGCGCATTTCCTCCTTCACTTCCTGCTTGGTCATCATCAGCCGCTTGTTGCGCTGAAACAATTGCGCAGGCACGTCGATCAGCGCGATGACCACCAGACCGCCTGCGAGCGCGAGCATCGCCTGGCCGATCGCGCGGCCAGCAAGCCCGATTCCCGCATTGAGGTCCGCCGAGGCCATTGTCATTACCGCAGGCAGGCTGCGCGCGACGAGCCAATAACCGATGCTCCCCAAAAGGAGCACCTTGGCGATCGACTTCAGCAGCTCGATCAGGCCCTGCATTCCGAAAATGCGCTTGATCCCGTTCAACGGGTTGATGCGGTTGCCCTTGAAGGCGAGCGCCTTGCCGCGCCAGCCAAGCGAGCCGAGCATCGCGGGCCCCGCGATGCCGGCGAGGAGCGCCAGTGCGAACAGGCTGGCGAGCGGCAGCAGAATCTCGGCGCCGTTGCGCAGCAGCGCTTCGCCTGGCGCGAAATGGGCAACATCGTCGGGGCCGAGGGTCAAGCCGCGCCTCAAAAGGTCCCCCGCCGACTGGACCAGCCAGCCGCCCGCAGCGAACAGCCAGCCGGCTCCCGCGAGCATCATCAATGCCGTGGCGAGTTCGCGCGACATCAGCACATCGCCCTCGCGGGCCGCATCGGCGCGCTTCTTGGGCGTCGGCTTTTCGGTCTTCTGGTCCTTGTCGCTGGTGCCCGCCATCGGATCAGCCTGTCGCTACCAGCCGCGCCATATCGAGCGCATCCGAGAGAAACCGCGCGAGCGTTTCGGCCATCACCGGGGTCGCCATGCCGAGCAGCACGACACCGGCGAGCAGTGTCGCGGGCAGGCCGACCGCGAACAGGTTCATGGCGGGTGCCGACCGACCGATGACGCCCATGATCAGCTGGACGAGAAGGAGGACAAAGCCAACCGGCAGCGCGATCGTGAGCCCGGCTGCGAACATCAGGCTGCCAAAGCGGATGATGCCGCCGATCGCGCCGAACGAAGGGAAGGCGTTTCCGGGGGGGAGCGCGCTGTAGCTGTCGACGATGATGTCGATGAGGACGAGATGCCCGTCGGCGGCGAGGAAGAGCGCCGTCGCGAGCATCGAGAGAAACTGGCCGATCGCCGAACTCGCGGTGCCACTTAGCGGATCGATCATCGACGCAAAGCCGAGGCCCATCGCGTTGCTGATCGCCTCCCCGCCGAGCAGCGCAGCGGCGAGACCCATCTGAAGCACGAAACCGATCGCGAGCCCGACGACGACCTCACCGATTATGAGGATGAAGCCGGGCCACGACACCAGCCCGTCTGCGGGCAGCACCAGGCCCGAGGCGGCCACCGCAGGCACACCGACCGCGAGCGCGATGACGAGACGCAGCTGCACGGGCACATTGGCCGCGCCGAACACCGGTGCTGCGACAAAGGCGGCGCCCGGGCGGATCATCCCCAGCATCCAGAGCTGGAGCATCGCTTCCACATTGGGGATGTCGGCGGGGTTCATGCGCGGATGGTCAGCGCACCAGCGCCGGAATCTGCGCAAACAGATCGCGGGTGAAATCGGTGAGCAGCACGAGAATGCTGCCCCCGAAGATCGCGAGGCATATCGCGGTGACGATCAGCTTGGGCACGAAACTCAAAGTCTGTTCATTGATCGATGTCGCCGCCTGCACCATGCCGAGCAGCACGCCGACCACGAGCACCGGGATCAGGATTGGCGCCGAGGCGAGCGCGAGAATCCACAGCGACTGCTGGGCGACGCCTATGAAATAATCGGCTTCCATAGGCGCTAGGTTCCGAAGGAGGAGGCGAGCGAGCCCATCGTCAGCGCCCAGCCGTCGACGAGGACGAAGAGGAGCAGCTTGAAGGGCATCGAGATCACCGTGGGCGACAGCATCATCATGCCGAGCGACATGAGCGCTGATGCGACGATCAGGTCGATCACGAGAAAAGGCAGGAAAATCAGAAATCCGATCTGGAAGGCGGTCTTAAGCTCGCTGGTGACGAATGCGGGCAGAAGGATCGAGAAGGGGACGTCCCTGGGCCTTGCGTAGGCCGGTGCCTTCGCGATCTTCGCGAACATCATCAGATCGGTCTTGCGCGTTTGTGTCATCATGAAGCCATGCAGCGCGTCGCCCGAGCGGACCATCGCTTCCCCGATATCAATCTGTTCCTGGCCATAGGGTTCGATCGCAACGCGGTTCACCTCGCTAATCACCGGCTGCATTACAAACAGCGACAGGAAGAGGCTGAGGCCCACGAGCACCTGATTCGGCGGGGTCTGCTGAAGCCCCAGTGCGTGGCGCAAGATCGAGAGCACGATGATGATGCGCGTGAAGCTGGTCATCATGAGGAGCAGCGACGGCAGAACCGTCAGCAAGCTCATGAGGACCAGAATCTGGAGCGATAGCGACAGCGGACGGCCATCGCCGCCGATCTCGCTCACCGCGCGTGACAGGCCATCGGCTGCCTGCGCATGCGCCGCGGGCGCGAACGCGGCGAGCGCGAGGCCGCCCGCAAGGGCGGCGGCACCCAGCCAGCGGTGGCGAATGTCAGTCGACATGAAAATCGCCCTGGCTATTATCGGCAAGGCGGGTCACGCCGTTGCGCGAGACCGAGAGCAGGATCTGCTGACCCGCAAATTCGACGACGGCAAGCTTGGTCCCGGGGCCAAGCGGCAGCACGCCAACCATTTCAACCGGGCGTTCCTGCTTTTGCAGGCCGAGCGGCCCGCCCATCTGGACGCGCTTCCAAAGCCACAGGCTGCCCCAGGCCATGCCGCCGACGATCGGCAGCAGGATCAGGAGGCGCAGGATATATTCGAGCATCAGGCCCTCCGCTCGAAGCCTGCCAGAGCGCGGTCGGGCGCGACGACTTCAGCGACCTGGATGCCGTAGCGGCCGTCGACATTGACGATCTCGCCCCGCGCGATCAGCGTGCCATTGGCATAGATGTCGAGCAGGTCGTTCGCCGAGCGGTCGAGTTCGACCACGCTGCCTTCGCCGAGCGTCAGCAGGTCGGCGAGCGCCATCGACGTCGACCCGACCTCGACCGAGACGCGCAGCGAGACGCCCGCGAGCAGGTCGAAATTGGGCGCGGCGGCGATGCTCTTGCCCTCGCGGCGGTCGCGCGCAGCTTTCGGGGCTTCGCTGATGTCACTCATGATCCGGTCCTTTTTCGATGCGATCAATCAAGATGGCCGCGTTTCCATTCGCTTCACCGATACTGCCGGAAGCAAAATTGCGGCCGGAGACGGTTATCGGGACATGACGCGGTATGGTTAACGGAATGATATCGCCGACCTCTAAAGACAGAAGTTTTGTGAGCGGGACCTCGGGGCGGGCGAGAACCGAGCGTACCGGCAGGCGCACGTCCTTGAGCGCGCGCGAGAGGGCCATCGTCCACGCAGGGTCGCCTGCAGGCTCGTCGGCAGTGGCGGGCATCGGTTCGGCACCGCTGATCCCGCGCAGGGCTGCGAGCGGATAGGCGCACAATATCGTCCGCCCCTCGAAAGGTGCACCGCGCAGGGTAAAGCGCTGGACGTGAAGCTCATCGTCGGCGCGGACCGCCTGGAGTTTCGCTGAATCCCAGGTGACGCAGTCGAGCTGCGGCTCGATCGCCATGACATCGGCCCAGGCGGCGGCGAGCTGTTCGCCGAGGTCGCGGCCGAGGCGGGCGGCAAATCGCTCCTCGGCGTCGGTCAACTCCTCGCGCGCGCCCACAAGCTGGCCCTTTCCGCCATAGAAGACGTCGACGAGCTGCAGGAGCAACGAACGGTCGGCGGCGATGAGCACCGGACCCTTGAGCGGCGGGGCGTGATAGCGCCAGAAGATTGCCGGCGCAGCAGACGCGCACCAGTCCTCAAAGCGCATCTGCTCCGCGGTCCCGCGCTCGACCTGCACGGCCGGTGCGCCGAGCGCGCGCACGAGATCACGCAGCGATCGCGTCAGGCGATTTGCGATGCCGTCGACCGCGGGAAAGGCATAATCATCCTCCGCCTTGCGCAGCAGTAGTGACGCCTTGGCGTCATGACGGGCAGGCTTGGCGCGCGCGGTCACTGGATCACCAGGCTCGTGAAATAGACGTTGTCGATGCCGCCGAAGCCTTCCTTCTCGCGCAGCACTGCGTTGATCGCGCCGGTCAGACGCCGCTGGAGCTGCTGCTTGCCATGCGAGGTGGAAAGCAGCGCCGGGTCCTGCTCGGCGAGTACCATCAGCACCGCCGAACGGATCGGCACCATCTGGCGCCGGACATTGGAGACGAGCTTGCCGTCATAGAAGGTCGCGAGGCTGATTCCGACCTGCAAGAAGCCTGACCCGTCGGCGAGGTTCGTGGTGAAGGCCTGATCGACCGGGATGTAGGTGATTTCATATTTGCGCGGATCGACCTTGAAGCGGTCGTTGGGCACCGACACCGTGCCAACCTTCAGCGGTGCCTCCTCCTTGCCCGCTTCGCTGGCGGGTGCCGCCTCGCCGCTTTTGCTGCGCAGAACGAGCTTGGGATAAAGGTCCTCCGGCTTTGAGGCTTCGGCGGCAAAACCGCCGCCCATATAGATGCCTGCGCCGGCCCCCGCGCCGATCAGCATCGTGCTACCCAGCGTGAGCAGGAGCAGCTTTTTCATCTTGCCGCCCTTCTTCGGGCTTTCGGCTTTGTCCTTCGTCATGGCTCGACCCTTTCAGTTCAGGCGAAGCGGCCGCGGCGCGAGGCGGTGCGGTCTTCGCGATGCGGTTCGGCGTGCTCGCCGGCGGTTTCGATGAGGTGCGCGGGGTCGTTTGCGGGCGCGCGGCCCTGACCCTGCGACTGGCGACCGGTCTCACCCGGCGTGCAGGTCACCTCGGCGCCGACGACGCGGACGCCTTGCTGGCGCAGGTCGTCGACAAGCTTGCCCTGCGCCGCGTGAACAATCGTCGCGGTCGCCTCATGCTGGGTGTCGAGCTTTACGGAGACGCCGGCATCATCGCTGGTCATTGCGACATCGAGCCGGCCGAGGTGACGCGGCATCAGGCGAAAGCTGATGTCGCCGGTCTGGGACTTCGTCGCCGCAATGTCCGAGGCGAGCTGTGCTATCCACGCATCGTCCGAAGCGAGATCGAGCACGCGCTCAGCGATGGGCGCTGCGCTGGCGGCCGGAAGGACCGCGGGGGCCGCGTGCGTCGCAGGCTGCGCGAAGATGACAGCCATCGACGCGCCGGTATCGGGGACAATCGACGTGGCGCTCTTAGCCGCGGTGGCAATCTGCAGGACGGGCTCGGCCGCCTGCGGTGCGGCCGGTGCGGCGTCAGAGGGCAGGATTGCAGCGAGCAGTGCCGGCACATCAGGGGACGCATCGGGCGAAGCAGACGTGTCCTCCTCCACCGCAGCTCCGTTGGCGACGTCGATGAGGGGGGTTGCCCTTGCTCCCGCGATCGTTCCCGACGCGGCGGCGGGCGACCGGGCGACAGAAAGGCCCTGATCGAGGACGGAAAGCAGCGCCGCCGCCGCGCTCGCGCCAGGGGCCGAATGCGGCTTGCCTGGCGCGGCAGCGGCCGCCGGTTCTGACAAGAGGGCGAGCTGCGACGCAAGCGCGTCTTTCGCCTGCCCGGGATCGCCCGCGATCTCGAGCGGCAGTTCGCCATTTGGCAGCGTGGGTGCGGCGTCGATTGGCTGCTCGGCGGGAAGCCCCGCGAACAGCTGGTTGAAGCCGCTACCGGACTCGCCCGGCCGCCCGCCACCCACAGTGGCGAGAATCGCGGAAATCCCTGCCTGCGCGGGCGCCTGGGGCAGCGCGCTCATCATGCGATGCCACCTTCGATCAGGCGCAGCTGCATGCCGCCGCGGGGCCGGTGCGGACGATCGGCGTCGCTGCGGCGCTCCAATTCCTGTTCGGCCGACTTGCGGCCGCGCTCATAGAGGCGCACCGCGGATTCCTCCTTCGCCATCGCGCGGCGAGCAAGCGCGCCCAGCTGGTCGCGGCGCGCGCTTGCGTGGCTCAGCGGCGCGGTGAGATTTTCCTTGGCCATGTCGAGCCGCATCGCGAGCTCGCCGATCGAATTGAGCGCGCGGCCGGCGACCTCGCCCTTGGCCATCGCGAGGTCCACGCGCAGCGTTTCGAGCCGCTTCGCAAGCTCGACCAGATTGGCAAGCTCGCCATTGGCCCGCGCCAGATTGGCCTCTGCCATCTGATGCTCGACGGAACGCACGCGAATGATACGTTTGCGGCGTGCGGTGCGGGTAGTCATGCAGGATATCCTTCGATGAGAGATTGGCGAGACGTGGCGAAATCGACCTGCGTTCCGGCAGGCTGGGTAACAAAGGCGAGCTGGTCCGCATGGCGGGCAATGGCTTCGTCGAGCACGGGATCGCCGCCGGCGACATAGGCGCCCATCAGCATCAGGTCCCGATTCTCTTCATAAGCCGACCAGAGCTGGCGAAAGCGCGCGGCGGCCGCGAGGTGCGCGGCGTCGACCGAGTCGGTCATCGTGCGAGACAGCGAGCGTGCCACGTCGATCGCGGGATAGACGCCCTGCTCGGCGAGGGTCCGCGAAAGGATGATATGCCCATCGACGATCGCGCGCGCGGAGTCGACGACCGGGTCCTCGATGTCGCCGCCGTCGGCGAGTACGGTGTAGAGCGCCGTGACCGATCCGCCGGTCTCGCGGTCGATGCCCGCGCGCTCGCACAGCGAGGGGATGAGTGCGAACACCGAGGGCGGATAGCCCTTCATCGTCGGCGGTTCGCCCAGAGTCAGCCCAATCTCGCGCTGCGCGTGCGCGACGCGCGTCAGGCTGTCGATGAGCAGCAGCACCTTCTTGCCTTCGTGGCGGAAGGCCTCGGCAATCGCGGTGGCTCGCATCGCGGCGCGCAGCCTTAGTAGCGGCGGATGGTCGGCGGGCACGGCCACGACGACTGACTTCTTGCGCACCGCGGGCGGAAGCTTGGTCTCGACGAAATCGCTGACCTCGCGGCTGCGCTCGCCGATGAGACCGACGACGATGACGTCGCATTCGGTCCCCGCGATCATCTGGCCCATCAGCACCGACTTGCCGACCCCGGACCCCGCGACGATCGCGACGCGCTGGCCCTCGCCGACAGTGAGCAGCCCGTTGATCGCGCGCACCCCCATGTTCAGCGGTTTCGTCACCCGGCCGCGGCGCAGCGGATTGACCTTGCGTCCGGCGAGGGGCCACTGGAACTGCGATTTCACCGGCGGACGGCCATCGAGCGGATTGCCCTGCGCGTCCATGATACGCCCGAGCAGAGCCTTGCCGACCGGAACCATGCTCGACGCGCCGTGCGGTTCAACCGGGGCACCGGTGACGAGCGGCTGGTTGGTGTCGAAGGGAAGGACGAGGCTGCGGTGACCGCGAAAGCCGACGACCTCGCCATTCACATAGTCGCCGCTCGCAGACTTGATGCGGACATTGCTGCCGAGCGGCTGCGGAAAGCCCGAGACTTCGAGCATGATCCCCTCGTGGGCGACGAGCGTGCCGACGCGGCGCGGGCTCGCCTTGGCAAGGTCGATCGGCGCGAGCAGCTGCTGCGCGGTCATGGCGAGGCGGCGCGTCACGCGGACTCTTCCTGGCGGCCGAGTGCGGCGCGCAGCTCGTCGAGGTAAACCGACCTGCCATGTTCGATCCAGCCAGCGGACGTCTCGATGCGGACGGTGCCTCGCATCATCGAGGCATCGGCCTCGACCGGGAGGGTCAGCGGGCTGTCGACGAGGAGGGCTGCGTCGGCAGGATGGACCCACAGGGTACGTGCCTTGTCGCATTCGGCGATCATCGCCGCGGCCGTTTCAGCCTGCGCCGCGAGCCAGGCGGCGTCGATCGGCGCAGCGGCGACGATCTGGCGAACGAGGCGTTCCACCGTCTCGGCGATCATCTGGGCGAGCTCTTCGCTGGGCTCGTCCTGAAGCGCCTCGGCCGCCGCGACGAGCGCTAGCAGCTGGTGGCGCTCGGCGGCGAAGGCGGCTTCGGCAAGCCGCTGGCCTTCGGCAAGGCCGAGCGCATAGGGGTCCTGTGCGGGTTCGCTCGCGGCGGGCTCGCTCATCATGTGCGGCGCTTCGGTCTCCGGCGCAGCGGGTTCGAACGAGCGCGGGCGGAAGCCGCTCGTTCGCGCCATGGCAGCGGTCAATGCAATCGGTGCGAAGCCGGTTTCAATGCTGCGGTCAGACATAGTCGTCGGCTCCGCCGCCGATCACGATTTCGCCCGCCGCGGCCATTTGCCGAACGACCTGCATGATGCTCTTCTGCGCCTCCTCGACGTCGGCGCGTTTGACCATCGTCATTTCGGCCATCTCATCGCGAATCGTTTCGGATGCGCGCTTCGACATCGTTGACAGGCAAAGGTCGGCCATCGCTTCGTCGGCGCCCTTGAGTGCGAGCGCGAGCTGGGCGGCGTCGACCCCGCGCAAAACGGTACCGAGGCTTCGCATGTCGAGGTCGCGCAGATTGTCGAAGACGAACATCTCTTCCTCGATCGTCTGGGCGAGCTGCCGGTCGTGCTTCTTGAGCGCACGGATCGTCCGTTCGGACAGGTGGCGCGGCATCACCTTCATGATCTTGGCAACGTCGCTCGGCCCCCCGATCGGCTGCTTTGCGACGCGCTGCCCGCCCACGTTGGCGGCAGCAAGAACCGCTTCGAGATCTTCGATCGCGGCGGCGGGAACCGCGTTCAGCATGGCGGCGCGCAGCACGAGGTCGGCTTGCAACCCCTCGTCGAGCGTCTCGATTGCGCGCGCGGCTACATCGGGAACGAGCACCGAGAGGATGAGCGCGCCGACTTGCGGATGCTCGCTCGCGAGCAGCGCGCTGATCGCATCAACGTCCATCCAGCGCAGCATCTCGAGCGAAGCGGCGCTCGACTGCGGGGCAACCGCGGCAAGAATATTGTCCGCGCGGACATTGCCGACCGCCTGGTTGATCACGGTACGGATGCGCGTGTCGGCGCCAACCGCGAGCGCGCTGACCGAGCGGCTGCGTGTCACAAAGCGATCGAGCGCCTGGTCGATCTCGCTTTCGGTCGCGCTCGCGGTATCAAACATCGCCTTCGCTAGCTGGCGCACTTCCTCGGGACCAAGATGCCTGAGAATTGCGGCCGCCTCGCTTTCGTCGAGCAGCATGAGGAGGATTGCGGCGGCCGCCGAGCCGTCGACCGGCCGGGATGGGGCAACACCGAGGGCGGGGTCGAGCTCAGCCACGGGCACCCTCCTGCATCAGCTGGCGCACGACGAGCGCGGCGCGGGCCGAATCCTGCCGGACAAATTCGCGGACCAGATTCGCGCGCGCCTCGTAGCTTGGCGCGGCCTCTATCATTTCGAGCGTGATTTCGCGCCCGGCCCGGCGGTGGCCGATGGCGGGCGGCGTGTCGGTCGCAGCGAGGAGGGATTCCTCGAGCGCAGCGTCGTGTTCGGCGCGTGCCGCGGCCCGCTCCTTGGCGGACTTGATCAGGGGACGGCCGACAAACAGGAAAGCGAGCAGGGCAGCAAGGATCGCGCCGAGCTGCTTCACCAGCGGCAGGAACCAGCCCTGGTCCCAAAAAACGGGGCTCGTATCCTCGACCTTGGCGAAGGGGCGCTGGCCGATGGCGACGAGATCGCCGCGCGCAGCGTCGAAGCCGATCGCGCCTTTCACCAGATTGTCGATCTTCGCGATATCGGCCTGACCGAGCGCCTTCGACCCCTGATTGAGGGCAACCGCCACCGACACGCGGCGCAAGCGGCCCTGCGGCTGGTGCGTTACCGAAATCTCCCGGCCCACCTCATAGGAGCGCGCGGCACGTTCGTTGCTTTCGGTGCCGGGGCCCGCGGGGGTTCCGGCAGGAGTTGGCGTCTGCGACAGGCTGGTCGCCGGCGGCGGCTGGTTCGACAAGGCCCCGGGGATGCCGACCGCGGGCGGAGTGCCTTGGCCGCTGACAGACTTGGTAATCTGTTCGCTGGTGAGCGCGCGGTCATTTTCTGGAAAGCTCTCGCGCGTGGCCTGGCTCTCCGACATGTCGACGTCCGCGTGGACTTCAACGGTATAGTTGCCGGCACCAAGCATCGGGCCAAGCAAGGTGTCGAGTGCCCGGCGGAAGCGGTCCTCCATCTGCGTCTGCAGCTGAAAGGCCTGCATGTCGCTCGAGGTAGCGGCGTCGGACAAGAGCGCGCCGCGCTGGTCGATCACCGACACCTGGTCGGCATTCATGCCGGGCACCGAGGATGCAACGAGGAAACGGATCGCCTGCACCTGCCCGTCGGAAAGCGAACGCCCGTTTTGCAGCGTCAGCATGACCGAAGCGGTCGCCGGCTTGTCCTCGCGGACAAAAAGGCTGGGCTCCGCGGCGGCGATATGGATGCGCGCGGTCTTCACTGCGTCAATCGCCTCGATCGTGCGCGCGAGATCGGCCTCGCGCGCGGCGCGCAGCGTTTCGCCCTCAATCGCGCGGCTCGAACCCATCGGCAGCGCTGCAATCAGGCTGTCGCCGCTCGGCTGTGCCTTGGGCAGGCCCTGGCCGGCGAGGGCAATGCGCGCCTGATAGAGCTTGTCGGCATCGACGGTGAGCGCGCCGGTAACAGGGTCGATCCTGTGGCCAATGCCCTGCGACTGCAGGGCGTCGGCGACCGCCGCCTTGTCGGCGTCGTCGAGTCCTGCGAACAATTGCGTCTGCGGGGCGGCCTGCATCGTGAAATAGGCGAGCGCGGCCATTCCGATTGCTGCGCTCATCGCAATGGCGGGGAGCGCGCGCTGGACGGCAGGTTGGCTGACGAACTGGCGAAGCGGTTCGATGCGGTCCGCAAGGGCGGGGACCGGAAAGCGGCCGGCGTTGGGAACGGGCGCGAGGATCTGGGTATCGGCCATCGTTTACACCGGCATGTTCATGATGTCGCGGTAGGCGGAGAGCAGCTTGTTGCGCACCTGAAGCGTCGTCTCGAAACCGAGCGAAGCCTTCTGGCGCTCGATCATCACGCTGACGATGTCATGGGTGTCGCCGCGCTCATAAGCCTCGCTAAGGTCGCTTGCGCGTGCCTGCTGCGCGTTGACCTGCTGCAGCGCGGCCGAGATCGCCGAACCGAAATCGGGCGTTTCCCCGCTGCCATCGATGCCGCTGGCCGCAGCGCCGCGGCCCGCGGCGCGTTGCAGCGCCTGGTTCTGGCTGAGGATCGAACTGCGCATCTGCAGCAGTCGGCTCTGGTCGATCGTGCTCATCTCTCTCATCCGTCCTGGGCGCGGCGGGTCGCCACGCGCCCAAAGAAGTATGCAAAGCGTGTGCCAAAAAAGTTTATCCCTGTATTTCAACAGGATGATTGGATCGGGAATGAGGAAGAACGGTCGCTCGGCAATTTTTTGACACACCGGGCTTAAACGTCCGCGCGCCGCGCCGTTACAGGCTCTCGTGAACGCTCAGTGAGCCCTCACACTACGGGAATGGCCCTTTGGGGGGCTGGAAAGGAAGACCATGACTGTCATCAACACGAATGTGAGCGCGCTGCGCGCCCAG
>JBIQHE010000009.1:0-72073 GCA_044508875.1 Sphingomonadales bacterium | reverse complement strand
GACGACGACCGCGCTGCGATCCAGACCGAAGTCACCGCGCTGGTGTCGCAGATCGACGACATCGCCAGCCGTACGACCTTCAACGGCACCGACCTTCTGAAAGGCGATACGGACCCGGCCGATCCGGTGACAATCTCGATCCAGACCGGCCTCAACGACGGCGAGACGGTCGACATCTCGATCAAGGCGCTGACCGCAGAGGCCCTCGGCGTCCATGATGGCACCGACCCGATCGACCTGTCGACTGCGTCGTCGGCCTCGGCGGCGCTCGCAACGCTCGACACGGCCATTCAGACGGTTGCAAACGAACGCGCGAACCTGGGTGCGCAGCAGAACCGTCTGGAGGCGACCGTCGACAATCTGACGTCGACCGTCACCAACCTCGCCGACGCCAAGTCGCGCATCGAGGACGCCGACTTCTCGGCCGAATCGACCAACCTCGCTGCCGCCAGCATCCTTGCCCAAGCGTCGACGGCGATGCTCGCGCAGGCGAACCAGAGCCAGCAGGGCGTGATGAACCTGCTCCGCTAAGGCGCATATCATCGGGCTATATCTGGCTGGTCCCTTTGATAGCCCCAAAAAGATGCCCCGGCTCCCACGGCCGGGGCATTTTTCTTGAGCCGGTGCGACTGCGGCGGCAACAGAAAATGGTTTCAATGAAAATCCCGCGACCTCGGCAGGATGCGGACGTTGCGCGGGTGACCGTGCTTCGCCGCATAGTTCCGAGCGGGCTGCGTATCTGAGACCTCTTCGGTGCGCCAGGCCTCGGCATCCGACCAGGCGTGGTTGCCCAACGTATCAAGCATGGCCGTCCGGTCCACGATCCGCGCTGCCATCAGATGGACGACGCCTTCCTTGCTCCGCTGCACCTCGCCTTCGACCAGCATCAGCCGCGACGCCATGACGGCACGCCGATAGCGTTCGAAGTGCCGCGCCCACAAAAGAACATTGACGATGCCGCTTTCGTCCTCGAGCGTGATGAAGATCGCATTACCCTTTCCAGGGCGTTGGCGGATCAGTACGACGCCTGCCGTACTGACAGTCGTTCCGTTCTTTGCGGCGGCGGCTTCGCGGCAGCTCAGCACGCCTTCCGCCGCGAAGGTGCGGCGCAAGAAGGCCATCGGATGTCCCTTCAGCGAAAGCCGCGTCGTCTGGTAATCGGTCAGCACATGATCGACGAGCGAAGTCGGAGGAAGCTTTGCATCGGCTTCCGCGCCAAGCTCGTCCGCGCCTGCAGCGCCGAAGAGCGGCAAGACCCCCTGCCGCACCCGCCGCGCCTCCCATAGCGCGGGACGCCGCTCGGCGCCCATCGATCGGCAGGCATCGGCTTCAGCAAGCAATCGCAGCGCGCGGCCCGGCAGCGCGGCGCGGCGGGCCAACTCCTCGATACTGGCAAAGCGGCGAGTGCGTGCATCGACAATCTGCCTCGCCCAGTCCTCGCGAAACCCGTCAACCTGCCGGAACCCCAGCCGCAGCGCGAGGGCGCCGTCCGAGCGCCGCTCGAGGCTGTTGTCCCACGCGCTCGCATTCACATCGACGCCGCGCACCTCCACTCCGTGCTCGCGCGCATCGCGAACGAGCTGCGCGGGGGCGTAGAAGCCCATCGGCTGTGAATTGAGCAGGCCGCATGTGAAAACGGCGGGGTGATAATGCTTGATCCATGAGGAGACATAGACGAGCCGCGCGAAAGACTGAGCATGGCTTTCGGGAAAGCCATAGCTTCCGAAACCCTCGATCTGCTTGAAGCAGCGTTCGGCGAAATCCTTCGTATAGCCTCGGCGAACCATGCCGCCGATCATCTTGTCGCAGAAATTCTCGATCGTCCCCACGTTGCGGAACGTCGCCATCGCGCGGCGCAATCCATTGGCCTCCTCGGCGGTAAAACCGGCCGCAACCATTGCCAGCTTCATCGCCTGTTCCTGGAATAGGGGGACGCCGAAGGTTTTCTTCAGAACGTCGTAAAGCTCGTTGGGATCGTGCGGCGGCGCCGGGGAGGGGAATTGCACCGCCTCTTCCCCGTTCCGCCGTTTCAGATAGGGGTGAACCATATCGCCTTCGATCGGGCCGGGGCGCACGATCGCCACCTGCACGACGAGATCGTAGAATTCCCTCGGCTTCAGCCGTGGCAACATGTTGATCTGCGCGCGGCTTTCGACCTGGAACACGCCGATGCTGTCCCCCTTCGAGAGCATGTCGTAAACCGCTGGGTCATTGGCATCGATGTCGAGTTCGAGCGTCCTGTGGCCGAGACCATGATCGCGCATCAGCTCGAAGCATTTGCGGATGCAGGTCAGCATGCCGAGCGCGAGCACGTCGACCTTCATCAGTCCGAGCGCGTCGATGTCGTCCTTGTCCCATTCGATAAAGGTGCGGCCTTCCATCGCGGCATTGTGGATCGGCACAAGTTCGTCGAGGCGGCCTTCGGTCAGCACGAAGCCGCCGACATGCTGTGACAGGTGGCGCGGCGCCTTCAGCAACTCGCCAACGAAGCGGTGCAGCCGCTCGATCTCGCCATTGTCAGGGTCGAGTCCGGCCTCGACGAAGCGCTCGACCGGCACCTGATTTCCCCAGCTTCCCCAGCTCGTGTCGGCGAGCCGTGCGGTCACATCCTCGCTGAAGCCAAGCGCCTTGCCAACCTCACGGATGGTGCTGCGCGGACGGTAGTGGATGACGGTTGCGGCAATCCCGGCGCGCTCGCGGCCATATCGCTCGTAGATATGCTGGATCACCTCCTCGCGCCGCTCATGCTCAAAATCGATATCGATGTCGGGCGGCTCGTCGCGCTCGGCCGAGATGAAGCGCGAGAAGAGGAGTTCGTGCTGCATTGGATCGACCGAGGTGACGCCGAGCAAAAAGCAGACAATCGAGTTGGCGGCGGACCCGCGGCCCTGACAGAGAATCGGTGGATCTTGCGTCCGCGCGAAACGGACGAGATCGTAGACCGTCAGAAAATAAAAGACATAGCGCCGGCGCCGGATCAACCGCAGCTCGTTCCCGATCAGCCTGCGGACCTTGGGCGGTAACGGCACCCCATAGCGTTTCTCGGCCGCGGTCTTCACCAGATGATGGAGATAGTTGAAGGGTTTCCAGCCCGCGGGCACCGGTTCGTGCGGATATTCGTAGCGCAGATCGTCAAGGCGGAAGTGGATGCGTGCGAGCAGCTTCGCGCTTTCTTCAACGGCCTTGAGATGGCGGCTGAACAA
The DNA here is from genome assembly GCA_044508875.1 of Sphingomonadales bacterium. GTDB lineage: Bacteria > Pseudomonadota > Alphaproteobacteria > Sphingomonadales > Sphingomonadaceae > Sphingopyxis > Sphingopyxis flava_A. The sequence goes on along the minus strand of JBIQHE010000009.1, from coordinate 68,870 downwards.
TCGCTTCATCTCCTCCGGCGCTTTCAGATAGCGTTCGCCATTGGCGCGCAGTCGGCGGCCCGCCTTCTGGATCGTCACCCCCTCGCGGATGCAAGTGATGATGTCGTGAAGCGGGCGCTGCGCCGCCGTGGCGTAAAGCGCATCGTTGGTCGCAAGGAGCGGGACGCCGGTCGCTGCCGACAGGCGCTCGCGCTCGGCCAGCTGCCGCGCGTCGCATCCGGTGCGCGGCATGGATACCGCGAGCCATACCGACTTCGGCCGCGCCAGTTTTAGCGTTCGGAGCAATGCTGCGTCACCGTCCATCGCGATCAGCAGCAGGTCGTCGCAGCTGGCGAGCAGATCATCGAGGTTGAGGATGCAATCGCCTTTTTGCGCGCGCAAATTGCCCGTCGACAAGAGCCGCGTCAGCCGTCCCCAGCCATGCCGGCTGACGGGATAGGCGACGATATCGGGGGTGCCGTCGGCAAAGGCGAGACGCGCACCGACGACAAGCCGGAAACCCTCGACCATCGCAGGACTTTTGACCTGCAGCTCCTTCACAAAGGCCCACGCCCGCACGACTCCGGCCACGCTGTTGCGATCGGCGATGCCGATGCCGCTCATGCCGAGCGCTATCGCTTCGGCGACCATTTCGGCCGGGTGCGAGGCGCCGCGAAGGAAACTGTAGTTGGTGGCAGCGACCAGTTCGGCAAAAGCGGGCGGGGCGGGGAGGCTGCTCATGCAAACAGCCCGTGGATATACCAGCGCGGATCCGGCTTTTCCTCATAGAGTCCGTGGCGGAACAGCCAGTAGCGGCGGCCGCGGTCGTCCTCAATTCGGTAATAGTCGCGCGTCAGCCCCTCATTGTCGCGGCGGCGCCACCATTCCGCGGCAATGCGCTCGGGCCCTTCGTAGCGGCGAACCGCATGCAGTGCGCGGCGCCAGCGAAAACGCTGTGGCGGGCCGTCTGGCACCTCGGCGATCACTTCGATCGGCTGCGGGGGGTCGAAGAGCCAGAAGGGACGCAGCGGCGGTTCGCCGGGGGAGGGCTCGGGCCAGGCTTCCGGCGGCGGCGCGTCGATGGCGGGAAATTCGAGCTGCGCTTGCTCGGGAATATGCGAGTCGGCGGGGCGGTATCGTCGCACCCGTCCGCGGCCGAGCCGCGTTGCGAGCCGGTCGGCGAACTCGTCGATCGCGCGCGCGCGCGCCGCGCCGCCTTCGAGCCGGAGCTGGCTTGCGCCGAGCGGCTCGATCCGCGGTACGGAGAGGCGGATCATGTCGAAGCCGAAGCCGGGGTCGATCGGATCGCGCAAGGCTTCGAGGCGTTCTGCGAACAGGCGCATCACCAGCGCAGCGTCGCGCGTTGGTGTGCCGGTCTCGACCGCGATCGCTCGCGCCAGTCCATCGCTGCGAAAGAAGGTCGCGCAAAAACTGCGGCCGCCCATGCCGCGTTCGGCGAGCGCTTCGACCGCCTCGTCCACCAGTTCGGCGAGCACGCAAAGCGCGTGCGGCGTGCTTGCGACGGGTTCGGCAAAGCGTCGCTCGCTCGCGACGGGCGGCGGCGTCAGCCGCGGGACGAGAGGGCTCGGAGCCTCGCCGAGCAGGCGGCGCAGCGCCGTCGCAGCCTCGGCGCCGAAGCGGGCGGCGAGGCTCGCCATGGGCCGGTTCGCGAGGTCGCCGATTGTCTTGAGGCCCGCGCGAACAAGTGCGCGCGTCGCGTCGGGGTCGAGTTCGAGGGCGCCGACCGGGAGGCGGCGGATCGCCGCCGCTTCGTCCGGAGCGGGCGGGGCCGGGTAGCGCGCAAGTGCGCGCGCCGCATCGGCAGTGGGGCCGAGCGCTGTGCGCACGGTCATGCCCGTACGCTCGAGGCGCGCTTCGACATCGGCCGCCAGCGCAGCCTCGCCGCCGAACAGATGCGCGCTGCCTGCAATGTCGAGAATCAGCCCGTCGGGGGGATCGAGCGCGACGAGCGGCGTGTAGCGTGCGCAGCCCAGCGCGAGCCGGTCGAGCCAGTCGCGATCAAGCGCCGGGTCGTGGGGTATCACGAGGAGCGATTGGACCCGCGCCCGCGCGTCGGCGAGCGCCATGCCAGGAGCGAGGCCGAGCGCCGCGGCGCGCGTATCGACGCTCGCAAGGCGCAGCGCACCCCGCTGCCTTTCTGTAAAGACGAGCGGCGCTTCAGGCGGCCTCGGCGCCGCGCGGTTCCAACGTTCGGCGGGAAGCCAAGGGAAGAACGCCGCCAGATAGCGCCGCGTCGCAGAAGGCTTGGTCGTCACGATTCCACTCCAGCCGCCAGCGCGCGCCCGCAGGGCCGGCGCGCCAGCGCAGCAATTCAAGGTCGAAGGCGGGCGCGCCGGGTGCATTCGCCTCCAGTTCATGCGAGGGCGCCGCGGCGATGCGCCAGCGCGTCTCGGCGACGCTCGGTGTCGGTTCGGCCCCCAGGCGCAGCAGCAACAGAACGGTCCCGGCGTCCCGCGCGCCGAGCGCGAGCCGCCGCCCGGCGGTCAGATCGAGAGCGGGCAGACGCCCCCGGCTTTCGACGACGACCGCGGCTGATCCTGGACATCGCAGGGCGTCGTTTGCGGCAGTGAGGAGCGCCTTCGCATCCGTTGTCTCGACGAGCAGCAGCCGGTCGGGATCGCCGCCAAGCTCTGCGATACCGGGCGCGTAAAGATAGCCACCCTGCCGCGTGGCGTCGGAGGTGCGCAGCCACAGGAGCGGCCCGTCTCCCCCGCGCAGCGCGAGCAGCATCACGAAGGCGGCAGCGGTGGCGGCGTCCAGCGGGTCGGCGAATATCTCGTGCACCCGTCCGGCGGCGAGCCCGCCCCCCAGCGCGGCGTCGAACCCCGCGTCTCCACTCGCCAGCCAGCCGTCTGCGCGCGCGTCCAACGACCCGCCGGACGTCGCAATCCGGGCGACGCGGCGACGCAGCCCGGCGAGAGGGGAAGACGACTCGTGCATGACATGTTCTCTATATGTTCTATTTGCGTCCGAGATGGGGCGCTTGTCAAGGCACAGCATTGAGCCAAGCAGCGAGGTTCCTTCTTCCCGCCGCCCGGATCGCGTTCAGGTGATGCAAATTCTTCGCTGCTGGTGTCGCTTAGCGCGCGCTGCCCGCCATGCTGTCCCCCCCCAAAGCGCGGAAGAGCGCGACGCGGGTCTGCGCAAGGAGCAATTGGGTACCGATCTCGCTCCGACGCGCGTTGTAGAGGCTGCGCTGAGCATCGAGGCTTGCGAGGAAGCTGTCGACACCCCCCCTGTAGCGCGCGTCGGCCAGCGTAGCGGTGTCGGCCGCTGCCGCGCTGTTCGCCGTCGCGGCGCGCACCCGTTCGGCAATCGTTCCCTGCACTGCGAGCGCGTCGGCGACTTCGCGGAAGGCGGTCTGGATAGTGCCTTCATAACGCGCGAGCGCCGCGTCGCGCTGCGCTTCGCTCGCCGCGACTCCGGCCCGGCGTCCGCCAAAATCGAAGATCGACGCATTCACATCGCCTCCCGCGGACCAGGCGAAGGCGCCGCCGTCGAACAGGCTCGAGAGCGCGTCGCTTGCAAAGCCGAGCAGCCCGGTCAGCGAGATGGTGGGAAAGAGCCGAGCCCGCGCAGCGCCGATGTCGGCATTGGCGGCGCGGAGTTGAAATTCTGCCTCGATCACGTCGGGGCGGCGCAAGAGGACCCGGGAGCTTACTCCCGCGGGCAAGGGCGCGATTGCCCCAGTGGCTTCGGCGAGGCTTGCAGGCAGCAGCGCACGATCGACGTCGCTGCCGACGAGCAGACGAAGGAGATTCTCGTCCTGCGCAAGGGCGCTCGTTTGTGCGGCAATCGCGTCCTCGGCGGTGGCCAGAATTTGCTCGGCCTGGCGAAGGTCGGTGCGCGGCGCAACGCCCCCATCGAGGCGCGCCCTGGTAAGCCGAACATTTTCGCGTGCATTGGCTGCGGTATCGCGGGCGATCGCGAGCAGGTCCTTGTCGGCGCCATATTGGGCCCAGGCAAAAGCGAGATCGGCCATCAGCGCGACCCGCACGGTGCGCGCTGCCGCCTCGGTCGCGAGCGCGCGGTTCCGCTCGGCTTCGGTTGCGCTTGCGAGGCGTCCGAAGAGGTCAAGCTCGAATCCGGTAACCCCGCCCTGCAGAGAAAAGTCCGCGCTTCCCGCACCATCCCCCCGATCCGAATAGCCTGCCCCAGCGGAGACACCGACCGCAGGAAATTGCGCCGACCGCGTTACCCGGACCTGCGCGCGCGCCGCGGCGACGTTGGCAAAAGCGGCGCGCAGGTCGCGGTTGTTCGCAAGCGACTGCTCGATAAGCGCCTGCAGCCTGGGGTCGGTGAAAACCTGCGTATAGGTGAGGACGGGCAGCGCCGCCTCGCTCTGCAGCAGATAAGCGTCCCCGACCGGCCAGCTTTGCGGCACCGGGGGCGCAGGAAGGACTGTCCTGGGTGCGAGTGAGCAGCCCGCAAGAAGGAGCGGCGCGGTAATCAGCGCGAGATATGTGCGCGTCATGCCGGCATCTCTTGCGAGCCGGAGCTGCTGCCAAAATGCTCGCGAAGCGCCGCGATCCCGCCGCGCACCCCGCGCCGCACGAGGACGAAAAAGAGCGGGATAAAGAAGATCGCGAGCAGCGTCGCGGTCAGCATTCCGCCGATTACCGAGGTACCGATCGCGACGCGGCTGTTCGCGCCGGCGCCGGTCGCGAGGGCGAGTGGCAATACGCCGAAGATGAAGGCGAAGCTCGTCATCAGGATGGGGCGCAGGCGGATCTTGGCCGCGGCAATCGCCGCCTCGATTACGCGCTTGCCTTGTCGCTCCTGCTGCTCGGCGAATTCGATCATCAAGATTGCATTCTTCGCCGCGAGGCCCATCGTGGTCAAAAGGCCGATCTGCAGATAGACGTCGTTCTCGAGCCCGCGCAGACTGACCGCAAGCACGGCACCGACCAGCCCCAGCGGAATGACGAGCAGCACCGCGACGGGGATCGACCAGCTTTCATAAAGCGCGGCAAGGCAAAGGAAGACGACGAGCAGCGACAATCCGTAAAGGAGCGGAGCCTGCCCCGAGGACAGACGTTCCTGATAGGAAGAACCGGCCCAGGCGACGCTCGTGCCCGGAATCTGCGCGGCCATTTGCTCCATGAGATCCATCGCCTCGCCCGAACTGGTGCCCGGAGCCGGCTGGCCCGAGATTTCATAGGCGGGAACGCCCTGAAAGCGCGAGGTGCTGCTCGGCGTCGTCGACCAGCCGATACGCGAGAAGGCGGAAAAAGGGGACATCCCGCCATCCGACGAGCGCACATACCATTGGGCAAGATCCTCGGGTCTCGCCCGATATGGGGCGTCGCCCTGCACATAAACGCGCTTGACCCGCCCCTTGTCGATAAAGTCGTTGACGTAGCGCCCGCCCCATGCGGTCGACAGCGTGTTGTTCACGTCATTGTTGCTGAGCCCATAGGCGGTCAGCCGCTGGGTATCGATGTCGACCTTCAGCGTTGCGACGTCGGGCAGGTCGCTCAGCCGTACCGATTGAAGCCTGGGATTGGCGTTCGCCATCGCAAGCAACTTATCGCGCGCCGCAGCAAATTCCTCGCGGCTTAGCCCACCGCGGTTCTGAAATTCCATCGTGAAGCCCGACGTGTCGCCAAGACCGCGCACCGCGCCCGGCACCAGCGCGAAAATCTGTGCGTCGCGCAGCCCCGAAAGCGCTGCGCGCGCGCGCTGCGCGATGGCGTCGGCGGTGTTCTCGGGGCCCGGCCGGTGGTCCCATTCGACCAGGTTTACGAAGCCTTGACCGGTGTTTTGTCCTGACGCCCCGCCGCCTCCGCCGCCGGCGATCAGAAACAGGGCTTGCGTGTTCGCCTTTTCCTGGGTCAGCAGATATTTTTCGACCGCATCGCGCACTTCGAGCGTACGTTCCTGCGTCGCGCCGGCTGGCAGGCGGAATTGAACGGCCACGCGCCCTTGGTCTTCGTTGGGCAGGAAGCCTCCGGGCAGGCGCAGGAAGAGCAGCACGAGCAGCGCAAGGGCGAGGGCATAGATCGCAAGGAACAGCCATTTGCGCGCGACGACCTTGGCCACGCTTTGCGCATAGCTGTCGCTCGCCCGGTCGAAGCGCGTGTTGAAGCCATGCTTCGCGCGCTCGAGCATCTCCTGAAAGCGCGGAAAGCGTCGGCGCGCGCCTTGCACAGCTTGCGTCCTGGGCTTGAGCAGCGTCGACGTGAGCGCGGGGCTCAGTACGAGCGCGACCAGTACCGACAGACCCATCGCGGAGACAATCGTGATCGAGAATTGGCGATAGATGACTCCGGTGGAGCCGCCGAAAAAGGCCATCGGCAGGAACACTGCCGACAGCACCAGGCCAATCGCAACCAGTGCGATCTGCAGTTCCTGCATCGACCGGATCGTTGCCTCGCGCGCGGTCATGTCAGGATGTTCTTCCATCAACCGCTCGACATTCTCGACCACCACGATCGCATCGTCGACCAGCAAGCCTATCGCGAGCACAAGCCCGAACAGCGTCAGCGTGTTGATGCTGAAACCCGCGATATAGAAGATGGCGAAGGTGCCGAGCAGGACGACCGGCACCGCGATGGCGGGGATCAGTGTCGCGCGCCAGCTCTGCAGAAAGATGAACATGACGATGACGACGAGCAGAATCGCCTCGAACAAGGCCTTCTGCACCTCGCTGACCGAAAGCTTGATGAAGTCGGTCGAATCATTCGCATAGGCATAGTCGAGCCCTTCGGGCATGTCGGCCGCGAGCGCTTCCATCCGCGCCTTGACGAGTTCGGCGGTCTTGAGCGCGTCGGACCCGGGCGATAGCGAGATCGCCATGCCGGCTCCGGGATGGCCGTTGACGCGGGTGATGACGCTGTAGTTCTCAGCACCCAGTTCGACCCGCGCGACATCCTTGATCCGCACAGTCGACCCGTCGGGCAGTGTCTTGAGAACGATATTCTCGAACTCCTCGGGGGTTTGCAGCTTCGACTGCGCGGTCACCGTTGCGTTGAGCATCTGGCCCTTGGGCGCGGGCAGCCCGCCGACGTCGCCGGCAGCGACCTCGCTGTTCTGGGCGTTGATGGCGTTGACCACATCGCCGGGCATCAGGGACATGGCTGCCAGCCGCTGCGGATTGAGCCAGATACGCATCGCGTGCGGCGCACCGAAGACATTGACGTCGCCGACGCCGTCGACGCGCGACAGCGGGTCCTGAATGTTCGAGGTCAGATAGTCCGATACATCCTGGTTCGAGCGCGTGTCGGTGGTGTCGAACACCGCCACCATCAAGAGCGTGTCCGAATTGGACTTGGTGACCCTCACCCCCCGGCTCTGGACCTGCTCGGGCAGGCGTGAGAGCGCCGAACTGATCTGGTTCTGGACCTGGACCTGGGCGATATCGGGATCGGTTCCCTTGGCAAAGATCGCGGTAATGCTCGCCTGCCCGCGCGAGCTCGACTGCGAGCTGAAATAAAGAAGGCCGTCGATTCCCGTCAGCTGCTGTTCAAGCACCTGCGTGACACTGTTCTCGATCGTTTCGGCCGATGCGCCGGGGTAGCTCGCGCGAATATTGACCTGCGTCGGGGCGATATCGGGATATTGTTCGATCGGCAGCGAGAAAAGCGCGCCCAGCCCGCCGAGCATCACGATGATCGCCAGCACCCAGGCGAAGATCGGGCGGTCGATGAAAATGCGCGACATGCGGGCTATTTACCCTGGGCGGCCTCGCGGCCGGCGGCCCCGATCCGCTGCACGCTGGAGGCCGGGACCGGTCGAACGGGCATCCCCGACCGGAGATTGCCGATGCCTTGGGTGATAATCCGGTCGCCGGCCTTGATCCCTGCCGAAATGACCCAATTCGTGCCCGCCGTCCGCTTGGTGTCGACCTTGCGCCGCACGACCTTGTTGTCCTTGCCCACAAGATAAACAAACGCGCTGCCGTCGAAATCGCGCTGGACGGCCTGCTGCGGGACAAGGACCGCATTGGGCTCGATCGCCTGGTTGAACAGCGCTGTCACGAACATGCCGGGCAGGAGCAGTCCCTTCGGGTTGGGAAAGCGCGCGCGCAGCGTCACCGTCCCGGTCGCTTCGTTGACCGTCATTTCGGAGAATTGGACGGTGCCCGCGAATCCATAATCGCTGCCGTCCTCGAGTTTCAGGCGTACGGCCGTGCTCCCCGGCTGCGTGCCGCCGCTCGCGAGCGACTGCCGAAGTGCGGTGAGTTCGGCGCTCGACTGCTGCATGTCGACATAGATAGGGTCGAGCTGCTGGATCACCGCGAGCGGCTGGGTCTGGCTTGCGCTTACCAGAGCGCCGGGTGTCGCAAGGCTGCGGCCGATGCGACCGCTGATCGGAGCGGCGATCGTCGTATAGCGCAGATTGATCCGCGCGGTTTCGAGCGCTGCGGCATTTTGGGCGACGCTCGCGCGCGCGACCCGCGCCGCGGCGAGCGCGTCGGTATAATCCTGCTCGGCGATGGCCTGCATCTTGGCGAGCGGCTCGAAACGCTTCGCTTTCTCTTCAGCCGCCGCAGCACTCGCCCGCGCGCTCGCCAGATTGGCTTCGGCCTGGTCGACCGCTGCACGGTAGAGACTGGGGTCGATCTGGAAGAGAGGCTGGCCCGCCCGCACGGACCCGCCCTCGGTGAACAGGCGCCGGCGGATCAGTCCGCTCACCTGGGGGCGTACTTCGCTCGTCTCGAAGGCGACCGTGCGCCCGCCAAGTTCGGTGGTAACCGGAACCGCCGAGGTCGCGGCGATGACGTAGCCGACCTCGGGTGCGCCGCGATCGCGGCCGCCTTGCTCGTCCCCGTCCGCGCAGGCTCCCAGCGACAATATCGCGGCGCACAGGGCTCCGGTCAGGAGCAGCGGCCTCTGTTTAGGCATCATCGGTTGTCTCGTGTCGATCCGCGGGGGAAGGGCGGGGGCTTTCATCCTATTCACCGCATCGAGCCTGCGCTGGCAAGCGGATTAGGCCATTTGCGACAAATTACGACAATTTTCCGGGGGGCCTGCCGCCCGGCCGCCGCAGACGTTGACACCGGTTACCATTGGAGCTAGCCAGAAAGCCAGCCCTATTATTCAGCTCAAGGATGCCGATCATGTTCGCCAAGACCTATCACGCCACCCATCCCGAAATGATGGAGGATGTGTCGAACGATCAGCTTCGCGCGCGCTATCTCGTGACGGGCATGTTCGAGGAGGGGAGGATCAACCTCAACTATTCGCACAACGAGCGCTTCGTCATCGGGGGAGCGGTGCCCATGGGCGGGGCCTTGACGCTTCCCGTGCAGAGCGAGCCGGCGTCGGCAGCGGGCCATCCTTTCCTCGAGCGGCGCGAGATGGCCGCGGTCAATATCGGCACCCGGGGCGCAATCAGCGTCGATGGCCAGCGCTTCGAGATGAACAACAAGGAATGTCTCTACATCCCGATGGGGTCGAAGGAGGTGACGTTCGAGGGGGAGGGCGCGCGCTTCTATCTCGCCTCGCTTCCGGCGCACAAGGTCTGCCCGCTGCGGCATATCACGCTCGATGAAGCCAACCCGCTCGCGCGCGGCGACCTTGCCAACTCGAACCAGCGGACCATCTATCAGCTCGTCATTCCGGGGGTGTGCGAAAGCGCGCAGTTGCTGCTCGGCCTCACCGTGCTCGAAGAGGGCAGCGTGTGGAACACCATGCCGCCGCACCTTCATGATCGGCGCAGCGAGATCTATCTCTACTTCGACCTTCCCGAAGAGAATGACCGCATCTTCCATTATATGGGCGAGCCCGAGAGCATGCGGCACATCGTGATCGCGAACGAAGAGGCGGTCATCAGCCCACCCTGGTCGATCCACATGGGTTCAGGGACGAAGAAATATGCCTTCATCTGGGCGATGGGCGGCGAGAATCTCGACTATACCGACATGAATGTTCTCGACATCTGTCAGCTGAAGTGATGGTCGGCATGTTCAACCTGGAGGGAAAGGTCGCGCTGGTCACCGGTGCGAACACGGGGATCGGGCAGGGGATCGCGCTCGCCCTCGCCGGGGCGGGGGCCGATATCGCGGCCGCGGGCCGTACGCCGGCAATCGAGACGGTCGACAAGGTTCGCGCGCTTGGCCGCAAGGCAGACAATTTTGCGGCCGACCTCTCGGGCCTCGCTGCGGTGCAGCCGCTCGTCGACGCGGTGCTCGGCGCATTCGGCCGCATCGACATCCTCGTCAACAATGCCGGCATCATCCGCCGCGCCGATGCGGTCGACTTCACCGAGGCCGACTGGGACGCGGTGATGGACACCAATTTGAAGACAGTCTTCTTCCTTTGCCAGGCGGTGGGCCGGCACATGATCGCGCGCGGCAGCGGCAAGATCATCAACATCGCCTCGATGCTGACCTTCCAGGGCGGCATCCGCGTGCCGAGTTATACGGCGTCCAAATCGGGGGTGGGCGGGCTCACCAAGCTGCTCGCCAACGAATGGGCAGCGAAGGGCATTCAGGTCAACGCGATCGCGCCAGGCTATATTGCGACCAACAACACGGCCGCATTGCAGGCCGACGAGACGCGCAACCGTCAGATCCTCGAGCGCATCCCCGCGGGGCGCTGGGGCGACGCTGCCGACATCGGCGGCGCTGCGGTTTTCCTGGCAGCGTCCGCCTCAGATTATGTCCAGGGTCATATCCTTGCCGTCGACGGCGGCTGGCTCGCCCGATAAGCGCCGACGGGCCGTCCATGGTGCGTGACCAAGCCCACTCCCCTTCGCGGCACCGACAGGAAGAACGATCCTTCGATGAGCCGAGGGCGAGCGGAGTGGATATGGGAAAGCTGGTTTTCTTCGGCGAACTGCTGATCCGCCTGACCGCGCCTGGCAATGAACTGCTCATGCAGTCGCCATCGCTTGCGCTGCATGTGGGCGGCGCCGAGGCGAATGTCGCCATCGGGCTTGCGCATCTTGGCCACGATTGCGCGATGATCAGCAAAATTCCTGCAAATGCGCTGGGTCGCGGTGCCGTGGCGGCGGTGCGCGGCGCGCATGTCGATTGCACCGCCGTCACCATTCATCCAGGGCGCATGGGGCTTTATTTCCTGAGCGTCGGCGCGGGCCTGCGCGCATCGGAAATTGTCTACGACCGCGCCGGGTCGAGCTTCGCTGCGAGCAGCGCGGCGGATTATGACTTCGATCAACTGCTGGGCGGCGCGCGCCTGCTTCACCTCTCGGGCATCACCCCGGCGCTCGGCCCTCGGTCGGCCGAGGCGGCGCTGGCGGCAGCGCGCGCGGCAAAGCGGCACGGCGTGCCTGTCAGCTTCGATGGCAATTACCGCGCGATGCTGTGGGACGCGTGGGACAGCGACCCGCGCGCTATCCTGTCCGAGCTCATCGGCATCGCCGACATCCTCTTCGGCAACCATCGCGACCTCGCGCTGGTGCTCGGTCGGTCCTTTAGCGGCAACGGCGAGGACCGGCGGCGCGAGGCGGCCGAGGCAGGCTTCGCCGCCTTTCCCGAACTCCGGATCATCGCCTCGACGGCGCGCCACACGCTCACCGCCGACCACCACCGCATCGCGGCGCGTGTCGACCTGCGCAGCGGCGCGCACCAGACCGGCGAGGTCGACGTCACCGGTATCGTCGATCGTATCGGCGCCGGCGACGCCTTTGCCGCGGGGGTGCTCCACGCGCACCTGAGCGGGGGCGATGCAAAGATGATGGCCGAAACCGGCCTCGCGCTTACCTGCCTCAAGCACTCGCTCCCGGGCGATACAAGCCGCTTCGGGCCGGCCGACATCGACGCCTTCCACCGCGGGGGGCTCGATGTCCGCCGCTGAAGGCGTCAGCCGCCGCGCGCTGCTCGGCAGCGCGGCGGGCCTGCTGATCGCTGCCGCATCGCAAACGGCGAGGGCAGGATCGGGACCGGACGTCGTCAGCGCACCCGATGGGGCTTATCGAAGCCTCGGTACGGGCGAAAAGGGCGCCCGCCTTTGCTTCTATCCTGGCATCCGCTACGCGCGCGCCGGACGCTTTCGGGCGCCGGTTCCAGTCCTGCGCGCCGAGCAGCACGGGGGCGGCTTTGGCCACGCCTGTCCCCAGCGCGGGAACCGCTACCAGCCGCAGTCCGAGGATTGCCTGTTCCTCAACGTCTGGACGCCGTCGATGCGCGCCGACGCGAAGCGCCCCGTCATGGTCTATTTTCACGGCGGCGCCTATTCGGCCGGGAGCGTCACCGACCCCATCAACGACGGCGCCCGTCTCGCGGCGCGGGGAGAGGTGGTGGTGGTCACTGTCAATCACCGGCTCAACGCGCTTGGTTATCTCTATCTTGCGCGCCTCGACTCGCGTTTTCCCGACAGCGGCAATGCGGGACAGCTCGACCTGATCGTGGCGTTGCAGTGGATCCAGCGCAACATCGCCGCCTTTGGCGGCGACCCCGCCAATGTCACCCTCTTTGGCCAGTCGGGCGGGGGCGCCAAGATCGCGACGCTGATGGCGATGCCCGAGGCGAAAGGGCTTTTCCACAAGGCGATCACGATGAGCGGGCAGCAGGTTACCGCCTCGGGGCCCTTGAACGCCACACGGCGCGCCAAGGCTTTTCTCGGCGAGCTGGGCCCGAACGTCGACCCCGTGACAGCGCCGGTCGAGCAGCTGGTCGCGGCGCTCGCGGCGACCGACCCGATCCTCGGCGGCGGGGTCTATATGGGACCGGTGCTCGATATGGTGCATTTGAAGCGCCATCCTTTCTGGCCCGATGCCGCGCCCCAATCGCTCGGCATTCCGATGATGCTCGGCAATGCGGTGATGGAAACCCGCGCTTTCTATGCGCCGGACAGCAAGCCCCTTGCGGGACTGGATTTCGGAAACCTCGCTGCGCGGATCGCGCCCGAGATGCGCGTGGATATTCACCCCGAATGGGTGGTGGAACAGTTTCGCGCTCGCTATCCGGACGCGCCGCCGCTCGAACTTTTCCACCGTATCGTCACCGCGGCGCGAAGCTGGCGCGGGCAGGTCGAGGAGGCCGAGGCTCGCGCACGGGCCGGGGCGCCCGCGTTCGTCTACCAGCTTGATTTCGAAGCGGCCAAGCACACCGACGATATCGGCCTCAGCTTTGGGACCATCCCTCACCCGACGCCCGGGCAGCAGGCGATGAGCGATATCGTGATGGAGGCTTTCGTCCGCTTCGCGCGCACCGGCGATCCGGGCTGGCCGGCCTATGACCTACCAAAGCGGCAGACGATGATTTTCGACGCGCAAAGCCGTTTGGAAAGCGATCCGCGCCGCTTCGAACGCGAGCTCTTCGCGCGGGTACCCTATGTCCAGCCCGGGACGTGACAGCGTCTGGCCTTGCTTCGCTTCCCAGCGAATTCTGCCGTAGTGTCAGACAATCTGGTGGCTTTCCAGCCAGTTCCACAGCAGCTCGGGCCAGGTGGCCACCGGCAGTCCCGCCGCCTTCATCAGCCCGAAGCCATGCCCGCCCCGCTCGAAGATATGGGTTTCGCACGGAGCCCCGACCTTGCGCGCCGCATCGCGCAGCCGCAGGCTGTTCTCGACCTTGACGATTTGATCATCCTCGGCGTGGACCAGCCACAGGGGCGGCTGGTCGGGACGCGCGTTACGCTCGGGCGAGTAGAGCGTCTCCCGCGCCGCATCGGGGCTCGCGCCGAGCAGTTTCTCGCGGCTGCCCGGATGGGCGATCGCGGGGTCCATCGATACCACGGGATAGATGCCGGCGAGCAGGTCGGGACGTGCCGGTAGCGCGTCGGCGGCGTCAATCGCTGCATAGACGGGAGTATCGAAGCGTGTGAGCAGGCTGGTTGCGACATGGCCGCCCGCCGAAAAGCCGCCGAAAGCAACGCGTGCGGGATCGATCCCGTCCGCGCCTGCGCGGCTGCGCACCAGCCGCATCGCGCGCTGCGCGTCGGCGAGCGGGACGTCGGCGCCATTTTCCCAGCCGTCGCCTGGAAGACGATAGAAGAGCACGTAGGCGGTGACGCCTCGCGCCGCGAGCCAGCGCGCAAGCTCATAGCCCTCCTTGTCGATCACGACATAGCGATAGCCGCCCCCGGGGGCGAGGATCACCCCCGCGCCGTTGGGCTTTGCCGGACGGAAGATGTCGAGCCTGGGCCGGACGACATGCTCGATCATCCGGTCGCTTGCCTGTGTCTCCTCGCTGCGCTGCACGACGCGCTCGGTAAGTCGCGTGGGCCAAGCGAGATGGCGGCCGGGCCAGAGGGCGATACTGGCATCGGGCGCGAGGCCAGCGGGCCGCGTCCAGACCTCCTTCGTACCCGCGGCAGCCACCGATGCGACGGGGAGCGCAAGCCCCGCAGCGAGCAGGCTCCGGCGACCGAGCGTCATTGTCCGGCTTCCGGCGGGTTCGGATAGGCGACGATCACCACCAGCGGTTCGCTTCCCGTCTGCCGGATGCCGACCTTCGCGCCCTTGGAGAGCCATGCAGCCATGCCGGGCCTCAGCGCCTTCTCCTCGCCATCCGAATGGACGATTCCCGTGCCCGAGACGACATAATAGATCTCGTCGTGGGCAATGAGGTGCACGCCGATGGCCGCGCCGACGTGCAGCGCGCGCTTCCTGAATTCGAAGCTGCGCGGGGCCGGGACGGCGTCGCTGATCCGCCATGCGGTCGACATCCCCATCGCGCCATGCGGCGGTGCTTCCTCGCGCACCGTCGCAGCCTCGTCGATTACGACCATTGCAGGAGCAGGCGCCGGCGCTGCGCCGCCGCCTGTGAGCAACAGGGCGAGCAGCGCGCTCATTTCACGCCCCCGCGCGAGTCGAGATCGCGCGCCGACAGATGTTCCTGCGGCATTGGCGCTGTCTGCCCGGGGTAGCGGCCCGATTTCGGTTCCATCGTCGCCAGATCCCACTCGGCCTCGAGGAAGGGGGCGCGCACAGGGGGCTGGACCTTCGGATAGGCACTGACCTCCTTCTCGTCGTCGATGATGTCGCCGCGTCCTTCGGCGATAAAGAAGAGGATGCGGATCTCCTCGGCGTCGCGCGCCCAGGGCCGCGCGCCTGCGGCCGCGAGCAACGAGGTTTCGACGCCCCGTGCCGGCAATATGTCGTGGCCCGCGACCGGTGCGAGTGGGGCCTTGGCGCGAACGAGCTCGGCGCGCGTTTCGCCATAACGGCCGAATTCGGGAAGCGGGTTGCCGTGGCGGTCGACCGCAATATTGTCCTCGCCGTAGAATTGCAGGTCGCCATCTCCGCCGAGCATCAGGAAGGGCAATCCCTCGTCGGTATCGTTGCCGCCGCGCATGACGTTCCCGATCGCGCTAATCTCTCCTGTCACATAATCGTGACCCACCCATTCGAGGTTCATCAGATTATAATGCACGGCGCGGTGCCCCGGATTGTAGATCAGATTGTTGATCATGAGCACCTGCGCCCCGCCCTTCACCAGCGGCGCGCGCTCCACATTATGCGCCCAGATATTGCGATAGAAGACGATGCCGGTGGTGTTGTCGTGGACTAGCGAGCCCTTGCTGTGCTCCCCCTTGGGGTGGCTCGCGTTAGCGAGACCCTCGGCGGCGAGATTGTTCGAGAAGGTGATGTTGTGGCTCGTATTCTTACGCCATTCGGCGAGCGTGGTGCCCTCGAAGCGCGGACCCGAGGCGGACATGTTCTCGTCGATTGCCCACAGGAAGGTGCAGTGATCGACCACAACATTGTACGCGCCGACCGTCGATAGGGCGTCAGCCTCCCACCCGCTTCGCTTGGGCTGGGCGTCGACGCCCGTGTAGACACGCAAATGGCGTATGATCACATCGTGGGTCTTCACATCTATGCCGGTGCGGATCAGCGTGATGCCGGGCCCCGGGGCAGTCTGGCCGGCGATGGTCAGATAAGGCTCGGTGATCGTCAGCGTGTTGCGCCCCATGTCGATCACGCCGCCGACTTCGAAGACGACGATGCGCGGGCCCTTCGCCTCGAGAGCCGCCTTGAACGAGCCGGGCCCGTCGGGCGCGAGCGTTGTGACGCGAATGATTCTGCCGCCGCGTCCGCCGGGTGTTGCCGCTGCTGGTCCGACCGCGCCGGGGAAGGCCCCTCCCGCCGGATCGGCCGCAGGGGCGGGACTGGCGGACAAGATCGGCGCTATCATGAGCGCGGCGAACAACAGCTTTTTCAGCATCGAGTCTCTCCCTCATCACGCATCGCGAAGGGGTCTTGACATAGGCCGCGATATCCTTCAATCATTTTTGACACCGGTTACCTAAACCGGCGATAAAAATGAAAGAGAAGGGGAGAGGGCGCCCCGGGCCGGCCGCATCCGTGCGGGCGGCGCGATTTCGCGAACTCTCTGAGCAGTTACGGACGGCCATCGGGCCGATGGGTATCGTCCAGCAAAGTAACCGGTGTCATTGCCTTGCCAAGCGAGGGAGTGCACTGCGATTGGGAGGAATGACGATGACAGTGAACGCAATGCGGGGCGTGCGCACCCTGACCCGACTGGCCTGCGGCGCTTCGCTCGCCGCCTTGGCAATTGCACCCGCCTTCGCGCAGGACGCCGTGCCCGCAGACGAAATCGTCGTCACGGGTTTCCGGGCATCGCTCGACAAGGCGCTCGACCAGAAGCGCAATTCGACCGGGGCAGTCGATGTGATCGTCGCTGAGGACATTGCGAAATTCCCCGACCAGAATCTTGCCGAATCGCTCCAGCGCATCCCGGGCATCTCGATCCAGCGCGATGCTGGCGAAGGCCGTGCGATTACGGTGCGCGGTCTCGGCGCGCAGTTCACGCGTGTTCGCCTGAACGGCATGGAGACGATCGCGACGTCGACTGACGGCGCGTCAGCGAACCGCGACCGCGCCTTCGACTTCAACGTCTTCGCCTCGGAACTCTTCACCTCGCTCGTGGTCCACAAGACCGCCTCGGCCTCGCTCGACGAAGGATCGCTCGGTGCCGTCGTCGATCTCAACACCGGCAATCCGCTTGGCGGCAAGGAGGGACTAACCCTCGTTGCTTCGGCGCAGGCACGCTACAATGATCTGTCGAAGGATGTCGACCCGCGTCTCGCTGGGCTGATCGGCTGGACCAACGCCGACAGGACCTTTGGCATCTCGGCCTCGATCGCCTGGTCGGACTATACGACGCTCGAACTTGGCAACAACAGCGTCCGCTGGGCGCAATCGCCCTTCCGCAGTGTCGATGGCGTCACCTGTATGACGGGGTCGAACTTTGTCGCCAATCCCTCCGACGCGTGCGTCGAGGTCGCCGAGGCCTTCCATCCGCGCATTCCGCGCTACGGCCTCGTCAGCCACGACCGCGAGCGCCTCGGTGCAACGGCATCGATTCAGTTCGAACCGAGCGAGAACACCAAAATCTCGGTCGACGGCCTCTATTCGACCTTCAAGGAAACGCGGGACGAATATTGGGGAGAGGTGCTGCTGCGCAGCAACGAGCGCGGCATCGATGTCTCCAATTATGTGATCGATGCGAACAACAATCTCGTCTCGGCCGATCTCGACAATGTCTATGTCCGTACCGAACGCTATTCGCGCGAGAGCGAGACCAAATTCTATCAGCTCTCGGCGCGACTTGAGCAGCGGCTGACCGACACGTTCAAGCTCAATTTGCTCGGCGGCTTTTCGAAGTCGAAGGCCGACATTCCGATCGAGACGACGCTCGCGTTCGACGACACCGACGCAACCGGCTATCATTATGATTATACGAACAACAAGTTCCCGCTGCTGAGCTTTGGGGCGGGGATCGACGATCCCGCCGCGTTCGAGCTCGCCGAATTCCGCGATCGCCCATCCTTCCTCACCAACAAGTTCAAGACCTTCGCCGCCGATTTCGAGTGGGACGTTGCGGATCGTTTCAAGATGCTCGGCGGCGGTTTTTATCGTCAGTTCGACTTCGACACGGTCGGTTATCGCCGCGACAGCACCTATTGCGCGGCCTTTACCTGCGCGCCAGGAACCGGCGGGCTTCCCGTCACGCCCGACATTGCCGAGCTATTCGAACTCGGCAAAGCGGGTCAGCCTTCGGGCAACACCAACGCCTGGATCGTCCCCGACCTCGCCGCCGGGACGGAACTCATCGACCTCTATGGCCGCCCCGCGGTGCTTCAGGAGGGCGAGCAGCGCGCGGTCACCGAGAAAACCTATGGCGGCTGGTTCATGGCCGAGTTCGAGACCGAGCTTCTCGGTATGCGGCTCACCGGCAACGCCGGGGTACGCTATGCAAAGACCGAGCAGAGCTCGTCCGGCTTCACCAGCGGCACCTTCGTCACGGTCGATCGGACCTATGACGACTGGCTGCCGTCGTTCAACCTCAACCTCCACCCGACCGACAACATCATCCTGCGCGGCGCGATTGCAAAGGTCATCACGCGGCCGACGCTCGGCAGCTTGACTCCGGGAGGCTCGGTCGATCAGTTCAACTTTCGCATCACCTCGGGCAATCCCTTCCTCGACCCCTATCGCGCCACGACGTTCGACCTTGCGGTCGAATGGTATTTCGCGCCGGGGGCGATCGCCTCGGTCGCTCTGTTCGCCAAGGATATCGAAAGCTTCCCGATTTCGACCTCGCTGCAGGGCACCTATGCCTCGAGCGGACTGCCGCTCTCGCTCCTCACGCCGGGCACCCCCGCCTATGACGCGGTGGTCGGCGGAAGCGATCCAAACCGCCAGTTCGAGTTTCGCACTACCGGCAACGGCCCGGGCGCGAACCTGAAGGGCGTCGAATTCTCGCTGCAGCTGCCCTTCTCGGTCTTTTCGGACTCGCTTCGTCACTTCGGCGTGCTCGGGAACGCGACCTTCGTGAAGAGCGATGTCGACTACAGCATCTCGGGGCCGCTGGCTTATAATCCCGTCACGAACAGGCTGGAGGCCCAGCCCAACGGCACCTACACTCAGCCTCTGCTTGGCCTTGCCAAGCGGGCGTGGAACGCGACCGTCTATTATGATGATGGCAAGCTTTCGGTGCGCACCTCGGCCGCGTGGCGTTCGGGCTACAACGACAGCACGAGCGGCAACAACAATATCTTCGAAGGCTATGGCAGCTCGTTCAACCTCGACGCCTCGATCCGCTACGCGCTGACCGAGCAGATCGAACTGTCGATCGAGGGCACCAATTTGACCGACGATTATCGCTATCGCTTCAACGACATCTTCGCGAACCGCAATTACGAGAATAATCACTATGGCCGCACTTTCCTGTTCGGGGCGCGGTTCAAGATCTGATTATTTCGAAGATTATCCCCCCTCGAGGCCCGGTCTTGTCATGTGCAGGGCCGGGCCCTTTTTTCTCGGAGGAAATGTGACGGGTCGCCGCGACATGATCAAGCTGGCGGGGGCGGGTCTCCTCGGCTCGCCGTTCGTGCCCGGGGCCGGGCATGCGGCAGAAAAGGTGCACCCGCCATCCTGTCCTCCGACCGCGCCGGCGCGATGGGCGCGCGGGCTCGACGGCCAGCGCAAGGCCGATCTTGGCGATGGGCGTTTTCTCAATCCGGTCATGGCCGGCGATCATCCCGACCCTTCGATTCTGAAGGAGGGGCGCGATTATTACATGACCTTCTCGACCTTCGATTCCTATCCGGGGCTCGTCATCTGGCATTCGCGCGACCTCGTGAACTGGCGTCCGCTCGGACCCGCGCTCACTCGCAATATCGGATCGGTCTGGGCACCCGAACTCTGCAAGCACGGCGGGCGCTATTATCTCTACATCCCGACCAAGGATCCGAACACAAGCTGGGTCATCTGGTCCGAGCGCATCGAGGGGCCGTGGAGCGAGCCCGTCGACCTTGATCTGCCGAACCACATCGACCCCGGCCATGCGGTCGGCGAGGACGGGTCGCGCTGGCTCTTTCTGTCGGGCGGCGACCGGGTGCGCCTGTCGGACGATGGGCTTCGCCGCATGGGCGAGCCCGAGCATGTCTATGACCCCTGGCATTATCCCGCCGACTGGGTGGTCGAGGGATTCTCGCCCGAAGGGCCGAAAACCCTGCGGCACGGAGACTGGTTCTACATGATCACCGCAGTGGGCGGGACCGCGGGGCCACCTACGGGACATATGGTGATCGCGGCGCGCTCGCGTTCGATTCACGGGCCGTGGGAGAACTGTCCTCACAATCCGATCGTCCGTACGCAGTCGCCCGGCGAGACATGGTGGTCGCGCGGCCATGCGACGCTCGTCGAAGGCCCGGCGGGCGACTGGTGGAGCGTCTATCATGGCTATGAGGCGGGCTTCTGGACACTTGGCCGGCAGACCCTGCTCGATCCGGTCGAATGGACGGCCGACGGCTGGTTCCGAATGACCGGCGGCGACCTGTCGCGGCCGCTCGCCAAGCCTGCAGGCGGCGCCCGGGGGCCGCACGGCATGGCTCTTTCCGACGATTTCGCCTCGCTCGATCTCGGTGCCAAGTGGAATTTCTTCCGCCCCGTCCCCGACGAGCGTAGCCGTGCCCGGGTCGAGAGCGGCGCCCTCATCCTCAAGGGGCGCGGTTCTGCGCCGGTCGATTCATCGCCGCTGCTCCTGATCGCGGGCGACCAGGCTTACCGCTTCGAATGCGACATCGAGATTGCGGCGGGCGGTACCGCGGGACTGATCCTCTTCTACGATGATCGTCTCTATTGCGGGCTCGGCTTCGATGCCGAGCGCTTCGTCACCCATCAATATGGCATCGAACGCGGCCGCCCCGCCAATCCGCACGGGCGGCGGATGCGGATGCGCGTCACCAACGACCGCCATATCGTGACCTACGACACCAGCGGCGATGGCGGAAAAACCTGGCTACGCTTCGACCGCGGCATGGAGGTGTCAGGCTACCACCACAATGTCCGCGGCGGCTTCCTGATGCTCCGGCCCGGCCTCTATTCGGCGGGCGAGGGCGAGGCGCACTTTTCAAACTTCACCTTCCGCGCGCTCGGCTGACGGGGTGCTGCGCGGCGCCCGCTAGGCTTTTCCGGCGGGCGGCGCTACCGACTGGCGCTCGACGAAGGTCGAGGCGAGAACCGGGCTTTCGCCTTCGGGGATGCGTGCATTCGGACCCAGAAAATCGGCAACCAGCGTGCGCGCGGCGCGCACCCCCATGTCGCGGATCGGCCAGCGTACGGTGCTCAGCGTCGGCCAGATATGCGTCGCCGTCGGTGAATCATCGAAGCCGATGATCGACAGCTCGCCGGGCACCGCAATGCCCTTGCCGTGCGCGACGCTCATCACCCCCGCTGCCATTTCGTCGTTCGAACAGAAGATGGCGGTCGGCGGCTCGGCGAGCGAGAGCAGTTTTTCGCCCGCCTCGATCCCGGCGGTGTAGCGGTAATTGCCCGGCGCATAATGCTCGTCGGCAAGGCTCAGCCCCGCGTCGGCCAGCGCCTCGCGAAACCCCTTTTCGCGCTCGGCGGCAGAGCGGAAGCCCGCCGGACCGCGCACGAATCCGATTCGCCGATGGCCGAGAGCGATGAGGCGTCGCACCGCTTCGCCGACCACTTCCCGGTCATTCGACGACACGCAATGCTTCGCATCGTCGAGCAGCGCCGACCCGACGCGAACATAGCGTACGCCAAGATCCTCGCAGAGCCTCGCAAGCTCATCGTTCTCCGAAATCGGCGGCAGCAGCATCGCGCCGATCGGCCGCTGCTTTTCAAGGAAGGTGCGCACATCGTCGAGCATCTTGTCGGACCCGCGATCAACCGGCCGCACGAGCAGCGCGAGGTCGCTGTCCTTGATCGCATCGAGCACACCCTGCTGGAAGTTCAGCACGGTCTGCGCGTTGGGATTGTCATGCAGCAGCGCGATCAGGAAATTGCGTCGAAAGGCGAGCGCGCGCGCCTGCGGATTGGGAACGAAGCCCAGCGTCTCGATCGCTTTCTGAACCGCGATCCGCGTCTTTTCACTGATGAATTCGGAGCGGTTGATGACGCGGCTGACGGTCTTTTTGGAAACCCCCGCGAGCGCCGCCACATCATTGATGGTTGGTTGTTTGCCGCCCTGTCCGCCCGTGCGCGCCGCCATATCGTCCGCTTTCTCTTCGCCGAGCCGCCAAACCCCCTGAAAGTACCTGCCCGGTCGAAATCCTAGTGAGCGTTCGCGGGCGCAAAATCAACCGGGGAGCCATGGCTATTCGCTTGCTTTTGACACCGGTGTCTTTTAGATCCTCTTCACGGAAAAGGGAAATCACGACAATGCGGGCGACCAACGAACAGGAAAATGTGGCCAAGGCGTTCGTCGCCGCGCGCACCAAAAAGACACCGCTTACCCTTTATCCCGGGGTTGTGCCCGAGACGATGGCGGAGGCCTATGCAATCCAGGACGCAGCGATCGCGCTCGACGGGCGCCGCATCGGCGGCTGGAAGGTCGGGCGGATAGCGGCCCCGCTGGCCGAGCGCTATGGCGACAACCGGCTGACGGGTCCCATCTTCGCCGACGAGATCGTCGATGGAAGCGCCGGGGAATGCCCGGCGATGCCCGTCTATGAGAAGGGGTTCGCGGCGGCCGAGGCGGAAGTGCTGCTCTGCCTCGGTGAAGTCGGCGACGGCGTATGGGACCTCGAATCGGTCAAGGATCTGGTTATCGAGCTTCGCACCGGGATCGAGATTGCAAGCTCGCCCTTTCGCGAGATCAACGATCATGGGCCCGCGGTGACGGCGTCCGACTATGGCAATAACAAGGGACTGGTGCTCGGCCCGGCGATTGCAGGCTGGCGTGAGCGCGATCTCTTGGCGATGCCGGTCGAATTTCGCATCGACGCGGAACGCGTCGGCGCGGCAACAATGGAAACGATGCTCGACGGTCCGTTCGGCGCGGCGCTCTTTCTGATCCGCACATTGCGCGCACGCGGCATCGCGATCGCACCCGGCACATGGGTGTCGACCGGTGCAATCACCGGCGTCCACGAGATTCGGCCGGGCCAGCGGGCCGAGGCGCTGTTCGACGGACAGATTTGCGTCGGCTGCACGATCGAAAGCCTTTAGACAGATCAAGAGAAAAGACGGGAGAGACATATGGCGCAGGGCCTCGCAGACGCAGCGGATCCGCCGCCGGTGCCCCGAGCGGGCCGCTATCGCTGGACGATCATTGCGCTTCTGTTTGCAGCGACGACGGTCAACTATATCGACCGGACGATGCTCGGCCTCCTCGCGCCGATGCTGGGTGACGATCGCGGCTGGACGGAGAACGACTACGGCAACATCGTTACCGCGTTCCAGGCCGCCTACGCCCTTGGCTATCTGTTCATGGGCTGGCTGATCGACCGTTTCGGCCCCCGCATCGGCTACGCGATCGCGATCACCATCTGGACGATCGGCCATGTCGCCCACGGTTTTGCAGGTTCGGTCGTCTCGTTCATGTTCGCGCGCGCCATGCTCGGCGTCGGCGAGGCCGGGCATTTCCCGGCTGTCGTTCGTGCGTCGAGCGAATGGTTCCCGCAAAAGGAGCGTGCCTATGCGATCGGCTGGGTCAACAGCGCGACGACGATTGGCGTGATCCTGACGGCGCCGGCTATCTCGCTGATGATGGTGGGGATGGGGTTCGACTGGCGCGAAACCTTCATCTACTCGGGACTCGTCGGCGTTGTCCTCCTCGTCCTGTGGCTCTGGAAGTACAGCAATCCGCGCGACACCGGCCGTGTGAGCGAGGGCGAGCTTGCCTGGATCGAGCACGATCCGCCAGAGCAGGTGGAAAAGATCGGCTGGGGCCGCGTCGTCACCAAGCGCGAGGCCTGGGCCTTTGCGATCGGCAAATTTCTGACCGACCCGGTCTGGTTCCTGATGCTCTTCTGGCTGCCCAAATATTTCGCCGATACCTATGACGTCGATCTGAAGATCGTGCTGCTGCCCATGATCATCATCTACCTTCTGTCCGACGCCGGCAGCATCATTGGCGGCTGGGTGTCTTCGAAGCTGATTCATTCCGGGCGCAGCGTCAACTTCGCCCGCAAGGCTACGATGCTCGGCGCCGGTTGCTGCGTGCTGCCTTTGCTCTTCGTCTCCGGGCTCGACAATATGTGGCTCGCGGTGGTTCTGATCGGCATCGCGCTTGCGGGGCATCAGGCATTTTCATCGACCATCCTGACCATCCCGCCCGACATGTTCCCAAAACGCGCGGTGGGATCGGTGATCGGTCTCGGCGGCTTCGCGGGCGGGGTCGGCGGGATGATCATGGCGAAATCGACCGGCCTCGTTCTTGACGCGACGGGCGGCAATTACACCATCATTTTTGCGGCCTGCACCGTGGTCTACTTCCTCGCCGTCGGCGCGATCCACCTGCTCAGCCCGCGGCTGGCGCAAGTGACGGTTGGGAGCGAAATGTCGGCGCCGTGATGGCGAGGGTTACGACGGGACCAGCACGTCGCGCCCTTCGCGCACCCGGGCATCGAGCCAGTCGATGAAGGCGCGGATCCGCGGCTGCGGCGCGACGTCGCGGTGAAGTGCGAGCCAGAAGCTGCGCCCGATTGTCTGATCGCGGCGCACGCGCACCAGCGCGGGGTCCTCGGCAGCGAGGAAGCAGGGCAGCACCCCGACCCCCGCGCCGCTCGCGATCATGCGTCGTTGCGCGAGGATCGAGGAAGAGCGTACTGTGGCGCGCAGCCCGGGCTCGATCTCGCCCAGATAGTCGAGTTCGGGCGCATAGAGAATGTCGGGCATATAGCCGATCACGGCGATCCCCGCGCGCGAAAGCGGCGCCCGTTCGACCGCATCCTTCCAGTCCGGCCGGTCCGCCGGGGCGTAGAGGCCAAGGCTGTAATCGGCGAGCTTGCGCGTCAGGAGCGGCCCTTTGCGCGGCCGCGCGAGCAGCACCGCCATGTCGGCTTCGCGCCGCGAGGGATTGAGAAAGCCCGATGAGGCGACAAGATCGATCTCGATCTCGGGATGCGCGGCAACGAAAGCCGCAAGCCGCGGCGCGATAAAGCTGCTTCCGAAGCCTTCGGAGACGCTGATGCGAAGCTGCCCCGACAGGTCGGAGCGCCCCTCGGCGCGGTGAATGCGCGCCGCCGCAGCTGCCATCGCCTCGGCGTGCGGCAAAAGGGCACGCCCTGCCGCGGTCAAGGCAAAGCCCGCGGGTGCGCGTTCGAACAGGGTCTGCTGGAGATCGGCCTCGAGGCTGCTCACCCGCCGGCTGACCGTCGTCGGGTCGACGTGCAGGGCCTGCGCGGCGCGCGCCAATGTGCCATGATGCGCGACCGACAGGAAATATTGCAGCTTGTCCCAATCCATGGCCTGCGAATATGCAGCATCATGCTGCAAGTCTATCCCTTGCAATCGGCCCGGTCTTCGTCTGTTGCGGACCGCAAGGACATTCGGGAGACTTGATTATGCGACAGATCGACCATCATATCGTCGGCGGTGCCGGCGGCAGCTCGCGCAAGGGCGATGTTTTCGATCCGAACAATGGCGGCGTGCAGGCCGCGGTGGCGCTCGGCGACGCGGCGCTCCTCGACCGGGCAGTCGCGGCGGCGAAAGCGGCGCAGCCGGCCTGGGCTGCGGTCAATCCGCAGCGCCGTGCGCGCGTCATGTTCGACTACAAGCGCCTCGTCGAGGCCCATATCGAAGAACTCGCCGAACTGCTGGCGAGCGAGCATGGCAAGGTTGTCGCCGACGCGCGCGGCGACGTGCAGCGCGGGCTCGATGTCATCGAATTCTGCTGCGGCATCCCGCACGTGCTGAAGGGTGAATATACGCAGGGTGCCGGCCCCGGCATCGACGTCTACTCAATGCGCCAGCCGATCGGGATCGGCGCGGGCATAACCCCTTTCAACTTCCCCGCGATGATCCCGATGTGGATGTTCGGCCCAGCGATCGCGACGGGCAACGCCTTCATCCTGAAGCCCAGCGAGCGCGATCCGAGCGTGCCGGTGCGGCTCGGCGAACTGATGCTCGAGGCGGGGCTGCCCGAGGGCATCTTGCAGGTGGTGCACGGCGACAAGGAAATGGTCGATGCGATTCTCGACCATCCCGATATCGGCGCAGTCAGCTTCGTCGGTTCGTCTGACATCGCCCATTATGTCTACAATCGCGGTGTCTCGAACGGCAAGCGCGTGCAGGCAATGGGCGGGGCAAAGAACCACGGTATCGTCATGCCCGACGCCGACCTCGACCAGGTGGTGAACGACCTCACCGGCGCCGCCTTCGGCTCAGCCGGCGAGCGCTGCATGGCGCTGCCGGTCGTCGTGCCGGTCGGCGAGGACACCGCGAACCGGCTTCGCGAAAAGCTGGTGCCCGCGATCGAGGCGCTGCGCGTTGGCGTGTCCACCGATGCCGAGGCCCATTACGGCCCCGTTGTTTCGGCCGCCCACAAGACGAAGGTCGAAGGCTGGATCCAGAAATGCGCCGAGGAGGGGGCCGAGCTGGTCATCGATGGTCGCGGTTTCACGCTTCAGGGGCATGAGGACGGCTTCTTCGTAGGGCCGACGCTCTTCGACCATGTCACCCCCGACATGGAAAGCTACAAGGAAGAAATTTTCGGCCCCGTCCTTCAGATCGTCCGCGCCGCTGATTTCGAAACCGCGCTCGAGCTGCCGTCAAGGCACCAATATGGCAACGGCGTCGCCATCTTCACGCGTAATGGCCACGCGGCACGTGAATTCGCCCAGCGGGTCAATGTCGGGATGGTCGGCATCAACGTGCCTATCCCGGTGCCCGTTGCCTATCACACCTTCGGCGGCTGGAAGCGCTCGGCCTTCGGCGACACCAACCAGCACGGTATGGAAGGCGTCAAATTCTGGACCAGGATCAAGACGGTCACCGCGCGTTGGCCCGACGGGGGCGGCGACGGGTCGAACGCATTCGTCATCCCGACCATGGGCTGAGAGGTCGGGCAGGCGATGAAACCGCGCCGTCGCAGAGGCATTCTTCTGTCCGAAGGAGAAGAAGGATGATGCGTTGGATGATGCCGGCCTCGCTACTGATGCTCGCCGCGTGCAGCGGCGGCCAGGATGAGAAACAGCCCGCGCAGACCGCCGAAGGATCGGCGCCGGCGCCCGCCGCTGAACCGGCGGAGCCCCCGCCGGCAGCGGCGGGCGCGGACATCGCCTACACGCCTGACCCGTCGGTGGCGCCTCCCGCCGCGCCCGATCCAGGCATCGGCAGCGGCGAGAAGGCAATTCCGGCGGCGATCCAGGGGCGCTGGGCGCTCAAGGGAGCCGATTGCACGGCGCCCCGCGGGAGCGACCTCACTGCGCTGGTAATCGACGGCAAAACGCTGCGCTTCTTCGAATCCGCTGGCGAGCTTGCCCGGGTGCGCGATCGCAGCGCGAATCGCATCATCGCCGATTACAAATTCAGCGGCGAAGGCGAGGAATGGGACCGACTGATGCTGCTTGCGGTCGAGGACGGCGGCAAGCTGCTGTTCCGCCGCGATTATGGCGAGGGTGCCGCAGCCGAACCGATGCGCTATACGCGCTGCGCCGCCTAAGCGGTGATGGATGAGAGGGAGTTGATCGGATGAACAGTCGCTGGATCGCAATCGCCGCCGCCCTGCCGCTTGCCGCGTGCGCCGCGGGCGAGGCCACAACCGGATCAACGCCGCCTCCGCCGCCCGCCGAAATGACCTGTAACGCCGACGCGGTGCAGCCCTATGTCGGCCAGACAGCGGCGGCCGAAGTGGGCGGCGCGATCCTAAAGGCCGCGGGTGCACGTACGCTGCGCTGGGCCCCGCCGCGCTCCGCGATGACGATGGACTATCGCCAGGACCGGGTGAACGTCATGTACGATGACGCCTACAAGATCACGCAGATCAGCTGTGGTTGAGAGCTCGCGCCAAACGCACAGTTCCGCCTCCCCTTATGAACCTGTCTACGGCTACAGCCGGGCGGTTCGGGTGGGCAACCGCATCGACGTCGCGGGCTGCGCGCCGATCGAGCCCGACGGCTCCTCGACCGTGGGCGATGCCGGCGTGCAGGCTGCGCGCTGCCTGGCGATCATCAGCGAAGCACTCGCCGCGCTCGGCAGCCATCCTGCCGATGTCGTGCGCACCCGTATGTATATTACCGACCCCGCCGATGCCGACCTTGTCGGCCGCGCCCATGGCGCAATGTTCGGCGACATCCGCCCCGCCGCGACGATGGTCGTCGTGTCGGCGCTGCTTCGTCCCGAATGGAAAGTCGAAATCGAGGCCGAGGCCGTTATTGAGAAAAGAGCATGACCGACCAGTTTCAACTCACCGATGACCAGCTTGCCATTCAGGATATGGCCCGCAAATTCACCGCCGACGCGATCACACCGCACGCTGCGGAGTGGGACGAAAAGGGACATTTCCCGCGCGACGTGATCAAGCAGGCGGCGGAGCTAGGCTTCGCGGCGATTTATGTCAGCGAGGAATCGGGCGGCATCGGCCTCGGCCGGCTCGAAGCGGCGCTGATCATGGAAGCCATGGCCTATGGTTGCCCCGCGACAAGTGCTTTCGTCTCCATTCACAATATGGCGAGCTGGATGATCGACCGATTTGGCGGCGATGCGGTGAAGGCGAAATTCCTCCCCGATCTTGTCACCATGGACAAGATGGCAAGCTATTGCCTCACCGAACCGGGCTCGGGCTCGGACGCGGCAGCGCTCAAGACGACGGCGAAGCTTGAAGGCGATCACTATGTCGTCAATGGCACCAAGCAGTTCATCTCGGGCGCGGGGGTGAACGACATCTATGTGACAATGGTGCGCACCGGGCAGCCAGGGCCCAAGGGCATTTCGTGCCTCGTCATTGAAAAGGACATGGAAGGCGTCAGCTTCGGTGCGAAGGAGCGCAAGCTTGGCTGGAACGCCTCCCCCACGGCGCAGGTCATCCTCGATAATGTGAAGGTCCCTGTCGAGAATCGCGTCGGGGCCGAGGGCGACGGATTCCGCTTCGCAATGGCGGGGCTCGACGGGGGCCGGCTCAATATCGGGGCCTGCTCGCTCGGCGGGGCGCAGCGCTGCCTCGACGAAGCGATTGGCTATACCAAGGATCGTCAGCAGTTCGGGCAGCCGATTTCCGATTTCCAAAATACCCAGTTCATGCTCGCCGACATGGCGACCGACCTCGAGGCCGCGCGCGCCTTGCTTTATCTCGCCGCGGCCAAGGTCACCGCGAATGCCCCCGACAAGTCCCGTTTCTCGGCCATGGCGAAGCGGCTTGCGACCGACAATGGCAGCGCGGTGGTCGACCGCGCCCTCCAGCTTTTCGGCGGCTATGGCTATTTGAAGGATTATCCGATCGAGCGCTTCTGGCGTGACCTGCGCGTTCACTCGATCCTCGAGGGGACCAATCAGGTGATGCGGATGATTGTGGGAAGGGACCTGCTGCGCCAATGACCGAAGATGTTCTGATTTCCGTGGAGGGCCGCATCGGCCGCCTGTCTCTCAACCGGCCGAAGGCGATCCACGCCCTCAACCTGCCGATGTGCGAGGCCATGATCGAGGCGCTTGTGGCATGGCGCGATGATCCCGCCATCGAGGCGGTCATCATCGACCACAGCGAGGGCCGGGGTTTTTGCGCCGGCGGCGACATCCGCATGCTCGCCGAGAGCGGCGCGAAGGACGGCAAGGAGGCGCGCGCCTTCTTTCACACCGAATATCGCCTCAACCATCTGCTCTTCACCTATCCCAAGCCCGTGGTCGCTTTCATGGACGGGATCACCATGGGCGGCGGTGTGGGCATTTCGCAGCCGGCGAAATATCGCGTCGCGACCGAGCATACCCGCTTTGCGATGCCCGAGACCGGGATCGGTCTGTTCCCCGATGTGGGCGGCGGTTGGTATCTGCCGCGGCTCGAAGGTCGCGTCGGCGTCTTTCTCGCGCTCACCGGCGCGCGGCTCGACGGCGCTGAGTGCCTCGCGCTCGGTCTTGCGACCCACTATCTGCCTTCCGAGCGGGTCGCCGAGGCGAAAGAGCGCATAGCAGCGCATCCTGACCGCATTGGGGGCATATTGGGCGAGCTGTCGGTTACCGCGCCGACTGCCGCGATTACGGGCCGGATCGACAAGATCAATCGCCTGTTCGCGAGCGATCGCTATGAGGACATTCTCGCGGCGTTGGAAAAGGACGGAAGCGAGTGGGCCGCTAAGGAACTCGACGCGCTGAACACCAAGTCGCCCCAGACCTGCAAGGTCGCGCTCCGCCAGCTTCGCGAAGGCGCGGCGATGCCCGACTTCGCCGCCGAGATGGTGCAGGAATATGCGATCGGCAGCCGCGTGGTGCAGATGCACGACTTCCTCGAGGGCGTCCGCGCGCTGATCGTCGACAAGGACAACAGCCCGAAATGGAACCCGCCGAGTGCCGAAGCCGTGAGCGACGAATGGATTGACGCGATCTTTGCGCCGCTGCCGGCTGAAGAGACATGGACGCCGCTCGCGTGAAAACGATGGAGAATAAGATGAGCTACGAAACCATTGTTGTGGAACAGAACGGCGCGGTCACGCTGGTCACATTGAACCGTCCGCAGGCGCTGAACGCGCTCAATTCGGGCGTGCTCGACGAGCTGATCGCCGCCTTCGCGGCGTTCGAGGCTGACCCGGGCCAGCGCTGCGCTGTGCTCACCGGATCGGGCGACAAGGCGTTCGCAGCGGGTGCCGACATCAAGGAGATGGCCGACAAGCCGGCGGCCGATTTCTATCTTGAGGACTTCTTCTCGAAATGGACCAGCGATTTCGTGAAGAAGGTGAGAAAGCCGTGGATTGCGGCGGTCAACGGCTTCGCGCTCGGCGGCGGCTGCGAGCTTGCGATGATGGCCGACTTCATCATCGCGTCGGAGAAGGCGAAGTTCGGCCAGCCCGAAATCAAGCTTGGCGTTGCGCCTGGCATGGGCGGGTCGCAGCGACTGACCCGTGCAATTGGCAAGGCAAAGGCGATGGAAATGTGCCTTACGGGCCGGATGATGGACGCCGAGGAGGCCGAGCGTTCGGGCCTTGTTGCGCGCGTCGTGCCGCACGAAACGCTCGTCGATGAGGCAGTGAAGACCGCGACGCTGATCGCATCGATGC
The DNA here is from genome assembly GCA_044508875.1 of Sphingomonadales bacterium. GTDB lineage: Bacteria > Pseudomonadota > Alphaproteobacteria > Sphingomonadales > Sphingomonadaceae > Sphingopyxis > Sphingopyxis flava_A. Next base: position 38,031 of record JBIQHE010000009.1, on the reverse strand, counting down.
CGCCAATGGCTGCGATGGTGAACAAGGACATGGTCAACGCCGCCTTCGAAACGACGCTCGACCAAGGGCTGATCTACGAGCGCCGGCTGTTCCAGATTCTCGCTGCGACCGAGGACAAGGCCGAGGGCATGGCCGCCTTCATCGAGAAGCGCGAAGGCGTGTGGAAGGGGCGGTGATCTTCGCTCTCGTCATTCTGGGCATGGGTGCGTTTTTCTGCTGCCTTGCTGTCCTTGGATGGCGCCATCCAAACGAGGACGGCATCAGCTTGCTCGAAGCGGGCATTCTCGCGGCGACGGGCGAGGAGCCGTTGCCATTGACGCGGTCTGACCGCGCCCTGCAACGCTTCCAGCTCGTGATGATGACCATCTTTGGCCCCCTCATGGTCCTGGTCGGTGGATTCGGATTTCTTTCAGAGATAGGTGCATTATGAAGATCGCTTTCATCGGCCTCGGAAACATGGGCGGCGGGATGGCCGCGAATCTGGCCAAGGCGGGCTACGAGGTCCGCGCCTTCGACCTCAGCGAAGAGGCGCTTGCGCGCGCGGTCGAAGCGGGCTGCACGCGCGTCGCCTCGGCGGCGGAGGCCGTCACCGGCGCCGAAGCCGTCGTGACGATGCTCCCCGCCGGCAAGCATGTCGCGGGCGTCTATGAAAGCGACGTCTTCCCCAGCGCCGCGCCGGGGACGTTGCTGCTCGACTGTTCGACGATCGACGTCGCGACCGCGCGCGCGAATATCGAAGCCGCGACCGCCAGGGGACTCGTCGCAGTCGATGCACCGGTCTCCGGCGGCATTGCCGCGGCGAATGCGGGCACGCTGACGTTCATGGTCGGCGGCACCGACGAGGGCTTCGCGCGGAGCCAGCCGATCCTCGCGAAGATGGGCAAGGCGGTGATCCACGCCGGCGACGCGGGCGCGGGGCAGGCCGCGAAGATCTGCAACAATATGCTGCTCGGCGCTTCGATGATCGCAACGTGCGAAACCCTGGCGCTGGCGCAGAAGCTGGGGCTCGACCCGCAGAAATTCTTCGACATCGCCAGCGTGTCGTCGGGGCAATGCTGGTCGCTCACGAGCTATGCACCGCTGCCCGGCGTCGGCCCGTCCACGCCCGCGGACAATGATTACAAGGGTGGCTTCGCAGCGGCGCTGATGCTCAAGGACCTGCGCCTCGCAATGGAAGCGGCGGCAAGCGTCGATGCCGATGTGCCGATGGGAACGAAGGCGCGCGAGCTCTATGAGGCGTTCGTCGCGGCCGATGAGGGCGGTCACGACTTCTCGGCGATCATCCGGACCTTGCAGGGCTGATTGCAAGGCGCTCGGCCCCAAGGCGCGGAAGCGTATCCAAGCGGCAGGGAAACGCCGCCTGACGCGGGGGGTCAGGCGGCGATGTCCAATTGAGGTGAGCCGGCTTTAAAAGCCGCTTTTCGCCTCTGCCTTTTCCTTGAGCAGCGGCGCGACTTCAAAGCCGTGCTTCTCGAGGGCGGCGGCAATCTTGTCGGTGCCTTCGAGCCCCGCCCAGAACATCGGACCGCCACGATAGACAGGCCAGCCGTAGCCGTAGATCCAGACGACATCGATGTCGCTTGCGCGCTGCGCCTTGCCTTCAGCGAGGATCAGCGCGCCTTCGTTGACCATCGGATATAGGGTGCGCTCAATGATTTCCTGCTCGCTGATCTCGCGCTTCTCGATTCCCGCCTTCTTGCGGAACTCGTCGATGATCTCTGCGACACGCGCACTTTCCGACGGATTGCGCTTGTCGTCATAATCGTAGAAGCCGGCCTGCTTCTTCTGCCCCCAGCGGCCCTCGGCGCACAGCGCATCGCGGATGCTCTCGATACGGTTGGGGTCGCGGTGCCAGCCGATGTCGACGCCGGCAAGGTCGCTCATCTGGAAGGGGCCCATCGGCATGCCGAAATCGACATGGACCTTGTCGACCTGCGCGGGGGTCGCACCCTCGAGCAGCAGCTTCTGCGCCTCGATCTGGCGCGGCGCGAGCATGCGGTTGCCGATGAAGCCGTGACAGACGCCGGCGACGACGGCGACCTTGCCGATCTTCTTTCCTATCGCCATCGCGGTCGCGAGCACGTCGTCGGCGGTCTTGTCCCCCCGCACGACCTCGAGCAGCTTCATGACATTCGCGGGCGAGAAGAAGTGCATACCGAGCACGTCGCCCGGGCGGCTCGTCGATGCCGCAATCTCGTTGACATCGAGATAGGAGGTGTTCGACGCGAGAATTGCGCCAGGCTTGGCGATCGTGTCGAGCTTGCCGAAAATCTCCTTCTTCACGTCCATATTCTCGTAGACGGCCTCGATGATGAGGTCGCAGTCGGCGAGCGCTTCGAGGTCGAGCGACGGGGTGATGAGCCCCATCATCTGATCGACCTGCTCGGGCTTGAAGCGGCCCTTCGCTGCGCTGGCATCATAATTCTTGCGCACGACACCGAGCCCGCGGTCGAGCGCCTCCTGCTGCATCTCGACGATGGTGCAGGCAAAGCCCTTTTGCAGGAAGTTCATCATGATGCCCCCGCCCATCGTGCCGGCGCCGATGATCCCGACCTTCTTCACCTCGCGCAGCATGATATCCTTGGGCAGGCCGTCGATCTTCGCGGCCTGGCGCTCGGCGAAGAAGATGTGGCGCTGCGCCGCCGACTGGCTGCCCATCATCAGCTTCATGAATTCCTGGCGTTCGAAGGCGAGTCCTTCCTCGAAAGGCAGACGCGTCGCGGCCTCGACACAGGCGAGGTTGGCGTAGGGTGCCTCGAAGCCGCGCCAGCGCTTCGCATTCTTGGTCTTGAGCTCCTCGATCACGCCGACGTCGCCGAACACCGCGCGTTCGCGGGTCGGGCGCGGGCCATCCGCGATCTTGGCGCGTGCAAAAGCGATGGCATCGGCGGCGAGGCTATCCTCGCCCGCGAGTTCGTCGACGAGCCCGAGTTCCTTCGCCTTCGCGGCTGGAAGCGGCTCACCGAGCGAGGTCATGGTCGCGGCAGCCTCGACGCCCACGACGCGGGGCAGGCGCTGGGTGCCCCCGGCGCCGGGCAGCAGGCCGAGCTTGACCTCGGGCACGCCGAGCTTGGCAGAGGGAACGGCGACGCGATAATGACAGACGAGCGCGGTCTCGAGCCCGCCGCCGAGTGCTGTGCCGTGGATCGCCGCGACCACCGGCTTGGTGGCAGCTTCAACCATGTTGAGGACGGCATTGAAATCAGGGCCGCGCGGGGCTTTTCCGAATTCGCTGATGTCGGCGCCGGCGATGAAGGTGCCGCCGTCGCAGCGAAGCACGATGGCCTTGACGCTGTCGTCGGCGAGCGCGGCCTCGAAATGGGTCTTCAGTCCTTCCCGAACATGCCACGACAGCGCGTTGACGGGCGGATTGTTGACGATGACGACGGCGACTTCGCCGTCCTTTTCCATGGTAACGCTGACGGGGGTTTCATCGGACATGGGAGAACTCCTTGGTCTGTAAGAATCGAAAAAGGCTCAATCATCGATCGCGGCGTGGACGAGGGTCTTGACCTCGCGCCGCACGGGATAGGTGGAAGAGGGCATGAGCTGGGTCATGAAGACCATGCAAATCTGCTCGACCGGGTCGACGAAGAAGCCGGTCGAGAACATGCCGCCCCAGTAAAAATCGCCCGCCGACCCCGGAATGCCCGCGCGCGCCGGATCGAGCGTGACGGCAAAACCGAGACCGAAGCCGACCCCGGCATTCTCGTCCTCGGAAAAGATGCCGACGCTGTGCTCGGTGAGGTCGCCGCCCCCGACCAGGTGGTTCGAGGTCATCAGGTTGAGCGTCTTGCGGCTTATGATCCGCACATCGCCGAGCTTGCCGCCGCCGAGCAGCATCAGGCAGAAGCGATGATAATCATCCAGCGTTGAGGCGAGCCCGCCTCCGCCTGAGTGGAAGCTGCGATCCTTTGCCCAGCGGCTGCGGCCGCCCGCATCGAACTGCCGCATCTTCTCCTTCGGGTGAAAGGCGTAGGCGTCGGTGAGGCGGTGCTGCTTGTCTGCGGGGACCTTGAAGCCCGTGTCGACCATGCCGAGCGGGTCGAAAATGCGCTCCTTCAGGACCTGCGCGAAGGGCTTTCCCTCGATCCGTTCGATTACCGCGCCAAGCACGTCGGTTGCCATCGAATAATTCCAGTGCGCGCCCGGGTCGAACTGGAGCGGAATCCGGGCGAGCCCCGCGATAAAGCTGTCCATCGTGTAATCGGCGTCGAAATCGTCGATCTTCGTCGTGCGATAGGCGGCATCGACCGGGGTGCGCTCCTGGAAGCTGTAGGTCAGCCCCGCGGTGTGCCGAAGCAGGTCGACCATCAGGATCGGGCGTGCCGGCGGCCGGGTCAGGAAAGGCGCGTTGCCTCCGCCCGCGACGAAAACACCAGTATCCTCGAACTCGGGGCAGAATTTCACCAGCGGATCAGACAAGGCGACCTTGCCTTCCTCGAGCAGCATCATGAACGCGATGCTGGTGATCGGCTTGGTCATGCTGGCGATGCGGAAGATCGCATCCTCCTGAAGCGCCTCCCCGGGCCGTGCTTCGCCGATGCACGAGCGGTGCGCGATCTCGCCCCGCCGCGACACGAGCGTCGCGGCATGGGGCAGCCGTCCGGTGTCGACATATTTGGCCGCGAGAAATGCCGGGATGCGATCGAGGCGCGTCTTGTCCATGCCGTGGCTCACGTAATTCGCACTCCTTCGAGGATGGCTGCCGCCTCTGCGAGCAGCGCCGGATCAATGGCAAGGTCGGCGGCTGCGGCGGTCTCGCGGAGCTGATCGGGCCGGCTCGCGCCGACGATTGCGCTGGTGATACCGGGCTGCGCGAGCACCCAGGCGATCGCGAGCTGTGCCATCGTGCATCCCGCGCGCTCGGCGAGCGGGGCCAGCTTCTGCACCCTCTCGAGCACCGGGTCGGTCAGGAACTGCCGCATGAAATGCGCATCTTCGCTCGTCGCGCGGCTCCCCTCGGGAAGCGCGGCGCCGGGGCGGTATTTGCCGCTGAGCACGCCCTGCGCGAGGGGCGACCAGACGATCTGACCGATGCCGCCGGCGATGCTGATCGGGATGACCTTTTTCTCGATCCGGCGATAGAGGAGGCTGTACTGCGGCTGGCTCGACACGAATTTGACGTGAGGGGGCGCAAGCGCGAGCGCGGCTTCGATCTGGTCGGGTGCCCATTCGGAAAAGCCGATCGCGCGCGCCTTGCCGCTCCGTACCACCGCGCTCAGCGCCGCCATCGTCTCTTCGAGCGGGGTGTCGGGGTCATAGCGGTGGCATTGGTAGAGATCGACATAATCGGTCCGGAGCCGTGTCAGGCTCGCGTCGATCTGCTTTGCAACTTGGGCCGCCGACAAGCCCCTGTCGGCCTTGGACATGGGAAAAAAGAGCTTGGTCGCAAGAACGTAGGAATCGCGCTGCCGTCCCTGTAGCGCACGACCGAGAAATTCCTCTGCTCCGCCGATGCCATAGACGTTCGCAGTGTCGATGAAGTTGATTCCGGCATCGAAGGCAGCGTCGATGCAGGCCTGCCCCGCGCCGTCGTCGACCCCCGCGCCATAGGTCAGCCAGCTGCCGAGGCAGATAGCCGAAACGCGGATGCCGCTGTCGCCAAGCTGCCGGTACTGCATCGCATCTGCTCCTAGTGCGAGGTCTGGCCCAGCAACTGCCGCGTCACGGGATGCGAGCTGGTGAGACCACCGTCGACCGCGATCGCCTGACCGTTGACATAGCTCGCCTGGTCGCTTGCGAGGAAGAGTGCGACGTTGGCGAGTTCCTCGGGCTGGCCGGCACGCTTCAGCGGATTGAGCTGACCGATCTTGTGCGTCACGCCCTTTTCCTTCGCATAGTCGAACGTCGGCTTGGTCATACCGGTCTCGGTCAGACCCGGGCAGATTGCATTGACGCGAATATTCGCACTCGTCATCTGCTGCGCCGCGGTCTTCGCGAGGTTGATGACGCCCGCCTTTGATGCCGAATAGGCGGCCGGACCCGCGCCCGAATTGATTCCCGCAACGCTCGCGGTCAGTACAATCGCGCCGCCGCGGCCCTGATCGACCATCGCCTTGCCCGCATGCTTTACCATCAGCGCGGGGCCGATCAGGTTGACGCGCAATGTTTCGGCCCAGCCCTCGGGCGTGACGTCGAAAATGCCGCCCATGTCGCCGATGATCCCGGCGTTGGCAAAGGCAATATCGAGCCCGCCATAAGTCTCCATCGCGGTCTCAACGAGCTTTGCAACGTCGGCCTCAAGCCCGGCGTCAATCTCCAGCGCGACGGCCTCGCCGCCTGCCTCCTTCACCGCCTTCGCCGTGTCGTGCACCGCCGCCGATTTGTCGCCGATGACCAGCCTGGCACCTTCGGCGGCAAAGCGCAGCGCGCTCGCGCGGCCGATGCCCGATCCCGCACCGGTGATGATCGCCACCTTGCCGTCCAATGCACCCATGTTCATCCTCCGCTCGAAGTGTTGCCGCCGTCGATGACGATGGTCTGGCCGGTGGTAAATCCGCCTGCCGGGCTCGCGAGGAACACCGCAGCGCCCGCGATCTCGTGCGGTTCGCCGATCCGGCGCAGCGAGGATCGACGCGTCGAAACCTCCAGCGTATCGGGGTTTTCCCAGAGCGCGCGCGCGAAATCGGTCTTGATGAGACCGGGAGCGATGCAGTTTACGCGCACCCCCTGCGGTCCGAATTCATCAGCAAGGTTGCGCGCCATCTGCATGTCGGCCGCCTTGGAGATCGCATAGGCCCCCAGGATCGACGAACCCTTAAGGCCGCCAATCGAGCTGATGATCGTGATGGATCCCTTTGCCGCGGCGAGCATCGCGGGCGCGCACATGTGGATCAGCCAGTGGTTGGCAAGGATATTATTGTCGAGGATCTTGCGAAACTGCTCGTCGCTGATCCCCGCTGACGGGCCGTAATAGGGGTTCGACGCCGCATTACACACGAGCGCCGTGACCGGGCCGAAGGCGGCGACGGTTTCGTCGACCAGGTGCTGGAGCGCCTCCTTTGACGAAATATTCGCCGCGACCGCGATCGCGCTGCCCGGCCCGTGCTTTGCGTTGAGTTCGGCGGCGACCGTATCGCAGGCGTCCTGCTTGCGGCTCGAGATCACGACCTTCGCGCCATGCGCGGCCATCGCTTCGGCTATGGCTTTTCCGATACCGCGCGAAGACCCGGTGATAAGGGCGACTTCGCCCGTCATGTCGAAGAGATTCATGCGCCCGCCATCCGGGCAAAGTCCCACGCCTTTTCGGCTAGCGGAAGGACGCGCTCGGACATCGATTTTGCATGGGCCGAGGAGGCAGTGCCGTCGATGACGCGCTTCTTGATCCCCTGCATGATGCCGGCGAGGCGGAAGAAATTATAGGCGAAGTACCAGTTCATGTCGGGCACGCCGTCGCGTCCCGTCGCCTCGCAATAGCGCTCGACCACCTCGTCGAGTTCGGGGATGCCGAGCGCCTTGCGGTCGAGGTCCATGACCCCCGACCGCCCGCCATTTTCGGTCACCCACGCCATGGCGACATAGGTGAAATCGGCGAGCGGATCGCCCAGCGTCGACAGTTCCCAGTCGAGCACCGCGAGTACCTCGGGCCGGTCCTTGGCCCAGATCATGTTATCGATACGGTAGTCGCCGTGGACGACGCTGGTGCGCGTCTGTTCGGGCAGGGTGGCGGGCAGCCATTCGATCAGCCGCTCCATCTCGTCCATCGTTTCGGTTTCGGAGAGCCGGTACTGCTTGGTCCAGCGGTCGACCTGGCGGCCGAAATAATTGCCGGGCTTGCCGTAGTCGGCGAGGCCGGCTTTCTCGACATCAATATTGTGGAGCGCCGCGAGCGTGTCGATCATCGCGAAATAGGTCTCGCGGCGGTTCTCGGGGCTCGACCCTGGCATCGCGCCATCCCAGATGGTGTGACCCTCGACCATCGCCATCACGTAGAACCAGCTGCCGACCACAGTCTCATCGGTGCACAGGCCATATTGGCGCGCCACGGGAAACCCCATCTTGTGGAGCCCCGACTGTACCTTATATTCCCGGTCTACCGCATGCGCCGAAGGGAGCAGCGGGCCAAAGGGCTTGCGGCGAAGCACGTAATTGCCCGACGGCGCTGAAATCTTGTAGGTCGGGTTCGACTGGCCACCGGCAAACTTGCTCTGGGTCAGCGGGCCTTCAAAGCCCTCGACATTCGCTTCCATCCACGCAGTCAGCTTCGCCTCGTCGAGGACATCGGCGCCCTCGGGCGCTACGGTGCCGCTGAACGCCTTTTGTGCATCGAGTTCCGTGGTCACTGGTCAAATACGATCACCGACCGCGCGGCATCGCCCTTCTTCATCTTGTCAAATCCTTCGTTGATCTTCGCAAGCGGGATAGTTTCAGCGACGATGCTGTCGAGGTCGAGCAGCCCGCGCAGGTAGAAATCAACAAGCCGCGGGATATCGACCGGAAAGCGATTGCCGCCCATGATCGCGCCCTGCAACTTCTTGCCCGAGAGCAGGTCCATCGCGCCCAGGCCCACTCTTTCCGAAAGCGGCATCATGCCGAGGATCGTCGCGGTGCCGCCGCGCCGGAGCGAGGCGACGGCGAGGTTCGCCGAAGCGGGGCGTCCGACCGCCTCGATCGCATGATCGACGCCGCCCTTCGAGATTTCGATGATCTGCTTGGCGGCATCGTCGGCGAGGGCATCGACAACGTCGGTCGCCCCGAGCTTTTGCGCGAGCGCGCGCTTTTCCGGCACCGGGTCGGCGGCGATGATGCGGCCTGCGCCGGCGATCTTCGCCGCGTTGATCGTCGCGAGCCCCACGCCGCCGCAGCCGACAACCGCGACGGTCTCACCCGGCGTCACCTTGCAGGCGTTGAAAATCGTTCCCGCGCCCGTGGTGACCGCGCAGCCGATCACCGCCGCGCGGTCGAGCGGCATGTCGGGGTCGATCGCGACGCAGGCATGTTCGTGAACGAGCATCACTTCTGAAAAAGCGCTGAGGTTCAGCATCTGGTTGACCGGCGATCCATCGGGGCGCGTGATCCGGGGCGCCGCGCCCGCCGGCCGCCGCGTGTCGCCTCCCATGCACAGCGACATGCGTCCCGAAACGCAGAACTCGCAGTGGCCGCAGAAGGCCGAAAGACAAGTGATAACCGCGTCACCGGGCTTCACCGTGCGAACCTCGCTCCCGACCGCTTCGACGATGCCCGCGGCTTCGTGGCCGGGAATCGCGGGAAGCGGGTGCGGATAGGCGCCGTCGATGAAATGCAGGTCCGAATGGCAGAGCCCGCACGCTGCTGTGCGGATGCGCACCTCGTGGGGCCCGGGCTTGTCGACGATGATCTCCTCGATGGCGAGCGGTTTTCCGGGTTCGATGAGGACGGCGGCTTTTGTCATCTGAAATCTCCGTTCGTCCCCCTCCCGTCCCAGGGAGGGGTTGGGGAGGGGTATTGCATGCGAACCGGACGGGCCCTCCCTTGGCCCACCCGCCAGCCGAAGGGGTTAGCGCGAAACCCCGATGTCCCCCGACGAAAAGCCCGGGTCGTTCATGGGGGCATGTTTGGCGAGCTCGATCCGCGAAATTGCGCGCGCGTGCACCTCGTCGGGACCGTCGGCGAGCCGGAGGGTACGCTGATGGGCGTAGGCGTTGGCGAGGCCGAAATCGTCGGAGACGCCGCCGCCGCCATGCGCCTGGATCGCGTCGTCGATGATCTTGAGCGCCATGTTCGGCGCCTGGACCTTGATCATCGCGATCTCGGCCGCGGCAGCCTTGTTGCCGATCTTGTCCATCATGTCGGCGGCCTTGAGGCAGAGGAGGCGCGTCATCTCGATGTCGATGCGGGCGCGGGCGATCCGCTGCTCCCAAATGCTATGTTCGGCAATCGTCTTGCCGAAGGCGACGCGCGATTGGAGCCGCTTGCACATTTTCTCGAGGGCTTCCTCGGCGACGCCGATGGTGCGCATGCAGTGATGGATGCGGCCCGGCCCGAGGCGCCCTTGCGCGATTTCAAAGCCGCGGCCTTCGCCCAGCAGCATCGCCTCTTCGGCGTTGACGCGCACGTCCTTGAGCTCGACCTCCATATGGCCGTGCGGCGCGTCATCATAGCCGAAGACCGGCAGGTGGCGAAGGACCGTGATCCCGGGCGTGTCCATCGGTACCGCGAGCATCGATTGCTGCTGGTGGCGCTTGGCGCCGAAATCGGTCTTGCCCATCACGATCGCGACCTTGCAGCGCGGGTCGCCGACCCCCGACGACCACCATTTGCGGCCATTGATCACATAATCGTCGCCGTCGCGCTCGATCCGCGTCTCGATGTTGGTCGCGTCCGACGAGGCGACCGCGGGCTCGGTCATCAGGAAGGCCGAGCGGATTTCGCCGTTCATCAGCGGCTTCAGCCAACGCTCCTTTTGCTCGCGCGTGCCATAGCGGTGGAAAACTTCCATATTGCCCGTGTCGGGGGCCGAGCAGTTGAACACCTCGCTCGCAAAGCCCACGCGTCCCATCTCCTCGGCGCACAGCGCATATTCGAGGTTGGTAAGTCCGGGGCCTTCAAATTCGAAGGTTTCGTCGACATGATGGTGCGCGGCGCTGCGCGGGGGCATGAACAGGTTCCAGATGCCCGCGGCCTTCGCCTCGGCTTTCAGGTCTTCCACGACCTGGATGACTTTCCAGCGGTCGCCGGTACGGTCCTGCTCCTTGTAGGTGGCCACGGCGGGGCGGACCTTGCGCTCGATGAATTCGCGCACGCGGCCCTGCCAATGCTTCTGCCGCTCGGTGAGGTCGAAATCCATCGGTGCTTCCTTTCCCTTTACGTTCACGTAAGCCTTTGGACCGATTCGCCCCCCTTTGCCAAGTCCCGCCGCACAGAAAATTGCCAGCCCGAGCGCGGCGGCGCAATCTTCCGTTACGGCCGCAGCTCCCCAGGATCGTGGGACGGCCGGGGGGCAGAGGCAAGGGTTGCGAGCCGTGCCTCGTGGCTGGCTCGATCGATTGCATAGCGCCGCAGCCCGAGCGCCGCCATGATCCCGATCAAAATCATCAGCCCGGCAAAAATCCACGCCATCGTCGCGGCGGTGCTCGCAGGCCAGTCTTCCGGTCGCATCCGTTCGCTGAGGCCGACCTGGGCGACGAGCTGACCGACGAGAAAGATTCCAAGGGCCTGGCCGAATTTCTGGACCATGAGATAGCCTGCGAAGAAAACACCCTCGATCCGGGTGCCGTGCTCGACTTCGTGCGCCTCGTCGATTTCGGCGACCATCGACGAAGCCGAGATGGTCGCGACAATCAGCCCGAAAAGCGACACGGTCTGGAGCGACAGCAGAAGGCCCATCGAGGGCCAGCCGCCGAGTTCGGGCCACCAGCCCAGATTGCGCGCGGCATAGGGAAGGAAGGCGATCATGCCGCTCGCCAGCGCGGCGCCGACCCCGGTGTCGCGCTTCCCGAAGCGGCGGTGGGCGCGGCCGACCGCCGCGAAGGCACCAAAAACCGCGATCGCGAGGCCCGCCGGATACCAGGCGAGCTGCGCGTCGCTCATCTGCCAGACATAGAGCATCATATAATTGGTCGAGGCGATCGTCGTCGCATAGCCCGTGGTGATGAACAGCGCGCCGCTGACCAGCGCCACGAAGGCGGGGTTGCGAAAGGCAAGGATGATATCGGTGAACATCGACTTGCTGTGACGGCGGGCGGCGGGCGGCGGGGGCAGGGCGAGAATGCGGCGTTGCTGCCCGAGCGCCGAGCCGAGCGTTGACAAAAGGATCAACGCCGCGCCGAAGAGGCCGAAGGCTGCATAACCCGAGGGGTCGAGCAGGCCGTTGGTAGCGGGATCGTCCGATCTCAGGAAATAGCCATAGGCCAGCGTGACCGCGAGCAGGCCGCCGAGCCAGCCGAAGAGAAAGCGATAGCGCATCAGCGCGGTGCGCTCGTCATAGTCGCGCGTCAGTTCAGCCACGAGCGAGACCGACGGTATCTCGCACGCCGACACCAGTACCCGTACGGCGACGACGTTCAGGAACAGCCCCAGCGCCGAATGCGCGGCAATGTCGGGAGACATCCAGAGCAGCGCCCAGGCGACCGCCATCGGAAGCGCTGCACCATAGAGCCATGGCAGCCGCCGCCCGAGCCGCGTCCGGGTCGCATCGGAAAGGCGGCCGATCAGCGGATCGACCAACGCGTCGACCACCATCGCGCCGATCAGGATCAGCGACACCAGGCGTGGGTCGAAACCGAGTACCTGGTTGTAATAAATCATGAAGAAGGTGGTGAGCCCGGACTCCTTGATGCCGAGCGTCACGCTGCCCAGGCCATGCGCGACCTTGATCCCGGTCGGGATCCGGGTGGGTAGCGGGCCTGGTGTCATTGCGCCCCGCCGGCCTCGGTCGCAGCAAGCGCGGCGACACGTGCCTCATGATCCTCGCGGTTGATCGGATAGTGGCGGAAGATGAACGCCGAGAGAATCGCGAACAGGATCACCAGCGCGCAGTAATAGAAGGAGAAATTGTCGATGACGCTCTCCGGAACTTTTGCAGGGTCGGCCTTCTCCGGAATCCCGGCGAGGTCGACGAGGAGCCCGGTGACGAAGATCCCGAGCCCTGTTGCACATTTCTGCATGAAAAAATTGCCCGCAAAGAAAGTGCCTTCGCTGCGCCGTCCCGTCTGCACTTCGGACGCCTCGACGATATCGGCGATCATCGACCCGCCCGAGATCATCACCGACACGCTGAAGAGATTGGCGAAAAAGAAGAAAATGAAGAGCCCGGCGGTCGATGCCGCGCTTCCTTCGACCGGCCATAGGTGCAGGTGGCGCAGCACGAAGGGGGTGACCCAGAAGGCCATGCCAATGAGCCCGCCCGCGATCGCCGTGGTTCGCTTGCCGAAACGGCGGTGCGCCGGGCCGACGAGCAGGAATGTGCCAACCACGCTCGCGAACAGGACCCACGGATAGATCATGAAGGCCCCGGGCGAGAAGCGCCAGATGAAAAGGTAGAGATAGTTGGAGATGGAGAAAGTGATCCCCTGGCTCGTATAGGCGATGGCCCCCGCGGCGAGCAGCACGAGAAAGGCGGGGTGGCTCAGCGACTCCCGAATCTCGCGAAAGGCGGTCCCGATGCTGAAGACCGACGGCTTGCGCGCGGGCCAGCGCGCCGCCCAGCGATGTTGCCCTGCAGCCGAGATCAGCACGGTCGCCGCCATGAGCAGTCCGCCGAACAGCCCGTATTGATAATAGCCATCGACTGCGAGCAGCGACTTGGCGAGAAACACGTCATAGGCAAGGAAGAGCATCAGCAGCCCGCCCGCCCAGCCGAAGAGATAGCGATAGCGCATCAGCGTCGTGCGTTCGTCATAGTCGCGGGTCAGCTCGGGCAGGAGCGCGACCGAGGGAACTTCGCAGCAGGAAACAAGGCTACGCACGACGACCGCGACGATCACGAGATGCCAGAAGCCTGGCGCTGCGTCGGTGTCCGGCGTCCACAGCGCGAACCAGGCGAAGGCAAGCGGGATCGGCGCGAGATAGAGCCAGGGGAGGCGGCGGCCCCAGCGCGTGTGCGTCTGATCGGAAACATAGCCGATGACGGGGTCGACGAAAGCATCCAGGACGAGCGCGAGCATCAAGGCAAAGCTGACGAGCTTTGCGTCCATCCCGAGAACCTGGTTGTAGAAAAGCAGGAGAAAGGTCGAAAAGCCGTTGTCCTTGACCCCATAGGCAATGCTGCCGAGGCCGTGAAACATCTTGAGGCGCAGCGGCAGCCGCGCCGGCGCCGTTAAAGCGTTCACGCCCCCGCCCCGGCCCTGGCGGCGTCCTCCATCTCGGTCAGTGCGTCGAACAGTCCCGGCGATTCCGGATCCCAGGCGTGGCGCTGGCCAATCGTCAGACCACCGTCGACCAGCAGGTGCGTGCCGGTCATGAACGACGATTCCTCGCCCGCGAGATAAGCGACGGCGTTGGCGATGTCCTCGGGCTGGCCGCCGCGCGCCACCGGCTGCGCGTGCGCGCTCATGTCGGCGATGATCGCCTTTGCCGCGCCCTTGCTCGCTTCGGGGACCTCGAGCGAGGAGGTGAAGATGTTGGTGTTGATAAAGCCCGGGCAGATTGCGTTCACGCGGATACCATATCGGGCAAGGTCCGTTGCTGCGACCTTCGTGAGGTGCAGAACGCCCGCCTTTGCGACCGCGTAGGCGGTGGGCGAATAGCCCGCCCCGAGCGCCGCGACACTCGCGGTGTTGATGATCGACGCGCCCTTGCGGCCTTTCATGTACGGGCTCGCATAGCGGATGCCCATTGCAACCGATTTCAGCAGCAGGTCCATCGTCCGGTCCCACCCCTCGGGGGTGATCTCGTCGATGGGAGCGCGGTCGCCGCCCGCGCCAGCATTGTTGAAGACAATGTCGATGCCGCCTGACTTTGCTGCGGCAGCGTCCATCAACGCCTCGATGTCAGCAGGCCGGGTGACGTCGCAGCGAACGAAGACGATCTTGCCGTTCGATGTCTCGGCCAGGGCCCGCCCGCCCATTTCGTCGATGTCGGCGGCGAAGACATGCGCGCCTTCGCCTGCAAGTTTGAGGACCGCTGCCTTGCCGATGCCCGATGCTGCGCCGGTGACGACGGCAACCTTGCCTGCGAATCGCATTAGCCTGCTCTCCCATTTTCTTTTGCCCCCAGCTTAGGGGCGCCAGAAGGCGCGTCAACGGCGAGCCATCCGACGCTACGGCGCCGTAACGGCAGGAGGGTTTCCCCAAGTTGACGCTTGCGTAAACTTCGCGACTCCCCTTAATTTGCGCGCCAGAAGAGGAGCCTGAAAATGAGCGATCTGGACGCTTTCCGCGCCGACGTGCGCGCGTGGCTGGAAGCCAATTGTCCCCCTGAAATGCGCGAACCCGTTCGCGACGAGGATGACATTTGCTGGGGAGGCCGCAAATTCAAGTTCAAGAACGAGGCCCAGAAGTTGTGGCTCGATCGCTGCGTCGCCAAGGGCTACACCGTCCCTGATTGGCCCAAGGCCTATGGCGGCGCCGGCCTCTCGGCCGAGGAAACGAAGATCCTCAAGCAGGAAATGGCGCGGATCAACGCCCGGCCGCCGCTCCAGAGCTTCGGTATCTGGATGCTTGGTCCCGCCCTGCTCAAGTTCGGCACCGAAGAGCAGAAGGTCCATTATCTGAACCAGATTGCGCGCGGCGAAATCCGCTGGTGCCAAGGGTATTCGGAGCCGGGCTCGGGCAGCGACCTCGTCAGCTTGCAGACTTTCGGCGAAGACAAGGGCGATCACTGGGTCGTCAACGGATCGAAGATCTGGACGAGCTACGCTGACAAGGCCGACTGGATTTTCTGCCTCGTCCGCACCGACAAGACGAACAAATACCAGGGTATTACCTTCATGCTCTTCGACATGGAGAGCCCGGGTGTTACCACCAAGCCCATCCTCCTGATCTCGGGCAACTCGCCTTTCTGCGAAACATTCTTTGACGATGTGAAGGTGCCCAAGACGCAGTTCGTGGGGGAGATTAACCGCGGCTGGGACGTTGCCAAATATCTGCTCGGTCACGAGCGCGAGATGATCTCGGGCGGCGGCGCGGGCGGCGACATGGTCAGCGTCGGGGCGCTCTTCGCGAAGTCGCTCGGCAAGAATGACCAGGGCGAACTCGACGATCCGATCCTGCGCGCCGAAATGGCGGCCTTCGACGTCGATGTCTTTGCCTATCGTGCCATGGGGGAACGCTTCATGGACATGTGGAAGACCGGCCGCGCGCATCCCGCCTCGTCGAACATGATGAAATATGTCGGGACCGAGCTCAACAAGCGGCGCCACGAACTCGTGATGTCGGGTGGGGGCAGCGAAGCGCTCGAATGGGACAGCGATCAGAGCAAGGGCGGTGCACGAGCGCGCACCTGGCTTCGCACCAAGGCCAATTCGATCGAAGGCGGGACGAGCGAAGTCATGCTCAACGTCATCGCCAAACGCATCCTCGATTTGCCGGGGGCGTAGCAAATCCTCGTCCCGGCGAATGCCGGGGCGCTATCGGACAGGGCGGCGCCTGCCGCCCAAGGATCCCGGCTTCCGCTGGGATAACGACAAGAGATTGGGACAGACATGCCGCTCTATCACAATGACGACCAGGCGATGCTCAAAGACAGCGTCGCCCCCTTCGTGGCCGAGAAGGCCCCGGTTTCGCATCTCCGCAAGCTCCGCGACGACGCCGATGCCACGGGGTTCTCGCGCGATCTTTGGGCGCAGTTCCTCGAAATGGGCCTGCCCGGCATGCTCGTCCCCGAGGACCATGGCGGACTCGGCATGGGACACATGGAGGCAGGGATCGTCCTCGAGGAAATCGGCCGCAACCTTACCCCCTCGCCTTTCCTCTCGACCAGCGTCGGCGCGGTCGCCGCGCTGACGAAAGCGGGTGGCACGCAGGCGGGGCGCTGGCTCCCCGCGATCGCGGGCGGGGAGGCGATCATCGCTCTTGCGATCGATGAGGGCGCCAAGCACCGTCCCGACCGTATCGCGACAACCGCGACGCGCGCCGGCAACGGCTTTCGCCTCGACGGCAAGAAAAGTTTCGTCCTCCACGGGCATGTTGCCGATATGAGCATCGTGGCGGCGAAGACCGATGGCGGCATCACGCTGTTCGCTGTGCCCAAGGATGCCAAGGGTCTGACGGCTGACCCGCGCCGCCTCGTCGACTCCAGTCTCGCGAGCCACGTCACCCTCGACGGCGTCGAGGTCGACGCGGATGCCGTGATCGGCGAGGTCGATGCAGGCGGCGAGATTCTCGAAGCTCTGCTCGCTGCGACCCGCGCCGGCGCTGCAGCCGAGATGGTGGGCGTCGGGCAGGGCGCGATGGATATGACCATCAACTATCTCAAGGAACGCAAGCAGTTCGGGCGCCTGATTGGCGAATTCCAGGCGCTGCAGCACCGGGCTGCGCATCTTTATGGCGAGATGGAGGTTGCACGCGCGAGCGTGATGAAGGCGCAGCAACTGCTTGACGAGGGGAGCGCGGGTGCGAAGCTGATGGTTTCCGTTGCCAAGGCCAAGGCCGGCCGCGCTGCGAACCTCGCGGTGCGCGAAGGCGTCCAGATGCACGGCGGCATCGGTATGACCGACGAATATGATATCGGCCTTTACATGAAACGCGACCGCGCCCTCGCGGAATATATGGGCGATGTTCACTATCACATCGACCAGGTTGCGCGGATGAACGGCTATTGAATCTCGCGCCTCCCGCTCGCGGGAGGGGCTTTTAGGCTGCGAGTGTCACCGCTCGCCGCGGCGGGGAGGGGCCTCATGGCCGCCCGACCCCCCTTCTTCGGGGGAGGGAGTGGAAAGGATGATGTTTATGAACCTTCAGGACTTGTTCGGCCTCGACGGCCGCGTCGCTCTCGTCACCGGGGGATCGCGCGGGATCGGTGCAATGATCGTCGAGGGGTTCCTCGCGGCGGGGTGCGCCCGGGTTTATATTTCGGCGCGCAAGGCGGCGCAGGTCGAAGCGGCGGTCGCTGACTTTGACACCCGTTACCCTGGCAAGGTCATCGGGCTGCCGTTCGATCTTTCAACCGTCGAGGGCTGCCGCGCGCTCGCCGCCGAGATCCAGGATCGCGAAGAGCGGCTCGACATTCTCGTCAACAACGCGGGCGCTGCTTGGGGCGAGCCGTTCGAGAGCTTCCCCGAAAGCGGCTGGGACAAGGTGATGGACATCAACGTCAAATCCCCCTTTTTCCTGACACAGGCGCTCCACTCCCTTCTCAAGACGTCGGCTACAGACGATCGCCCCGCGAAGGTCATCAACATCGGATCGATCGACGGCATGCGTCTCAATCCCTGGGAAACCTATAGCTACCATGCCTCAAAGGCGGCGATCCTCTATCTCACCAAGCGAATGGCGGCGCGGCTGGTGCAGGACCATATCATCGTCTCTGCCATCGCGCCGGGGGCTTTCCAGTCGGATATGAACAAGGCGGCGCGCGATCATGGCGACGCGGTTGCGAAGAGCATTCCGGTGAAGCGCATCGGTATCCCCGAGGATATGGCAGGCGCCGCGGTCTTCCTTGCGTCGAAGGCGGGCGACTATGTCGTGGGCGACGCGATCACGGTCGACGGCGGCCTCGTCCACGGTGACCTCAAGACCAGCATCGACGCCTGAATTGCCCGCTCTTTGAGGCGCGTTGAATGAAGGTTGATGCCCGGCTCGTCCCAGTGTATTATCGACGTAATGCACCAAGGAGACCTGCCATGCGCCTCGCATTCCTCATTTCCCCGATTCTCCTGCTCGCCGCCTGCGGGCAGAAGGACGAGACGAAGACCGAAACCGAAATCTCGATCAACGCCGACGGCGAGGCCGGGGGTGTCCAGATCCAGACCGGCCGGGACGGCGGCAAGCTCAAGATCGGGGGCAAGGACGGCGCCGCGATCAACATCGACATCCCCGATTTCGTCGACCTCGACATCGAGGGCGATTTCGACATCGACGGGGTCAAGCTCTACCCGGGCAGCAAGGTGACGAGAGTCGACGTCAATGCGAGCGGGACCGACAAGGCGAAGGTGAACCTCGGCTTCACCTCGCCCGCGGCTCCCGCCAAGGCGGCCGACTGGATGGCGGCCGAATTCGCGAAGAAGGGCATCAAGATCGTGCGCAAGGGCGACACGCTCGCGGGCACCGACAAGGATGGCGACGATTTCACCATCGACTTCAATCCCGACGGCAAGGCGACCAAGGGCGATGTGCGGATCGTCTCGAAATAGTCCGTCACCGCAAAAACTAAGGGTGGGCTTCTGCGATGCGGCCAGGGCGATTTAGCCGCTATTGCGAAGCGCCGTCGCGATCGCGTTGATCGTGAGTTGAATCCCCTCGGCGATGCGCGGGTCGGTTTCACCGGCGCGGTGGCGCTTCATCAGCTCGATCTGCAAGAGATTGAGCGGTTCGATATAAGGTAGACGCAGCCGGATCGACGCCTCGAGGGCCGGGTTCTTCTCGAGCAACCGCGTCTGCCCTGTAATGGCGAGCAGGCCGTCGTGGGCGCGGTTCCAACCGTCGCGAATGCGGGCGAAGATCGCGTCGTGCCCGTTGACCCGGCTCGCGAGCGCTGCGTAGCGCGCTGCAATTCCCATGTCCGACTTCGCGAGAACCATCTCCATATTGTCGAGGAGCGCGGCGAAGAAGGGCCAGCCTTTCGCCATGTCGACCAGCAGCGCCTGATCCTTGAAGGCCGCGAACGCCTCGCCCGCCCCGTACCAGCCGGGCAGCATCGCGCGCGACTGCGCCCAGCTGAACACCCAGGGGATCGCGCGCAGGTCCTCGATAGCCGTACTTTTGGTACGGCTGGACGGCCGCGATCCTATCTTCAGCGTCGCGATTTCGGCGATCGGCGTCATCGCGCGAAAGAAATCCTTGAACCCGGGGGTCTCATAGACAAGCCCGCGATAGGCTGCGAAGGCCGTGTCCGACAGCGCGGTCATTGCCGCGGCGAAGCGTGGATGGTCTTCCTCGCGGATCGCATCGGGTTCGAGACTGGCGAGCAGGCTCGCAGCCACCATGGCTTCCAGGTTGGTTGCAGCGCTGTCGGCTCCGCCATATTTGGCAGCGATCACCTCGCCCTGTTCGGTGATGCGGATGCGCCCCTGCACCGTGGCTGCAGGCTGGGCGCGGATCGCCGCGAAGGCGCTGCCGCCGCCGCGGCCGACGGCGCCGCCACGGCCGTGGAATAGCTGCATGGCGCTGCCGGCCTTTGCGAACACCGGAGTGAGCGCCTGCGATGCCCGGTGAAGCCCCCAGGTCGAGGTCAGATAGCCGCCGTCCTTGTTCGAATCCGAATAGCCGATCATCACTTCCTGGTAGCCGCGCACGCCGACCTGGGGCCCGATCTCGGGCATTGTGAAGTAGCGCGTCATGATATCGGGAGCTCGGCCGAGATCGTCGATCGTCTCGAACAGCGGCACCACCATCAGGTTCGAGGCGCCCGCGTCGGCGCCGCTGCGCCAAAGCCCCGCCTCGCGCGCCAGCACATGCACCTCGAGCAGGTCGGAGAGGTCCTGCGCCATCGAGATGATCCACTGGCAGATTGTGTCCTTCCCCAGTCGGCGCCGCATGTCGGCCGCGGCATGAATGATCGCGAGCTCGCCTGCGGTCTCCTCGCTCCATTCGTGCCACGGTGCCGCGAGCGGGCGGTCGCTTGCGAGTTCGGCGGTGAGCAGCGCAACGCGCTCTTCCTCGCTGAGCGCCTTGTAATCAGCGCACACACCCGAAACGCTGAGCAACTCGGTGAGCACCCGTTCGTGCACTGCGCTGTTCTGCCGCATATCGAGCGTCGCCAGATGAAAACCGAAGACCTCGACCGCGCGGATCAGGCGTCCAAGTGCACCGATGCCGCCGAGCTGGCCCTCGCCGCTCGCCGACAGGCCGCCGGCAATGGTGACGAGATCATCGCGGAAATCGCCCGGGGTAGGATAAGGCTCTCCCGCTAGAGCCGAGGGGCGGGGGGGCGCTTTGCTGACGATCGCTGAATAGGTCGCGCAGAGCCGAGCATAAATGCCCGATAGCGCCCGGCGATAAGGTTCGTCGCGGCGGCTCGGAGCCGCATCGCCGCTCGCCTCGGCCAGCGCCTCGACCGCGGGCGGGACCGGGGCGAGCGCCGAGGACACCGATAATTCCGCGCCGATGCCGTGGACCGCATCGAGATAATGGCCGAGCACCGCGGCCGCGTTGCGCGTGGTCGCCATGCGCAGCGTCTCGGCAGTGACGAAGGGGTTGCCGTCGCGGTCGCCCCCGATCCAGCTCCCGACCCGAAGGAAGCTCGCGGGACGCCGCCCGAGCTGCTTTTCCCAGTGAGCATAGAGCTTGGGAACGACAGGCAGGAAAATGTCGCGCAAATAGGTGAGCGCATTGTCGATTTCATCGGCGACGAACAATTTCTCGGTCCGGAGCGGACGCGTCTGCCATAAGAGCACGATCTGGCGGCGGATCGCATCCTCGACCACGTCGCCCTCGGGAGTTTCCGCCGTCCCGGCGTCGCGCAGCCGCATCAATTCGGCGATGCGATTCTTGTGGTCGAGCATCGACTTGCGGCGCACCTCGGTCGGATGCGCGGTCAGCACCGGTGCGATCAGCGCCGCGTCGAGCAGTGCAGCGACCGCGTCTGCACCGACTCCGTCGGAATCGAGCTTCGCGAGGGCAGCTTCCATGGTCGCCTCGGGCTCGATGGCGACCCCCTGCCGGTCCTCGGCGAGGTTGGCGAGCATCGAGAAGAGCATGAAGCCGCGCACGAAGGCGATGGTATCGTCGAGGCTCAGTGCCTCAAGCCCCGGATCAATCGCCTCGGCCCCGGCGATGCCGCGGTGGCGGTCGACGCTGGCCGAGCGGATATACTCGGTCTGGCGAAAGAGTTTTTCGCCGCCATAGGCGCGGATGACGTCGCCCAGGATCCGACCGAGGTAGCGGATGTCGGGGTTTTGCGAGATCTGGATCGGCGGGCCCATGGCCGCAGCTTGCTGAACTGCAGCAGACGTTACGTCAAGCAGCGCATAGCTATGCGTGGCGCAATATCCGTACGCCCTGGCCACGGGTGAGCTAATGGAGTTGCGCGATCCTTTTCCTTCAACCTTCGAGCTCGACATCCCAGTAAAGCCAGTCGATCCAGCTTTCATGGAGATAACCTGGCGGAAAGGCGCGGCCATTGTCCTGAAGCTGCCAGCTCGTCGGGCGCCACGGCTGGCGATGGATCGGCATATGCGCCTGGCTCGGAGTGCGGCCGCCCTTCTTCAGGTTGCAGGGCGCGCAGGCGGTGGTGACATTCTCCCAGCTCGTCCGCCCGCCGAGCCGCCGCGGCACGACGTGATCGAAGGTCAGATCCTTGCCCGACCCGCAATATTGGCACGCAAAGCGGTCGCGCAGGAACAGGTTGAAGCGCGTGAAGGCGGGATATTGGGAGGGCTTCACATATTGGCGGAGCGCGATCACGCTGGGGATCGGCATCGTTCGCGTCGGCGAATGGATTTCGCGCTCGTAATTCTCGACGATGGTGACGCGGTCGAGGAATACCGCCTTGACCGCGGTCTGCCATGGCCACAGGCTCAAGGGGTAATAGCTCAGCGGTGTATAGTCGGCGTTGAGCACGAGTGCGGGACAGCTATCAGGATGGCGGGCAAGATCGGGATGGAACATAGGCTTGAAACGCTGCCCCCTTTTCTGCGCGGGATGGCGCGCCACTGCCGTTCCCAAGTGACGGCGTCATTACATCACGCATATGAATCTGACGTCAAGGGGGCATCTGCCGCAACATATGGAAGCCAATGTCGGCTCCAGCCACAGCATCTGGATTGGTCCGTGCGTCCATGCTGACCCGTTTCGCGCCCAGCCCAACGGGCGAACTCCATCTCGGTCACGCCTATAGCGCGATCGCCGCGCATGATGCGGCACGCGGCGCGGGCGGCCAATTTTATCTTCGCATCGACGATATCGACGGCAGCCGATCGCGCGGCGCCTATGTGGACGCGGCGCTCACCGACCTCGCCTGGCTCGGCTTGAGCTGGGACGGTCCCCCGGTCCACCAGTCGCAGCGCCTCGGCGATTATGACGCGGCGCTCGCCGGTTTGCGCGCGCGGGGCCTTGTCTACCCCTGCTTTTGTACCCGCGCCGATATTGCCGCAAGCCTAGCCGCGCCGCATGGTCCGGCCGGTACTCTCTATCCCGGGACCTGCCGCCACCTGGCCCCGCGCGAACGGGAACGGCAGCTTGACGAAGAGCCGCATTGCTGGCGTCTCGACATGCGCCGCGCCACCGCGCTCGAGGGCGAACTTTGGTGGGAGGAGGAGGGGCAGGGGGCGCATCCCGCCGACCCCGCGGCGCATGGCGACATCGTTCTCGCGCGCAAGGACGCGCCCGCCAGCTACCATCTCGCAAGCACGCTCGATGACGCCATGATGGGGGTCACCCACGTGGTGCGCGGCGCCGATCTCATCGCCTCGACCGACGTCCACCGCCTGCTCCAGGCGCTCCTGGGGCTTGCCACTCCCGTCTATCGGCACCACGCGCTTGTCTGCGACGCTGCCGGCAAGCGGCTTGCGAAGCGCGACGCTGCCGCCTCGCTTGCTGCACTTCGCGCAAACGGCGTCGATGGCGAAAAGCTTGCTGCGGATTTGCGTGCGGGACGCCTTCCTGCTGGATATTCGCTGCAGATGCCCTAAATAGAAATCATGACCATCCTTCTCGTCCTCGCCGTCGTCATTGCTGCCGGCCTCGTCCTCTTTGCGCTGGCGCGCGGCCTCTTCTATTTCGCGCAGGGTCACCGCGCGGCAATGGATGGCACGTCGCACGACAATCAGGTGATGCAGAACCGGATGATGATGGCCCGCGTCAAATGGCAGGCAATCACGATCATCCTGCTGGTGCTGATCGGCTTCCTCGCCGCCGGCAGTTAAGGGCGCGCGGCGCAGGCCGATGGTAAAACTCAACAAGATCTACACGCGCACCGGGGACGACGGCACCACCGGCTTGGCCGACGGCTCGCGCATCGCGAAATCGGCGCCGCTGATGGCAGCGATCGGCGACGTCGACGAGGCGAACAGCGCGGTCGGCCTCGCCGCCGCTGCGCTCGCAGCGGACGGCGCCCAAGCCGCAATGCTGGCGCGCATCCAGAACGAACTCTTCGATCTCGGCGCCGACCTTGCAACACCTGCCGATCGGGAACATGGTTTTGGCGCGCACGACATGGCGCTCCGTATTGTCCCGGGCCAGATCGCACGGCTCGAAGAGGAGATCGACGCGATGAATGCCGCGCTCGATCCGCTCCGCAGCTTCATCCTCCCCGGGGGCGGCGAGGCAGCGGCGCGCCTCCACCTCGCGCGCGCCATTGTCCGCCGTGCGGAGCGCGCCGCAGTGACGGCGGCGGCGACACATGACCTCAACCCGCTCGCGCTCGCCTTTCTTAACCGCTTGTCGGACCATCTCTTCGTGATGACGCGCCACGTCAATCTGGCAGCGGGCGGCGACGTCCTCTGGAAGCCCGGCGCCACGCGCTGAGACGTTATTTCATCCTGGCCGCGTCGCGCTAAGGCTGAGCATAGCGGCTCCGTGTTCCCTATTTGTTCTGGACATTCGGATCTTCCGTAACCATATTGGGCCGTCCTGCGAAACCGAATCATACTTCGGGGAATTGTTCGTTCATGGCCAGCCGCACCGACGCTACGCTCGCGACCGACGCGCTCTCGCATGCCGAACTGGCTAGCTGCTTCGCCGCCGCGCGGTGTCTGTCACTCGACCTTGCCGCCCCGCTGTCCGATGCGGATGCGAGCGCGCAGTCTATGGCGGATGCCTCGCCGGCCAAATGGCACCTGGCGCACACGAGCTGGTTTTTTGAAACCTTCGTGCTGCGCGATCATGTTTCGGGCTATCAGCCGTTCGACCCTCGCTACGCCTATCTTTTCAACAGCTATTACGAAGCCGAGGGACCGCGCCACGCACGTCCGCAGCGCGGCCTTTTGACGCGGCCCTCGCTCGACGAGGTTCGCGACTGGCGCGCGCATGTCGATGCCGCCGTACAGGAGGTGCTTCCGGACCTATCGGACGCCGGGCGCGCGCTGATCGAGCTTGGTATTCACCACGAACAGCAGCACCAGGAACTGCTCCTTACCGACATAAAGCATCTCTTTGCACAGAACCCGCTTGGCCCCGCGGCCTGGGACGCGGACAGGCCTCGAAATTGCGCCCCGCAGCCTCCCGATTCTCCTGGCCGCGGGAGGGGGGACACAATGCGCTGGATCGAGGGAGCGGAAGGGATCGTGTCGGTCGGCCATGCGGGCGAAGCTTTCGCCTTCGACTGTGAATCTCCGCTCTTTTCAGTGCTCTTGTACCCGCATGCGCTCGCCAGCCGGCCCGTGACCAATGAAGAGTGGCAGGCGTTCATCGACGACGGGGGCTATCATATCTCCTCGCTGTGGCTGAGCGACGGCTGGGAATGGGTCAAGGCCGAGGGCGTCGAGGCACCGCTCTATTGGGACGAAGGGCGCGTCTTCACACTCGCGGGCTGGCAGCCGATCGACCCCGCCGCGCCCGTCACCCATATCAGTTTTTACGAAGCCGACGCCTTTGCCAGCTGGGCCGGCGCGCGATTGCCGACCGAGTTTGAATGGGAGGCGGCAGCAGCTCCGCTCGACCCGCTCGGCGGGCAGCAGCTCGATCAAGCGGGACCGGTGCAGCCCGCGGCGGCACTGGGCGAGCGCGGACTTGCGCAGATGTTCGGTAGCGTTTGGGAGTGGACGGGCAGCGCTTATCGCCCCTATCCGGGCTTTCGCCCTGCACCCGGGGCCGTCGGCGAGTATAACGGAAAGTTCATGAGCGGGCAGTTCGTCTTGCGCGGCGGCAGCTGCGCGACCCCGCGTGGCCACGTGCGCGCGAGCTACCGCAACTTCTTTTACCCTCACCAGCGCTGGCAGTTTACCGGCGTGCGCCTCGCAAAGGATCTTTGACATGGGCGTCGTGCGGCACTTGCGGCAGGTCGATTCAGACGACGCCGGCATCGATGTGGCGTTTCGCGCCGATGTGGAAGCCGGTCTCTCGCAGGCGCAAAAGGCGATCCCGGCGCGCTGGCTTTACGACACAGTGGGTTCGGCGCTCTTCGAGGATATCACGGCGCTTCCCGAATATTATCCAACGCGCAGCGAGACCGATCTGCTAAAACGCCACGCCGCGGCGATCGCCGCCGCGGTCGGCCCGGGCCGCGCGGTCGTCGAACTGGGATCGGGAAGCTCGACCAAAACGCCGCTACTTCTCGAGGCGATCGCGCCGGCGGCCTATGTCCCTGTCGATATCTCGGGCGATTTCCTGCGCGGAAGCGCCCGCGCGCTCGCGGCCGGCTTTCCAGGGCTGGCCATCTATCCTGTCGAGGCCAATTTCACCCAAAGAGTAGAGTTGCCGCGCGAAATTTGTACGCTACCCAAGCTCGGCTTCTTTCCGGGGTCGACGATCGGCAACATGGTTGCGCGGACTGCGGTCGACCTGCTTCGCGGCTGGCGCAGCGCGCTGGGCGAGGCGTCGAAGCTCCTGATCGGGGTCGACCGGATAAAGGATGTTGAGGTCCTCAAGAGCGCCTATGACGATCCCGCCGGGGTCACCGCGGCGTTCAACCTCAACTTGCTCGAGCGGATCAACCGCGAGCTCGATGGCACTATCCCGATTGAAAAGTTCGGCCACCGGGCGGCCTGGAACGATGTTCACGCGCGGATCGAGATGCATCTCGTGGCCACATGCGACCTGGATTTCAAAGTCGATGGCCGCGCCTATCATATGGCGAGCGGGGAGACGATCCACAGCGAAAACAGCCACAAATACGGGCGACGCGACGCGAACCTCCTGCTGCGCGCGGGCGGCTGGACCCCGGTTGCGACGTGGGACGATGTCGACCCCGCGTTTGCCCTGATCCTTGCCGAGGCCACCGCCTTCCGCTCCGCCCCTTGACGAAAGGAGCCCAAGCCGTAGGTGCGCAGGCACGGCTTTAGCGAAAGGACAGCAAATGATCGTCGGCGTGATCGGGGCAGGGCAAATGGGCGCGGGTATCGCGCAGGTTTCGGCGGGCGCCGGGCACGAGGTGATCCTATCCGATATCGACATCACCCGTGCCGAAGCAGGCAAGGCGGGGATCGCAAAGGCGCTCGGCCGCCTCGTCGCCAAGGAGAAGATGGGCGAGGACGCCGCCAACGCGCTGCTCGCCCGCATCACCCCTGTCGCCGACCACGACGCCTTCGCGCCCGCCGACCTCGTGATCGAGGCGGCGACCGAGCGCGAGGAGATTAAACGCGCAATCTTTGCCAGCGTGGGTGCGCATCTATCGAACAGCGCAATCCTTGCGACGAATACAAGCTCGATCCCGATAACCCGCCTTGCGCAGGCGGCGCCCGACCCGGCGCGCTTCATCGGCGTCCATTTCTTCAACCCGGTGCCGGTGATGGGACTGATCGAACTGATCCGAGGCCTCGCAACGAGTGATGATACGCTGGCGAAGGTCGAGGCCTATGGCCGCGGGCTCGGCAAGGAAATCGTCCACGCGAACGATGCGCCCGGCTTCATCGTCAACCGCGTGCTGATGCCGCTTATCAATGAGGCGGTATTCGCGTTGGGCGAGGGCGTCGCGACGATGAAGGATATCGACACGGGCTGTCGCCTCGGCCTCAACCATCCGATGGGTCCCATTACCCTCGCCGACTTTATCGGTCTTGATACTTGTCTCGAGATTATCCGCGTGCTCCACAGCGGAACTGGCGATCCGAAATTCCGTCCGGCTCCGCTGCTCGTCCAATATGTGGAGGCGGGCTGGGTCGGCAAAAAGGCCGGCCGCGGCTTTTATGACTGGACGGGACCGGAACCCGTGCCGACGCGGTAAGAAGGGAAGGGGGGCGAATGCAGGTCACCAATATCCGTCCGTTCACGGTTGCGGTTCCGCAAACCGCGCTCGACGACCTTCAAGCCCGGCTGGCCGCCACGCGCTGGCCCGAAAAGGAGACGGTCGATGATTGGGACCAGGGCGTGCCTCTCGCCTATGCGCAGGATCTGCTCGCTTACTGGCGCGACGACTATGACTGGCGCCGCATCGAGGGTCGTCTGAACGAGCTGCCCAATTTTCTCGCCACGGTGGACGGGCTCGACATCCACTTCCTCCACATACGCTCGGCCAACCCCAACGCCCGGCCGCTCGTTCTGACCCACGGATGGCCGGGGTCGGTGCTCGAATTCCTCGACGTCATCGAGCCGATCTCGGAGGACTTTCACCTCGTCATCCCTTCGCTTCCGGGCTACGGATTTTCGGGCAAGCCCGACATCGCCAGGTGGAGCGTCGAGCATATCGCTGCGGCATGGAACGCGCTGATGCAGGCGCTTGGCTACGGCCGCTATTTCGCGCAAGGCGGCGACTGGGGCAGCGCGGTGACCTGCGCGCTCGGGGCCGCACACGGCGATCATTGCGCGGGCATCCACGTCAACATGATTGTCGGCGCGCCGCCGCCCGAGATGATGGCCGACCTTAGCGAGTCCGAGAAAGCCTATCTGGCGCGCTTTCAATGGTATCAGGCCAAGGACAGCGGATATTCGACGCAGCAGGCGACGCGTCCGCAGACGATCGGCTATGCGCTTACCGACTCCCCGGTGGGGCAGATGGCCTGGATCGTGGAGAAATATCACGGCTGGACCGACTGCGGCCATGAGCCGGGGGGCCAGTCGATCGGCGGCCATCCGGAAAATGCGCTGTCGAAGGACGCAATGCTCGACACTGTCAGCCTCTATTGGCTGACCGCCAGCGCTGCCTCGTCGGCGCGCCTCTATTGGCACAGCTTCCGCAACTTCGGGGGCGGCGAGATCCACGTCCCGACGGCTTGCAGCCTGTTCCCGAACGAGATCATGCGCCTGTCGCGTCGCTGGGCCGAAGGGCGCTACCGCAACATCGTCTACTGGAACGAACTCGATCGCGGCGGGCATTTCGCCGCCTGGGAACAGCCCGAACTGTTCTCCGCCGAGCTGCGAAATGCCTTTGCGCTGATGGAGCTTTGACCCCTCAGAGCGGCTTTATCATCGCCCGACAGGTTTCGGGTGCCGAGCGCGCCGCGGTATTCCACGTCACCTGATTGCCGTCGCGGTGAAGGCGGGCGCCGGTCCGGTTCTCGTAGATCTCACCGCGGTTGGCCGGAGTGGCGCGCAGCACCAGCGTCTGACGCCCGTTGACCCGGACAATCGCACCGTCGCGGACATAATCGACCTTCAGCTTAGTGCCGCGATCGCACTCATAGCTGGTGCCGGTGTTGCGCGGCGCCGACGCGCAGCCTGCAATCGCCAGCGCTGCGCCGGTCATGATCATCACCTTCATCATGAACCCTCTCCTCTCCTCATCAATAGCCCGACCGGACGCACAGCACGTCAGCGAGGTAGACCCGCCCGCTCACCGTTTCCATATGTTCGCGCGCCGAGCCGTTCCAACCGATCGAGCGGCACCAGCTGTCCGCCGTGCGAGCAGCGCAGTTCGCACCGGCCGAACCGCTCGTGCAGGCAAGCACGCGGGTGCCGCCCGTGGTGGGCTGGGTGTGAAACTCGGCAAAATTGCCGCGCACGCTCTGGTCGTTGGCGGGAGGATGGGGCTGGGCTCCGCTGCCGACGGGCCGCATCGACTGGACGGTGATGCCGCGCAAGATGTTTCCAAGCATCGGCGTATCGCGATCGACCGTGCGGCAGGTCCCGCGGTAGCGCGTCTTTTCGCACAGTTCCCAGTGACCTTGCCCGACCCGGATCGAATTGACGGGCCAGGCGAGACCGAGGTCGGGCTTGGCTTCGCCGATGAAGACGGCCGGGCCGCGATAGGCTGCGTCGCGATAGATGGTCGCCTCGGCGGGACGGTACATCCGGTCATCGGAGGGTTGCGCTGCCGATAGGGAGTGACCGGCGCTGCTTACAAAAACGAGGCCGATCATGAGCGGCCAACGAAAAAGAGTTTTAACCACGGCAACATTCTCCCCTGTCCAAAGAATATCGCCCTGCCCGCGTTGAGTTTACGCCATATTCCCCTGACAGGCTATCAAACCCATGGTGGATCCTTCAGATGCTCCTCTCCGGCCCGCCGTGCAACCAACGGGCGCCGGCGCCGTTTGACACCATCATGTCCAACCTCTCTCCCTCCCCATCAGCCGCCCGCACAGCCTTCGCTGAGCGCATCGCCGATCAGATGTTTCCCTGCGTGGGAGCCAAATCGGCGCTCGCGGCCGGAGGACTTTCGATCGTTCAGGCGGGGCCGCTTCTATGCGGGCGCGATGACGAGAGAATTCTGGACGCCCTTGAGGAGACGGCGGAAGCTTTCTGGGGCGGTAGCGGCCGGCGCTTCCACTCGCTTGCGGTCGTGTTCGGCGGGCCGACTCCCCGCGACGAGGCGGCCTTCGAGGCGCAAATGTGGGCTCGGCTCCAAGCGCTGGCCGACCGCGACGCTGCCCGCGGTGCACCTGTGGACCCTGAGGTCAGTGAGCATCCCGCGAGCCCCTGGTTCGCGCTAAGCCTCGGGGGGCACGGTTATTTCATAGTCGGTCTCCATCCGGCGGCGAGCCGCCCCGCGCGCCGCTTTGACCAACCTGCGCTGGTCTTCAATTTGCAGGCGCAGTTCGCGGCGCTCAGGCGCGACGGTCTCTATGACAAGATGCGCGCGGCGATCATGGCCCGCGACACGGCCCTTGCCGGAGCGCCCAATCCGATGCTCGCCGATTTCGGAGACGCGAGCGCGGCTGCGCAGTTTAGTGGGCGTGCGGTGGAGCCCGACTGGTTCTGCCCGTTCCTGCCGCCGATGCGGAGGTCGCGCGCTGCCTGAGATCTCGCCTCGTTCGGGAACCGCCTTCACGCTCGATCGCGGGCAGAGGCTGGTTGTGACCGACCCCAAGGGCGAGCAGGTCGCTGACCTTCTCGCCTTCAACCGCGCCGATGTGGGTGAAGTGATCTCGTCGGGACGCACCCTGGACTATGCGAGCCGCATCTACCTGACGACGGGTGACAAACTCTATTCGAACCGCAGCAACGTCCTGCTCGAGATCGTTGCCGACGATGTGGGACGGCATGATTTCCTGCTCACCCCCTGCTCGCGCGACACGTTTCGCATCATCTATGGCGACACCGAACCGCACCACGGCTGCTTCGGCAATCTCGCGGAGTCGCTGGCGCCCTTCGGCATCGAGCCCGATGCTATCCCGGTGGCCTTCAACTGTTTCATGAATGTGCCCGTTGACGGTGTCAGCGGTGAACTGCGCGTCGATCCGCCGCTCAGCAAGGCGGGCGACAGCATCACCTTTCTCGCGCATGCAGACCTCATTATCGGCCTCACTGCCTGCTCAGCACCCCAGTCGAACAACGGCAGCTTCAAGCCGATCGCCTACCGGATCGAGGAATGAGCTCCGGAGTGCCGACCGCCGACTGGCTGAAAACCCATATTCTCTACGCGGCGCGCCACCGGCGGCGGCTCAACCTTGCCAATCCGCGGCGTTTCACCGAATGGGTGCAATGGCGCAAGCTGTTCGATCGCGACCCGCGCCAGCCGTCACTTCAGGATAAGCTTGCAGTCAAGCTTCACGTCGCTGAATTGCTCGGGCCCGACTGGATAACCCCGACGCTTTGGCATGGCACAATTCTGCCCGAGAGGCCTTCTTGGCCAGCGCCCTTCGTCGTCAAGGCGCGCCACGGTTGCAACCAGAACCGCTTCGTGCGCGAAATCGATCGAAACTGGTCCGAAATCCGGCGGGCCGGTGCACGCTGGATGCGCCGAAACTATGGCGGCTGGCTAGGGGAATGGCTCTATCGGGAAATTCCCCGCGGTCTTCTCGTCGAGCCCTTTGTGGGCGAGGGGCGCTGGTTGCCGGTCGACTATAAATTCTACGTGTTCGGTGGCTATCCCGCGGCGGTGCAGGTCCATCGCGACCGCGAGTTCGCGCATAGCTGGGCGCTGTTCACTCCCGACTGGACCAGGCTTTCAGCCCCCGACGGCCTTCGTGACCCGGCACCACCCCGAAGCTTGCATCGCATGCTCGCGGCCGCGGCGCTGCTCGGCGAAGGCTTTGATTTCCTCCGCGTTGACTTTTACGAGGTTGGCGGGGCGCCGCGGTTCGGCGAGATCAGCTTCTATCCCGGATCGGGGCTCGACCCGTTCCAGCCCGACGCGATCGACCTTTGGCTCGGTGATTTGTGGCAGGCAGCGCGCGGCGACCGGCAAACGGACGGAGGCGTGGCAGGCGACTGGCTCGACCGGGCCGCGCGCCGCGCTGATCCCTTAGACCAGCCCTAGCATCAACCCCGCTAGCGCCGCCGACATCAGGTTCGAAAGGCTGCCCGCGAGGAGGGCCTTGAGACCCAGCCGCGCGATCATCGGGCGCTGGTTGGGGGCGAGGCCACCCGTCACGGCCATCTGGATTGCAATCGAGCTGAAATTGGCGAAACCGCACAGCGCGAAGGTCGCAATAGCAACCGAGATTGCCGAGAGGTCGCCCTGGATATTTCCGAGGTCGATGAAGGCGACGAATTCGTTGAGCACGACCTTGGTGCCGAACAGCCCCCCGACCGCTGCGCTTTCGTCCCAGGGCACCCCCATCAGCCACATTACCGGGCGAAAGATGGTACCGATAACCGCCTGGAACGAGAGATCGGGGTATCCGAACCAGCCCCCGATCCCGCCGAGCAGCCCGTTGGCGAGTGCGACGAGCGCAACGAAAGCCAGCACCATCGCGCCGACCGCGACCGCGAGCTTGACACCGGTCTGCGCTCCCTGGGCGGCCGCCATGATGATGTTGGCCGGCTTTTCTTCGTCGTGGCTTGCCTCGGGCATGATCACGGGCTCGATGCCGAGGTCCTTCGGGTCATCGGGCATCATGATCTTTGCCATGAGGATTCCGCCCGGCGCGGACATGAAACTCGCTGCAAGCAGATAGGGAAGAAGCTGCTCGCCGATCATGCTCGCATAGGCCCCGAGAATGGTTCCTGCGACCCCCGCCATCCCGACCGTCATAACGGTGAAGAGCTGCGAGGGGGTGAGGCTTGCGAGATAGGGGCGGATAACGAGCGGCGATTCGGACTGGCCGACAAAGATGTTCGCTGCGGCGCCAAGGCTTTCGACCTTGGTAATGCCGGTGACCTTCTGGATCGCGCCCCCGACCCACTTGATCACGAGCTGCATGATGCCGAGATAGTAAAGGATGGAAATCAGCGAGGCAAAGAAGACGATGACCGGGAGCGCTGCGATCGCGAAGCTGTTCGCACCCATTTCGGGTGAAGCGAGGGGCCCGAATATGAAATCCGTCCCTGCCTTGGCATAGCCGAGGAGGTTCGAAACCCCGTTGGACATCGCCTGAATAACCGCGCGGCCCCATGGGGTTCCGATCACGAGTAGCGCGAAACCTGCTTGCAGCAGAAAGGCGGGAATCACGACGCGAAGCCGGATCCAGCGGCGGTTAGACGAAAAAGCGAGGGCGATCGCGAGCAATGCGACGATCCCCAGCAGACCAATCAGGCGTTCCATATTATCGTCGCGTCCCCCGCAAGTTTACCGGGCCTGTCTAGCGGGCTTTGGCGGCGGGGCAAGAGGCGCGCGCCGAGCCGTGTTTCTCGGACTTTCCAGCCCGCACAAAAGCGACTATCGGGCGCCGATGGAAAATAGCTCTTCGCGCGGCATTGCGCCTTCGCTGCTTCTCTTCGCGATCCTTTATGGCGGCATGGTTCCGCTGGGCGGCTTTCTCGGCGCCAAGCAGGTCGCGATCGGGCCGCTCGCAGTCGAGGCGGGGATTTTCCCCTTTCTGACCCTGATCGCGATTTCGAGCGGGATCGCCGAGCTGCACGGGCGGACCGTCGCCGACCGGCTGGTTCGGCTGGGCTTTATCCCGCTGATCCTCGCGATCATCCTGACCGTCTTCGTGCTCCAATTGCCGACCGACGAGGAAATGTACGAGCCCGCGAAAGAGGCCTTTCCTATCATTGTGGGGCAAGGCTGGCGGATGATGGCCGCAGGGATTCTGGCTTATGGCGTGTCGGTCAGTCTCAACGTCTGGATCTTTTCGCGCATGACCGCGAACAATGGCCGACTGCTCCCGATTCGCGGCTTCATCGCGGCCGCGCTCAGCCAGATCGTCGATACGCTCATCTTCATCACCATCAGTTTTTACGGCGTCCGACCGATCGCCCACCTGATGATCGGCCAGATGATCGCAAAGGTCGTGCTGTCGGCGGTGATGGTGCCGCTGCTCGTCATGGCGGTCGTCGCGATTGGCCGTAGCCTCGATACGAAGAAAGCCGGATAATTTCGATGACCGACCCCTCCAAGATGCCCGATCTTCTCGCCAAGGCCGAAACGCTCGTCGAGGCACTGCCCTATCTGCAGCGCTATGCCGGCGAGACCTTCGTGATCAAATATGGCGGCCATGCGATGGGAGACCCGGAGGCGCAGCGCGATTTTGCCGAGGATGTGGTCCTGCTCAAAGCGGTGGGGATCAACCCGGTGGTCGTACATGGTGGCGGACCGCAGATCGGCGCGATGCTCAAGCAGCTCGGGATCGAATCGACTTTCGTCGGCGGACTCCGCGTCACCGACGCTGCCACCGCTGAGGTCGCCGAAATGGTCCTCGCGGGGAAGATCAACAAGGAGATCGTCGCGTGGATCGCCGGGCTCGGCGGCCGCGCCGTCGGCATTTCGGGCAAGGACGCGAATCTCGTCCTGGCCGAGAAGGTGCGGCGCAGCGAGCCCGATCCCAACTCGGGGATCGAGCGCCACGTCGACCTGGGGTTCGTCGGCGAACCGGTCAGCGTCGATCCGACGATTCTGACCAATCTTGCAAACGACCATTTCATCCCGGTCGTCGCGCCGGTCGCGCTCGGGGCCGATGGCGCGACCTATAATATCAACGCCGATACGATGGCGGGAGCGATCGCCGGCGCGCTCGGCGCGAAGCGCTTCTTCCTCCTCACCGACGTCGCGGGAGTGCTCGACAAGTCGGGCAGGCTCCTTACCGATCTCGATCGCACGGGGATCGACGCGCTCAAGACGGACGGGACGATTACCGGCGGCATGATCCCCAAGGTCGATACCTGCCTGTCGGCCGTCGATACGGGGGTCGAGGCGGCGGTCATCCTTGACGGGCGGATTCCCCACGCGATGCTGCTCGAAATTTTCACTGCACGGGGTGCGGGGACGCTCATTCATCGCTAGGGTGGCGCGACCCGTCGATCCCGGCCGGAGACCTTAATGTACTTCATGCTTCTTCAGATCCTGTCGATTCTTCTCAACATCCTGTGGTGGATCATCATCATTCAGGCAGTGATGTCGTGGCTGCTCGCCTTCAACGTCATCAACACCCACAATGAGTTTGTGAACCAGCTCTGGTATGTGCTCGAGAGGATCACTGAACCGCTTTATCGCCCGTTCCGGCGTATCATGCCCGATTTCGGCGGCATCGACCTGACCCCGATGCTCGTGCTGATCCTGCTCATCATCCTGCGGGGCCCGGTGATGGATTATCTCTATACGCTCGGCATCAACGCCGGGGTGATCTGATGACGGCCGAGGTCATCGACGGCAAGGCGTTCGCGGCCGCGCTGCGCTTGCGGATCGCAGACGCGGTTCCTGCGTTCGAGGCGGCGACGAACCGCGTGCCCGGCCTTGCAGTGGTGCTCGTCGGCGATGATCCGGCGAGCGCGGTCTATGTGGCCTCGAAGGGCAAGGCGACGCTCGCTGCCGGTATGGCAAGTTTTGAACACCGATTGCCTGCCGATGCGACGCAGGTGGAGGTTGAGGAACTGCTGGCCCGGCTCAACGCCGATGAGACGGTCGACGGCATATTGCTGCAACTGCCGCTGCCCGGCCATCTCGACGAGCAGGCCGCGGTTGCGAAGATCCACCCCGACAAGGATGTCGATGGGCTGACCCCGGTCAGCGCAGGTCGGCTTGCGCTCGGGATCCCGGGGATGGTGCCCTGCACCCCATACGGCTGCCTGCTCCTTCTACAGGACCGGCTCGGCGACCTGTCGGGGAAGGATGCGGTGGTGATCGGCCGCTCGATCCTGGTTGGCAAGCCGATGGCGGCCCTGCTGCTCGGCGCCAATTGCACCGTGACGTTGGCGCACAGCCGGACGAAGGACCTGCCGGGCCTGGTACGGCGGGCCGATATCGTCGTCGCCGCGGTGGGGCGACCCGAGATGGTGCGCGGGGACTGGATCAAGCCCGGCGCGGTGGTCATCGATGTCGGCATCAACCGTCTGCCGCCTGCCGAGGGCGCGGCGAGAGGCCGCCTGGTCGGGGACGTCGCCTATGATGAAGCCGCGGCCGTCGCAGCCGCCATTACCCCCGTGCCCGGCGGCGTGGGGCCGATGACCATCGCCTGCCTGCTGCGTAACACGCTGGTTGCAGCGCATCGGCGCGCCGGGCTTTCCGATCCGGAGGGCTTCTGATGCGCGCGCTTGCGCTGCCAGGCGTCGGTGCAGTGCTGCTTTCCGGCTGCGCGCCGAGCGGCGATATTTTCGACCGCCCGCTCGGCGCCAACCCGAGCGCCTTCATTGCGGCCGAAATTGCTTTTGCCCGGCTGGCGCAGGACAAGGGGCAGTGGACCGCCTTTCGGGAGACTGCGGCGCCGGACGCAGTGATGTTCGTTCCGCAGCGGGTCAATGCCCGTGACTGGCTCCGGTCGAAGAAGGACCCGGCCACTGCGGTGAGATGGCAGCCGCACGCAGTCTTCGTGAGCTGCGATGGCAATGTCGGAGCGACAACGGGAGCGTGGCAGAACGGGCCGGCGCAAGGCTATTTCACGACCCTTTGGCGCCGCGATCCGGTGCGCGGCGAGATGCGCTGGGTGCTCGACCATGGCGACGCGCTGCGGGCGCCGCGCGAGGCACCCGACTTCATCGAATCAAGGCAGGCTGCTTGCGGGTCGCGGCCCTCCGCCGCGCCGGTGGGCGATGCAGACGGCGACACGGTCGCGGGATTGTCGCCCGACCAGACGCTGAGCTGGACCTCGACCGTCCGCTCCGACGGATCGCGCCGCGTTTCGGTGCACATGTGGGACGGGACCGCGATGACGCCGGTGATCGACGATCAGGTCGCGGCCCCGGATAAGCCGTGATCGATCTTTTCATCTCGGCCTTCGTCACGCTCTTCGTGGTGATTGATCCACCGGGCTGCGCGCCAATTTATGCGAGCCTGACGGCGGGTGCGACCCCCGTCCAGCGGCGGTCGATGGCGCTACGAGCCACGCTGATTGCGGGTGCGATCCTCATATTCTTTGCGATGTTCGGCGAAGCGCTACTGAGCTTCCTCCATATTGATCTGGACAGCTTCCGTGTCGCGGGGGGAATCATGCTGTTCATCATTGCGATCGACATGGTGTTCGAAAAGCGCACCGAGCGGCGCGAGCAGCGCGCGGAAAAGCTGCGCTCGACGCCCGAAGTCGAGGATGTCTCGGTCTTTCCGATGGCGATGCCAATGCTGGCGGGCCCAGGCTCGATTGCCTCGGTCATGCTCCTCGTTGCGCAAAATAACGGGCTTGACCGTGCGCTCGTCATCTTCGGAGCTTTGCTTCTTGTTCTCGCGATCACGCTCGCGGCCTTGCTGACCGCAGGCCCGCTGATGCGCCTGATCGGAGGGAAGGCCGAAGCGGTGATCACCCGCCTGCTTGGCGTGCTGCTCGCGGCGCTTGCCGCCCAATTCGTGATTGACGGGCTCAAGGCGAGTTTCCCGAGCCTGGGATGAACCCTCCCCCGGCAGGGGGAGGGCTCCAGATTATTGCGCGGCGTTGATGTCGCTCTGGGTAACCGGCGCGATGCGAATCTCGACGCGGCGGTTGCACTGGCGGTCAGCCTCGCTCGTCTCGGGCGTGCATTTCAGCTGTGATTCGCCATAGCCCATCGTCGCCATGCGCGCGCGCTGGACGCCGCGGGTCGCGAGATAGTCGGCGACCGAAGCGGCGCGCCGTTCGGAAAGGCCCTGGTTATAGCTGTCGCTGCCCGATGAATCGGTGTGGCCATAAATGTCGATATAGGTGCTCGGATATTCTCCGAGCGTCGAGGCGACGCTGTCGAGTGCGCTGCGGAACTGGCTCTTGACCACCGCGCTGTTGAGGTCGAACGTGACGTCGCCGGGCATGTTGAGCACGAGCTGGTCGCCTTGGCGCTCGACGTCGATGCCGGTGCCCGCGGTGCGCTCGCGCAGCTTCTTTTCCTGCTGATCCATATAATAGCCGACGCCTGCGCCGGCGACCGCACCAATGCCCGCACCGACGATTTCCTCGGTACGGCTGTTCTTGCCGCCGATCAGGTCGCCGAGGAGATAGCCACCGAGCGCGCCACCGACGCCGCCGATCGCGGCCTTCGAAATCTTCTTCTCGCCCGTAACGGGGTCCGTCACGCAGCCGCTAAGCGCGAGCATCCCAATGCCGGCGAGGGCGGTGAGCTTGATCATCGTGGTCTTCATTCTTTCGCTCCCTATTCACAGGCCGCGCGCCATTCCGGCTGCCGCCCTTCCATCCCGATAACAGATGGCCCGGCAAGTGGTTCCAGAATCTTGCTGAACCCTGGCTGAGTGCGCGCCCCC
>JBIQHE010000040.1:0-28980 GCA_044508875.1 Sphingomonadales bacterium | reverse complement strand
AGAGCAGGATGGCGACAATGCCCCAAAGGATATGCGCGGCGATGAGCACAAGCTGGTCTTAGCGCCGTGCGGGAGATATTGAAGCCCGGCGGGAGGTGCGAGGAGAAAATGGACGCGACCCAATGGGCAGGCATTATGGCTTTCGGAGGCGCCGCGGCAGCCTGCCTTTTCCGGGGCGCGCCGCCGGCGCGCGTGCTTGCGGCCGCTAATGGCCTCATGGCCGCAGAATGCGCCCTTGGTTTGCGTCACACGCTCCACAACAAAATGATATGGCTCCTGGGGGAATATTATCGCGAGCGTCTGCCTTTCCAGGTCGCGCTTCTTCTTGCCGCCTCTATCGCGGCGCTGACCCTTCTCGCAGTGCGCTGGTCGCGCGTCAAAGACGCCTCGGACACTATCCCCCTCATGGCCACCGGCGCTGCTCTTCTCCTTTTTGCAATGGAGACGATATCGCTTCATGCCATCGATCGGCTGCTCTATTCCCGGGCGGGCCCGATATTGGTCATCGGATGGCTATGGATCGCGGCGGGGTCTTTGACGATTATCAGCGCCGCGCGCAATCGCCATCGCTCCGCACCGTCCTAGGAGCTTCGTCCCCCGCTACAGGACTGCGCCGCCGCCGGAGGCTTATCGGGAGTTTCCAGAGGTGAGCGCGGGGAGCCGCGACGCGGCTCATGACGACCTTGAACTGCAGGTGCAATCCTGATCGATCGGGATCAGGCGGCCGTCAGCATCAACCCGAAACCGGCCGCGATCGCCACACCATATGGAACCTCCCACCCTTTAAGGAGAGAGCCTTTGGCAGATACTCTGGCGAGCCGGCGCCCGACCATCATCGCTAACAGAAGGACCAACCCGGACACCGACGTCCAGCCAAGCAGCGCAAGCGGTCCGGCTGCCGGGACGATGGGCACCGCGCAGGCGGCCGCCGCGTAGAATTTCGCGTCGCCGCCTCCAATTATGCCTGAGCGGAAGAGCAGCATGCCGATCACGAGCGCGACCAAGGCATGAAGGAGCGCCCAAGGCAACAACTGTGCGCCCTGTGTTGCTACCAGCCCCAACATTGCGGCAATCGCGAAGCCACCACAGAGCCAATTGGGGAGCCGCCTGGAGGTAAAGTCGAGCCATGCCCCCAGCGCTGCAAACGCGAGGGCCGGCCACCACGCTATGTCGGGCATCACTTGCGGAACGTAACAGTGATCGGGAGGGGTTTGGCCGCAGGTGCCATCGCGAGTTGC
The DNA here is from genome assembly GCA_044508875.1 of Sphingomonadales bacterium. Lineage (GTDB taxonomy): Bacteria > Pseudomonadota > Alphaproteobacteria > Sphingomonadales > Sphingomonadaceae > Sphingopyxis > Sphingopyxis flava_A. The sequence continues at coordinate 27,742 of JBIQHE010000040.1, read as the reverse complement.
TCTTCCTTGCCGTCTCGATCTGCCGCCTCATTGACTGCCTCAGAATCCCGATAGACCACTGCCATGGCAGGGACTGTTCCGGTGCCGGGTTGCGAGCGGATCAGGACTTCGGCACGCGAGATACGCTGGGCCTGGCCGGTCAGGGCTTCGCGCGCCGCGCCATGCGTTTCACTCGCGCGCGCCGCCAGCGCCTGACCGTCCACACGCGCCTGCGCGAGCGCCACCTGCTGTTGGAGACGCAGCAGGTTCGCCGCAAATTTCGGATTTTCGGGGTCACTTTCGATTGCCGCCCGGAAATAACGATCGGCAATATCTGCCCGCCCGAGCTTCGCATATGCGACGGCGAGACCGTTGTTGGCCTCACCGCGGGCAGCAGGATCGAGCAGTGCAATGCGGAACGACGCAACCGCAGCCGAAATATTGCCGCTTCGCAGATGGGTTTTACCTTCTTCGAGTGCCCCCGCCTTGTTTTCCACGAGCGCATTTCGCTTGGCGGCGGCAGCCGGTCGCTCCTTGGACATCCAACTGAGCAACGGAACCGACTGGCAGCCACCTAACGCTGCCGCTGCGCTGATCATCGCAATCAGCCTGGTCACCTTCTTCATATCAGCCTCCCCCTGAAAGTGCTGGAGCCATCTCCCGAACGATGCGCACCGCACCGGGCAACATAAGAACACCAATCATCGTAGGTAGCATGCAAACCACGAGCGGGATCGAGATGAGGACGGGGAGACGATGCGCCTTCTCCTCCGCCCGCAGCCGGCGCTTCTCCCGCATTTCATCGGCGTAGACTCGAAGCGTTTCACCTATGCTGGTCCCAAGCTTGTCTGATTGGATCAGCAGAGTGGCGAAACTTCGGACTTCCTCGACACCGCTCCTTTCCCCCATCCTGCGAAGCGCCTCATCGCGCGCCGCTCCTGCTCTGAGGTGCAACGTCGCCCCGGAAAGCAGTTCTGACACGAGCGGATGCGAGTTTAGCATTTCACGCCCGACGCGATCCATCGCGGCCTCGAGACCAAGCCCTGCCTCCACGCAAACCAGCATGAGGTCAAGGCAGTCGGGAAAACCGTTGGTGAGCGCTTCCCGGCGGCGGTCGGCGCGCGCCGTTACGTACAGGTTCGGAAGATACAAGCCCAGCAGTGCGAGGGCGGAACCAATCAGGTAAAGCCTGACGAATGACAGCTCGTTTCCACCTGCGCTTGCCAGTAAAACGTAGATGGTGGGAAGTATTAGTACCAGAACGAGGCGGGTCAGCGTGAATAGCTTCGGCGCGGCGGGAGAGGTAAATCCTGCCGCGATCATTTTCTGGCGCAGCTGATCGCCCTTAGTATCAGTGAGGTTCAGCCCGGCCTTCTCGATCTTCTCGGTGAGCTTCAGCCATCCGCCATCCCTGCGCTCCTGCAATCGGGCGCCCCGCTCGGAGGGACCTGATTGCGCAATCGCCTTGATGCCTGACCGCAATGCCGCGCGCCGCGACGCAATACGGATAACGGCGGTTACAAGAGATACCGCGAGCATGAACACCAGCAGCAGGAAAGCAGTCCGCGCGACCAAATTTGTGGCGAGAAAGTCTAACATTTCATACCTTGACATTCACCATGCGACGGATGGAAACCACCCCCACGGCATACCACAGCAGCATCAGCGGAAAGCCGATGTAAAAAATTGGATCGCTCGCAACGTCGAGATAGAATGCCGGGTTCATAATGAACACCATGACGAAGCTGAAGATCGGCAGTCCCGTCAGCATCAGCCCGGTCATGCGGCCCTCCGATGAGAGCGCACGGACCTTCAGGTACAGCGCGGCGCGCTCGCGGATGACCTTCGAGAGATTGTCGAGGATTTCGGCAAGGTTGCCGCCGGTTTCATTTTGTACCGACAAGGAAACCACGAACATCCTAAGATCGTCGAGATCCCACCGCTCCGCCATGTCATTCAACGCGTCGGTCAGATCGGCGCCATATGCGATTTCGTCCGACACCAATCCGAACTCCGTTCCGATCGGATCTTCCATCTCCTGGGTGAGGAGTTCGAGCGCCCCGGCTACCGGATGGCCGGAGCGTAGCGATCGCACGAAGATATCGAGCGCTACCGGAAATTGTTCCTGCATCCGCTTGCGCCGTCTTTGCGCGAGGAACGAGATCACCATCAGCGGGATTCCGACGGCCAGCGCCGCCGCGAACGCCAGGATCAGTTGGATGACGCCCGAAGTAATCGGATAAGCTGCACTCCATATTGCCATCGACACGATGAGCACCAGGACCGCGAAGATCGCAGCCATGCGCATGGCCACTTGCCAAGCGGTCCAAGGCACCGCGGCCATCGAAAGGTTCCGTCGGAAAGCGAAATAGAAGCGGCTCCAGGGATTTGCGGCATTATTGAGCAAAACTGGATCATTCTTCCGCAGAATGTTTACAACATCCTCACGCGGCGTTCCCGTGGCAATCATCTTCAACCGCTTGTTGACAGCGCCCACATGCGCGCGTCGCTCGATCGAAATTCTCAGCACCACCTGCATGACGAGGAAAACAAACGCAAAGATCCCGAGCAGCACCAGGAATCGGGCGATCTCTCCACCGATCACCGAACTTCACCCAGCTTCTGAGAGGGGCGAAAGAGGTCGCTCGGCAGGTCGATACCATGCTCGCTCGCATCTTGAAGAAACTTGGGGCGGATGCCGGTAGCCTCGAAATGACCCAGCACCTCGCCGCTATCCGAGCGGCCGGCCATTTTGAAGCGAAAGATTTCTTGCATCGTGATGGTCTGGCCCTCCATCCCGACCACCTCAGAGAGGCTGAGTAGGCGTCTGCGGCCGTCCGCCTGCCGACCGATCTGGATTACCACGTTAATTGCAGACGCGATCTGGGCCCGGGCAGAGGCTGGTGATATTTCGATCCCGCTCATGCCGATCATCTGTTCCACGCGCGACAAGGCATCGCGCGCCGTATTGGCGTGGACGGTCGTCATCGATCCGTCGTGCCCCGTGTTCATCGCCTGCAGCATGTCAAAGGCCTCGCCGGAGCGCACCTCGCCCACGATGATCCTGTCGGGTCGCATTCGCAGGGCGTTCTTCACAAGGTCGCGCTGCGTAATTTCCCCGCGTCCTTCAATGTTCGGCGGACGGGTTTCGAGGCGTGCAACATGTTCCTGCTGAAGTTGAAGCTCCGCCGAATCCTCGATGGTCACGATCCGTTCACGGCCATCGATGAATGAGGAAAGCGCGTTGAGCAGCGTTGTCTTGCCCGAACCCGTGCCTCCGGAAATCAGCACGTTCCGGCGCGAACGTACGATCGCCGACATCACCTCGGCCACTTCTGCCGGCACGCTGCCCAGTTCTACGAGCCGCGCCATGCTGATGCGCTGCTTCGCGAACTTGCGGATCGACAACAAAGACCCGTCGATCGCGAGCGGCGCCACGATGGCGTTCACGCGCGACCCGTCGGCCAGCCGCGCATCGACGAAAGGCGAAGACTCGTCGACGCGTCGTCCCACAGCGCTGACGATCTTCTGGATGATGCGCAGCAGATGCCGTTCGTCCTGGAAGCGCGTTGGAACTTTCTCGAGCAAACCGAAGCGCTCGACGAAAACGGTCTTGTGCCCGTTTACCAGAATGTCCGTGATCGACTCATCGGCTAGCAACGGCTCAAGCGGACCTAGTCCCAGCAACTCATCGAGCACTTCACCGACGAGACGCTCACGCTCGCGGGCATTGAGCGCTGCGTCCTCTTCGATCAACAGGGAGAGGACAATATCACCGACCTCCTCCTGGATCTGCTCGCGCGAGAGCTTGTCGAGGAGTCCAAGATTGATCTGGTCGAGCAGCTTGCGGTGCATTGTGCTTTTCAAGCCCAGGAAGCGGTCGGCATCGGCGTCAACCGAAGAACCTAATAGGGTTTGCGACAAGCCTGTCTCCTTCGCGGGCTCGCCGCGCGCGTCTTGCTTGCCCTTGCCAATCTGCCACATCACGAGAGACCCCCGAGTTTGAGACGCAGGACGTCGGCAAGCTTGTCGACGTCAGCAGAATATGGGCTCTTCGAGCGGACTTCATGCACGAGCAATCCCTGGTCCTGCGCGATCCCGAGGTTCTGGGCATCGGCATGAACTGCGCACAGCACATCGTGCCCGAGCGCTTCTTCGACATCTGCGAGCCCGATTGAGCCGAACAGCCGGCGCTCGACGCGATTCACAACGATCGAGATATGGTTCTGAGCGATCCCCACACTGCGCATCAAGTCCAGCCGGCGCCTCGCCTGCCGGAGGCTCGCGAGATTCTGCTCGACCATCATGATGATCGCACTGGCATCAGCGAGCATCGACAAGCTCCAATTGGTGAGGCCAGTGGGCAAATCCAGGAGCACGAAATCATAGGATTTCCGTGCAAGTTCAACCGCTTTATGCAGCTGATCGCTATCAATTGCTTCCAATGGCCCAATGTCGTGCGGTGCCGCGACCAGCGCCAATCCGCTGCCATGCTGTTCCACGACCGACTGGAGCATCGCCTGGTCGATCCGGACACCCGCGTCGAGCAAATCGGTGAGGCAGCGCCGCGGCTGCAAGCCCAGGACCTCGGCAGCTCGCCCGGTCTGGATATCGAGATCAAACAGGCAAACGCGCGTTCCTTCGCGAGCCAGTTTCGCTCCCAAATGGGTCGCAAGCGTCGTGGCGCCGGACGCGCCTGGGCTCCGCGCCACTGCCACAAGGGGCGCCAGCTCGTCCCGGACGTCGGGCGCCGCAGCGCGCGATTCCATAACGGTGATGGCCGCCTGTAACAGCTCTTCGAAGGACAGCGGTAGCGCTACGACGTCGGCGACGCCCTCGCGCAGCAACGTGCGGACCAAGCCAACGTTTGCGCTTTTGAGCGCGACGACTTGGGGCAAGTCGGGGCGAAGCTGTTTAACGCGCTCGATGCGCTTCATCGACGCGGGGACAACCGGGTCGATCTGCACGACGAGGATGCCTGCGTCCGCCAAATGCGCGCTCGTTATCGCATCGTCCAGCCCAAGCGGGACCATGGCAACATCCTTAAGCCATGGCGCGTCCGTGTCAGCGGCAAGGGCGTCAATGTGCTCGCTGGCGGCAATGACCGTCAGTGGCGCAGGCAGTCGCAAACGTTGTTCCTTTCCTGGGTGTAGAGGAGAATTTGGGCGACCCATGTCAGTTCGATTCCGTCCCATCCCCGTCTTCCATTGTCAGCGTATAGGAAAAATCGGGAAGATTGATATTTCCGCCAAACAGCAGGATCGGGGAAAAATTCATGCCAGTCAGCCGTACCGTGACCAGCGGCGAGATGTCCATGCCGTTGGGGTTTCCGGCATAGCCGAGGCCAGATCCGCGGTATTCTACGACGAGATTGTCTGCCTCGATGGCAGGCATGATCTGCTGCATGCGAGTGAGCAGGTTCTGAAAGGCGGTAGCGTTCCGCGTCGTGCCCGGATGAGGGGCCGTGCCGGTGCAGCTAGCCTGATCACAAACCAGCGAGCCGAACGCTTCCGCCGGTATCCGATCGCCTTGCGACAGCGTTGTCCCCCCGACGGACGTGCCCACATAATTCGCGCCCATTAGGTTCTGCGCGATCGGGTCGGTTACCACGGCCATCCGCGCACCGATCTGGGTCGCCTTCTCGCCGCGATTGACCTCATAGAGAAAGCGCCCAGCGTCGATCAGCCCGAAAAAGAACAGCAGGAAGATGGGCAGGATCAACGCAAACTCCGCCGCACTGGCGCCGCGCGCATCGCGTGTAACGCTGTGGAGGAAGGCCGGCCGACTCATATCCCCATCGCCGCCGCTTGCTGACTGGCGTTCAGCTTGTAAGTCGAACTAATGACGCCAAGGCCGCCGAACAGTGCATTATAATTGACGCTCGCGGAAATGGTGACGCGCGGTGGGTTACCCTTGTCCCTGTAGATACCGACGTTGGAAAGCGCGTCCGCATCGCAAACGACGTCTATCGCGACATCACTCGCTTCCCATCCAGGCACCCGCGGTGCCCCCCCCGAGATCGAGCCGGTGCGCGTGATTTCGCGAATGGCGCTCGTGGCGCCTGCATCCACAATTGGGGTGGTTCCGTTGCAACCAATCGCCGTGAAAGGCTGGCGGCTGGCAAAGCGGGCGCCATCGCGAACCCCTTTCACCACCTGGTGCTGGTTATAGAAATAATAACCAAGCTCGACCGAGCCAAACAACAGCACGATCAGGAAGGGCAGGACCAGGGCCATCTCGGCCGCGGCCGCGCCTCGAGCGCAAGAGAAGAGGGAGGGACGCGCCGTCATTTGATCAGGTAGGGCACGTCGCGGCGGATCACCGAGCCAGCCGTCTCGCCGGCCGATCCCGATGTCGTTTCGCCGATGATTTCGACATAGATCTGGTCCTGGCCTGTCGCGCGCCGGGTCGAAGAGCCGGGTCGCGCGATCGAGGGCTCGACCAGGAACACGTCCATCCAGCGGCGCACGGGAACACCCGTGGAATTCCCGCGTACATTGTTCGCCGTGCAATTGACTACGGCAACGGACATGCGGCGGCGGTCGGCCGAGGTGGCGCTGGGCGTGATTCCGTCCCCATATCCTCCATCGGGCTGCAACTGGCTGCACACGGGCCCCGCGTAATTGATCGGCGTGCCATTGGCGACGCCATCAGGGTGCGGCTTGGGATCGAGCACCCGTACGCCGTCGATCACGTTGCCCCTGTTCGCGATCTCCCAGAGATAGACCTCGTAGCGGGTCGCGGTGGACGAAAGCCCGGTGTTGGCTTGCCAATCTGCGGAGTTCCACCTTGTACCGGCCAAGGGGCCTTCGGTGCGCAAGTAATGGGTCCGGAAGTAGGTGTCTCGATGCCAGTTTCCGTCTCCGATTGACGAAGTGCACGCACCCGGCTGCCCCGTCGCCAGCGCGTGGCAGACGTCGCGCGGGTGTCCCATGGAATCGGGCGTAGCGCCCGGGTTTCCGGGATCGTACCGATTGGCGGGCAGATACCAGCCCTGGCTGTCATGCAGGCGGCAGCTATTATTGGGATTACTCGCGCCCTTCTGCCGCACCAGGTCCTTGCGGGCGTTGACCGAAGGCGGACAGACGCCGCCGTCTTCGCAGCCCTGGTTGTCGTAGATGTCGAAGCGGGTGTTCAACGCCTGTGGCACATTGGACATGTTGCCCGGTTCGGTATCGACCGTATCAACGCCGTTTTGCGATATGCAGTTGCCGGGCGGCGACACCCATCCGAGCGCCATGCGCACCCCAGTCGCGCCATTTCCCGTGCCCGTGTCGAGATAGCCGAAGTTACCAGGCGCCCAGGCGCCCCCCCCGCCCTGGACAACCAACATCCCGTGACCGCGCACTCCCGCGATGAAGTTGGCGTCAGGGTCCGATGGCTCGTTGGGGTTGCAGATCATCAAAGGCGGGGTGCGGCATAACGCCGATCCGACGCCCGCGACCGCCTGCGCAACGATATTACTGCGGAGGGCGCCAACCACCGGCGTCAGGGCGAAATTCGCCGTTCGGGTGTTCACCTGAACGCACACAAAGGCCGCCTGGGCATCGCCCGTTGCCGTGGCCGACAGTGCGCCCGCATCGCCGCAAGCCTCCGCCTGCGACCGGTTTGCATAGACGCGGATCGTCAGGTCCGAAATGTCCCGGCCCTCCCCGTCGTTGGCGAAGCGAGTTTCATTATTGATCAAGGACGTTGCGGCCATCGCGCTACGGCTGACAGCCCCGGCCCGGCGATCAAGCTGCGTCGCGGCCGCGAGCGCCGCCTGGTCGGCGGCGTTTTGCAGTTCGGTATCCATTGCCGCCAGCCGGGCATAGTCAAACGCGATCCCGGCCACCGCGACTAACGCCGGGAGCGCCAGCGCATAGAGTGCGGCGGCGGCGCCCGTCTCGTTACGCCATATCCTGGACCGCCAAAAGGATCGGGTACACTTCATTGCTCGCTCGCTCTATCGCCACCGCCGTGATGCTATTGCGGCCCCGAGGCGGAACCCGCGTCGGTCGTGCGGATGCTGTCCGGCTGCTTGACGGTGTCAGTGCGATACCGCTCGACGGCCTTTTGCGCCTGGTCGCCGTTCCCGGTCATCGGCTCTTCATAGACAGGGTCGGGATCGATCACCTGCGCCATCATTGTCTGCCGATTGGCCTCCCCGAACCGCGAATCCCCAGGCTGCTCGAGGATCGAGGGGACGCTGGCGCAGCTCGCAACCATCGACAGCAGCGCGAGACAAGCCAGCTTGCGAATCGCGTCAATATTCATAGTCGCCCTCCTTCTTCAGGGGCACCGGATCATAGGATTCGCCGAGCAGCACAGACGCCGCGGCGTCGGGGTCGGCCACGCGGTCGGTCGGCAATCTCACCTGGTCAGGTCGGATCGGCTGCACCAGCCGCGGCGTGACCACGATCAGCAGTTCAGTCTCGCCCTTCTGGAACTCGGTGGACCGAAAGAGCGACCCGATGATCGGAATGCTACCGAGCAGCGGCACCTGGTTGATGGTAGTGCGGAAATCGCGCTGCAACAGCCCGGCAATTGCAAAACTCTCCCCATCGCGCAGCTCCATCGTCGTGCTCGCCCGCCGGGTTTGCAAGCCTGGTATCGAAATGCCGTTGAGCTGTATCGAGGCCGCTGGGTCGATCGAACTCACCTCGGGCTCGACCTTCAGATTGATCGTCCGGTCGCCCAACACGGTCGGGGTAAAGCCTAAGCTCACCCCGAACGGCTTGAACTCGACCGTCACACTCCCGATGCTGCCGTCGTCACCGCTGCCCGAGCGACCCGATTGTACCACCGGGATCGGGAACTCGCCGCCGGCCAGGAAGGACGCTTTTTCGCCCGAAAGCGCGATCAGCGTCGGCTCGGCGAGAGTCTTGGCAAAACCCTTGGTCTCCAGCGCGTTGAGGTAGGCCTCGAAATCGATACCGAGCAGGCGGAAGGTATCGCCAAAAATGCCAAAGCTGTTGGCAACGCTTCCTGCCTTGAGCTGCGCCGTGCCGTCATCGGGACTTGGGATCAGCGACGATCCAGGACCCGTCACACCGCGGAAGGAGCCGTCGTTCATAAAGGCGCGCACGCCGATATCTTCTCCGACGCTCCGGCGCACTTCGGCGAACTTCACTTCGAGCATGACCTGCTGGCTGGCGCCGAGGCCGATCATGTTGACGACCTTCTCACCGGCGTAGGTACGCGCCAGTTGCACCGCACGGTCAATCATCGCGGGATCCGTGGCCAGCCCGGTCAGGACGAGGGCGTCGCCCGAAATCTGCGCCTCGATCTGAGCGCCCGGGATCAACCGCGCGGCCTGCTGGCGAAACCCGTCTGCATCGGGGCCGACGGCGATATCCATCACCACAAGAACGCGCCCGCCGGCGTCATAGAGTGTCAGGCTGGTGGTCCCCATGCCCTTGCCCAACACGTAAACCGAGCGGTCCGTAAGCGGGACTATGTCAGCAATCGCCGAACTTCCCACCATTGCCTTTGCAATCGGGCGGTCGGCGGTTACAATCTGGCTCTTATTGATCGGAACTTCGAGCGTGCCGCCGTGGAGCCCGCTGTCGGAAGTTTGCGCCGTTGCAGGCGCGGCCGCGCAAGCGAGCGCCAGCGGCAGCGCCATGTACAGCGCGCGGCGGACGAGATTAATAGCCATGACGCTGCACCCCTACAAAACTGGTATCGGTCCCGCGCACGACGGTCATGCCTGGGCCGCTCGGGCGTGGCGGCGGCGCCGCCTTTGCGGGCGCAGCCGCCACGGCCGCGCCGCGCACCTGCGGAGCCGGCGACCCAGATGTGCGCCGAGCGGGAATGAATAGACCGCCGCCAAGCTCGCGGCCGGTAACGGCACGCGGCGCCCCCGTCCCCGGATCCTCGACATTGCGCAGGGCCAGGCTGAGCCTGCCGATCTGGGTGGCGAGCGCAAGTCGCTGCGCGCCTTCGGGATGGACCATCAATGTCGCCGTCTTGCTTTCGGAGGGATCGGTGTTCTGTTCGCTCGCGCGCAAATCGACCGCAAGCACCTGGACATTATCCAGGACCACGGTCGTCATCTTGTCGTCGCTTGTCGCCCCCTCACCGGGAATCTGCCGCGTGAGCAGAACGTCGACCACGTCTCCGGGCGTGACGAAGCCGGCCACGCCGCTCACGGCATCGACCGGCACAGTGACCGCGCGCATGTCGGTGGGAATATTCGCCGACAACACCGCACGTTCGGAAATTCTGGAGATCAGGATAGGTTCGCCTCGCGCGATCGGCCGAATGGCGACTTTGCCCGCCCCCAGCAACCGCTGCGCTTCACCCTCACGATAGGCACCCTGCGGGACCGAATCGGCCGGCCAAGCGACGAGGCGTACATTGGCGCTCGACAACGCGGTCCCGAAAGCCAGATCCTGGTCGGCGACCGCGATCCGCGTCAAAGCGCGCTGTTCGGCCACCTGTTCCTGCTTCTTCTCCACCCCGCTGAACCAGGCGTTCGCAAAGTAAACCGCGACGAGGCCGAAAAGCACCGCCGCGCCAATGATAATCAGATTGCGCCGCTCCATCGAGCGCCCCCCCCCAAGCTGGTCTTTTACACCAAATGCGAAAGGCCCGTCCCGACAAACGGGACGGGCCTCACAGACCGTACTTATTTGCAGAGGGTGTTGTCATCGCTACAAATCGCATCGCCAGCACCGCTAATGGCGCGGGTGATCTGCCCACCAAGATATCCGGCAGCCACGACGATGCCCGCACCGACGACGGCAAGGATCAGCGCATATTCAGCGGCCGATGCGCCCGATTCGTCCGCAATGAACGACTTCAGAAAATTCTTCATTTAAAAATACCCCCAATGATCCCGTGCTTACTCGACAGCACGAGAGTGGATTTCTGGGCTCCGGCTTCTATTTCCGGCTAGCCCGCCGCTTGGGTGAATCTTGATTTCGGAAAACCGGTGCGACCCGATAAGTCCGGCTTTGCACAGGCTCCGAAAGCAGTCCCCCTTGCAAGCCCGTTTAATTTCCCTTCAATTGCAACGGCAGTCAATCATAAATGCAACCCTTTGTTATTTCGTTTCAGAATGGCACTCGGCAGAGAGGCGAAGTTAACCTCACTTGCAATCCGGTCTCCGCGCCCGTTACACTCGCGAGAGACCATGGTTCATCGTCTGCGGCGGCGAACACCAGCCTGTGCGGTCCGGACATAAAAGCCGCAGATTCACGCCGGATTCGTTGCAAAACAAGCGGCGACCCGGGCAACTGATTTGGGTGGGGGAACGTTCAAATCGCATGTGGCAAGGCACCGGGTTTTCCGCGATGAACGTCTTCCTGGGTCGGTTGCATGCTCGACTGGGCAACCGGTCGCGCCGTTTCGTTTTCGGCATTCAGCCCCGCATGGAAACCCTGATTCTGCTCTGGCTAATAATGTTCGGCATTGCAGTAATGTTGCGATTTGTAGCGAGTGGGGCTCCGAGTCGCGCGGCGATTGATCTTGTTTCGATGCTCTTACCCTACGGGCTGATTGCTCTCGCCCCGATCGCAGGATATCGCCTCGCAATGGCCGCCTTTCCCGGCAATCTGTTGCCCGAAAGGCCCAGCATCCAATTTGCCGTTCTTGGTCGCTGGCGAAGACTCGATCCGCTCGGCGCCCGCTCCCATCCCGCCTTTGGTCCATTCGGTTTCATGGCCTCTCTGCTGGTCGGTCTGTTGATCAATATCCCGGTGCGTAGCTTCGAATTCCTGCTCGCCGTCCCGGCCATGGGCCCCGACGCCCCGCTTTGGGCTATTACGATCTTTCGCATGATGGCGTTCGACGCCCTCGCAATGAATTTTCTCTATGCCGCGTGTTTCGTCATGGCGCTGCGTTCGATCCCGCTGTTTCCGCGCATGCTACTCTTCGCCTGGGTTTTGGACGTGTTACTGCAGGTTGCAATCGCGAAACAGGTCGCCGAGGTTCCCGAACTGCCTGCGCCGGTCGCTCATTCCCTGGCCGAGTTGCTCAGCGGCAACGTGACCAAGGTTTTGATCAGCATGGCGATTTGGATACCCTATCTGTTGCTCTCGGAGCGCGTGAACGTGACCTACCGATCGCGAATGTCGGCAGATTAGAGCGTATCTGCGATGAAACCACGGGCAACGTCCTTTCGCTCCCGCGTATACGAAGATCGGGTCCTATTGACCGGAGTATCGCTCGTCTGGCTAATGTTTATTGTCCTGCTCGAGTCCCGGGGCGTCACCGGGTTCCGGCCGACTGGCTATATCGCAAACCTAATCATTTATCTCTCAGCGTTACTTTTCGTCCTCTTGCCCCTGACCGCGGCTCGGCTGTGGCAGCACCGCCCGAAAAGTCCGCTCGCCTTTCTCGCCCGCCTCTTCACCACCGGGGATCTGGGCGTCCGGCTCGCGGGAGGCGCGCCAATGTTGATCGCGCTAGCCGTCTTCATGTCGACCTTTTCGACCATGAAGAGCGCCCTTCCCCTGTTCAGCGCCTATGTCTGGGACGACAGCTGGATCGCGCTGGACCGCGCGCTGCATGGCACCGACCCGTGGCGGCTGCTGCAACCTCTGATCGGGCAGCCGCTAATTAGTTCGGCGCTCTCGGTCCTCTATCATCTCTGGATTTTGCTGATTTATGCCGGCGGCATATGGTTCTGCTTTTTCGTCGACGACCGTGACCTGCGTACACGATATTTAATCGCCTACTTTGCGTGCTGGACCGTGATTGGGGTCGTCATGGCGATCGCCTTAGCCTCGGTCGGCCCCTGTTTCCTCGCTCCTATGTTGGGAGACACCCGGTTCGTGGAACAGATGGATTATCTACGTCAGGCCAACACCCGCTACCCGATCATGGTGTTACAGGTGCAAGATCAACTCATTGCATGGCATCAATCCGGCGATAAGGGATTGGGGCGCGGCATCAGCGCAATGCCCTCTATGCACGTATCGCTCGCCTTCCTGTTCTTCCTCGCCATGAGGCAGGTGTCCAAGTGGGCGGGATTTTTCTTCGGCGCATTTTTTGTCGCGATACTGATCGGCTCAGTTCACCTCGGCTATCACTACGCTGTCGACGGTTATATCGCCATGGCCGTCACCGGAATGCTGTGGGCGCTGGCCGGCCAATATGTCCAGCGCCGCGCGGCAGTGACTGAGCCCGTGTCGGCGCTAGCCTAGACGGCTGGAGCCCGGCGCAATAGTTTCCGGGCGAGAAGCATAGGAACAAACACCGAGAGCGCGATTCCACCGAGCGAACAAAAGGCAAGCCAGATTGCCATCCAAGTGCCGCCCGCCTCGTAAAGCCCGTAAAGCACTGGGACGGCAAGGATGATCCCGCGAATCTCGTTGACCACCAGCAGAACGGCTCCGCCCTTAAGGAAGAGGCTGATAAGATAGGAGAGTGTTTCGCTCATGGACTTTGGTATGCCGCATTGGGGTTAGGATTTAATAAACGCGGAAAAAGACGCGCCCGTTCCGCGATTTGGTCCTCAACAAGCAACGGACGGACTGATCTGAACGGGACGGACGGCGAACGCACCGAAACCGGCCTCGGACATTTGCAAGTTTACCTGCGGTTGCTTTTCGCCGATATTATCCCCTTCCAGCGAGGGGGCGTGGAGCATTGCCGGAACCGGAACGGAACATCGGGGCCATCGCGTTTCACGTCGCGCTCGGGACGGCAATCGCAGCCTTCCTGTTAGCCGCCTATGTGACGCTGGAGCCCGGAAACCTTTTCGCACGTAACGCTTCGCGCTCGTCCGTAAGTGTGGCTCTTCCCCCGCCAACTCCGTTCAGGCCCGAGACGGGAGCGCCCTTAATAGTGGAAGGGACCGCCCTGCCCGCGGACACCGGCCTTGCTCTCGCCGAAATCGGCGGCCAGGCAATCGCAAAGCCAGATGGAAACGCCCGGTTATCACCCCCGCTCCCTCCGGCGCTGGATCGCGTCACTTTCGACCTCTCCGACCCCTTTGCATGGACGGAAGAGCGCGGATCCGCGATAGATATCCGTAAGTCGCTACGCGTCAACGGCGTCGATATCGGCTCGGCCGCGATCCATGTCGGCGAGGATTCGACGCTGTCCATCGCCCGCGACAAGCTCAAAGAAGCGCTCGCGCGGCTTGGCCGCCGCGATATTGCCGACGAGCTCGTGGGTTCCCGTTCCGGCGGCTTCGTGAGTTTCGACGAGATCCGCCGCCGCGGCGTCGAGGTGCGTTATGACGCACCGTCTGATCGCGTTGTGCTCACTCTTTGACAGCCGAATAAGCGCCGGCCTCCCCGAAGCAGCTCTCTGCCCATTGGAGCGAGCCCCAAGGCCATGCTCTGCAATCCGCAGCATTCCATGACCGGACCGTCGGGTCCTTAGCTCAGCATTGCTTCTTTACCGATAATTTACGGATTAAGCTTCAGATTCCGTTACCCTGGGAGGAACGGCGATGGCAATTGGTGCAAGACTGGAAACACGTGGCACTGCGGACCTCCGCGGTGCATCACGGCGCCTGTTGCATCTGGAGGTCACCGCCGCGAAGCCGAGCGGGCAGTCGGTCCAGGCACTTGTCCACAACATTTCGGAAACCGGACTCCTCCTCGAGACGAGCACAGACCTGGAGATTGGCGAGCAGGTCACCATTCTTCTGCCGCATAAGGCAGAAACCTCTGCGCACGTCATTTGGGCGAGCGATGGCCTTTACGGCTGCAAATTCGCAGCGCCCCTCACCCGTTCGGTACTCAGCGCGGCGCAGCTGCAAAGCGCGCCCACGCACGCCGGAGCATTCTCCCGGTCACTTCCGCGCGCCAACGATGCCGAAGCGCCCCCCCTTTCGACCGCGACCGCGGAGCCATTCGGTGTGCGCCTGCGCCGGCTGCGCCTCGCGCGCAATTTTACCCTCACCGGCCTTGCCAAGGCCGTTGGCGTCAGCAAGCCGACCATGTGGAAATGGGAGAATGGCGAGGTTCATCCGCGCCAGAAATCGCTGGAATTGCTCTGTGCAGCCCTCGACGTGTCTGAGCGCGAGTTGCTTACCGGAGAGCTGGAGATGCCCGAAGGCGGCGCCGCTCCTTTCGCACCGGCGTCCCGCCCGACCCTCGCCGAGGGTATCAGGGAATGCAAGGAACGCATTGCTGAGCTTGCGGGCACGAATGCCGAGAATGTGACGATCACACTTCGCTACTAGGCCCGCCCCGAGTAAGAGGCGACGCGCCTTCGCCTGCCAGGCGCCGTCCAGCACTAAAGCTGAATGGTGATTGCGATATTGTCCGGCGCGGTGCCGGCAGCATCGGCAATCTGTTCCTTGCAGGCGCTGATGATGTCGCTCAGCGGCTGCGGCATAGCATCCGAAGCGCGTGGTGCGGCCTCGCGCCGTTCCTCGCCGAAGATGAGCTCGCGTTCCGACACTCCGAGGATTGATGCCGCCGCGGCGAGCGACCTTTGACGCGGCCGAACCACGCCATGCTCCCACTTCCATACCGTCGGCTTACTCACCCCGACGAGCCGCGCGAAGGAAACCAGGCCAAGATTGCGCTGCTCGCGCAGCCACCGCAGTCTCGCGCCAAAGGCGGCCTGGTGAGGGAACGGATCGCCAGTCGTATCAGTCTGGTACTTGCCGTGCATGTCGCTTGCCCTCCGTTGACCATCATGTTTTAACAAGCGTGCAACAACTTAACCTGATCTGCTCGTCAGGTTTCGCAAAATGCAGCCTGTTAACGGAGCTGCCTGATCGGTTTCGCGTGCGCGTACACCGCCTTACTGGGGATATGGCCGGTGAAAGAGGGGAATAACCAGCTATTCCGTTTTCGGTCCGAGTTCCGGCTAGGTCACGGATCTTGGATCGCGGTGCTGACCACCTATGCGTTGGGAGCGGTGATCCTCGTCGTCCTTGTCCAATTCATGATACATCTTGAGCGTTTCGGAAATGAGACCGAGCGCGTCGCCCATTATACCCAGGAAACCGCCGCCCTTAACCAGCTGCTGCACGAACTTGGCAGCCCGCTCCCCCGAGAGGAGATAGGCAAGGCCCTCGCCCGTTTCGAAGATCGATATATCGGCGATCAGGCGGACTATCCGGAACCCGAATTCAAGAAAGCCTATCTGAGCGGGGCACCACGGGCGCGGGTAATCGAGCTTGCAAAGGCCATGTCCGCGCGCCAGGCCGCCGCTGCCAATATGGCGAGGCAGCGGCTGGAGCGGTCGGACCTCGCGGTCAAGGCCTATGCAATCCTGCTTGGGATTTCCGTCATCCTTTGCGTATTCGGCGGCGGCTGGCTCTTCTTGCGGCGGTCCCGGCACCTTGAGGACTTGCTCGAGCAACGTGCTACGGAACTGAACGACGTCGATGCGTCTAGGCGGCTATTCTTCGCGAAGGCCAGCCACGAATTACGCACGCCCGTTACAGCCATCAGGGGCGAGGCCGAGATCGCGCTCGAAGACGCGCAAGATCTCGAAGCGGTTCGGGAAGCCCTTACCCACATCAATGCGACAGCGAAATTCCTGAACCACCGTATCGAAGAGATGATCGGCATTGCGCGCGCATCCGATGGCAAACTGCACCTCGACGCGTCGCGCGTCGACCTGCGCGCCATCGTGGAAGGCGCGATCCAGGATGCCCGCATATTCGCAACATCGGTCGCCGTCTCCGTCGAGGGAACCCTACCCTCTCGCCCGGTCGAGGTTGTCGGCGATGCCCTCTGGCTGAAAAGGGCCTTGCTCGCGGTTGTCGAGAACGCGCTCAAATTCTCCCCGATGGACGGCAAGGTGACGGTTCAACTCGAGGTGAAGAACGGCATGGGCGAGATCACGGTGACCGACAATGGCCCCGGCGTAATGCCCGAGGAGTTGCCGTTGCTTTTCGACGCCTATTACCAGACCGACGCAGGCAAGGCACGCGGGGGGAGCGGCCTTGGCCTCGCCATGACGCGCTGGGTTGCCGAACAACATGGCGGCCGCGCTTTCGCTCGCAACATCGGGTCCTGGCGGCGTCCCGATGGCTGCGCCGTGACGATCGCCATCAAGCTGGAGCAGGCATAATGAACGTCCTCCTGGTCGAAGACGATGTCGGCATCGGTCGCTTCATCAGCCACGGCCTCAGAGCTCGCGGTCTCACTGTGCATTGGGAACGCGTCGGGAGGCAGGTGCAGGACTTGGCGGCATCCGGCCGCTTTAACGCGATCATACTCGATCTCCTGTTGCCAGACAGCGACGGGCTCGACCTGTGCCGCGCCATCCGCAAGGCAGAGCTTGGTATCCCCATCCTCGTCCTGACCGCGCGAACGGGGCTTGACGACCGTCTCGACGGATTCTCCGCAGGTGCGGACGACTATCTTGGGAAACCCTTTGCTTTTCTCGAGCTCGTCGCCCGGGTGAAGGCCCTCCTGGCACGCGACAAGTTGCGCAAGCCGGACCCCATCGTGATGGGGCCACTCCGTGTCGATGCCAGCACCCAAGTCGCGACATGGGATGGCGAAGCGATCGAGTTGGGAGGGCGCAGCTTCGCCATGCTCACGGCCCTTGCCCAGGCACGCGGCGATGTCATCAGCCGCGATGACCTGCTGGATGAAATCTGGGGGGACGCAATTGTAACCGACAATGCGCTTGACGCTTGCGCCAGCGCGCTTCGTCGCAGCCTGTCCGCCGTCACCGATCGCCTGGTCGTCGCGGCCAAGCGCGGAGAAGGCTTTTCGCTGCAGATTCTCGGGGCTGAGAGCGAGGATCGAACTTCATCGAATTAGCAGGGGCTAACTGGGCGCGCTCAGCGCGAGGCGCCCAGTCTCCGATAGAACGGCGCTCTCCTCGAAAATCGAAACGACAGCGCGAGCAGCATCGGCCGCCTGTGCGCGCCGCCCGCACACCGCCCAGCGAAAAGAGGAATCAACGCCATGATGCGACCGCCTGCTGGCGAGTGGGACAAGCTCGTGTGTAGGGCATCGGTGCGCAAGTGCAGCCGTTGCATGCGGGTTGCTTTTTCCGTGCCACACGGCCGTTTAAGTGTTATTATCACGAGCAAAGCCAAACCGGGGTGGGGGGGCAACAGTGACGGCTTCTACGGCAATATCAATATTGGGCCTCGTGGCGGCTGTCGCGGCCGTCCCTGCTGCGGCGGAAGAAGCCCCCCGGCCCGTCACTCCTGCACTGGATGCAATTTCATCCAGTGGGCGGGCAAGCGCCGCCCCGAGCAGCGCGGTCGCGGCGGGCCAGGGCGCATTGACGGATAAGTCGCCTCAGGTCAGTCAAGACACCGTGCCGACGGCCCGGGCTGTAATCACGATTGGGCCTCAAGGGGTCGCGGCGGGCGAAACACGCTATGCCGTTCGATCGAATTTCGCCGACACGGCATTGGTCGTCTCATTCTCGGCGACCCCGCCCCGTGCAGCGCGGCCAAGCGGGGCGCTACCGTCCCTCCTGCCCGCGGGCGGACGCCTGACCGGCGCCTTTGGCTGGCGGG
The DNA here is from genome assembly GCA_044508875.1 of Sphingomonadales bacterium. Taxonomy (GTDB): domain Bacteria; phylum Pseudomonadota; class Alphaproteobacteria; order Sphingomonadales; family Sphingomonadaceae; genus Sphingopyxis; species Sphingopyxis flava_A. The sequence continues at coordinate 9,372 of JBIQHE010000040.1, read as the reverse complement.
CGGATCCTATACATGGAGCCACCCGATTTCATTCGGGCGTCGATCTTGCTGCTCCGGCTGGCTCTCCGATCAGGGCCACGCAGGGTGGATCGGTGAAGAGCGCCGGCTGGTCGGGCAATTACGGGTATATGGTGACCCTGGACCACGGAAACGGCGTCGAAACACGGTACGCGCATATGTCCGCGATCAATGTCGAATCCGGACGTTCGGTCAACCAGGGTGATATCATCGGGCTGGTCGGCTCGAGCGGGCGATCCACTGGCCCGCATGTCCATTATGAAGTCCGGGTAGACGGAAGGGCAACCAATCCGATGGGCCGCTGAGCGACCTATTCGGCGCTCCGGATTGTTGGCGCCCGGTTCGAACAAATCTCGGGACGATGATTGCTCGCCCTTTTCCAGGAGAGCATCATCCGCCGGCCGCTCCTGGAGATAGCCGCCGCAGCGCTCTCGCGGCAGCAGCCTTCGCGCCAGCATGGCCGGCCCGAAGCGACCTGACTATGTCGTGCGTTTGACTGTGGGTGATGCACAAGAAAAGGGCCGCCGATCGAGATCGGCGGCCCTTTTCCGTCCAGGGAATTTCGCTTAAGCGAAGGAAACGCGCACGTTAGCGTCCTTGCGGCGCGAACGCATTGCTCCGCCGACCAGGCCGAACCCGAACAGCATGAGCGCCCAGGTCGCCGGCTCGGGGACAGGAGCAGTGAGCTCGCTCACGCCGCCGAGACGCAGCTGACGCATGTCATTGATACCCGTTGTGCTGGGATTGGACACAAAGCCAGCGCTGGTGAAGACCTCACCGTCGTCACCGTAAATGCCGAACCAGTTGCTGCCGTTCGTATTCACCGACTGGGTGATCGAGGCAGTGGTCCCGTCAGCGAGCAAATAGGTCAGAAACACGCTCGTCGCTTCGTTATCACCGTTGCCCGGGATGGGCGACAGGTTGAAGATGGCCGATTCAAAGCCCCAACCGTCCTGAATGGTGAAGGTCAGCGCGTTCAGAAGGCCGTCAGCGGATTCGACGCGCGCCTGGCCGCTGGACGGGCCAACAAGATTAGCGTCGAGGGGGCTGGTAAACGTAATACCAACACTCTCGTCGCCGACAGCCACCGAGCCGGTGACGACCGGGCCCGTACCCGAGTTCACGAGCACATTGCCATCGGTATCGACGCAATTTGCGCTGGTGCAGATCTTGATGGCAGCATTGGCGGGCGCCGCCGAGAAAGCGAGAGCGGCGGCGGTGGCCGATACCGCGAGAGATTTAACTGCGAACTTCATGACTAACTTCCCCTGAAAACTTAGTGGCGCGACCACGCATTGAACTCGGCTCCCCGAGTCGATTTCAGAGCATTTAACATATTTGCAACCAAAGTGAACATAACATAATGCGCGCAGCAGCCTAGGTCTGTCTCAAATTAACACATGTTTAGATTCGCATAGCGGACGGCAGAGCTTGTCCGCGTGGGTGGGCAGCCGCCTTCCGGGCAACCGCTGCCATCGCGCCAGTTCTGTGCGGCTCAATGCGCTCACACGAGCGCAAACCGCGGCGCCCCGGCCACGGCCCGCCGCATTTCAGCGTCCCCAGCTTGCCCGATTGGTCTGCGCCACTATCGCGGCAGCGCCGGCCCTGGTGCCGGCTTCAATCCCAGCGGACGGCCCCGGACCAGCTTCGGCCGCTAAGAAAGTTTTAACCCAGTTTCTCCACTCTGCGAGTTTATGGCCGACCATCTTTTTTCTGATCCCAGTTTTGCCGGCGAGCGCCGCAGCACGCGCCGCTACCTGCCCCTCCTCGTCGAGGGCCGTACGAGCGACGGTCGGCGGCTTGCGGTTCAGATTTACAATATCTCCGAAACCGGCTTGCTCATGGAATGCGACGCCGATCCCAAGCCGGGTGACCGGATCGAGGTGGACCTGCCGCACGCCGGGATGGTTTCGGCGAAGATCGTCTGGACGAGCGGCCTCCTCTTTGGCTGCCAGTTTCGCAAGCCCCTCTCTGCTGCGGCGCTGAGCGCCGTTCAATTGCGCAGCGCCGCCACACCGCAGCTCGACGCGCTGCCCGAAGAGCGCCGCACCGTTCCCCACTTCGGAGCGCGCCTCCAGAGGCTGCGGGTCCGCAGGGGATTGAGCCAGGCCGATATCGCGGCGCACCTCGGCGTCAGTGCGCCTTCGATCTCCGGATGGGAAAAGGGCCGGGCCCGCCCCAAGAATGCGCGACTCGATGCGCTGGCCGAACTCCTCGGCGTGAGCCTCGACGAGTTGATCGACGAACCCGAAACCCAGACCGAGCCTATCCAGACGGTGATCGATCGATGCCGCGAAGACATCGCGCGCGCCGTGGGCACAGCGCCGGACAAGGTGAAGATCACCGTCGAGCTTTGAGCAAAGCTCGGATCCGGCCCTGAATATCCCCGATCGCTGCTGCAGAATGCCGCCGGGAGATATTACCGGCCGTGGTTGATAGCGCGGCTGTCTTTGGGGCGCGTGCAGCACGGCCATAGCCCGGCCTTTGCCGGTCACAGGAAAACGGCCTCTCCAGTCGGGCCGTGTTCATCCTCAAAAGGAGTGCCACCCGGGCAGACGCAGCTGTCACTCTGCCCCGAGCGCTTCCAATCGATGGTGATTGCGCGCCAAGGAGCATTCGTCTAGCGCACAGCCGGGACGCGATGTGCCGGCAAGACCGGCGAATGTTCCGGAACTTCAGTCCGGGCTATCATCGGGGCAATGCAGCAATGCACCAGGACTCAGACTTCGTCGATTATTATGAAATTTTGCAGGTCGATTGGCGCTGCGACGCCAAGGTGCTGGAAACGGCGTATCGCTCGCTCGCCAAAATCTACCACCCCGATCATCACGAAACAGCCGACGTCGTCAAATTCAACGAGGTGATCGATGCCTATCGCAAGCTGCGGGACCCTGAAGCGCGCGCGGCCTATGATGAACGATACAAGGCTAATCGCCCGCGTGTAGACGGCGTGCGAATGGCGAGCGGCGGGATCGATATCGACACCCAGGACGCGCTCGACGATGCCGACGCCCAGAACCGCATTCTGCGCGAACTCTATAAGCAGCGCCGACAAAATGCTCGGGACGCGGGCGTCGCGCCCTTCTTCCTCCAGGAAATGCTCGGCTGCAGCGACGAACATTTCGATTTTCATCAATGGTATCTGAAATCCAAGGGATTGATCGAGACCAACGAACGCGGCACCCTCGCCATCACGATCGAGGGCGTCGATCATGTGATCGCGACCTCGCGTACGAGTGCCGCTGAGCAATTGCTTATTGCCGCAGCCCGCGAGCGAAACGGCGACCCGAGCCACTAGCGTTCAGCCTCAGCGCCTGCGCCCGTCGACCTCGGCGCGGCGCCGAGTTCAGATACGGTCCGAAACCCCTGCCCTTTAGTCTAACGCATTGGCGCAGGCCTTGGCGGGCCACGGCACGGGATTCTCGCGTGCGCGGGGGGATGGGCGGAAACGAGATTTGCCTCGGTTCATATCCCCATGCCCCGTCCCCGCCCGAGATAGTTCTTGAGATCCTGGGACAGGGTTTTTGCGCTCGCAGCACCGAGGCCGAGCTGCACACGGCGGCTCTGGAGCAGCGCTTCGAGCTGCGGGTCGCGCTGCACGCTCTTCGCCATGCTCGCGAGCTTGGCACGCGCCTCGGTTCGTGCGGCATAAGTCGCGGCATCTCGCGCGCGCATGCTCTCCTGCTTCCAGGCCCTGACAAACATCTCGGCACGCTTCTCGCTCTCGGCGGCGCGTCGGGCGCCCTCACGCGATACGGCCTTGCGTTCGGCCCCCCTCACCGCTTGGCGCTGGTTCATCGCGGCATACGCTCCTGCCGTGCGCCCTTCGGCCGCCTCTTTGGTAAGCTTGTAGCTCTTCCCGAATGCCTCGCGCAGATCGGTCGCGCTTCCGGGGCGCAGCGCATCCAGCGCTTCTCCTGCGCTTCGATAGCTCTCGAGCTGATGTGGCGGCTCCTTGCCCCCTGCGCGCCGGATGTCGACGATCTCCTTCGTTACGCGAGCGAAACGTTCGATCGCCCTATCGAGCTCGGTACGCACAGACGGAAGATCGAGCCCACGGCTCCTGCCTTGCAAGTTGGAAATCCCGCGATCCGGCAGGGCTCGATAATCGCTCGCCATATCCTTGCCGCGCTCGCGCGATGCCGCGCGAATGAGCCTCGACTGGTTCGCGAAATCATCGCGTCCATAATAGAGTTCGACAGCCAGGCGATGCCTCGACAGCGCGACATAAGTCGAATGGCTGTCTATCCCCGGTGTCGCGAGCACTTGCACCCGGTCGACCGTCATCCCCTGCGCCTTGTGGATCGTCGCCGCATAGCCATGATCGACATAGGCATAATCTTTAAGGTCGAACGCGAGGCGGCGTCCGTCGTCGAGCACTGCCGCCATGCGCGCCCGGCTCACGCTTTCGACACTGCCAAGCGATCCATTCTTCACGCCCAATTCGCGCTCATTCTTGAGGAACATGATGCGGTCGCCCCGCGCGAAGAGGCGCGTCCCGCGCTCCACCTTGAGCGCGACCTCTCCGCGAAGTGCGCCGCGGGCCTTAAGTCTTTCGCGCACCGCCGCGTTAAGCTGCTCGCGCTCGTCATTGGTGTGGGTCAGGATAATCCGGCTTGCATCGGGATGGACTTGGGCCTCGCGATCCCAGGCATCGACCAGCGCGGTGCGCGCCGCCTCGCGGGTCTCGGCCGCATGAACGAAGCCTGCCTCGGCATAGCGCGCGATCGCCGCGCCTGCTTTCCCTGTCGCAAGCTCGCGCGTCGCCTCGCGCTGCCACTGTTCCTGCTGGCGGCGGATGTCGATGATCTCGACCGCACCATGCCGCTCGGCCGCGGCGCGGAAGGCCGCGCCCGCTTCAATCGCCTGGAGTTGCTGCGGGTCGCCCACGAGAACCACCTTGGCGCCCTGACGCTCGGCCTCAGAGACAAGGCGCTCAACCTGCCGTGTCCCGACGAGCCCGGCTTCGTCGATGACAAGGATGTGCTTCTTCGTCAGGCGTTCGCAATCATTTGCCCATTGGCGCTCAAGACTTGCAAGCGTGCGCGAGGGAATGCCGGAGCCATGCTGGAGAGCTTCCGCGGCAATCCCCGAGAGCGCGGCCCCCTGCACCTTATAGCCCGCCGCCTCCCACGCCTCGCGCGCCGCGCCAAGCATCGCGCTCTTGCCTGTGCCGGCATAGCCGATGACGTTGCTGATCCCGCGCGCGCTCGTCACATGTTCGAGTGCGCCGCGCTGCTCGGCGGAAAGTTGGAGTCCCCGCGCCGTCGCGCGCGCAAGCGCATGCGCGCGGTGATGATCGCTGACGCCATGACGTCGCCTTGCGTCGAGCGCCGCCGTCGCGCGCGCAAGCCGCTCTTCGATCTCGACCATCGCACGCGACGTGAACCGCTCGTCGCCGCGTCCATCCTTGCCGAGCGCGACCAGTTCGGATGACGATTTTACCGCCGTCATCACCGCGTCGAACTGCTCCTTGCCGTCGCTGTGCCGGTGCGCGAACATTGCGAGATCGCGGGCCGTAAAGGTCGCCTGCCCCTGGGTGATCGCGTGGAGCGCGATCGCGGGGTCCGCGATGATCTTGTCGCCGTTCGATCGAGCGATCGCGATTCTCTCGGCAACTCGATAGGACTGCCCACCTTGTGCCTCGATGCGAAAGGCCGCGATAGCGACCGTTTTTTGCGGCTTGAGGTCTATCCCCTGTGCTTTGAGGCTGCGATGATCGACGCGTGCATCAATATCGAGGGACGCCAGGCGTTCGTTGACATGGTCCGCCCAGGCCTCGCGCCAATGGAGCAAAAGATCTCGTCGTTTCCACTCACCTACTTTCAGCCCGAATGCGGCGCCCCCGTCCTCTCCCATATCTATTTCGCGCATTGTCAGCATGACATGCGCGTGACGATTGGGGCCGCCGTCCGCACCCACGTCCCAATGCACGTTGAGATCAGCAATCATGCCGCGTTCGACGAACTCGCGCTTGGCAAAATCCCGCGCCAGTTCGACCCCCTGCGCCTGAGTCATCTCCGAGGGGAGGGTGAGCAGGATGTCGCGCGCAAGCTGCGCGTCCCTGCGGATCTCGCGGGCCTCGACATCATTCCAGAGCCGTTCACGGACTTGCCAGCGCCGGTCCGCACCTTCCGGCAGCAGGACCTCACTGTGCGCGACCCCTGTCTTGTTCGAGAAGTCGTGGGTTCGCCCTCGCCGCTCTTCATATAGTGTGCAGGCCGCACGATAAGCCGCCGCTGCGACCGCGCTGGCGCCCGAAGAGCGGGAAATGATTTTCACCTGGAAATGGAAGATCGCCATAACGGCGATCCATTTACAGCAGGAAGGAGGATACGGCACGAGGCAAAGGCGCTTCACCGGACGATTCAGTCGCGGATCGTATCAAATTATCTCTGCATTTTTCAGTAGCTTCGTGCGCATCAAATGTCAGCGCAGCCAGACATTAACAGGCGGCAGCCGCCCCTTTTGCGATTACTGCTGCGTGACGTGGATGAGCGACCAGTCGTAACCGAGGGCCCTGACGCGCGCCTCGAGTTCATCGAGGACCCACACCCCGGGCCTTGCCTCGCGGGTGAGCACCCAAAGATAGCGTCCCGATGGCTCGCCGACGATTGACCAATCATAATCCTCGCCATGGTCGAGAACCCAGTAATCGCCATAGAAGGGACCAAAAAAGGACACTTTGAGCTTTGCATTGGTCGCGGGGTCGACGAGCTTAGCTTTGCCGGTCGATTTGCGGAGCTTCCCTCCCGGGCCCCCGGTGCGACCCTGGTTAACGACGCGCACGCTCCCGTCGCGGTTCAGCGAATAGTCAGCCATCACCGCTTCGAGGCCTTCCTCGAAGGACGCATCGTACCGAAATTGCTCGTACCAGCGTCCCATGTAGCGCTGAAGATCAACTGCCTTGGCAGGCTCTGGCACCGCATCGTTTCCGACGGGGCCCGGGCGCGGGTAATATTTCCAGGCAAGATAGGCGAGCGGCGCCGCAATCGCGGTCACCGCGCCGGCAGCAAGGACGGGCTTCTTCATCGATACTCCCCAAGGAATGCTGGTCCCAAGGTCTACGCACGAAGCCCGCACTTCGTTGCCGCAGGATCGGTGGAAGGCGCGCGGGATCCTTTATTCTGGGAGAGGTGAGCTGTTACCTTCTCGCCCTGCCCGCGCTTCGCGCGCGCCGCTTCATTTACGAAACTCTCGGCCGCGCCTACGCGCGAGCTCAGGGAAAACGCATGAGCCTTCGCGCGCTGCAACACCTTCGGCGCTGGGGCTTTTTCGTCGAGGGTCTCAGGCCACGGTGCGGTCGAGGTCGGCGAGAGTGAAGCCCGCCGGATCGCGGAGCCAGACATCGACGTCCCCCGCCCGCCAGCCGCAGCAGCGGTGGGCGATCCTATGCTGCGCTGGAAAACTCCCCTCGGCGATCTTCCGGTAGAGCGTCGCGCGGCTGAGGCCGGTGAGGTTCAGCACTTCGTCAATGCGCATCATGCGCAAAGGAGACTGATATGCCATCCGGGGATCCTCCATGTGCAGATTGTCAAACGCTGACATGAGAGCATTGAAGGATCGCGCGCGCGCCGCGTCAACACCGCGGAAAGACGTGATTTCGGGGGCTGGACGCGTGTGTCGTACTCTAGCGTAAAATCGGAAACTGCAGCGTAGAATCGGCGGCTTTAGCGTAAGCAAAATAATCATTCTCACTCCGTCTCATCGTCCGGGCCAGCGAGGTGATGAGGCCATCTTTGACGGCCGTTCTTTTCCAAAATGGCGCGCTGCGCTCAATGATTCGCTTCTGAGCCGACACCGCCCCAGCGCGCATGCGGTCGCCGCTCGCGCGGCGGCATTGTCTCTCCCGGCGCGGCGGGGACGAAGGTGGGCGTCACTCGCCTTAGCCCCGCCCGGCCGGGCCGCAACCCGCGTGCGCGGGTCCTTCATTTCATTGCGGTCCTTCGGATGCAGCCCGCCCGATGCGAGCGGGGCTGCCGGCTCCCTCCTGCCGCCCACCTCCGCCCCCTTTCCGGGCCGGGTGCGGTGGCTGGAAGGAGATGAGGATATGCGCAAGGAGAAGAAGGAAAGAGCGAGGCTCTATTCTGAGGTCACGAAGCGGATCATCGCCGAGCTCGAGGAGGGACGGCTGCCCTGGGTGCAGCCCTGGGATCGCGCCGCGTGCGGCTGCACCATGCCGCACAATGCCGGCACGCTTCGCCGCTACAGCGGGATCAATGTGCTGATCTTGTGGGCTGAGGTGGTGGCCATGGGCTATGCCTCGCAGCGCTGGCTCACCTACCGGCAGGCGGAAGCCGCAGGCGGCAATGTCCGGCGCGGCGAGAGGGGCACCGTGATCTGCTACGCCGATCGCTTCACGCCCAGGGCCGAGGTCGAGGCAGCGCGCGAAGCCCACCGCGAGGCGCGGCAGATTGCGTTCCTCAAGCGCTTCGTCGTCTTCAATGTCGACCAGTGCGAGGGATTGCCCGCAGACTATACCGCACCCATTGCGAGCCCCGAGCCGGTGCTGGCTGTCGCCGAGGCGGACAGCCTGATTGCTGCAAGCGGCGCACGATTCCAGGTCGGCGGCGATGAAGCTTTCTACAATCCGGGGCATGACTTCGTGCAGGTGCCGCCGCAGGCGGCCTTCCACCAGCCGATCGACTGGTACCGTACCGCGCTCCACGAGCTCGGGCATTGGACCGGGCACGCAAGCAGGCTTGGACGTGACCAGGCGGGTGGCTTCGGCTCGGAATCTTACGCAAAGGAAGAACTCGTCGCCGAGATGGCGGCCGCTTTCACCTGCGCGTCGCTCGGTATCACCCCGACCGTGCGGCACTCGGACTATATCGCCTCGTGGCTCTCGGTGCTGCGCGGAGATGAGAAGGCGATCTTCCGCGCTGCAAGCCTGGCAAGCAAGGCGAGCGATTATCTCCTCGCCTTTGCAGGAGACGAGCCATGAGGCGGCGCGATCTCTCGAAGGTCAGCATTGCGGATGCCGAGCGCCGCATGCGCATCGCGCTTGCCAAGATGAGTGCGCGGCAGGGCGATATCCTGCTCGCGATCCGCTTCGACGATGCCTCCTATGACGAGCTTGCCGAGCGGCACGGTATCAGCGTCGAAGAGGTCACCGAGGATTTTGCGCGCGCGCTCGGCATCTGGTCGCGCTGCCTCAACGCGCGGTTGCCGTGGCTCGTCTGGCCATGGCTTTGAGACACGGCGGGCTGGATGGACTTGCCATCCGGCCCGCCGCCTTTCAGGGTGAGCTCATGCGAACCGGCCTCGACCATCTCCCGAAAGCCAAGCAGCGCGAGCTTGCCGAGGTCGTGCGCATCCTGTTTGAGGAGTTCGAGACCGCGCATGCGCGCGGCA
>JBIQHE010000008.1:0-131963 GCA_044508875.1 Sphingomonadales bacterium | reverse complement strand
TTACGCTACTCCCGCCTACCGCTCAGACACCCCTTGGTGCATAAGAGCGGCTAGATAGGAACATGACCAAATATCTTCACACCATGATCCGCGTCACCGACCCCGACGCGACCGTCGCCTTCTTCGAGCTGATCGGGCTCAAGGAGGTTCGCCGTTTCGACGATGAGGCGGGGCGTTTCACCCTGATTTTCCTCGCGGCGCCGGGGCAGAAGGATATCGCCGAGGTTGAGCTGACCTACAATTGGCCACCCGAAGATGGCAGTCCTGCGGAGACCTACACGGGAGGCCGCAATTTCGGCCATCTCGCCTACCGCGTCGACGACATTTACGCGACGTGCCAGCGGCTGATGGACGCGGGCGTAACCATCAACCGTCCGCCGCGCGACGGCCATATGGCGTTCGTGCGTTCGCCCGACGGAATTTCGGTCGAACTGCTGCAGAACGGTCACCTGCCGCCGCAGGAACCCTGGGCATCGATGCCTAACACCGGAATCTGGTAAAGGGATCACTGATCACCAAGGCTGGCGACTGCGCGCTCCGTCCAAGAGGAGCAAGCGGCCGGAGCGAAAGGAGGCAATCGTGGCGCAGCTCGAGATCGTCCGAATCCCCGTCCTCAACGACAATTATGTCTGGCTCGTCCACGATCCTGAAAGCTTGGAAACGATGGTGGTCGACCCCGCGGTCGCCGATCCGGTGCTCGCCGAGGCTGACGCGCGCGGCTGGGCGATTACCGCAATCTGGAACACCCATTGGCACCCCGATCACACCGGCGGCAACGGTGATATCCAGGCGAAAACCGGGTGCGAGATCATCGCACCGGCCGCCGAGCGCGACCGCATCCCCACCGCCGGCCGGTTGGTCGCAGGCGGCGACCAGGTCCGCCTCGGTGGCCATGTCGCGGATGTGTGGGATGTGCCCGCGCACACCGCGGGCCATATCGCCTATCATTTCGCCGACGACAGCGCGATCTTCGTCGGCGACACGATGTTCGCGATGGGTTGCGGCCGGCTGTTCGAAGGGACGGCCGAGCAGATGTTCGCCAATATGCAGCGGCTTGGCGCCCTCGACGATGCGACGCGCGTCTATTGTGCGCACGAATATACCCTGTCGAACGCGCGCTTTGCGGTCACGGTGGATCCCGATAATGACGCGCTCGCAGCAAGGCTCGCGGAAGTCGAGACCGCGCGGGCAGCGGGCGAGGCGACCGTTCCAACCACCATCGGAGCCGAGCGCGCAACCAACCCTTTCTTGCGCGCGCCGAGCGCAGCCGAACTTGGACGCATCCGCGCGCTCAAGGACGCCGCATGACGGCCTCGGCGCGTTTCAGCGCCCATTCATTTCAATGCGTGTACCACCCTTCATGATGCAAGGAGTTTGATCATGGCTCAATGGAATCTCCTCTGCGCCGCCGCGTTGATGACAGCTACTGCCCCGGTGGTTGCAAGCTGCGCGCCCTCCGGCACCGCGGAGGCCGGAGCCGCGGCCCTGACGCCAAAACAGGCCGAAATCCTCGACAAGCAACTCGGGGGGAAAGTGGCGGGCGCGCCTGAAAAATGCCTCCCGGCCTTCCGCACCAACGATACGATCCGCGTGTCGGACAATATTCTTCTCTACCGCTCGGGCGGGAATCTCGTCTATCGCAACGACCTGAAAGGGAGCTGCCCGGGCCTCGCGCGCGACAGTGACATCATGGTCATCAAGCAGTTTGGATCGCAGATCTGCAGCGGTGATTTCTTCCATCTGGTCGACCGCTCAAGCGGCATCCGTGGCCCGACGTGCGTTTTTGGCGACTTCGTCCCCTATCGCAAACCGGCGGGGGACGCCGGCTGAGCTAGAGGTTCAGCGGCAGGCGGGTCCGGTTTGCGCCGAGCTCTTCGGGTCGCAGCCCGCCTGCCAATTGCATGAAGCCCGCCGCCTTCCCTCAAGGGGCGCCCAAACCCTCTTAATTGCCGTATAATGCGGCGATCTTGTCGGCGTAGACTGCCTTCAGCACGTGGCGGCGGATCTTCATCGAGGGCGTCATCTGCTCGTTCTCGATCGTGAAGGGTTCATCGGCGAAGTCAAATTTACGCACCTTTTCGATGACCGAAAGCTGATCGTTCACCCGATCAACTGCAGCGCGCACCGCGGCGCGAAATTTCTCATGCTCGCGGAGCAGCTCCATCTGCTTTGGCAACCCCTCGGCCTCCGCCCATTCGGCCGCCCACTCGGGGTCGGGGACGAGGATCCCGACGAGGTGCGGGCGCTTGTCGCCATAGACCATCGCCTGCAGAATTTCAGGCTGGAGAGTCAGCATCCCCTCAACGCGCTGCGGGGAGACATTGTCGCCCTTGTCGTTGACGATGAGATCCTTCTTTCGGTCTGTGATGACGATGCGGCCCTTGGGGTCGATATGCCCGATGTCGCCGGTGTGCAGCCACGGCCCCTTGTCGGGCTCGGCAGCATCGGGGACGAGAACGCGCTGGGACTCCGCCTCATTTCGCCAATAGCCCTGCATGACCAGTTCGCCGCGCACGCAAATCTCGCCGTCGTCGGCAATCCTGACCTCGGTATTCATCAGTGGTGGGCCAACGGTGTCCATCTTGAGTCCGGCCGCTGGGCGGTTGCAGCTGATCACCGGCCCCGCCTCGGTCTGGCCATAGCCCTGGAGCAGCGTGAGGCCGATCGAGTGGAAGAAAACGCCGATTTCCGGGTTGAGCGGCGCGCCGCCCGACACCAGCGCCTTGATACGGCCGCCAAAGCGCTGCTGGATCTTGGGGCGGAAAAGCCTGTTGAGGACAAGGTCGACCGGGCGATCGAGGAGACCCATGCGCCGCTCATAATCCTTTTCGCCAACGCGCAGCGCCTGGTTGAGCATCCAGTTTGCAAGCTTGCCCTGCTTTTCAACCGACTTGATCATCCGCGCCCGAATGACCTCGAACAATCGCGGAACGACGACCATTATGGTCGGCTTCGTCTCCTCGATGTTCGAGACGAGCTTCTCAAGCCCCTCGCTGTAATAGATTTGGGCGCCGACCATGATCGGGAGGAACTGTCCGCCCGAATGCTCATAGGCGTGGCTGAGCGGCAGGAAGGAGAGAAACGCCTCATCGTCGCCGATCCCGAAGTCATTGACCAGAATTTCGGCCGCTCCCGCGCCATTGTGCAGGATGGCACCATGATGCTGCATGACCCCGCGCGGGGCACCGCCGGTGCCGCTGGTGTAGATGAGGCAGGCGAGGTCTTCGCGCTTCATCGCGAGCCCCCGCGCCTTCGCCTCCTCAAGATGCGCCTCGCCATCCTTCACGAGCGGCTCCCAGTCGAGAACCCGGACATCGCCCTGCTGGCCAACGCGCAGCGATTCCATGCTGATCACGATATTGGCGTTGGAGCGCAAAACCGAGGGCATCAGCGTGCGCGCGAGCTTGGCGGTCGACACGATCACGGCGCGCGCGCCGCTATTGTCCAGAATATGCTGGTGGTCGCGTTCGGTGTTGGTTGTGTAGGTTGGAACGGTGATGCAGCCTGCGGCCATGATGCCAAGGTCAGCGACGCAGAACTCGGGGCGGTTCTCGCTCACCAGAACCACCCGGTCGCCCGCCTTCAACCCCAGTTCGCGCAAATTGTGCGCGAGCGCCGCAACCTGGTTGGCAACCTGCCGCCAGCTCAGCGGCTGCCACGCGCGATCAACCTTGCGCCACAGAAACGGGTCTTCACCGCCGCGCTCCGCGCGGTCGAAGAACATCGCGACCAGGCTCGGAAAATGGTCGAGATGCGGATTTTCGAGCTTCATGCCTCTTCTCTCCCGGGAGGATAAGTCTCTTGGGTTATTATTCGGCTGCGGCCGCCGGATCGGCAGTCGCCCAGGTGCCCGGCGTACGCGGATCGGCGGCGCCGCGCCAGCCCGTTGGTGTGCGCTCGGCCGCGTTCACCTTCGACCCGAGATTCTCGGGGCGAATCGCCTTGCCGAACACGGCCGATTCTTCCGCGATCACCTTCCCCATCGCGTTGTTTTCGATAATCGCGCCTTCCTCGTCGAAGAAAATATTGGGGAGCGCGATCGCCTCTTCAGCGGTCAGCCCCCAGTCGAGGATGCCGATCAGCGTCTTCGTTACATGCATGATAATCCGCTTTCCCCCAGCCGAACCGAGCGCGACCATGGGCTGTCCATCGGGGCCATAGACGATCGTCGGCGACATTGAAGACAGCGGCCGCTTGTTGGCTTCGACCCGGTTGGCAACGGGCATGGCGTCGCTTTCGGGCGCGAAGGTGAAATCCGTGAGCTCGTTGTTGAGCACATAGCCGTTGGCGACGAGGTGACTGCCAAAGATCGATTCGACGGTCGAGGTCATCGTCGCGACATTGCCGTCGCGGTCGACCGCGACAAAATGCGTCGTCCCATGCTCGGCGACGGGGTCCGATGGCGTCCGCGGCTGTGCACCCGGCGGCGTGCCCGCCGGATAGTCGCTGCGCACCATGTAGGGCGAAATCAGCATTCGGCGCGCCGCGAGATACTGTTTGTCCAGCAGACCATTCACGGGAACGTCGACGAAATCGCTGTCGCCGAGATATTTTCCGCGATCGGCATAGGCGAGCTGCATCGCCTCGGCGAGCAGGTGCCAGCTCATCACATTGTCCTTGCCCATCGCCTTCATGTCATAGGCTTCGAGCATGCCCAGGATGCCGAAAACCGTTGTCGCGCCCGACGAGGGCGGCCCCATGCCGCAGACCTTGTAAACGCGGTAAGCCGTACAGACCGCGGGCCGTTCCTTCGCCTGGTAGGCTGCGAGATCGGCGAGCGTCATCCTCGCCGGGTTGCGCGGCGCCTGCGTTACCGCCTTGACGATCGCCTTCGCATTGGTGCCGCTGTAAAAAGCGTCGGGGCCGCGTGCCGCGACGTCACGGAGCAGGTTTGCATAAGCAGGATTCCTGATGATCGTTCCGACCTTTGCGGGCTTGTCGTCGACATAATAGATAGCGCGGATCTCGGGAAAATCCTTCCAGACGGCGGCATAGTTGTTCATCAGATCGTGGAGGACCGGGGTGACTTCGAACCCCTTGTCGGCGAGCGCGATCGCTGGCTCGAAGATTTCAGCCCAAGGGAGCTTGCCCCAGCGCTTGTGGACCTCCTGCATCAGGCGAATATTGCCGGGGACCCCGACCGAAAGCCCACCGGGCACGACATCCATGAAGCCGCGTGGCTTGCCATTCCTGTCCAGGAAGCGGTCGGATTTCGCCGCGGCGGGCGCCTTTTCTCGCCCATCGATCGTCAAGATCTCGCCCGTCTTTGCGTCATGATAAATGAAGAAGCCGCCGCCGCCGATCCCGCTCGACTGCGGCTCGACGAGCGTAAGAACCAGCATCATCGCCATTTGCGCATCGGCGGCCGAGCCGCCTTTTTCAAGTATCTCGCGTCCGGCCTCGGTTGCGCGGGGATCAGCCGAGGAGGTGACGCCCTGCGCAGCGGCGACCGAGGGAAGCGCGATGACGAGAAGGCTGATGACAGCAAGGAGTCGCTTGATCATGCGCGCGACATTGGCGCGGGGACCCCGGCTGCGCAAGCCCGGCGCATCCGAGTGACACCGGCTTATTTCCTATACGGTGAAGCTCTCGCCGCAGCCGCAGGCGCCCTTTGCATTGGGGTTCTCGAACACGAAACCCGCGGAGAAATCATCCTCCACCCAATCCATGACGCTGCCAATCAGATAGAGCACCGAGGCACCGTCGATGTAGAAGGCGCCGCCCGGCGTTTCGATCTTCTCGTCGAAGCGGTCGGCTTCTTTTACATAGTCGACCGAGTAGGCAAGCCCCGAGCAGCCGCGGCGAGGAGTCGACAGCTTGACCCCGATCGCACCCTCAGGGGCAGACGCCATCAGCTTCGCGATGCGCGCTTCGGCAGCGGGGGTCAGCGTCACTGCGGCAGGACGGACGCGGGTCTTTGTATCGGTCATAAACTTCTTCTCCCTCCTCCCGCTCGCGGGAGGGGCGGCCGTTCTCTCTGTTCAATATAGGGATGGTTTGACGTCACGCCCACCCCCCAACCCTTCCCGGGGGGCGATAGGCGACTAAAGCATCCCCAACTCGAGACGGGCCTCGTCGCTCATATTCGCAGGGCTCCACGGCGGATCCCACACCAGATTTACTTCGGCATCGCCAACCCCCGGAACCGCGCCCACGCGCAGCTCGACTTCGCCGGGCATCGATTCCGCGACGGGGCAGTGCGGCGTTGTCAGCGTCATCGTGATCAGGACGTGGCCATCGTTGATCTCGACATTGTAAATAAGGCCGAGGTCGTAGATGTTCACCGGAATCTCGGGGTCGTAGATGTCCTTGAGCGCGGTCACCACGGCTTCGTGCAGATCCCCGCCCACGCCGTGCGGGTCCACCTCGGCGGGCCGGGCGGCAAGGAAGCCTTCCAGATAATCGCGCTTGCGTTCCAGCTTGTCGGCAGCCGGTTCGGCGTCTTCGACGCGCGCCTTGGGTGGCGGCGGCACGCTTTCCACTTCCTCGACCCGGATCGTGCGTTCCTCATTCATCCGAAAATCCTTTCGACGCGCGCGAGCCCCTCGATCAGCGCGGTCACATCATCCTGGTTACTGTATAGCCCAAAGCTTGCGCGCGCCGTGGCCGGCACACCGAGATGCTCCATCAGGGGCTGCGCGCAATGGTGTCCGGCACGGATCGCAACGCCATTCTCGTCGAGGATCGTGCCGATGTCATGCGGGTGAACGCCCGCCATCGCGAAGCTCACGATCCCGGCGCTGTTCTCGGGGCCGAACAGCGTGATGCTGTTCTTGCGCGCGAGCTGCTCGCGGAGCGAGGCCACCAAGGCGCATTCATGCGCATGGATCGCCTCGACCCCTTGCTGCGCGACATAGTCGACCGCCGCTGCGAGCCCCAACGCCTCGACGATCGCCGGCGTCCCTGCTTCAAAGCGTGTCGGAGCTGGGGCATAGCTGGTCTTCTCGAACGTCACCCGGTCAATCATCGACCCGCCGCCCTGCCACGGCGGCAGCGCGTCGAGCTTGTTGCTCCACAGCACCCCAATCCCGGTGGGACCGTAGAGCTTGTGCCCTGAAAACACATAATAGTCGCAGCCCAGGGCCCCGACGTCGACGGGTATCCGGGGTACCGCCTGACACCCGTCGATCAGGAGTTCAGCCCCGACGCGGTGAGCAAGTTCGGCCGCGCGCGCGACGTCGAGCGGACTGCCGAGCACATTCGAGACATGCGCGAGGGCAACCATCTCATGGTCGGGCGTGAGCAGCTTTTCGGCGGCGTCGAGATCGACGCGACCATCCTTCGTCAGCGGGCAGACATCAACCTGCCATCCTGCGAGCTGCCACGGCACGATATTGCTGTGATGTTCGAGCATCGACAGCAGGACCCGGCCCTTGCGGGGGTGGCTGTAGGCGACAAGGTTGATCGCCTCGGTTGCCCCGCGCACGAATGTGACGTCGTGGTCTCGCGCGCCAATGAACGCCGCGATCCGCCGCCGGGCTGCCTCATAGGCAAGCGTCATGTCGGCAGAGCGGGCATAGACGCCGCGATGGACGGTCGCATAGTCGCGGCCCATCGCATTGACCGTCGCGTCGAGCACGGCCTGCGGCTTCTGCGCGGTCGCCGCGGTGTCGAGATAATGCCAGCCCGGGGTCAGGCCGGGGAAATCGGCGCGGACATCGAGGCGAGTGCGGATTGCGACCTTGGTGCTCACACCAGCTCTCCCAGTTTCGCGAGCGCCAGATCCTGCAGCCGCGCCTCTTCCGCTGCTCCGTCGAACACTCCTGACACGAAGGCCTGGAGCAATAGCTTCTTGGCCTCGGCGCTCGGCATGCCACGCGAGGAAAGATAGAAGAGCGCGTCGCCATCGAGTTGCCCGATCGCGCAGCCATGCGCACACTTGACGTCGTCGGCAAAGATTTCGAGCTCGGGCTTGGCGTTGGCGGTCGCGCTGCGGTCGAGCAGCATCGCCTTTACATCCTGTTCGCTATCGGTTTGCTGCGCACCCCGCGCGACCGCGACCTTGCCGAGGTAGGTGCCGCTGGCCGTACCGCCCAACACCGAGCGCACCATCTGGCGCGACGTCGCACCGGCTTCGGCATGGATGATGGTCGTGACGATTTCGAGATTCTGCTCGCCGCCCCCAATCTGTGCCGCACCGAGCCTGAAGTCGGCGCCTTCACAGAGTGTCACGGCGATTTCGATCCGGCCGTAGGATCCGCCGATATTGAGGATATGAAGCGACGCGGTCGCACCCTTTCCAACGCTCATTTCGATCTGGTGTATTGCCCCTTCATCCTGCACGATCGTACGGCGAAGATCGCCGCCCGCGGGCACGAGGATCTTTTCGGGCGCACCGAGCGGCCAGGCGGCCGCAACCGCCTCGATGTTGCTGTAGCGCCAATTTTCGTCGCGGCGAGTTGGAAGAACGGTCGTGCTCAAGCCGCGATCTCCGCATAGCCCTCGCGTTCGAGTTCGAGCGCTAGTTCTGCGCCGCCCGACTTCACGATACGGCCGGCGGCGAGGACGTGGACGAAATCGGGCTGCACATAATCGAGCAAGCGTTGATAATGGGTGATGAGCAGCACCCCCTTGTCCGGGCGGCGCATGATCGCGTTGATCCCGTCGCCGACAATGCGCAGGGCGTCGATGTCGAGCCCCGAGTCCGTCTCGTCGAGGATGGCAAGCTTGGGGTCGAGGATGCCCATCTGCACCATCTCGTTCCGCTTCTTCTCACCGCCTGAGAAGCCAACGTTAACGGGCCGCTTGAGCATATCCATGTCGAGTTTCAACAGCCCCGCCTTTTCGCGCGCGATCTTGAGGAAATCGCCGCCCGACAGCGGATCCTCACCGCGTGCCTTGCGCTGGGCGTTGAGACTTTCGCGCAAGAATTGGACGTTCGAGACCCCGGGGATTTCGACCGGGTATTGAAATCCGAGAAACAGACCTGCAGCGGCGCGTTCGTGCGGTTCCATTGCGAGCAGGTCCTGGCCGTCGAATGTCGCCGAACCCTCGGTGACCTCATAGCCGGGACGCCCACCAAGGACATAGGAGAGCGTCGATTTGCCCGCCCCATTGGGCCCCATGATCGCGTGGATTTCGCCCGGATTGATGGTGAGTGAGAGCCCTTTCAGGATCGGCTTGTCCGCGACTGTGGCGTGGAGGTTTTCAATTTTTAGCATCGCCGTTGATCCTATATTCATTGGCTTCAATCTGGACGGGGCTACCGTTGATCTTCAGGTTCGCGTCCTGCGGAACACGGACAAAATCGTGCGAGCCACCGATCTGGTTATGCGGGTTCGGGACCAATTCCGGTTCCAGGCCCGAGGGGACTGGGCGCCCCCTGCGCAAGAGCCATCGAAATATCATCCGACGCTCCCTTCCAGACTGATCCCCAACAGCTTCTGCGCCTCGACCGCAAATTCCATCGGCAATTGCTGCAGCACTTCCTTGGCGAAGCCGTTGACGATCAGCGCCACCGCCTCTTCCTGCCCGAGGCCGCGCTGCATCGCATAAAAGAGCTGGTCGTCGCTGATCTTGCTCGTCGTCGCTTCGTGCTCGACCTGCGCTGAGGGGTTGCGAACCTCGATATAGGGCACGGTGTGCGCGCCGCAGCGGTCACCGAGCAGAAGGCTGTCGCACTGGGTGAAGTTGCGCACGCCTTCGGCGTTGGGGGCCACTCGCACCAATCCGCGATAGCTATTGTTCGACTTGCCCGCGCTGATGCCCTTCGAGACAATGGTCGAGCGCGTTCGCTTGCCATTATGGATCATCTTGGTGCCGGTGTCGGCCTGCTGATAATTGTTGGTGACCGCGACCGAATAGAATTCGCCGACGCTGTCGTCGCCGTTCAGCACGCAGCTTGGGTATTTCCACGTGATCGCGCTGCCGGTTTCTACCTGGGTCCACGACACCTTGCTGCGCTTGCCCTGACAGAGCGCCCGCTTGGTCACGAAATTATAGATACCGCCCTTGCCCTCGGCGTCGCCGGGGTACCAGTTCTGCACGGTCGAATATTTGATCTCGGCATCGTCCAGGGCGACGAGTTCGACTACCGCGGCATGGAGCTGGTTCTCGTCGCGCATCGGCGCGGTGCAGCCTTCAAGATAGCTCACATAGGCGCCCTTGTCGGCGACGATCAGCGTTCGCTCGAATTGCCCCGTATTCTCCGCATTGATGCGGAAATAGGTTGATAACTCCATTGGACAGCGCACACCCTCGGGCACGTAAACAAACGTACCGTCCGAAAAGACCGCGCAATTCAGGGCCGCAAAATAATTGTCATGCTGCGGCACGACCTTGCCGAGCCACTTCTTGACGAGGTCAGGGTGCGCCCGAATTGCCTCGCTGATCGAGAGGAAGATGACACCCGCCTTCTTGAGTTCTTCACGGAAGGTGGTCGCGACGCTGACGCTATCGAACACGGCGTCGACCGCGACTTTGCGCGCGCCCTCGACTCCGGCGAGAACCTTCTGCTCCTCGATGGGAATCCCGAGCTTCTTGTAGACTTCGAGGATTTCAGGATCGACCTCGTCAAGGCTGCCGAGCTTCGGCTTCGCCTTGGGCGCGGCATAATAATAAGCGTCCTGATAGTCGATCGGCGGGATGTTGAGCTTCGCCCAGTCGGGCGGCGTCATCGTGAGCCAGTGGCGATAGGCCTTGAGCCGCCAGTCGAGCATCCATTCGGGCTCGTTCTTTTTCGCGCTGATAAAGCGAACGATATCTTCCGAAAGGCCCTTGGGCGCAAATTCCTGCTCGATGTCGGCGGACCACCCATGCTCATAATCAGCAACGCGCAGCGCTGCCTCGCGGGCGGCTTGATCCTTGAGAGGGGTTTCAGTGTTGTCGGTCATATCTCTAACTCGTCGACCCGGCGAAGACGGGGGCGGCCGCAGCCTGGCGGGGCACGTCGGTATCGGCCTTCCCCGCCCGGGCCTGCGCTCGAACGACGGCAAGGCTCGCCAGGCTGATCTCGGCAAGCGCCGCGCGCACAGCACCGTTTACCACGCCGAAGTGCGGCTGGACGTGGCAGCTGCCTTCAAAGCCGCAATCGTGGCGTCCGTCTTCGCAGCAGGCCGTCAGCGCGATAGGGCCCTCGACCGCCTCGATGATCTCAGCCACGTTGATCGCCGCTGCAGGCCGCGCGAGTCGAACGCCGCCCCCGCTGCCACGCGAGGCGACGAGGAGACCCGCGCGGGCAAGTCTGCTCACCAGCTTCTGCGCGGTGGGGCCCGGAATCCCGGTCTGTTCCGCGAGCAAGCCGGCGTGCAGCGATACCGACCCGCACTGTCGCGCGGCGGCGCTCATCAGCACCACGGCATAATCGGCAAGGTTCGAAAGGCGCATTATATCTCCGTTCGCATTTGCGAACGATTCTTAACTGGAGCAAATTACTCCACTTATATAGGGAATGCTCTACGGCCGCGCAACCAAGGGCCGCTTTTTGCGCGCGAAGAAAAAAGGCACCCATCTGGCCGAGGCCAGATGGGTGCCGAGATGAAGGTCTCAGTCCTCGTCAAGAGGAAGAGCTCTTCTGGGTCGCAGCTTTCGATTAGGCGCGCGGAGCGATTCGCGATTGTATGGAAACGCCAAAACGACAGCTTGAATGATTTTGATGGTTAATGGGCGTTAGGTTTCCGACACGAGCGGGCTCACCCTGCCGGCAAGCTCCTTACGACCGCGAGTGGTCGCCTCGGTATAGCGCGACGGACGGCTGAGCTGCCCGGGCGTCGCGCCCGCGAAGCGCTTGATCTCCCGGATCAGGTGCGACTGGTCATAGAACGCGTCGCCGAGCTGCGCCGTCTCGAGATTTTCGCCGCGCGCGAGGGCCGAAGCAGCGCGCACCGCGCGATATTTGCGCGCCAGCATCCGCGGCGACAGGCCGTAATAATGCTTGGTCATGCGCTCGACCGAGCGGATCGACATCCCCGTCGCTTCGACCAGGTCAGCAACCTGCGGGGACGAAGTGTCGGTCAGCCACTTATCGACCGTGCGAATGAACCACATCGGCGCTGCTTCTTGTTTCTGCAGCACCTCGCGCGCAAAATTATTGCCGATGACGAGCTGCTCGCGAACGTCCGAGGCGCTCGCCAGCGCGGCGGACACCGCATCGACCCAGTCGCCGAAGAGGTCTGCGGCGTCAATCGCACGGTCGGTCAGTTTTTCAGCATCGTCGCCCATCAGCGCTGCCCAGCCCGCTGGAAGCAGACCAAAGCCGAACATGCGCGTGGGGCAATGGCTGATCGCGCGCACGCGTCCGCTCGTCGGGCCTACGATATTGGCGCGGCACACCGGCGCGCGGTGCCCATCGGCAAAGACATATTCACCGTGCGCGGCTGTCACGAAGCGGAATTGCGGTCGGTCGGCCCGTTCATATTCATCAAAGCGCGGCATGTTGATCCGCGCGATGTAGAAGCTCGACACCATGTCCGCGAGATCGGGCTCGGGCGGAAAATAATGCAGTTCGAACGGTGCATTGCCGTCCGCGCCGCTTGGCGAGGAATGATTGTCCGACATGACGAGACCGACCCCCGGCAGCTTTATTGCCGCCTGTTTGCGATTCTCATAATTTTCCTTTCGGCGGAGCGCGTCAAGCCGCAATATCGATAAGCTACGCCCTTTGCGCCGCGATCCAGCTGTCTACCCGGCGCTCCAATATGTCGAGCGGCACCGGCCCCGATTGGAGCACCACATCGTGAAAGCCGCGGATATCGAATCGGCTGCCGAGCGCCGCCTGCGCGCGGGTGCGAAGCTCCATGATCTTCAGCTTGCCCACCGTATAGGCGGTCGCCTGCCCCGGATAGACGATGTAGCGCTCGATCGCTTTCTCGATATCGCCATCAGGGTTGGGTGTATTGGCCTTCAAATAGGCGATCGCCTGCTCACGGCTCCAGCGCTTTTCGTGGATCCCGGTGTCGACCACCAGCCGGCAAGCCCGCCACAGCTCCATGCCAAGGCGTCCGAAATCACTGTAGGCTCGCTGTAGAAACCCATGTCCCTGCCGAGTTCCTCCGCATAGAGGCCCCAGCCTTCGGTGTAGGCGGTGAAATTGCCGAAGCGCCGGAAGGGAGGCAGGCCGTCAAGTTCGGTCTGCACGGCACGCTGCAGGTGATGGCCAGGGATTGCTTCGTGATAGACCAGTGCTTCAAGCTCGGTCTTCGACATGTCCTTGAGGTCGTAGAGGTTGACATAGTAGGTGCCCGGCCGCGTCCCGTCGGGCGACGGAGATTGATAAAAGGCCTTTCCCGCCGATTGCTCGCGGAACGCCTCGACCGCCTTAACCTGTAGCGGCGCCTTGGGCAGCGTGTTGAAAAAGGCAGGTAGTCGCGCTTCCATCGCCTTCACATGCGCGTCGACCTCGGCGAGATAGTCGGCGCGGGTCGTGTGATAATATTGCGGGCTTGAGCGAAGATGCTCGAAAAATTGCACGAGCGTGCCCTTGAAGCCGACCTTCGCCATGATCGTCTGCATCGCATCGTGAATCCGCGACACCTCGGCCAGGCCGAGCTCGTGGATCTGCTGCGCGGTCATGTCGGTGGTCGTGTAGTTGGCGAGCAGCGCCTGGTAATAGGCGGGTCCGCCGGGGAGACGCCAGACGCCGTCCTCGCTCGGCGCCGCCGCCTGTTGTCGCTGCATTTCGGCGAGCAGTCGCCGATAGGCGGGATCGGCATGATCCTGCCACGCCGCCTCGGCCTCGCTGATCAGCCGCGCCTTCGCGGCCGCGTCGATGTCGAGTTTGGCAAGCTTCGCCCCGAAATCGGCAAGGACTGCGTTGACGGGCCGGGCCGGATCGCTGGCGGTAAGATTGCGGATATCCGCGATGACGTAGTTATAGACCCATCTCGGCGGCTGGATACCGCGCAGCGCGCGCTTGGCCGATTGCGCGCTCAACTCATCGAGCACCGGGCCCATGCCCCTGATCCTCTCGATATAGGCGAGCGCGTCCTCCATGTCGGTGATGCGGTGAATGTTGATCAAAAAGGCGGGCATCTGGCTCTGGGACCCGCTCATCTGGTTGAAAATATAACTATAGTCGCGGAACGGGAAAAGACGGGCATTGCGCTCGGCCTGCGCATTGAACAGTTCAAAGGAAAGCGCATCTGTGGCATCAAGCGCCGCGGGGTCGAAGCTGGAGCGCATCGCGGCCGCCGAGGCTTGCAGAAGTTTGTCGCGCGCAACCGCCGCCTCGTCGCCGACATCGTCCCAGCGGCCGTAATCCTCGTCACGGATGCCGCGATACGCCTTCGCCTCGGGACTGAGCGACAGCTGCGCCGCGTCATATTTTTCGAAGAAATCGCCGAGCCCTGCACCCGCCGGCGCGAGCGCGGACGCCGGGGCATGCGGCGCTGCCCCCTCCTGCACTCCGGCCGCGGAACATCCCGCGAGGGCAAGCGCAGCGGCGTAGACGGAGGCGGCATGGGCAAGACGGCGATACGACACGATTTTCTCCCGGTTTTTGGGCCATCGCGGGGCTTGCCATAGCCGCCCGCGCGGCGCAATGCCGACCCCATGACACTCATCGCCTCCGCCGCCGATACAGCCTATGCCTGCATGCGCCCTCTCGTCCACGCCGCCGAGGGCGAGGCGGCGCATAATCTGACGCTAAGCGCTCTACAGCCGCTGCCGCGCGCCCGGCGCGCCCTGACGAGTCCGTCGCTCGCCACCGAGCTCGCCGGCATTGCCTTCCCCAACCCGATCGGCCTTGCTCCCGGGTTCGACAAGGACGCGCGCGTCGCCCACGCGATGCCGCACTTCGGTTTTGGCTTCGTCGAGGTCGGCACGCTCACTCCCGTGCCGCAGGAGGGCAATCCGCGGCCGCGTCTGTTCCGACTGGTCGAGGACAAGGCGATCGTCAACCGCATGGGCTTTAACAACGGCGGACAGGCAGCAGCAGCCGAGCGAATTCGCTGCCTGCGCCGGTACGGGCTTCCCGTGCCGCTTGGCATCAATATCGGTGCGAACAAGGACAGCGCCGACCGGATCGCCGATTATGCAAAGGGCGCCGGGGCGATGGCGCCGCTCGCCGATTATCTGACAGTGAATATTTCCTCGCCCAACACGCCCGGCCTTCGGGCACTGCAGGACAAAGGCGCCCTCGAGGCATTGCTCGACGGGGTCGCCGCGGCCCAGGGCGATGGGGCAAAGCCCGTGTTCCTCAAAGTTGCGCCCGACCTGGAATCCGCTGATATTGATGACATCGTAGGCGTTGCCCTCGACAAGGGGTTGGCAGCCCTGATCGTGTCGAACACGACGATCGAGCGGCCGCCTCTCGCCTCGCGCCACGCAGGTGAAGCGGGCGGCCTGTCGGGCGCGCCGCTCGCGAACCTCGCGCTGCAGCGTCTCAAGGACTTCCGCGCCGCGAGTGGCGGGACGCTGCCTCTGGTCGGCGTTGGCGGCATCGCGACCCCCGAACAGGCTTGGGAGCGCATTCGCGCGGGCGCGAGCCTCATTCAGATCTATTCGGCGATGGTTTTCGAAGGTCCCGGCCTGGCAGCGCGCCTCGCGCGGGCAGTGGAGCGCCTTGCCGCGCGCGACGGTTTTGCGAAAGTGGCGGATGCCGTGGGGACATCCGCTTGAGCCGGGATGCTCTCGAGCGGAATTAGCGGCAAAGAGTCCAGCCCGCCGTCCGTACCGCCATGTCGAGATGGAAATGATTGGCGTGCGCCTCGTTATAGTCAGGTGAGAGGATGGTCGAGAAGAGACCGCAGCTTTCGTCGCGCACGGCATGAAGAAAATCGCTGCGCACATCGTCATCGTCCCAGTCGCCGACCAGCGAGACGCGCGTCCCGTCAGCGAGGATGAAGGCCGAAATGTCGATCGCATTGGCAGTTGAGTGCTCGCTTTGCGCCTGGCGCCCGGCAATCTTGCGGCAATTATAGGACCCGAGGTTCTCGAGCTCGACCACCGTCTGTCCAAAATATTTGCGGGCAAGCGGCTGGACGACATCGCGGGTCCACAAGATCATCGCTGCCGTCATCGCGCAGCCCGGTGCTGCACCCGCCGGACGCATGGTCGGCACGAAGCGATTGCTGGTGAGCAGCATGCGCTGGGACGCGCGGCAAGCGCCCGTCCCCATCGGCGGCCGCCGAAGATAGCCGGCCCCCGCCCGGTCGAGGGCGGCAAAACAGGCCGCGTCGTCGGTCACGAGCCCCCTCAGCTTCCCATGCGTCGCCCAGCCTTGCCGATGCGCAAGCTCGAACCTCGCAGCGGGGTTATGCTCGGGATGCGCATGCAGCCATGCCATGCCGCGGATCGCGGCGAGCGTCACCAACACCGCGACGCCGAACCAGACCAGATAGGGGCGGAGGCTCTTCACCCGCCCCACCTGGAACATCGCGCCGCGGGCGGCAAGCTCAGAGCGGCTGGAAGGTCACCAACAACCCGTCCTTGGGACGCGGGATCGGCAATATATGCCACTCGGGGTCATATCCCTCGGCGACCACGATGCGGTGGGTCGTGATCACGTGATGGAAGAAGATCTTCGCCTGCATATAGGCGAAGTGGAGTCCGAGGCACATATGCGCGCCGCCCCCGAAGGGAACCCAGGCATATTTGTGCCGCTCGCGCGCGACGTCCGGGGAAAAGCGCATCGGATCGAAGCGATCGGGTTCGGGCCAATGCTCCTCCATCATGTGGGTGAAAGCGGGGCTCACTCCGACCGATGTGCCCGCGGGAATCCGATAGCCGCCGAACTCGAAATCCTTCAATGCCCGGCGCGGGAAGCTCGGCACCGGTGGCACCAGCCGCAGCGCCTCCTTGAACGCCCATTCGGTAAGCTCAAGCTCGCCGAGGCTGTTGTGTCCCACGCCCTCGCCTGCCGGCGCGACACGCAGCATCTCGTCGCGCAGCCGGTCCTGCCACTCGGGATGTTTCGCGAGCTGCCAGACGAGCGTGGTGATCGAGCTGGTGATCGTGTCGTGCGCCGCCATCATCAGAAAGTTCATATGATCGACGATGGCATCGACCGGCAAATGATTGCCATTGTCGTCGACGGCGCGGCAGATCTGGCTGAAAATGTCAGCGCCCGTGCCTTTTCGGCGTTCGGGCACCATGCGGCTGAAATAATCCACCAGATAAGCGCGCCCCTTCACGCCGCGGCCCATCGCGGTGAAGGGCAGCGGAACGCGAACGACGCCGATCGACGCCTGCACCATGTCGACAAAAGCCTTGTTGACCTTGTCGGCCTCCGGCCCCCACGGAATGCCGAGGAAGCTGGTCGCGGCGAGGTCGAGCGTCAACGCCTTGATAGCCGGATAAAATTTGAAGCTCGTGCCGCTCCAGGCTGCGACGCGATTTCGAATGCCCTCGTTGAGGGACTCGGCATAATGGCGCATCGGTTCGGGCTTGAAGGCAACGGACAGCGTCTTGCGGTCGGCGCGATGCTTGTCGAAATCCATCATCATCAGCCCGCGCGGGAAGAGCAGGTTGAGTACCGGACCCCAGCCTTGTTCGGACGAGAAAATCTTCTCGCGATCGAACATCACCAATTCATTGGCTTCGGGCCCGTGCAACGAAACGCTGCGCCCGCCGAAGCTCTTGTTGCGATAGACATGGCCATATTTCGCGACCATGCGCCGGGTGAAGGCGGGGTAATCGCGAAGCTGTTCTAGCGTGTTGCCAAGAAGCGGCAGGCCATCCTCGCCTGGGATGTGGTCGAGCGCGCTCTCGGGATTGCGCGGCAGCCAATGCTGCGTGTCGGGACCAAAGCGCGCTTCCGACCATTCGATCCGTGCGGGGGCATTCATCGCGATTAGCATCCTCTGTCATCGTGGCTTTCCATGAGCCTATCCAACTACTGACATCAATGCAAGTAAGGCGTGACGCCGTGCCGGCGGCCATTCACCGCAAATTCAACTCGACTCGCGCATCGAGTGCTTCAAGACCGGGGGTCCCCCCATGGGACCCCGCGCAAAGGACAAGATCATGGCCAGCATATTTCGGCGCCCCCTTTCCCTTGCCATCGGCGTGCTGGCGACGACCACGCTCGGCGGCTGCTATTATGGCGATGTCCATGGAGCGCGTTATGCGTCGTCGGGCGTCTGCGCGGGCGATTACTATGATTATGATCCCTACGCCTATGACGACGGTTATGGCTATGACTGCTATGACTCCGGCGACTATGGCAGCGGTTTCGTACAGATCGGCTTCGGCGGGGGCTGGTACGACGATTATTATTACCCGGGCTATGGCCTGTGGATGTTCGACACCTACCGCAACCGCTATCCGCTAAGCGGCCGCTATCTCAATTACTGGGGCGGCCGCCGCGCCTGGTGGCGCCATCATGGTGGACAGGGCGGTGGCAACCACGGCGGCCGGCCAGGTCGGCCGGGTGATCATGGCGGATCGAATGGGCACGGCGGCAAGGGCGACCACCAGGGTCGGCCAGTCCGTCCGGGTGGCTGGAGCGGCGACCATGACGGCAAACGCCCGCCCCACGGCACCCGCCCGGGAGGTCAGAAGCCCCCGCCCGCAGCGACGCCGTCTGACGGGAAGAAACCGCAGATCAAGCCGGTGATAACCGGTCGTCCGGCGCGTGATGCGGCGAAGCCGCGCCAACCCACGGTCCGGCAGTCTACTGTGCGTCAGCCTGCGGCCAGACCACAGCGCAGCGCCCCCGCGGCGCGTCCCGCACCGGCCCAGCGGCCTGCCCCGGTGGCTCGCCCGGCCCCTGCGCCGCGCCCCTCCGCCGAGCGCCCGGCGCCCCGCGCCGAGCGCCCGGCTGCACCGCGTCCGAATCGCAGTGACCAGTTTCGCGCACAGCGCGATCAATAGAATATCAGCTGACCGGTGGGGTTTCGGCCGCCGGCGTCTCTTCAGCCCCCGCCGACACGACGGTCGCCGCGACGAGGTCGCCGATGACGTTGAGGACCGTGCGGCACATGTCGAGGAAGCGATCGACCCCCAGCACCAGCCCGATGCCCTCGGGAGGCACCCCGACCGAGGCGAGGATCAGCGCGATGACCGGCAGCGATCCTGCCGGAACGCCCGCGGTACCGATACCGCCGAGGATGCAGACGAGCATGACCGAGATCTGCTGCGTCAGCGTCAGGTCGATGCCGAAAAACTGCGCGAGGAAGATCACCGTCACGCCCTCGAACATCGCAGTGCCATTCTGGTTCGCGGTCGCGCCGATGGTCAGCACGAAACGCGCAACCCGGTCGGGGAGCCGAAGCTGGTCGTGCGCGACCCGAAGCGAGGTGGGCAGCGTGGCGTTCGACGACGCGGTCGCAAAGGCCATTACAAAGGCCTCCTGCGTCTCGCGGAAGAAAGCGATGGGCGATTTCCTGGCAAACGTCCTGAGAATGATCGGGAAGATCACGAACATCTGCAGCCCCAGCGCGAGCAGCACGACCCCGACATAGGCCGAGAGGCGCACAATCAGGTCCCAGCCGAACTGCGCCGCGAGGTTGAACATGAAGCAGAAGATCGCGATCGGCGCGAGCTGAATGACGAGCCCGATCAGCTTCATTGCCACCTCG
Organism: Sphingomonadales bacterium; assembly: GCA_044508875.1. Classification (GTDB taxonomy): domain Bacteria; phylum Pseudomonadota; class Alphaproteobacteria; order Sphingomonadales; family Sphingomonadaceae; genus Sphingopyxis; species Sphingopyxis flava_A. Next base: position 112,506 of record JBIQHE010000008.1, on the reverse strand, counting down.
AACACGCCCTCGATTGCGGTCTTCAACACATGCGTCTGGGGCGTCTGGACAAGCATCAGCCCGATGCCGAAGAACAGCGCGAAGAACATGACGGCGAGCACATCGTTCTGGCTCATCGCATTGAAGAAATTGTCAGGGACGATCGCGACGACCGCCGCGACTCCCGATTTCGACTCATGCGCGCTCTGGATGATAGTGCCCGCGCGCGCCGCGCCTTCGGCGAGCAAGGTCTTGGCGAGTACGGGATCGACCCCCGCCCCCGGCTTGAGCAGGTTGACCACCACAAGGCTGACCGCGACCGCGATCGACGACACGACAATCGTGTAGACGAGCGTGCGCAGCCCGACGGTCTTGAGCGCACGAATTTCGCCCATTTCGGCGACACCGACGATCAGCGCCGAGACGAGTAGCGGGATGACGAGCATGAAGAGCAGACGCAGGAAGATTTGGCCTATCGGGCCCGTCACATAGGTGGTGACCGTGTCGACCCACGGCGCATCCGCGGCGCCGTAGTAGACCGCCAGCCCCCCGAGCAGGCCCGTCAAAAAGCCGATCAGCATACGCCATTGCAGGCGCCTGGCGCGCGCCTCTTCGCCCCCGGCCGGCGCGACCATGCTTGCTTCGGCCATCTATGTCTCCCTTTGTGCGACCGTAAAGCGCGCGACCCTAACGGCGCGAGAGAAACGGCGCAACCGCCGCTGTCAGGTCAGGAAAAACACGATCGCAAGGCAGGTCGAGATGCCGGTGATGATGTTGAGCGGCACCCCGATCTTCACGAAATCGACGAAGCGATAGTCGCCCGCAGCATAAACAATGGTGTTGGTCTGATACCCGATCGGGGTTGCGAAACAGGCCGAGGCGCCGATCATCAGCGCAATGACGAGCGGACGCGGATCAACGCCGAGCTCAGCGGCAATTGCTAGCGTCACAGGGGTCATCAGCGCCGCGACGGCGTTGTTGCTGAGCAGTTCGGAAAGGATCAGAGCCGCGAAATAGATGCCGAACACGAGCACCCAACGGGGCGCATCGGCGAGAAGCGGTTCGACCCACCCGACCATCATCGCAACCGCGCCGCTCTTCTCGAGCGCGAGACCCACCGCCAGCATTGCGAAAATCAGGATCAGCACGTCGCCGTCGATCGTGCCCCAGGCCTCGTCGCTGTCAATGCAGCGGGTGAGCAGGATGACCCCAATCGCGATAATCGCCGCAACGCCGATCGGCATCAGGTCGAGCGCAGCAAGGCTCACCACGCCCGCCATGCAGAGGATCGCAATCCACGCCTTGCGGCGGCGAAAGGCGCGCGTCTTGGCGAGGTCGGCGCCGATGAGACCGGGGTTGTCGCGCAGCGCCTCGACCTCGCGCGGACCAGCGGTGACCAGCAGCCGATCGGCAGGGCGGATACGGACATTTGCAAGATCAGAACCTGCTTCGTGGAGGGGCCGGTCGAGCCCGATAATACGCGCGCGGATTTTCTGCAGGAAGGGAATGTCGGCAAGGCGCTGCCCGATCGACGGATGGGTAGGCGCAATCATCGTTTCGACGACGAGATCGCTCGCGGCGGGGGCACCGCTGCCGAGGCCGAGCAGGAAACGCCTCTGCTCGCGCCATGTCATCAGCGTCGCGCCGTCTACCCGCACGACCAGCCGGTCGCCCGCGCAGAGCGTCCAGTGATTCAGTTCGGTGCCCTGGATGAGGGCCGCGCCGCGGCGCACCCCGAGGACGCGCCCCGAGCGCGGCAGGTCGCGAAAGGCCTCCACCGTCATGCCCACCAGATCATCATCCTCGCCGAGCACCAGCTCGGTAAGATATTGGTGCGCCTCGTGGGTCCCCGCCGCGCCGGAGATCGGCTTGTCGGTCGGCAGCAGCCACCACATCAGCGCCAGTCCGATCATCCCCGAGGCAGCGGTGACGAGACCGATCGGAGTGATCTCGAAAATGCCGAAGCGCGGCATGCCCGCGCCGCGGACGATGCCATCGACCACGAGGTTGGTCGAGGTCCCGATCAGGGTCAGCGTGCCGCCGAGCACCGCGGCGATCGACAGCGGCATCAGCAATTTCTTCGCGCTGATTCCCGTCACATCGGCAAGCTTCATCATGATCGGTACCAGCACCACGACGACCGGCGTATTGTTAAGAAAGGCCGAGGCAATGAGTGCGCCGAGCAGCACTTCGGCAATGGCAAGGCGCGGGTGCTTTTCGGCGCGCGCCATGATGGCGTCGGCGACCCGCTGGATTACGCCGGTGCGAAGAAGCGCGCCCGACAGTACGAACATCGCCCCGATGACGATCGGCGCCGAGTTGGAAAAGACCGAATAGGCTGCCTCGGCATCAAGAATGCCAAGCGCGAGATAGGTGCAGGCGCCCAGAATCGCGATCACCGTCGCGGGCAGGCGCTCAAGTAGGAACCCGACGAACATCGCGGCAAGAATCAGCAGCGAAAGGACGGCCTGGTGCGTCTCAATGGCCCCACGCACCGCCTCGATCATGTGCGCGTCACCCGCATTGCGCGCGGTGGAGCAATTTATGGTCAGCGAGGACCAACGCCATCATCGCCTCGACAACCGGCGCGCCGCGAATGCCGACGCAGGGGTCGTGTCGGCCCTTGGTGACGATATCGGTCGGCTCGCCCGCGCGGTTGACCGTGGGTACCGGGGTCAGGATGGAGCTCGTGGGCTTGAAGGCGACGCGCACGACCACGGGCTGACCGGTCGAGATGCCGCCGGCGATGCCTCCCGCGTTGTTCGACAGGAAATCGGGACGATTGCTGCCGTCGGATGCAGGGCGCATCGCGTCGGCATTCTCCTCGCCGCGCAGCCGCGCCGCGTGGAAACCGGCACCGATCTCGACGCCCTTCACGGCGTTGATGCCCATCATCGCAGCGGCAAGGTCGGCATCGAGCTTGGCATAGACGGGTGCGCCCCAGCCGGCAGGGACTCCGCTCGCCGCACATTCGATGACGGCGCCTAGCGAACTACCCGCCTTGCGTGCCGCGTCCATCACCCCTTCCCAGCGCTGTGCAGCGGCAGGATCGGGACAAAAGAAGGGATTGCGGTCGATCTCGTCGAGATCGAAGTTCGCAGGATCGATCGCATCGCCGCCGATCTCGGCGACCCAGGCGTGGATCTGAACCTCGGGGATCACGAGCCGCGCCACTCCGCCCGCCGCGACACGCGCCGCGGTTTCGCGCGCGCTCGACCGGCCGCCGCCCCGATAATCGCGAATTCCGTATTTGGCGTCATAGGCATAGTCGGCATGCCCAGGGCGATAGGCCTGTGCGATCTCGCCATAATCTTTCGAGCGCTGGTCCACATTTTCGATCAACAGGCTGATCGGGGTGCCCGTGGTCTTCCCCTCGAACACTCCTGACAGGATGCGGACCTGGTCGGGTTCCTGCCGCTGGGTCGTATGCCGCGACTGGCCCGGGCGGCGCTTGTCCAGAAAGGGTTGTATATCGGCCTCTGAAAGCGACAGCCGCGGCGGACACCCGTCGACAATCGCGCCGAGCGCGGGTCCGTGGCTCTCGCCCCAGGTCGCAAATCGCAACACGCGTCCAAAGCTATTGAAACTCATCGCCTATCCCATCCGGCCGAATGCGGGTGCATAATCCGCCCGTCCGCCTAGCGGCCATGGCGCATCCGAGTCCAGCATCATCGCCATGAAGTGCGGCCCTGCAAATGGCGATGCAAAGCGGGCCGCGAGGCGAGGTGAGTAGCCAAAGCGCGCATAATAGGACACGCTCCCGAGGACGAAACTCATTGCGACCCCGCGCGCGCGAAGATCTTCCAGCCCGGCGCGAATCAGTGCGCTGCCAATTCCTCGCCCCTGCCGTTCGGGCACGACCGACACCGGCGCAAGGCCCCCGGCCGTCATCGCCGCACCATCCGCTTCGACGTCCATCCGGCTGAACAACATATGCCCGGCGATCTCCCCCTCGGCTTCAGCGACCAGCGAGACGAGCAGGTGGCCGTCGGCTTCCACCATGGGCACGAGTTCGGCCTCACCCTGGTGGCCGAACCGGGTTCGAGCAAAGGCCGCACGGATGATCCTGTCGATCGCCTCGCCATCCGCCGCTACTGCGGCGCGGATGACGAGGCCGTCACGCAAGCGCGATGTCCGGCGCGTCTTCCTGCTTCATGCCGATCGTGTGATAGCCCGCATCGACATGATGCGTTTCGCCGGTGACGCCCGAGGCGAGATCACTCAGCAAGTAGAGCGCCGAGCCGCCGACATCGTCGATCGTGACGTTACGGCGCAGCGGGGCGTTGAGTTCGTTCCATTTGAGGATCAGGCGGAAGTCACCGATTCCGCTCGCGGCCAACGTCTTGATCGGTCCTGCCGAAATGGCGTTCACGCGGACTCCTTGCGGCCCATAATCGTTCGCGAGATATTTGACGCTGGTCTCGAGCGCCGACTTTGCCACGCCCATGACATTGTAGTGCGGGATGACCTTCTCCGCGCCATAATAGCTGAGCGTCAGCAGCGAGCCGCCGCCCTTGCCGGTTTCGGGGTCGTAGGGGGTCATCATCTTCGAGGCGCGCTGCGCCACGGCAGTAAAGCTGTAAACGCTGATATTCATCGTCAGCAGAAAGTCGTCGAGGCTGATGTCGGCATAATGGCCGCGCAGTGCCTCCTTGTTGGTGTAGCCGATCGCGTGGACGACGAAATCGATGGTCGGCCAACGTGCTTCGAGCGTTGCGAAGGCCTTGTCGAGGTTCGCCATGTCGGACACATCGCAATCGATGAGAAAATCGCAGCCAAGCTCGTCCGCGAGCGGCTTCACCCGCTTCAGCATCACATCGCCCTGATAGCTGATGGCAAGCTCCGCCCCGGCGCCATGCAGCGCCTTCGCGATGCCCCATGCAAGCGATTTGTCGTTCGCAAGGCCCATGATCAGCCCGCGCTTGCCCTTCATCAGACCCGTCATTTGGTTTCTCCGACCTTATTGTCTTCCACGATGGTGGCATCGTCCACGCGCCCAATAGCGTCGTGCCCCAAATCCTCAACCTCGACGAGCGCGGCATTCAGTTCCGCACCTATCACCATACCCAATCCCACGAGGTAGAAAAAGAAAAGCGCGACCATGACGCCCGCCAGGCTGCCGTAGGTCGCATCATAGCTGAGGAGGCTTGCGAGCAAAGGCGGAAGCGCCAGAGTGACCCCGACCCACCACAGGGTGGTGAACAACGCGCCCGGCCATTTGGGACAATTTTTCTGACGGCGATATTTGGCCGGGGTGAGCGAGTAGAAAAGCAGGTAGATCGCGATGAAGAGGCCGAGGCCCGACACGCTCCGCGAGATCAGGACGACCCCTGCCGACTGGAATTGCGCCGGCAGCACCCGCGTCACAAATTGCTCGATACCGACGATCAGCACCTGCATGCTGAACGAAAGCAGCATCAGCACGACAGCGCCCGTGATGATGCCGATCGACAGCAACCGGTAGTGAAAAAAGCCGCGGCTGAAATGGGTGCCATAGGCACGCCGGAGGATGTCGCGGATAGTTTCAACGAGGCTGCCGACAGTCCACAGCGCGACCAGCGCACCGAGCCAGAGAAACAAACCGGTGCGCGCTCCCATTACCTCGCGCACCGGGCCCGAAAGGGCCTTGGCCACCGTGGGCGGCATGATGGAGAATACCGCATCGATAGCCGCCTCGCCCCCCGCGCTCCCGCCAAAGAGGCTGAGGGCCGCGGCAAGGAGGATGAAGAAGGGAAAGAGGGCGATCAGCGCGAGGTAAGCCAGATTTCCGGCGTGGATGAAGCCATCGGTATAGGTACCGACGAGGACGCGGCGAATGATGTGAAAGGCGCGCGTCCCCGGCCCCAGCCGCTCGCGTCCTCGGTCAATGACGCCCTGCGCGCGGGCGCGCAAGTGGGTGCGCTTGGCGCGCTCGGCGCGCGCTTCGGGCGAATGGGGTGAATGCCCCTCGGCAAGAAATTCCCTGCCGATTTCTTCGGCAACTTCGCGCTCGATCGCGGCGGCGGGATCCGTCTGGCAGCGATCAGCCACGCATCACACGCCGAGTTCGGCCCGGACCGGCCGCGCGTCGGTCCACTGGTCCACGAGCCTTGCAAGCCCGGCGTCGTCCTTGGGCAGGTCGATCATCAACCGCACCAACTGGTCGCCGCGACCGCCGCCTTTCTGGCTGAACCCCTTGCCCTTGAGCCGCATCACCCGCCCCGAGGAGGAACCCGGGGGAATCGACAGCATCACCGGCCCGTCGACCGTGGGAACCTTGACCTTCGCGCCCTTGACCGCCTCGTTCAGCGTGATCGGCAGATCGAGGCGGATATTGGCCCCGTCGCGCTCGAAAAAAGGATGGTCCTTGACGGTGATGGTCACGATCCCGTCGCCATTTCCGCCCGGCCCTGGCTGCCCCTTGCCCGCAAGGCGCATCTGGGTCCCTGTTTCGACGCCAGCGGGGAGCTTGAGGTCAATCGTCTTCCCGTCGGCTAGCGTGATGCGCTGCATCGCCTGCGTCGCTGCATCAACAAAGGAGACCGACAGGCGATAGGCGACATTGGCGCCCTTGGGCGGCGGCGCGCTGCGTCCCCCGAAGCCGCCGAAGGGACTGCCGCCACCGCGTCCGCCGAACAACCCCTCAAAGATATCGCCAAAATCGGCACCCTCGCCACCAAAGCCCGCGAAACCGCCCTGCGGGCCGCCTCGCGGGTCGCCGCGAAAACCGCCGCCACCGTAGCCGAAAGGCATGGCAGGATTGCCGTCGGCATCAATTTCGCCGCGGTCGAACTGGGAACGCTTCTCCTTGTCAGAGAGCAGATCATAGGCCTTGGTGACGTCGGAAAATTTCTCCGCCGCCTTCGGATTGTCCTTGTTCCGGTCGGGGTGCAGCTCTTTCGCGAGCTTGCGATATGCCGACTTGATTTCGGCTTCGCTCGCCGTTTTCGCAACACCGAGGGTGGAATAGGGGTCTGCCATTTTTCTCCTGTAGCCCGATAAGATGTTGGCCGGGAAGGCCCGATTGCGCGCGGGATGTGGGAATAGAGCGAAAGACGGTCAAGTTCCGCGTCCATGCTTTCCACCTCGACCCCGCCAGCCCGCCGCATTATGAGCGGCCCATGGCCACCGACCCCTTCGCCCTCTTCGACACCTGGTACGCCGAAGCGCGCGCCAGCGAGCCCAATGATTCGAATGCGATGGCGCTTGCCACCGCGACCGCGGACGGGCGGCCATCGGTCCGCATGGTGTTGCTGAAGGGACATGGCCCGGAAGGTTTCATTTTCTACACCAATCTCGATAGCCGCAAGGGCGGTGAACTCGCCGAAAACCCGCAGGTTGCACTTCTGTTTCACTGGAAGTCGCTGCGCCGACAGATCCGCATCGAAGGTCCGGTCGAGCCCGTCGCGGCAAGCGTCGCTGACGCCTATTTCGCGACGCGCAGTCGCGACAGCCAACTTGGCGCCTGGGCGAGCGATCAATCGCGCCCCCTTGAGAGCCGCGCGACCTTTGAGGCCCGCTTCGCCGAGATGCAGGCGCGTTTCGAGGGGCAGGACGTGCCGCGCCCGCCCCGCTGGTCGGGATGGCGCGTGACGCCTGAGCGGATCGAGTTTTGGCAGGACCGCGCGCACCGCCTTCACGAGCGCACCCTCTTTGTGCGCGCGGGCGAACGCTGGACCGAGGGACTGCTTTATCCATGAGCTGGCGCCGTCTTCCGATCACGCAGGTCGATGCCTTTGCCGACCGCGCCTTCACCGGCAATCCGGCCGCGGTGATGCCGCTCGATGAGTGGCTGAGCGATACCGTGCTGCTGAGCATCGCCGCCGAAAACAATTTGTCCGAGACCGCGTTCCTCGTTCCCGACCAGGAGAGCGAGGCCGATTACGAGCTGCGCTGGTTTACACCAGCAACCGAGATCGCGCTCTGCGGGCATGCGACCCTCGCCTCGGGTCACGTCCTCTTGACCGCGGCGCCATGGCGCGACGCCATGACCTTTCGTACCCGCAAGGCGGGGATGCTGCGCGTCGCACGCGACGGCGACGAGGGCTATCGCATGGAACTGCCGGCCTATTCGCCGGGTCCCAGGCCCCTGCCGGAGATAGCGCAGGCCGTCGGCGAGCCGCCTGTCGAGACGCTGTGGCATCCCGAAAGATATGCACTCCTCGTCTATGACAGCGCATCTGTTGTCCGGGCTCTGACGCCCGACTTCGGGGCGCTTCGCGCGCTGGGCAACATCCAGGTGATTGCGACCGCCCCAGGGGCCGGCGACGCTTCGGGCGCGGATGTCGTCAGCCGCGTCTTCGTGCCCGGTGCCGGGGTCGACGAAGATCCGGTGACCGGATCGGCGCATTGCGTACTCACCCCCTATTGGACCGCGCGCTTCGGCCGCGACTCATTCGCCGCCTATCAGGCGAGCGCGCGCGGCGGCCATGTCGGCTGCCGGCTCGATCGGGGTGCTGTGGAATTGGTCGGGAAATGCGTCACGACGCTAACGGGCGAGTTTTTGCTCTGACGTCCTAGAGCGCGGCTTGCAAATCGGCGAGGTGCCGCCGGAGCGCCGGGAACTGGCCGTCCTTGGTGATCCCTAGCCGCACGATCGTCAGGCGCTGCGATGGCGAGACGATGATATATTGGCCCTGGTGGCCAATACAGGCGAACAGGTCGTTGGGACCGCGCCCGGGCCACAGCGCCGGCGCCACCCCGGCGGGCCGGGCGCGATTGAGCCAGATATGGCCGCCATAGCCGCTGTCTCTCGGCGAAGGGGTCAACATGAAGCGCATCCAGCTTTCAGGAAGCAGCCGCTGGCCATTCACGACCCCGTGATTGCGGAGGAACTCGCCGAACTTCGCATAGTCTCGGGCGGTTGCGTGCATGATCGAGCCGCCGATCATTGTACCGCGCGCGTCAAATTCGGGCGTCAGGCTGGTCATGCCGAGGGGCTCGACCAGCCGGCCGGTAATAAACTCTCGCACGGCGTCGCGCCGGGCCTCGGGACCGCGCGCGGGCGTCAGCGTATTCGCGAGGATGTCCGCGAGGATCACGCTCGTCGCCGAGCTATAGTTGAAGATTTCACGGGGCCGTGCAACGGCAGGCTTCGCCTCGGCAAAGCCTGCCATATCCTGGGCGCCGCCGCCGAACAGCATCTCCACCGTGTCGCCCGCCCAAACGGGATCGCCTTCCTCGACGTGATCCAGCCCCGAGGACATGTGGAGGAGATCGCGAAGTGTAATGGCGCCGCGAGGGTCGCCGCTGCGCTGCCACGCCGCGACCGGCGCGGGGCCATCGAGCGACAACTGTCCGTCGGAGACAAGAAAGCCAATCAGCACCGCGGTGATACTCTTCGCCATCGACCAGCTGATCAGCTTGCTGTCCCGGCCGAATCCCGCGTCGTAGCGTTCGTAGAGGAGCTCGCCGTCGCGCAGGACAAGCAGCGCGCGGGTCTCTCCAACATCATCTGCATCCGTGAACAGCGCGTCGGCCTTCGCCTTGACCGCGGGAGCGAGCGCTGCCAGCGGCCGCGGCGCGTCGATCGGCTCCGACGGCAGCGACGCGCCGAAACGCGGGGCCGGCGATGCGGGCGCAATCGCCCCCTGCCCCGCCGCCTGCGTCAGCGACCAGACGCCGAGGAGCGCGAGCGCGGCACTTGCCAGCATGGCTTTTTTGGTGATCATGGCGCCTTGTGACTAACACCAACACGCCCGATCCGGCAACGCCCGAACCGACCCCGTCCCCGCCGCCGCAGGAGCCGGCCACCGCGCGGGCGAACCGACGAGCGAGCCGGTGGAGCGGATGCCTGCCGTGGGCTCTCATTGCCCTGGTCCTGCTCGCGGTTCTGCTGGTCTGGAAATTGCCCTCGTTCAAGGCACAGGCTGAACTGGGGTCGGCCTATGCCGCGCGGATCGGCTGCTCCTGTCGCTATGTCCAGGGGCGCAGCCTCGAAAGCTGCCAATCCGATTTCGAGCCTGGCATGGAGATGGTGTCGGTGAGCGAGGACCCCGAGGCGAAGACGATCACCGGCAGCGTGCCCCTCCTCGCCTCGCGCAGTGCACGCTATGCAGGGACGAGCGGCTGCCTGCTCGTGGCCAACGATTAGCGCGCCGCACGGAAATCCCGATTAACCTCAGGCTGTCACGGCCGTCCGTTCGAAAAAGCGGTCCATCGCGGCGTTGACCAGCTGCGGCGCCTCCCACGGGACAAAATGGCCGCAGCCGGGCACCTTTTCGATCGTGACACCAGGCACCAGTTCCTCGAGCCCCACGAGATTGCACGCGGGCAGCGCAACATCGTCGAGCGCCCAGATCACGAGCGTTGGAATCGCAAGCTTTGGAAAAGGCGCAGCAGGCGGCTCGGCAAAGGGTGCGTCCATCGCCGGCACATTGACGGGCGAGGCACGATACCAGTTGATCATCGCGCGGCAGGCATCGCGGTCCTCCCAATCGGCGAGCAGACGGGCGATTTCGCCGGGCGGCTGAATTCCCCCGCTCGGCACCCGGCCTTCGAAGGCGTGAGCAAGGAGGCCCGCAATTCCCTTTTCCTCGATGATCGCGTCGCTCGCGGGGTCCCGGAAGATGCGGATATATTGGCTTGCCGCGCGCTGTTCGGCATCGGTGAACAGGAGCCGCTGAAAAATCGCGGGGTGCGGCGCATTCGCGATCACCGCGCGGGTCACCCGCCCACCCCATGCGGGATGTAGGCCGCCGGGCTGCCCGCCCAGCGCAACGCCCCAGGCGATCGCTCCGCCCCAGTCGTGCCCGATGATCGTGAACTCTCCGACGTCCAGCGCGTCGGCCAGCGCGAAGATATCGGCAATCAGCTTGTCGGGGGAATAGGACTCCGCATCTCGCGGCTTCGACGATCTGCGATATCCGCGCTGGTCGGGCGCAATGCAGCGAAATCTCCCCGCGAAATGAGGGAGCTGGTGCCGCCACGTGCGGTGCGACTCGGGAAAACCGTGAAGGAAAATCAGCGTCGGCGCGTCTCTTGGCCCCATGTCGACCACCTCGAGCTCGACCCCGGTCGAAAGCGCCAGCCGTACCTGTTCGAAATCGCCGCTCATGCCTCGCTCCTCTGGTTTCATTTCGAAACTTTCTGGACGAGGAGCGCTGGGCTGACAAGCTGGCATTCGTGACGCCGCGCTCAGATCGGCGGCGTCAAATTCTCCGCATCACTTGGCAAGGTCTTGAAGATCGGCCACTCGACCATGTCGCCTCCCTCCTTGCAGACGCGGGTCGAAAGCACATCGTCGCCCCGCATCACGATCAGTCCGCCATATTGGGCAGCGGGAATTTCGAATTCGATGTCGGCGGACGGGGGCGCGGTCCAGTGCGCGAAGACGACATAGGAATAGTCGCCGTTCACAAACCGCAGCGTCTGGTCCTCGCCGCGGGGATAGAGGGTGCGGTGATAAAATACGCGCCCGCTCTTCGCATCGGCCACGATGCGCAATTCGGTTCTTGTCTTAGTCCCATAGCGATAGACAAGCGCGCCCTTCTCCTGCGTGATGCGCAGCTCTTTGGCGCCAAAACTGCATTCGAAGACCGGGCCGGACAAGGCGGCCGGAGTGGAGAGGGTGAGCGCAAGGGCGAGCGTCGCGCTCATGGGTAGCTCGGGGTCCGCGGCACCTCCGGAATCGGTATAAACTCCTCGCTGTCCCCCGGAACCAGCGGGAACCTGCCCTCCTTCCAGTCGTGCTTGGCCGCGTGGATCCGGTCGCGCGACGAGCTGACGAAATTCCACCACAGGTGGCGCGGCGTCACAAAGGCTTCACCGCCGAGCAGCATCACGCGCGCGTCGGTCGCGGCGCGCAGGGTCATCGCCTCGCCCGGTTTCAGTATATAGAGGCTGTACCTTGCGAGCGCCTCGCCCTCGAGGCTCGCGTCGCCGAGCGCCACCAGCACCGCGCGCTCGTCGGCGTCGGCCTCGATCGGCAAGCTCGCGCCGGCGCTCATCAATATGTCGGCGTAAATGGTCGCGCTGTGCTGGGTCGTGGGCGCCGTGGCGCCCCACAAGCTGCCCATGATGATGCGCGCAGACACTTTGCCGTCCTCGACCAGCGGCAGGTCCTCCGCCGCGACATGCTCGAACGCCGGTGCGATCTCTTCCTTGCCGTCCGGCAGGGCAAGCCATGTCTGCATGCCCGAGATGGCCGAGCCCGTGGCGCGCTCGGCGGCGGGCGTGCGCTCCGAGTGGACGATGCCGCTCCCCGCCGTCATGAGGTTGCATGCCCCGGGACGGATCGTGGCATAAGTGCCAAGGCTGTCGCGATGATCGATCGCGCCCTCGAACAAATAGGTCAGCGTCGCGAGATTGATATGCGGGTGCGGCCGGACGTCCATCCCCTGTCCGATGTCGAAGTGGGCGGGGCCGAACTGGTCGACGAAAATGAAGGGCCCCACCATCGTGCGCTCCTTGTCGGGCAAGGTACGCCGAACGTCGAAAGCGCCGATGTCGTGGGTCGAGGGGGTGATGACGCTATACATTCGGCCTTTCCTTTCGGTCTATTCGGGCCTCCGCAGGATTTTCTCCATCGCCTTTCCCTTGGCGAGTTCGTCGATCAGCTTGTCGAGATAGCGGATTTCGCGCATCAGCGGTTCCTCGATATCTTCGACCCGGACCCCGCAGACAACGCCCTTGATCAGGCTGCGCGCGCTGTTCATCGCGGGAGCTTCGCCAAAAAAGTCGCGCAGATCGGTCTTGGCCGCGATCCGCTCCTCGATCTGCTTTTCACTATATCCTGTCAGCCAGCGGATAATCTCGTCGACCTCGGCCTTGGTGCGCCCCTTGCGCTCCGCTTTCGCGACATAGTGGGGATAAATGCTCGCAAAGCTGTATTGATAGACACGCTCGCTGCCCATCGCGCGCCCTATTCGCCTGGAGCGCTCGCCCGGATCGCGAGCGCGTGGACGCGCTGTCCCGGCAAGTCCTTAAGGGCCTTGTTCACCGCGCGCTGGCGCGAAACGCGCGACTGCCCGACAAAGCCCGCCCATTCGATTGACAGGCTGAAGTGCGATTCACCGCTTCCATCGTCTCCCGCGTGACCATGATGCTTCGCGCTGTCATTGCTGAGACTGAATGAAGCGCCGGGAAAAGCGGCCGAAAGCAGCCCCTCCATCTCGCGTTGTACTGGACCTTTTTCGCTCATGCCCCCATGTTGGGGAGGAAAGAACAGCATGACAAGCCCCCGATCCAACCGATTCCACGGCCGCGTTCCGCGCGAAGCCGCTTGCGCCGTGCCGGGTTGCCGTGAACCCGGTGAGTTTCGCGCGCCCATGTCGGCGCACCGCTCGCCGGACGGCCCACCGCCCTGGCGCTGGCTTTGTCTCGATCATGTGCGCGAATTCAACGCGGGCTATAATTTTTTCGAAGGCATGAGCGCCGACCAGATCTTGGCCGCGCAGTCGCCCACCGCGGGCTGGGAAACCGAGAGCCGCACCTTTCGCGCCGCAGGCAGCGCCGACCTGCCGCCACGCTGGGCCGATTTCAAGGACCCGATGGACGCTCTCGGCGCACGGTTTCGCCAGCGCGTGGACGAGGCTCGGCGCGAAGCCGCCGACCCGCGCTTCACGCGCGAGGAGCATCGTGCACTCCAGGCCATGGCGCTCCCTCCCGATGCCGACCGTGCCGCGCTCCGCCGCCGCTACAGCGAGCTCGTTCGCAAATATCACCCTGACCGCAACGGCGGCGACCGCAGCCACGAAGCGCGGCTCGGCGAGGTCGTTGCAGCGTACCAGCTTTTGAGGAAGAGCCGCGTTTTCGCATAGGGAGAGGGCTATGAGCGATCTCGACGACAGGCGCATCGAAACCGTGCGGCGCCACATGGCGCTAGAGATTACGCATGATTGGGACGGGGTTCTCGAGACCTTCGAACATCCGCGCTACGAATTGCTCGGTCCCGGCACGGTCTTCGACGGAGAGGCCGCGGTCCGCTCCTATTTTACGTCGTCGCGCGAGCCCTTTCCCGATCAAGCGAACGAGGTGATCGCGATCGCGTCCGACGCTGCGACCGACACCGTGCTCGTCGAATTCTGGCTGACGGGCACGCATCTCGGGCCCCTCAAGCTCGGACTGCGCACGGTCGAACCCACCGGAAAGGCGTTCCGCATCCGCATGGCCGCAAGCTTCGAATTCGCGCCAGGAAGCGACAAGATCGTCTGCGAGCGTCCCTATTACGACCAGGCGGCGGTGATGAAGGCGCTCGGCATCTTCTGAATAAGGCGTTGCAAGGCGAAACGGACGGCGATACCGCGCTCGGACAGTCGGTGGGAACGCCCGCGACTCTTCGTCCCCGTCACCCTGAGCCTGTTTCAGGGTCCATGGCATGACCTCGTGGCTGGCACGGCGCCAGACGAGAGCCAGGGCCATGGATGCTGAGATGCGCTCGGCATGGCGATCAGATACGATGGAAGCCAACGATGACCGATCTCCCGAACAGCCTCCCCGACCATCACGGTTCGACCCTCCTGGCCGCGCCCGACACCGAGGTCGATGCACGTGAGGTTTTCGGGGTCGATATCGACATGAAGATCCCGGCGTTCAGCGAAGCCGACGAGCGCGTACCCGACCTCGACCCCGCCTATGTCTTCGATGGCGACACGACGCTCGCCATTCTCGCCGGGTTCAAGTTCAACCGGCGTGTCATGGTGCAGGGCTACCACGGAACCGGCAAGTCGACGCATATTGAACAGGTCGCCGCGCGGCTCAAATGGCCGTGCATCCGGGTCAACCTCGATGCCCATATCAGCCGCATCGACCTCGTCGGCCGAGACGCGATTGTCCTGCGCGACGGCCAACAGGTTACCGAATTTCGCGAAGGCCTTCTCCCCTGGGCGCTGCAGACCCCGACCGCGCTCGTGTTCGACGAGTATGACGCGGGCCGCCCGGACGTGATGTTCGTGATCCAGCGCGTCCTCGAGGCCGAGGGCAAGCTGACCCTGCTCGATCAGAACAGGGTGATTCGGCCTAACCCCTATTTCCGCCTGTTTGCGACCGCGAACACGGTGGGACTCGGCGATACGAGCGGCCTTTATCACGGAACCCAGCAGATCAACCAGGGCCAGATGGACCGTTGGAACATCGTCGTTACGCTGAACTATCTGCCCGCCGCGACCGAAAGCGCGATCATTCTCGCCAAAGTGCCGGGCACCGACGACGCGACCGTGGCCAACATGGTGAAGGTCGCCGACTTGACCCGTCAGGGCTTCATCAACGGCGATATCTCGACCGTGATGAGCCCCCGAACAGTGATCAGCTGGGCGCAGAATGCGGCGATCTTCAACAATATCGGCTTCGCCTTCCGCTTGTCGTTCCTCAACAAATGCGACGAAGCGGAGCGTATGATTGTCGCTGAATATTACCAGCGCGTTTTCGGCGAGGACCTGCCCGAAAGCGTCATCGGCAAGTGAAGCCTGTGCGCCACCTCGCGGTGGCGTCCGCGGCGCTGACGCTCGCTGGCTGCATCACGCCGGTTCAGTACGGCGATGTCCGCCATGCCGACTATGTCGCCGATCCGCGCTGTACCGCAGAGGCCGGCGCGCCGGTCACTTCGGACGCGCTGCCGCTTTTCTTCGTGACCAGCCGCCTCCCCGATTGCCGCAGCACCGCGATAATTCTTACCCCACATCGTGGCGGAAGCTTGCGCTATGGCCGCTTTGCGGCGCCGCGCGAGACAGAGGCCAAGGGGAAGAAGGCGCTCCGCACCCCGCTGGCGTTTCAGCACGAGAGTGACTGGTGGCGAGCGCTCGAGGACGAGACCGACCGCAAACAGGGGCGCGTTCTTCTTTATGTCCATGGCTATCGCGAGACGTTCGAGACGACATCGAAAGATGCCGCACAAATAGCGCGCATGACCGGCTTTGACGGGCCGGTGATCCAATATAGCTGGCCCTCGCAGGGCGAGGTGCTGAAATATGTGGTCGACGAGACCAACATGTATCACGACGTTCGCCATTTCGGGACCTTTCTGAGGACGCTCGCCGATCGCCCCTGGGTGAAGGAGATCGTCATCATTTCCCATTCGCTCGGTGCCCGGCTGGTGATACCGGCCGTTGCAGCTGCCGACCGCCTTTCGCGCCGCGCCGCGCGGGAGACGAACATCTCCAATATCGTTCTCGCCTCGCCGGACATCGACCGTGAAACGTTCGAGCGCGACATTCGCGACGATGTCCTCGCTCCCGAAAAGATTGAGCGCGGGCGGCATATGACGATCTACACCTCGCTGCGCGACAAGGCGCTCGCCGCCTCGCGCGCGCTGCACGGCTACCCTCGGCTCGGCTCACCTTATTGTTTTGATCCGTTCGAGGCCGCCGACTTGAAGGCAAGGGGACTACCCGAACGCTGCTATCCCGCCGCGATTCCCGGCCTCACCGTCATCGACACCACCGATGTTTCGCGAGGATCGACCGGACACAGCAATTTTCTCCGCAGCGCAGCCGCGTGCCTCGATTTCATCGATGTCGTCGCCGGCAAGCGGACGCCGCCCGAACGCGCGCCGACCCCTCTTGGCCACGTCTTCCGCTTGCTTCCCGACCCCTCAGCGCCCAAGGAACGCGATGATATGCTCTGCAATCGGATTCTCGACGCGGCAACTCCATGACCAATCCCTCTCCCCTTGACGATCTGAAGACTGCTCTGTCGAGTGTGGCGCGCGCCGTGACGCGCGACCCGGAGGTGGAAGTCGGCTTCACCGCCGACGCGCCGGCGCTGATTGGCAAGGCCATCAAGGTTCCCACGCCGTCGCGCACTCTCCCCGCCGACCAGGTCGCCGAAGCGCGCGGTTTCGCCGACGCTTATGCGCTTCGCATGAAACATCACAGCGAAAAGCTCCACGCTGCGGCGCGGCCTGCAGAGCCCGTTGCCGCCGCCGCCTTCGACGCGATGGAGCGCGCGCGAATCGAGGCGCTCGGTGCGCGCCATATGGCAGGGATGCGCGGCAACCTCGCAGCCAGCCTCGCGATGCGGATGCGCTCAGACCCGATCAGCCGCGCGCAGACCCCGGACGATGTGCCGATTTCGAGCGCACTCGAATTGATGCTGCGCGAGGCGCTGACGGGCGACGAGGCACCGCAAGGCACCGAAAACGGCCTGTCGCTGGTGCGCGACTGGATCAGCAAGGAGGCGGGGGGTGACCTGACCGCCTTGTCGATGCTCCTCGACGACCAGGCGGCCTTTGCGGAAACCGCGAAGCTCGCGCTCCGCCACCTCGATCTCATCTACAGCGACGAGCCGGTGGAAGAAGGCGCAGAGGACGGCGGGGAGGAAAATGACACCGAGGCCGAGGAGAGCCAGGAAGAACAGGAAAGCGAAGAGGGCGGCAGCGGCGAAAGCCAGGTCGACGCCCGCGCCGAAATGGCGGGCGACCAGGCCGACGATGGCGACACGGACCCCAATGCGGAGGAAATGGAGGCCGACGGCGAGCCCGAGATGGGCGGCGAAGGCGACGAGGGCATGCTTCCCGTGCGCCCCAACCGCCTTCCGACCGACGTTCCCGATTTCAATTATATCCGATTCACCGAAAAGCATGATGAGATCATAGCCGCGAGCGAACTTTGCGACGCGGACGAGCTGACGCGGCTGCGCGCCTATCTCGACCAGCAGATGACTCACCTTCAGGGCGCGGTGACCAAGCTCGCGAACCGGCTCCAGCGCCGCTTGATGGCGCAGCAGAACCGCGCGTGGGACTTCGACCAGGAGGAAGGGCAGCTTGACGCCGCCCGCCTCGCCCGCGTCGTCGTCTCGCCGGGCCACTCGCTCTCCTACAAGATCGAGCGCGATACCGATTTTCGTGACACGGTTGTCACGCTGCTGATTGACAATTCGGGCTCGATGCGCGGGCGCCCGATCAGCATCGCCGCGATCAGTGCCGACATCCTCGCGCGCACGCTCGAACGCTGCGGGGTAAAGACCGAAATACTCGGCTTCACGACCCGGACATGGAAGGGCGGCCAGAGCCGCGAGGATTGGCTCGCCGCGGGCCGCCCGCCGCACCCCGGTCGCCTCAACGACCTTCGTCACATCATCTACAAACCTGCCGACGAACCCTATCGCCGCGCACGCAAATCGCTCGGGTTGATGATGCGCGAGGGGCTGCTCAAGGAAAATATCGACGGCGAGGCGCTGATGTGGGCGCACAGTCGTCTCGTGAACCGCCCCGAGGAACGTCGCATCCTGATGGTGATCAGCGACGGCGCGCCCGTCGACGACAGCACGCTGTCGGTGAACCACGGCGCCTATCTTGATCAGCATCTTCGCCAGGTCATCGAGTGGATCGAGACCCGCTCGCCCGTTGAACTTTGTGCGATCGGTATCGGCCACGACGTTACGCGCTACTACAGCCGTGCGGTGACGATAATGGACGCTGAACAGCTGGGCGGTACGATGGTCGAACAACTTGCAGGATTGTTCGACGTCGATTGACAGCGGTCCCGCACGCGGCCGCACTCCATTCACTCCATGCGAGAATGTGATGTTGTAACCTTTGTCATGTTATGCCATATCAGGCGTCGCATCTGCCTTATGGAGAATCGGGTGACCCAAGTCGCCAGCCTTGCCCCTGTCCGGACGCGCCTTGGCGCGATCGTTCGGGCTGCGCGCGAGGCGCGGCCGCTCACCTCGCTTACGGGGGATCAGCTCGCGATGGGACTTTCGGGGCTCTGCCTCGTCCATTGCCTTGCCAGCACCATCTTTTTTGCCTCGATCGCCTCCGTCAGCGGGGTGCTCGAAAACCATCTGTTCCATGAGGTCGGGCTGGTCGTTGCAATCGGCTTCGCGCTGGTGACGCTTGTCGTCGGAGTGCTCAGCCATGGCTACATGATGCCCTTTGCAGTCGGGAGCTTCGGGCTGGGCATGATGGCGGGCGCGCTCTCGCGGCCGCACGATGGGAGTGAGGTGCTGGCGACAATGATCGGCGTCGCGGTGGTCGCCCTTGGCCACGACCTCAATCGCCGCGCCGCACACTGAAGCAAGTCGCCCGCGCCTTGCGGGCGCCCCCTGAAAGTCCTACATTGAGCCCGCGTCGGCAGACCCGCGCCGCGCGCTGAGGAATCGCCGATGGGCAAGCATGATCATCCGCACGTCGAGGCCAGCGGCGCCTCGCTCGCCGAGGCCGCGCAAACGGCGTTGGAAAAGGCCGGCGAGGCGTGGACCGACATGCGCGCGCAGATTTTCGATGTCGTTGCCGAAATCGGCAAGCCCGCCAGCGCCTATGAGATCGCCGACATCGTGTCGCAGAAGCGCGGCAAGCGGGTCGCACCCAACAGCGTCTATCGCATCCTTGACCTGTTCGTTGCCAACAACCTCGTGCGCCGCGTCGAGAGCGCGAACGCCTTTGTCGCAAACAGCCACCCGGGCTGCTTGCACGACTGCATCTTCCTGATCTGCGACACCTGCGGAGCCGCAGTCCATGTCGACAATGACCGCCTGTCGGATGGCGTGCGTGCCGCCGCCGAAGCGGCAGGCTTCGCCGCCGAACGCCCCGTTATCGAGGTGCGCGGTAAATGTGCTGAGTGCCAGTAGCAGGCTTCGGGCCCTGCGCACTTTGGCAAGCCCCCTTTTCGTCGCGCCCCCTCGGGTCTAGGGGAAGCCCCGACTCCGAACCACGGGCAAGAGGGCTGCATATGAACACTGTCATCATCCGCGAGGACGACCTCGTCGAAACCATCGCCGATGCGCTCCAGTACATCAGCTATTTCCATCCGATGGACTATATCCGGGCTTTGGGCGCGGCCTATGAGCGCGAGGTGTCGCCCGCCGCGAAGGACGCGATGGCGCAGATCCTCTCCAACAGCCGCATGTGCGCCGAGGGACACCGACCGATCTGCCAGGACACGGGAATTGTCACCGTCTTCATCAAATGGGGAATGGATTGCCGGCTCGACAGCCCGCGCAGCCTGCAGCAGGTCGTCGACGAGGGCGTCCGCCGTGCCTATCTCCATCCTGACAATAAGCTGCGCGCGTCGATTCTGGCCGATCCAGCGTTCAGCCGCGTCAATACCAGGGACAACACGCCCTCGGTCCTCAATGTCGAGATGGTGCCCGGCGACAAGGTCCATATCGACGTCGCAGCCAAGGGCGGCGGGAGCGAGAACAAGTCTAAGTTCAAGATGCTGAACCCCAGCGATTCGATCGTCGACTGGGTGCTCGAAATGGTCCCGCAAATGGGCGCCGGCTGGTGCCCCCCGGGAATGCTGGGTATTGGCATTGGAGGGACTGCGGAAAAGGCGATGCTGCTTGCCAAGCAGTCGCTGATGGACCCGATCGACATGACTGAGCTGCTCGCGCGCGGTCCCTCGTCGCCAATCGAGGAACTGCGGATCGAGCTTTATGAAAAGGTCAATGCGCTCGGCATCGGGGCGCAGGGACTCGGCGGCCTTTCGACCGTACTCGACGTTAAGATCAGGGATTGGCCGACGCACGCGGCGTCGAAGCCCGTCGCGATGATCCCGAACTGTGCGGCCACGCGCCACGCCCACGTCACGCTCGACGGCAGCGGCCCGGCATTCCTCGAGCCCCCGGTGCTCGCCGACTATCCTCAGATAGACTGGGCACCCGACAAGGCGGCAATCCGCGTTGATCTCGACAATCTCACCCCCGAGGTGGTTGCGAGCTGGAAGCAGGGCGACCGCCTGCTCCTCAATGGCAAGATGCTCACCGGCCGCGACGCTGCTCACAAGCGCATCGCCGACATGCTCGCGAAGGGCGAGGAACTCCCCGTCGATTTCAAGGGCCGCGTGATCTATTACGTCGGCCCGGTCGATCCAGTCGGAGAAGAAATCGTGGGGCCCGCCGGACCGACGACCGCAACGCGCATGGACAAGTTCATGGACATGATGCTGGAGCAGGGCCTGCTTGCCTGCGTCGGCAAGGCCGAACGCGGGCCGGCGGCGACCAACGCGATCGCCAAGCACAAGAGTGCCTATCTGATGGCGGTCGGCGGCGCCGCCTATCTGGTTGCGCGCGCGATAAAGGGGTCGAAGGTGGTCGGTTTTGCCGACCTCGGCATGGAGGCAATCTACGAATTCGAGGTCAAGTATTTCCCTGTCACTGTGGCGGTCGACAGCGAAGGCCAGAATGTCCACGTCAACGCACCGCTCGTGTGGCAGAAGCGGATCCGGGACGAAAGGCTGCTCGAACGGGTGTGACGCGAGCGAATGTGATGGCGAGGGGCGAACCGGCTGGCCTGTTCTTGCCCCTGTCACCCCGAGGCCATGGCGTATAGGCTCCAGGGGGATGCTGGCCGATCCGACGAAAGACGCAGCGACCCCAGCGATTTTCGGGAGCGGAGCGAATGAGCGACCTCAACGGCGTAGCCCATATTGTCCTCACCGCAGGCGATTTTGCGCGGTCGACCGCCTTCTGGCGTGAGCTCATCGGCTATCTCGGGCTCAAGATCGTGCTCGACAATGATGCGATGCTCTATGGCGTTGGGGGCCGTACCGCGATCGGCATCCGTCCCGGCAACGCCGGCCAGCGCTTCGACCAGCGCGCTCCCGGGCTGCACCACATCTGCTTCCGGCTCCGGGACCGCGGGGCAGTCGACCGGCTCTATGGCTTCCTCAAGGACCGCGACGACATAGGCTTTGTCCATGGGCCGCAGGAGGAACCGTGGGCACCCGGCTATTATTCGGTCCTTTTCGAGGACCCCGACGGCATCCGTATCGAGTTCAACCACGTCCCCGGCGCGGGCCTGCTCGCCGAGGGGCAGGAGATCGGCGGGAGCGAGGCACTGGACTAGAAGCCGTAAACCAGCGTGAAGCGAGTCAATGTATCGAGATTCTGGACCCCGGCGGGCGGGTTGGTGTCAAGTTCAGCCGAATAAGACGCGCGCGCCGACAGTGCCCCGGTCAGCTTGGCGTTGAGCGCGGTGAGCGAACTGGTCGTGGTCGTGCGTTCGCCGATGATCGTCGAGGCAACCTGCGACAGGCTGAGCGTCGGCGACAGCTTCCAGCCGAGATCGAGCGCTGCCAGCCCGGTGAGCTCGCTCTCGGCGCCGCCATAGACGAGATCGGTCTGGCGCCACGCGGGCCCGGCCTTCAGATTGAGGGTGAGGTCCTTCTTGGCGATAACCTTGTAACCAAGCCCGCCAGACAGGTTCCAGCGCGCATAATATCCCGCGGTCCGGTCGCGCTCCCAGCGTCCAAGTCCAAAGGCAAAGGCGCGGTCGCCGATGCGCGCCTGGGGCTCATATTCGGTCAGGAACTTCTCGACCGTGGTGCGGCCGTTGGTCCGCTGATAATCGGCCTGGGCGCGCAGCCGGTGACTCCAGTTAATCCCCTTACGGTTCAGAGCGACACCGAGGCTCAACCCGGCAGAATCGGTGTTACCGCTGCTGTGCGAGGCGCCGATCTGTCCCTCGCCCTTCCAGTTCTCCCAGAATTTCGAGGCCGCGAGCTTCGCCCGCGCCGCGTCGGCGGCCGCCTTCTTTTCGGCAGCGCGCTTCGAACGATAGTCGATCAGCAGCGCGTCGATGTCGGCGACCCGATCTGGGTTGGTCTTTTTCGCCAGCGCGCCAACCGCTTCGACATCCGCGTCCTTCTTGCTCGCCATCGCGGCTGCGAGCATCTGGCGGATCGGATCGGGTTCGGGCTTGCCCTGGCCCTGCGCCTTCCAGGCGGCGAGGATTGCGTCGATATCGGTCAGCGAGCGCGGATTCGTTGCCTTCGCGAGCGCAATGACGGTTTCGACATCCTTGCGCTCACCGCTCGCGATCGCGGCCTCGATCATGGCGCGCACGGGGTCGGGCAGCGGGAGGGGGCGCGATTCCATGCTCGCTACAACGAGCGGGGCAATTGCTGACGGAAGCGCAGGATCGGGCACGGCCGCATATGCCGGCTGCATACCGACAGAAACCAGGAGAATGGCGGCCGCGAGGCGCGCGGATTGTCTCATCGAACGGGTCCTTCTCCGGGGGGAAAGAGGGCAGGATTTTCGATCGGGATAAAGGGCTTCGCCTCCCTTACTCACTCCATAACCGCAATCACGCTGGCATTTCCAGCGATAAGGCCCCATTTGCAAACCTATGCTGATCGCGATCCTAGCCATTTTCTGCGCCGGCGTGGGCAATTTTGCGATGCACCGCGCCTTCATGGAGAGTGACGACCCACTGGTGCAGCAGATGGTGAAGCCGCTGGCTGACCGTGTCGGCCCCCATGTCACCTATGTCTTCGAATTCCTGCTGCTTGTCGGCGCGATGGCGATCGCAACGCGCAACTGGTTCACGGGCATGCTGCTTTACGGGCTCTACACCATCTTCAACGCGCTGGCGTTCAGCTGGGTGATGCACCGGGGAGATTGAGGCAAGGAGGGTCAGCGGGCGGCGGCTTATACCGCCCCATGATACCACCAGACGCCGTCGCGGTCTTCCTTGCGTACCCGTCCCTCGATTTCGAGGCGCTTCAGGTGCGCAAGCGCCTCGCCGGTTGCGAGCCCCTGATTATGCTCACCGATCGGACGGTTGAAAAGCAAGGGGAAACAGTCGACGGCGCGCATGGGCGTGTCGGCGATGGCTTCGGCGAGCCGGTAGAGCCGCATCCGGTGCTCGTCGCGCAGTGCGGACAGGCGCACATGAAGCCCCTTGAACGGCTCGCCATGCGCAGGACAGGTGATGACGTCGGGGGGAATGAGGCCGAGCAGCTTGTCGATCGACGCGAGCCACTCGCCAAGCGGATCGGCATCGGGTTCGGTGATATTGACCGACACATTCGAGCTGATCCGGGGCAAGACCTGGTCGCCCGATACCAGCACGCCTTCGTGCTCGTTCCACAGGCAGGCATGTTCGGGGCTGTGGCCGGAACCTGTGACCACACGCCACTGATGTGCACCCATGTCGATGCGGTCGCCGTCCTGTATTCGCACATAGCTGCGCGGCAGGGGAAAAACCATCATGCCGAACCGGCCCCAGCCCTCGCTCTTCTGCCGCTCGATCGCCGCCTCGTCCCAACCCGCGGCGCGCGACTGCTCGAGCGCCTCCTCGGGAACCGTCTCGCTGGTGTCGCCGACGATCATGCGCGCGGTCAGCATTTCGCCGCGCGTCATCCACAATTTCACGCGATGCTTCTTCGCGATCCAGCCGGCGAGTCCGATATGGTCGGGGTGAAGATGGGTGCCGATGACGCGCGTGATGCGCGTGCCCTGAAGCGCGCCCGCATAGAGCGCCTTCCACGCGTCGGAGCACAGGGTAAGGCAGACGCCGGTATCGACGACTGCAATTCCGTCGGCATCATCAAGAAGCCAGCTGTTGATGTGGCCAAGCGAGCCGGGCATCGGGATGCGAGCCCAGCGGATCCCTCGTGCGATAGGGATCGTCTCGCCCGCCCCCGGGGCGGCCTCGCCCCACGGGTAGGTAAGCCCTGCATGGCTGGTCGCGGTAAAGCTGTCGTCCTGCGTCAGCGAGGCGTCGGGCGCGCCGCTGGTCGCCGGAATGCCGTCGTCCTCACCGTCGCTTGCCACGCCTCAGGCTTCGTCGCCGGCGTCGGCTTCCTCGGCGGCACGCGCTTCCGCGGCAGCGGTGCGTTCGGCCCGCAGTTCCTCGATCAGCGCTTCGCGATCACCCTCGAAGCGGCTGTCTTCAGGCGCCTTGATCCCCGCCTTCTTTGCCGCCTTGGCAACAAGTGCATCGAGCTCGCGCTGCGAACAGAGACCAAGCGTCACCGGGTCCTTGGGGACGATATTGGCGCTGTTCCAATGGCTGCGCTCACGGATCGCGTTGATCGTGTTGCGCGTCGTACCGATCAACTTGCCGATCGCGCCGTCCGACACCTCGGGATGATTCTTGAGGATCCACGCGATGCCATCGGGCTTGTCCTGCCGCTTGCTCACCGGGGTATAACGCGGACCCCGCGTGCGGCGGATCGTGTCCTGTCCCTGTACGCTCATCTTGAGCTTATATTCAGGGTCCTTCTGGCCCTTTTCAATCTCTTCCATCGTCAGCTCGTGCGCGCGCACGGGATCACGGCCCGTGTATTTGGTCGCTGCAGTCTCGTCGGCGATGGCCTGTACTTCGAGAATGTGTATGCCGCAGAATTCGGCAATCTGGGCGAAGGTGAGGCCGGTGTTATCGACAAGCCAGGCGGCGGTCGCGTGCGGCATCAACGGAGTGGGATTGGCGTTGGCCATGGCTGGGTTTCTCCAAGCGGAAATAATAAGGGCCGCCCCTCGCGGGGCGGCCGGACATTGAAAGTCGCTCTATACCGGATTGCCGAACGGAGCAAGAGGCGCGCGAAAGCATCCGTTGAGCGCTTCTCTTCACGCATTTCGCGATTGGACAGCGTCGCCGCGCCGCGTCACTATGCGGGCAGAACGTCCGTCTGACAAAGGATGAACCATGATCGCCCCTACCCTTCTCCTGAGCGCTCTCCTCGCACTCCCCGCTGCGCCTGCCGCCGCCGAACCCGCGCCTGCTAAATCCGCCGCGCCAAATGGCGCCTCCGCGTTCGATTGGGAAATTGGGACATGGACGACGGTGGTGAAAGTGCGCCGCAATCCGTTATCGGGGAGCGACGCCGACTGGGCCGAATATCGCGGGACCAGTATCGTGCGTCCGCTCATGGACGGCCGCGCCAATTTCGTCGATCTTTCCGTATCGGGTGATGCAGGAGCGATCGATGGCGGCTCGCTCAGGCTGTTCAATCCCCGGACCGGCCAGTGGAGCCTCAACTATGCAAGCGCGGGAGGCGGCGAGCTAACCGCGCCCGTCTATGGCGGCTTCGACGCGGCGGGACGCGGCCTCTTTTATGGCCAGGACCGGGTGGATGGCCGCGTCCTTCTCGTCCGTTTCATCGTGACCCGCGTCTCCGCCGACGAAGCGCGCTTTGAACAAGCCTATTCGGCCGACGGCGGCGTGACGTGGGAGGATAATTGGATCGCCGTCGACACGCGGCAGCCGGCGGACTAGGGACAGGCATCGCCCATGGTCCCCGACCTTCTGATCCGCGCGCCCGTGCAGAGTGATTTCGACCGCTGGTTGCCGCTCTGGCAGGGCTATAATGAGTTCTATGGCCGCAGCGGGACAACCGCGCTCCCCTCGAACATCACCTCATCGACCTGGGTGCGCTTCTTTGATCCCGACGAGCCCGTCCATGCGCTCGTCGCAGAAGCGGAAGGCGAACTCGTCGGGCTCGTCCATTATCTCTATCACCGTAGCACGACGTCCATTGCAGACATCTGTTACCTGCAAGACCTCTTCACCGCCGAAGCGGCACGCGGACGCGGGATCGCCTCGGCGCTAATCTTGCGCGTCGCCGATGAAGCGCGCAAGGCGGGCGCGGCGCGCGTCTATTGGCAGACGCACGAGACCAATCACACGGCGCGCCGTCTCTACGACGCCATCGCCGAACGCACGGGCTTCCTCGTCTACCGTATGGCGCTTTGACTGGCTTTGCGGCGGCGCCCGTGGAGACTATGCTCAGGGCGAAGCAGCAGGATGCCCGCCGATGCCGATCATGGCCGCCCGACTTTACAACCAAGGCAAGCCGGTGCGCGACATTGGCCCGAACGAAGCGGCCCCCGATCGATGCGCCGAAGGCGACTTTTTCTGGCTCGGGCTCTACGAACCGACCGAGGAGGAACTCCAGGCGATCGCTGCGCGCTTCGGACTGCACCCGCTTGCGGTTGAGGACGCGCTGAAAGCGAACCAACTCCCCAAGGCCGACGTCTATGGCGAGCAACTATTTGTGATCGCGCGGACCGCCAATCTCGACGGCGATACAATCCAGCCCGGCGAGACGGCTTTTTTCATCGGCCGTCATTTCATCATCAGTGTACGCCACGGCTCGGCACGCGGTCACGCCGAGGTGCGCGCGAGGCTGGAATCCTCGCCTGCCCTCCTCTCCCACGGTCCCGATTATGTCCTTCACGCCGTGCTCGATTTTATCGTCGACGGCTATTTCCCGGTGATCGATGCGATCGAGGACAGGATGCTCCTCCTCGAGGATAGCGTGATGGACACGCCCCTCGATGCCTCGGAAATCCGGCACCTTTACGCGCAGCGCCACGAAATCATCCGTTTCCAGCGGCTGGCCGGCCTGATGAAGGATCTTACCTGGAAGCTCGCAACAACGCCTTTGCCCTGTATCGATGAACCGGTCCGGCCTTTCTTCCGCGACATATGGGATCATGTTCAGCGCGTGGAGTTCCGTCTCACCGGGCTGCGCGACATCGCCGCCGGCGTGATCGAGACAAATGGACTGCTCGAGCAGCAGCGTCAGGGCGTCATTACCCGCCAGCTCGCTGCGTGGGCCGCGATTCTCGCGGTGCCGACGGCGATCGCGGGGATCTATGGGATGAATTTCGAGCATATGCCCGAACTTGGCTGGACATTCGGCTATCCCCTGGCGCTTGCGCTGATGGGCGGGGTCTGCGGCCTCCTCTATTGGCGCTTCAAGAGCATCGGCTGGCTCTAGCAAAGCGCACGGGTTGCGCGGTCCGGCCCCCGCCCCTAGATTGAAAGTCCGATCAAACCGGAGTGAACCCGACATGGACAAGAAGCTGACCGCAACGCCCACACGCCTTGCTGCCAGGAAAGTGTCTGTCCATGCCTTCAATCACCATCACGAAACTCCGCTGGTCCACCCCTGACGGCCGCGCCGTCTTTTCCGACCTCAACCTCCAGTTTCTGCCCGAGCGCACCGGTATTGTCGGTCGAAACGGTGTCGGGAAATCGACGCTGCTGCGCCTCGTCGCGAGTGAGCTCATCCCGCCTTCGGGAAAGATCCTCGTCGAGGGCAGCGTCGCGATGCTGCGCCAGATGGTGCAGGTCAAAGATGACGAAGCGATTGTCGATCTTTTCGGCGCGCGCGCAGGGCTTGCTCTCGTCCGCAAGGCCGAGGCGGGCAGTGCAACGGTTGACGAAGTCGCCGAGGCAGACTGGACGCTCGAGCCGCGCATCGAAGAAGCCCTCACGAAAACCCGCCTGCCGCTTCCCCTCGAGACGCCGCTCGCGGCGCTGTCGGGGGGGCAGCGCGCGCGCGCCGCGCTCGCGGCCCTATTTTTCGCCGAGGCCGATTTCCTGTTGCTCGACGAACCGACAAATAATCTCGACCGCGAAGGCCGCGAAGCGGTGCGTGATCTGCTCGCCAGCTGGCGCGGCGGGGCGCTGGTCGTCAGCCACGACCGCGAACTGCTCGAGGAAATGGATGCGATTGTCGAGCTGACGGCGCTCGGGGCAACGCGCACCGGCGGCGGATGGAGCGCTTATCGCGCCCATAAGGAGGCTGAGCAGGCCGCCGCCGAAGCGAAGCTCGCGAAGGCAGAGAAGAACGCTGACGACGTCCGGCGCCGGGCGCGAGCGGCCAGCGAGAAGCAGGACAGGCGCGATGCAGGCGGACGCCGCAAGGCGGCGCGCGGCGACCTACCGAACATCCTGCTCGGCGCGCGCAAGCGCCGCGCCGAGGAGAGCCGAGCTGCCGGCAGCCGGCTGGCCGATCGTCAGCGCGAAGCCGCCGAGGCGCAGCTCGCCGCGGCCCGACGCCGCGTCGAGACGGTTGATCCGATCACGGTAGCGTTGCCCACGAGCGACCTCCCGGCTTCGCGTATTGTGCTCGAGCTCGACCGTGTCACCGCGGGCTATGCTCCCGACCGACCGGTCGTGCGCGATCTATCGCTGACAATCACCGGTCCAGAGCGCATTGCCCTTGCCGGTCCGAACGGTTCGGGCAAGTCAACCGTGCTCGCCCTTGTCGTCGGGTCCATTGAGCCATGGGAGGGCAGAGTGCGAACGCCGGTTCCCTTCGCTTTCTTCGATCAGCGCGTCTCGCTCCTCGACCCCGCCTGGTCGATTGCAGATAATTTCGCGCGACTTAATCCAGGGGCAACGAACAACCAGTGCCGGGCTGCCCTCGCGCGCTTCGGTTTTCGGTCCGTCGCGGCCGACCGCGTGGTGGGCACGCTGAGCGGCGGCCAGATGCTGCGCGCAGGGCTCGCTTGCACGCTCGGCGCTCCCCGACCGCCGCAACTGCTCATTCTCGATGAGCCGACCAACCATCTCGATCTCGCTTCGCTCACCGCAGTCGAGGCAGGCCTAGCCGCCTATGACGGCGCGCTACTTGTTGTCAGCCATGACCGAGCATTTCTGGAAGCGATCGGCATTAGCCGGACGATCGAACCCGGGTGAGGGGGCGGCCGCGCACGGCGCCGCTTGCGCGCTCCCGTGCATCGGGTAAAGACGCCCGATGGATCAGATCGTCATTCGCGGCGGCCAGCGACTCAAGGGCCGTATTCCCATTTCCGGCGCCAAGAACGCCGCGCTCACGCTGCTCCCCTGCGCGCTACTCACCGACGAACCGCTGACGCTTCGCAACCTGCCGCGGCTCGCCGACGTCGACGGTTTCGGTCATCTCCTCAACCAGCTCGGCTGCTCGACGACCATTGAAGGATCACGTCCTGAGGATTTCGGGCGCGTGATGACGGCGCGAACGACTACGTTGACATCGACCGTCGCCCCCTATGACATCGTGCGCAAGATGCGCGCCTCGATCCTCGTCCTCGGGCCGCTGCTCGCGCGCGCGGGCGAAGCGACGGTCAGCCTGCCTGGCGGCTGCGCGATCGGAAACCGGCCGATCGACCTTCACTTGAAGGCCCTCGAAGCCTTCGGCGCCGAGATTGAACTTGCCTCAGGATATGTCAAAGCCAGTGCACCGGGCGGCCGCCTTCCAGGCGGCAAATATACTTTTCCCGTCGTCTCGGTAGGCGCGACCGAGAATGCGCTCATGGCCGCGGTACTCGCAAAGGGTAGCTGCGTGCTCGAAAATGCGGCGCGCGAACCCGAGATTGTCGACCTTTGCAATTGCCTCGTCGCAATGGGCGCCGTGATCGACGGCATCGGAACCGAGACGCTGACGATCGAAGGCGTCGACCGGCTGCACGGCGCTACCTACCGCGTGATGGCCGACCGAATCGAAGCGGGCAGCTACGCCTGCGCTGCGGTGATCACCCAAGGTGATGTAGAACTGGTCGGCGCGAAGGCAGCCGAGATGGAGGCAACCCTCGCCGCGCTGCGCGAGGCGGGCGCCGCGGTCGAAGAAACCAAGGCCGGTATCCGTGTCGCCATGACGGGCCGCGCGCAGCCGGTAACGCTCTCGACCGCGCCCTACCCCGGCTTTGCGACCGACATGCAGGCGCAGTTCATGGCGATGGCGACCCTCGGCACGGGCGCGTCGCTTTTCACCGAGACGATCTTCGAGAACCGCTACATGCACGTCCCGGAGCTGGCACGCATGGGCTGCGACATTCAGGTGAAGGGCCGTACGGCGGTTGTCCGCGGGGTCGAACGCCTCGTGGGTGCGCCGGTGATGGCGACCGATCTGCGTGCCTCGATGAGCCTGATCATCGCGGGCCTCGCTGCCGAGGGGCAGACCGAGGTTAACCGCGTCTACCACCTCGATCGCGGCTACGAACGGCTCGAGGAAAAACTGCAGGCTGTCGGTGCTGACATCGAACGGATCAGCGCGGACTAATCGCCCGCGGCATCCTCGCAGGGGAGCGACACCATATTGCCGCTGACCGATGGCCGTGCAGGCCGCTTCGCGACGGCAATCACCAGCCCGACGAGCGCGACGGAGCCGCCCGCGATCGACAAAGCCGACCAATGATAGCCTTCAAAAAGCGTCGAGAAACCCATTGCGATGATCGGGATCAGGACGCTTGACCATGCCGCCTGTCCCGGGCCCACCGCGCGGATGATGCTGAAATAGAGCGGAAAGGTCACCGCACTCGCGATGACGCCGAGATAGAATATGCCGCCGAGGTACACAAAGTGCGTTTCCACGACAGGCGGTCCGGTAGTGATCCAGGCAAAAGCCGCGTCGGCGAGGGCGCCGAACAGCATCGCCCAGGCGATCATCACCGTCATGGATTGCGCGCGCGCGAAGGCCGTCCCCTGCATGACATTGGCGATCGATGCGCTAACGACCCCGGACAGGGTAAAGGCGATACCCACGACCACCGCCGCCGCGCCCACCGCCGCGGCGCGATATTCGTGAACAATCATCATTGCGACACCGGTGATTGCTATGCCGGCGCCAAGGAGGAAGCGCCGCTCAAGCGGTGTCTTCAACAAAGCCCGGCCGAGCAAGGTGTTGGGTACGATCAGCAAGGCGAAGAGCACGGCGACGAGGCCCGAGGTGATATGCTGTTCGGCGCGATAGACAAAATTGAAGTTGAAACTGAACTGCGCCACGCCGAGCAGAGCAGCGAAGGCCAGCGCGCGCATGTCGACCCAAATTTGCTCGCGGCGCAGCGCCGCAAAGGCGAACATCACCACGGCTGCCACGGTAAAGCGATAGGTGACTGACCAGCTTGGCGGCACGACCCCCAGCTGCCCCTTGATCACGATCCAGGTCGACCCCCAGATCAGGGTCACAAGAAGGAAGGATATGAGGACCCGCGGCGTGAGCAGCGTGGGCTGCGTCTCGCTCATAAGTGTGCGATCGCGTCGGCGAGCGGCGCGACCGCCGCGGCGTCCTGGTCCCAGCTCACGACCAGGCGCGCAGCGCCTTCGCCCCAGTCGTAGAAATCATAACCCGCGGAGCGCAGGCGCGTCGCCTCATCAGCGCTCAGGCGAAGGAATAGTTCATTGGCCTCGACCGGATACAGCAGCCGCTCGCCGCAAGCGGCGGCGAGCGCCGCCGCGCCGGCGTTCGCCGCGCGAGCATTTGCGAGCCACAGGTCATCCGTGAGCATGGCGCGGATCTGCGCCGCGACAAAGCGCCCCTTGCTGAGCAAATGGCCGCCGCGCTTCTTAAGTTCGCGCACCCCTTCGCCGCCGCATCCACCAAAAAAGACCAGCGCCTCGGCCAGCATTGCACCATTTTTCGTGAAGCCGAAGGATAGCGCATCAACGCCCGCGCGCCACGTCACATCGGCCGGGGCGCAGCCTAGGAAGGCAACGGAATTGGCGAACCGGGCTCCATCCATGTGCAGCTTCAGCCCCGCCGCGCGCGCAATCTCGCCGATCTGGGCGATCTCGTCCCGGCGCCACGCAAGACCATATTCGGTTGCGTTGGTGATGCTGATCGCTGCGGGCTGAACCTGGTGGACGTCCTTGCGAATAGCGGCGAGCCTGCGACCGAGCGCTTCGGCGTCGATCTTGGCGCCGCGCCCGGGAAGCGGCATCAGCTTGGCACCCCCCGAATAGAAGGTAGGTGCCCCGCATTCATCGACCTCGATATGCGCCTCCTCATGGCAGAAAATACCCTGCCAGGGCCGCGCAAAATGGGCAAGAATGATGCTGTTTGCCGCCGTCCCCGACGAGACCCAGACGACCTCGCAGCGGGTTTCGAAAAGCTGCGAAAAGGCGTCGTCCAGCGACACGCTGAGCGCGTCGCCGTCATAAGCGGTGTCGACTTGGTTAGCCGCGGCGATCGCCTCCATCACCGCGGGATGCACGGCGGCAGCATTGTCGGAGAAAAAGCGGGTAGCAGTCATGCCGCGCGCCTTAGCGCAGGTCGCGCCGCCGTTGCTACCCAATCTTCGAAAGGCGCGCCCCACCTTAGCTGGGATCGTCGCCGTTCCCCGATGCGCGCCGGTAGATCCGTCCGCCGAGCGTTCGCGAGCGACGCACCAGATAGTGACCCGGGAGGATCAGGCGCGTGTGCACCCCATGACGGCTGAGCATGGTGCCGATGCGGGGGAAAAGGATGGAGCAGGGCTGCCATTCATAGGCGGCAGGATCTCCAGAAGCTTGGACCGACATAGGAACCTCACAGCAAGTATTTGCAGCTAGTCCCCCCCACGAGAATCATTGTTTCCAGAAATGGTGCTTCGAATTCTGGATTGGCCCAAGCCTATCATTTTGCCTGCATTTTTACACAAGACGAGGTTGCAGACCGGCCTCGCTTTGGCACGATCCGGCGAGAAATGTGCAAAGGAAGCGACGCGCCCGAGGCGGTGCTCACCAACGATGCAGGATCGCGAAGCGCTAAAACTCCGCGAGGCCCCTAGCGATCGCGCTTGGCGAGCAGTTTCAAGCGGAGCGCATTGAGCTTGATGAAGCCGGCGGCGTCCTTCTGATCGTACGCGCCAGCGTCGTCCTCGAAGGTGACGTGACGTTCGCTGTAGAGGCTATGCGGTGACCTGCGCCCGACAACGCTGGCGCTGCCCTTGTAGAGCTTCATCCGTACCGTGCCGCTCACCTTCGCCTGGCTATGATCGATCGCCGCCTGCAACATTTCGCGCTCGGGCGCGAACCAGAAGCCATTGTAGATGAGCTCGGCATATTTGGGCATCAGCTCGTCCTTGAGATGCGACGCGCCCCGGTCGAGCGTGATGCTCTCGATTCCGCGGTGCGCCCGCGCATAGATTTCGCCGCCCGGCGTTTCGTACATGCCGCGCGACTTCATGCCGACGAAGCGGTTCTCGACGAGGTCGAGACGGCCAATGCCATGTTTGCGCCCGAGGTCGTTGAGGGCCGCCAGCAGGGTCGCGGGCGACATCGCTTGCCCGTTCAACGCGATCCCGTCGCCCTTCTCGAAATCGATCGTGATATATTCCGGGGCGTCGGGCGCATCCTCGGGGTTCACCGTGCGCGAATAGACATAATCGGGGGTTTCTTCCCACGGATCCTCGAGCACTTTGCCTTCCGACGAGGTGTGCAGAAGATTCGCGTCGGTCGAGAAGGGGCTTTCGCCCCGCTTGTCCTTCGGCACGGGAATCTGGTTCTTTTCGGCAAAATCGATCAGCGCGGTGCGGCTGGTCAGCTCCCATTCGCGCCATGGCGCGATGACCTTGATGTCGGGGTTGAGCGCATAGCAGGATAGCTCGAAACGTACCTGGTCGTTGCCCTTGCCTGTCGCGCCGTGCGCGACCGCGTCGGCGCCGGTTTCCTTCGCAATCTCGACCAGTCGCTTGGATATCAGCGGACGGGCAATGGACGTGCCGAGCAGATAGTCACCCTCGTAACGGGCATTGGCGCGCATCATCGGGAAGACGAAATCGCGGACAAATTCTTCGCGCAGATCGTCGATGAAGATGTGCTCGGGCCTGATTCCCATCAGCTCGGCCTTGGCGCGCGCGGGTTCGAGTTCCTCGCCCTGACCGAGGTCTGCGGTGAACGTCACCACCTCGCAGCCATAGGTGACCTGCAGCCATTTCAGAATGACGCTCGTGTCGAGACCTCCGGAATAGGCAAGGACGACGCGCTTGATGGACTCGGACATGGCTGCACCTTCTGGCGGGAAATGACGCGGGCGCGGCTAGCAGGAGAGGCCGCGCGGCGCAACGGCCTGATGGAAGAGGCGCTCAGCCCCTGCCGCCTATGTCAGCCGCAAGCGGGATAATGCGCTCCAAACCAAGCTTCGAGTCGTGCGCAGGCTTCTTCCGCCAAAGCGGTGCTCACTGCATAGCTGAAACGAATGAAACGCGCGCCGCGCTTGGGGTCGAAATCGAGCCCCGGTGCGGTGGCGACCCCCGTTTCCTCCAGAAGCCGCTTGCACAGCGACATGCTGTCGTCGGTCAAATGCGCGATCGAGGCATAAATGTAGAAGGCGCCATCCGATGGCGCGATATCGGTAATTCCGATGCGGGCGAGGCAAGCGATCAGCAATTCACGATTGCGGCGGTAGTTCGCAACGCGCGCATCAAGCTCCTCCTCGCAGTCGAAAGCGGCGAGCGCGGCCTGCTGACTGAGCGCGGGGGGCGAGAGGAAAAGATTGCCGATCCGAGCGCGTGCCTCGGCAACGAGGTCCTGCGGGCACACGATCCAGCCAAGGCGCCAGCCGGGCATGCCATAATATTTGGAGAAACTGTTGATGACAAAGGCGTCGGGTTCATATTGCAGCATGCTGTGCGTTTCCGCGCCATAGCTTAGCCGGTGATAGATTTCGTCGGAGATAATGCGAACGCCGCGCTCGCGGCAGGCGCTGGCAAGCTCTGCGAGCTCGGCGGGAGGGATGATCGTCCCAGTGGGATTGGCGGGGCTGGCGACGATCAGCCCGTCGGGCGCGGGGTCGGCCTCGCGGATATGGCGCGCGTGGACCTGGAAGCGGTCATTCGCTCCGCATTCGACCTCTATGGGAACCATCTCCAGCGCGCGCAGCGAATTGCGGTACGCGACATAACCGGGGCGCGCGGTCATCACGCGGCTGCCCGCCGCGAAACCCGTCAAGAGCGCAAGCACCAGCGCGGGCGAGGCGCCGCAGGTCAGCAAGATCCGGTGCGGATTGAGATCAAGCCCATAATGCTCGCCATAGTGACGCGCGATCCGCTGGCGCAGCGGTACGCTTTCCCAATAACCCATGTCAGGCTCGCCCAGCGCCGCCTGCGCCGCAGCGACTGCGCCGGTTGGCGCCCCGTCGGAGGGCTGGCCGAACTCCATGTGGATTACGGAGCGGCCCTCGGCGCGCAACTGGCGCGCGAGATGACTGATCTCGATGGCGCGGAATGGTTCGATGCCCTGCAACTGGGGCGAATGGGTCATGGTGCGATCTCGCGGTGATGATGGAAGGGGGGCGCCCCGCGCGGTCCTAGGATGGCGCGAAGGGCGAGGCGAGAGACGAGTAGCTACAGACCCATCATCCGCCATAATCCCGTTCCGCCGCAGCAATATAGTCACGGGTGAGCGGTAGCGCGTGACGGCTCCGGGCGAACTGGATCTGGTAGTTGCCCATTCCCCCGCTTTCGAACGCCGCGGTCGCCCCGGCGAGGTAGAAGGTCCACATGCGGAAGAAGCGTTCACCCATCATCCGGACAATCTCGTCTTCATGCGCGAGCGTGCGAGCGTACCACTGGCGCAGGGTCAGCGCATAATGGAGGCGCAGCGTTTCGACGTCGGTCACGATCAGCCGGCTCTTTTCGCTCGCCGCGAGCGTCTCGCTGAGCGCCGGGATATAACCGCCGGGAAAGATGTACTTGCGGGTGAACGCGTCGGTAGAACCCGGCTTGCCGAAGCGTCCGATGGTGTGGAGCAGCATCACTCCGTTCGCCGTCATCAGATTGGCGGCAGCGCGAAAGAAGGTGTCGAAATTGCGGGCGCCCACATGCTCGAACATGCCCACCGACACGATGCGATCGAAGCGCCCCGCCTCGCGCTCCGCAAGGTCACGGTAGTCGATCAGCTCGAAGGACACACGATCGGCGACTCCCGCCGCGACAGCGCGCTCCCTTGCAAGCGCCAGCTGTTCTTCGGACAGGGTAATTCCCAGCACCTCGACATCGGCAAGCTTCGCCAGCGTGATGGCCATGCCGCCCCAGCCGCAGCCGATGTCGAGGACGCGCTGCCCCGGCGCGAGGGCGAGCTTTGCCGCGATATGCGCTTTCTTGGCCTCCTGCGCCTCTTCCAGCGTCATGTCGGGGCGCGGCCAATAGGCGCAGCTATATTGCATGTCGCTGTCGAGGAAGAGGCGGTAAAGGTCGTTGCCGATGTCGTAATGATGCGCAACATTGGCACGCGAACGGCTGCGCCGGTTGATCGAGTTGACCCGCGTCTTCAGCCAGTCGACCGCTTCACCCGCCGCCGTCTTGTCCTTGAGCTTTGCGCCGCGATCCCAGGGCGTGTTTGCCCGGATGAGCGCGATCAGCTCCATGATATCACCGTGCTCGATCTGCATCTCGCCGTCCATGAACGCTTCGGCAGCACCGAGCCGCGGGTCGAGAATGATCCGGCGCATGCCCTTGCGGCTGTTGAAGCGGACCGTCACGTCGGGAAAGCCTGTTGCAGAGGTACCAAAATATTCTTCACCGCCGTCCGGGTCGATGACAGTGAGCCGGCCCTGGCGCACCACGCGCGAGAGAAAGGGTCGGAGAATGGACATGGGGGAGCGCCCTCCTTCTTCTTATTCAGATACCCGCATACCATTCATAGGCCACGCGATCTTCCCAGTAACCCCCTTTTCCTGCGCCGATGCCCTCGAGGCTTGCGACCGCTTCGATCGCACTCAGATATTTGGCGTGCTTGTAGCCGAGCTGCCGCTCAATTCGCAGACGCAGCGGCGCGCCGTTGGCGATCGGCAGGGGCTCCCGGTTGAGCGCCCAGGCGAGAATCGTCTGGGGATGCAGCGCGTCGACAAGGTCGCAGCTTTCGTAATAATCTGCGTCCCCGATGCGATCGGCGCAGCGAAAAACGATGTAGCGCGCGCCGCCTTGCAGTCCCGCCGCCGCGAGCACGCGGCGCAGCTGGACGCCCGTCCATTCAGCGATCGCACTCCAGCCTTCGACGCAGTCATGACGGGTGATCTGGGTGCGCTGCGGCATTGCGCGGATGTCCGCCATCGATAGGAAGAGCGGCCGCGCGACGAGACCCCGCACCGCGACGCGCCAGTCAGCGAAGCCGCGTGCGGCGTGCGCGGCATAGGCCTGGCCCTCGGGCAACCGCGTACCGTTGGATCGAAAGACGGGCGACAGGTCGGCTCGGGTAAATTCACGCGCGAGTGCGTCGCGGTCGGTCAGTGCGCGCTGGCTTGCGCGGTGCATCTCCTCCCCCATCGACAATATCTTGCGGACTGCGGGCGCGTCGTTGATCGCGTCGCATCCCGACAAGAGCGGCAGCGCGCTCGCGGCGGCAGCGAGCCCGCCCGCCCCTGCGATCAGCTGCCGCCGAGGCAGAATGAGCTCGTTCATGCCCGCTCCTCTTCGCCAGGCGGCAGACAGAACCAGCCGGTAAACATCGAGCGCAGCGCATTTGCCGGCCCCGCGAGCAGGACCATCGCGATATGGACGAGGAAGAAGAGGACGAGTGCCCCTGCGGTGATGAAGTGGATCGAGCGTGCCGACTGACGTCCTGCGAACAGATCGATCAGCCAGGGCGCCGTCGCGTTGAACCCGGGTGACATGGCGAGGCCAGTGAAGATCATTAGCGGCAGAAGCACGAAGATGACCCCGATATAGCTCAGTTTCTGGAGGATATTATAGCGCGCCGCCGCTTCGCCGGAAGCGAAGCGCAGCCGCATGTGATCCTTAAGGTCCTGCCATATGGTGCCTGGTGCCCATTCGCCGCGCCGAACGCGAAGATCCCTTGAGAGGTGGCCCCCAAGCGCGGTCCATAGCATATAAAGGGTCAGCGCAACCGCAAGCAGCCAGGCAAAGCTCAGGTGCCAGCGTCGCCCGTCGGCCAGGCTGTAGCGGGTGGGTATTGTCGCCCAGCCCGGGAATGCCCAGCGCTGCGTTGCCCCGTCCCCGTCGGTCCAATGGCCGAGCACACCGGTGGTGTCGACCTTCCAGGCCCCCATGCGGAGGTAGCCCGTCGTGCGCGTTGAGCCGATCTCGAACCAGGCATGGTCGTGGTTCGCGCCATATTGCCCCCAGTAGAGCCGCGGATGCGCATTGAAGATCATCAGTCCGCTCATCAGCAAGACGATGAGGGTGACGGCGTTCAGCCAATGCCAGAGGCGGGTCGGGAGCCGGTGGCGATAGACGCGCACCGGCGCCGCGACCTCGGAGAAAGCGCCTGGGGTATCGGCGGTGGCCATGCTCGCTGTTCGCTCCCCAGCGTGCAGAGGTTACGCCGCGAGCCCCGCAGCATATTCCTCGCGATACTGCTTGCGCAGCGACACCTTGTCGATCTTTTCGGTGCCAAGTTTGGGCAGCGCCCCGGCGCTAAGCCAGATCTTGCTTGGCACCTTGTACGGCGCGAGCCGCTCGGCGAGAAATTCGGTGAGCATGGCCGCGTCGGCCTTGCTACCCGGCGCCATCCACACGACCGCGCCGACGACCTCGCCCAGCCGCTCGTCGGGCAGGCCGAAGACGGCGCATTCCTTCGCGTCCGGGTGTTCATAGATCGCCGCCTCGACCTCCTGACAGCTTATATTCTCGCCGCCGCGGATGATGATGTCCTTCTTTCGGTCAACAATGAACAGATATCCATCCTCGTCGAGGTAGCCGAGGTCTCCGGTCCGGAAATAACCATTGTCGAAAAAAGCGGCCTTCGTCGCTTCAGGGTTGTTCCAATAACCCTCGAAATTGGCGATCGAGCGAATGCAAACTTCGCCGACCTCGCCTTGCGGTAGCGGACTGCCGTCATCGTCAAGGATCGCGAGATCGACGAGTGGCCTCGACGCCGGTCCGGTCGACAGCGGCTTG
Organism: Sphingomonadales bacterium; assembly: GCA_044508875.1. Classification (GTDB taxonomy): domain Bacteria; phylum Pseudomonadota; class Alphaproteobacteria; order Sphingomonadales; family Sphingomonadaceae; genus Sphingopyxis; species Sphingopyxis flava_A. Next base: position 73,551 of record JBIQHE010000008.1, on the reverse strand, counting down.
GCCAGATAATTTTCGTTGATGATCCCGCAGCCGACCGCATTGGTCTCGGTGAGGCCATAACCGAGAAGCGGCTTCCCCTCGCCCATCTCGGTCGCGAGGCGCTTCACATGCTCGGGTGGCCGCGGCGCGCCGCCGCCTGCATAGCTCTTGCACATCGAGAGATCATATTTCGATCGATTGGGATGAACGAGGATTTCATAGCTCATCAGCGGCACGCCGACGAAATAATTGACCTTTTCGTCCTGGATCAGCCTCATCGCCTCTTCAGCGTTCCATTTTGGCATGAGCACGAGTTTGCGCCCGAGCGCGAAGCTTTGCAGGAACACCGGAATCTCGGCCGTAACGTGGAACAGCGGTGTGCAGATCAGCGTCGCGGGCTGGAGATCCGACATCTGCCCGTCCTCGGTCAGCAGATGGACGATACTCGCGGTCTGGGCGATATAGTTGAATGTCCCCTGCACAACCGCCTGGTGGCGCGAGTAAGCCCCCTTCGACTGGCCCGTCGAGCCCGAGGTGAAGAGGATGGTCGCCAGATCATCGGGGCCAAGCTGGGGCAGCTCGGTCGTCTCACCGCCGCCGGCCGCGGTGATGGGCGCGATCGCCTCCTCGATCGGGCGCGTGATATCGAGCGTGATCACCTTTGCGCCATGCGCCGCGCCGGCGAGCCGTTCGGCGCGCTGCGGATCGGCGATGACGAGGGTTGCCCCGCTGTCCTCAATGCCCGCGGCGAGCTCGGAACCTTGCCACCAGCCGTTGAGCAGGGTCGCGCACCCCCCGGCCATCAACGCGCCCAAATAGGCGACGCACCAAGCATTGGCATTGCGCATCGCGATGCCGATGCGATCGCCCCGCTTCACGCCATAACCCTCGACCAGCCCCGCTGCGACTTTGCGGGCCGCGGCATAATATTCGGCAAAGCTCAGGCGCTCATTGCCTTCAACGAGGAAGGTCGCATCGCCATGCTGCGCACAAAAATAGGCAGCATAATCGACGATATTGGAGGGCGCGTTGGTGATGAAGGGCAGTTCGCGGCCGTTGCGCTCGATCGTCCCGACCTGGATCGGTCCCCCAGGACCGGTGATCAGCTTGTACGCAGCGTCCAGGCGCAAATCGAGCGCGGATGGCATCGGATATCTCTCCTCTTGGTCTCGCAGCGCTAACCCCCTATGGGGTAGGCCTCTCCTGGGGAAGGGCCGAGACTATATGACAATTTCTGCGCTCCTAGCGGAAGCAACGCAATATCTCAATTTCCACGAGTTGATGGGCGAAAATAGTGAAATCGCCTTCAGCGTCTTCGGCCTGCCCATCCGCTGGTACGCGCTCGCCTATCTCGCCGGTATTTTCGTCGGCTATTGGTATTTGCTGCGGCTGATTGCGAAGCCCGGCGCGCCCATGGCGCACCGTCATGCCGACGACATGATCTTCTATGCCATGCTCGGCATCATCGTGGGCGGACGGCTAGGCTATGTCCTATTTTATAACTTGGGCAATTATCTGGAGCACCCGGTCAACATCCTCAAATTGTGGGATGGGGGCATGTCACTCCACGGCGGCGTCGCGGGGGTGCTCATTGCGATCTGGTACGTAACGCGCAAGGAAAAGCTCAGCTTTCTGCGCTTTTGCGACTATATCGCGTGCGTCGTACCCTTCGGGCTCTTCTTCGGCCGCCTCGCCAATTTCGTGAACGGCGAGCTGTGGGGCCGACCAACCACCGTGCCTTGGGCGATCATTTTTCCCGGCAGCGGGACAGACGATCCGCGCCACCCGAGCCAGCTCTATGAAGCAGGTCTTGAGGGCGTTTTGATGTTCGCGATCCTGGCCTTCCTCTTCTGGCGCACCGACGCGCGTTACAAGCCCGGTTTTCTGTTCGGCATGGCAGCGATCATTTACGGTGTCAGCCGCTTCAGCCTCGAATTCGTTCGCGAGCCCGATGTCCAGCTCGGCACTTTGGCCTGGGGGCTGACTATGGGTCAGACGCTGACGGTGCCGATGCTGATCGCAGGCATATGGCTGGTTGCAACCGCCAAGGGGCGCCGTCAGCGCGTGGAGCCGATCGCGGGGACCGAAAGCGTTGCCTGACGGCCCACCAACGCCCGCTCATCTCATGCTCCAAATCGCCAGTACGCGCGCGATGACAGTCGCCGACTACATGGCCGCCGCCAATGCGCATTATTACGCGACCCGCGACCCGCTCGGCGCGGCGGGTGACTTCACCACGGCGCCCGAGATCAGCCAGATGTTCGGCGAAATGGTGGGGATCTGGATCGCGGACCTTTGGCTGCGCGCGGGCCAGCCTGCCTTTCGCTATGTCGAGCTTGGTCCCGGCCGGGGGACGCTCGCCGTCGATGCGCTGCGCGCGATGGCGCGTTTCGGCGCCGCACCGCAAGGCGTCCACCTGGTCGAGATGAGCCCGGCGCTGCGCGCGGCGCAGGCGGCGCGGTTGCCCGGGGCCGTTCACCACGACGACATCACCAGCCTGCCAGACGACGTCGCGCCGATCATCCTTGCCAATGAATTTTTCGATGCGCTGCCGGTCCATCAATATGTGCGGACCGGCGATGGCTGGCGCGAGCGAGTCGTCGTACGCGATCATGGCGCGCTGGTGCCCCAGGCCGGCAGCGTGCCCGCCGACGACGCTGTGCCGGCCGCGCTCCGCCATCATGGCGAAGGCACGATCGTCGAGACTGCGCCCGCCGCCGCCGCGATCATGCAGAGCTGCGCCTTTCGCCTTGCGCGCCATGGCGGGGCGATGCTGGTCATCGACTATGGTTATAATGGTCCCGCCGCGGGCGATACGCTGCAGGCGGTCAGGGGTCACCGCTACGCAGATCCGTTCGCGCAGCCAGGCGAGGCCGACCTCACCGCACATGTTGATTTCGCAGCGCTTGCGTTTGCGGCGCGCAGCGCGGGAGCCCTGGTTGCGGGGCCGGTGGGCCAGGGCGAATGGCTTCGCCGGCTCGGCATCGACGCGCGCATGAAGGCGCTGTCCACAGCTTCGCCAGACCGCGCCAGCGAGCTTGCCGGACAGCGCGACCGGCTGGTCCAGCCGGAGGCGATGGGCGAGCTCTTTCAAGCCATGGCGATCCACGCGCCGGGCTGGCCTTCGCCCGAAGGGTTTCCCGAGCTGGGAGGAGCTGCATGACGGCGATCGTTCACGCCGAGGCCTGCGATGCCGACGCTCTCTCCATCTTTGCCGAAGCTTCGTTCCGCAGCACATTTGGCCACATCTATGCACCCGGCGACCTCGCCGTCTTCCTGGCGGGCTGGAACCCGCCGGACCGCATCCGCGAACAGCTCGCCGATCCTGACTGGGCGATCGCACTGGCGCGCGGCGACGATCGTTCGATAATTGGCTTCATCAAGCTGGGCCCGATCGATTTCGATCTGCCCGGAGGCCAGCCCGCAGAGGGGGCGATCGAACTCCACCAATTATATGTGGCCGATGCCGCCAAAGGCACGGGCGTCGCGGCCGCCTTGATCAAATGGGGTATCGCCTGGGCCCGCGAACGCGCCGCAATCCTCTATCTCTCGGTCTTCTCCGAAAATTTGCGCGCACAGGCTTTCTACCGCCGTTACGGTTTTGTCGATGTCGGCCGCAACGCCTTTCGCGTCGGCAATCACATCGACGAAGACCGCATCTGGAGGCTTGACCTGTGACCATCCCTTTCACCACCGCCGCCCCGCTCGAGGCGGTGCCGCACGGTTTTTTCGGACGTCGGGGCGGCGTGTCCAAGGGCGAGCTCGCTTCCCTCAACTGCGGCCTCGGCTCCGGCGACGAGCCGGAGCTGATCACCGAGAACCGTCGCCGCGCCGCCGAAGCCATATTGCCCGGTGCCACACTCGCGGGAGTCTATCAGGTCCATGGACGGCGCTGCATTATCGTCGACGAGACTAGCGACCTCGCCGCCCGGTCAGAGGCCGACGCGATCGCAACCCGCACGCCTGGAATCCTGCTCGGCATCCTCACTGCCGACTGCGTCCCCATCCTTTTCGCCGACCGGCATGCCGGCGTCGTCGGGGCCGCACATGCCGGGTGGAAGGGTGCTCTCGCCGGGGTCGCCGAGGCGACGATCGATGCGATGGAGGAACTCGGCGCCCGCCGCGCGCACATCGCCGCCGCCATTGGCCCATGCATCGGGCGCGCCTCCTACGAGGTCGACGAGGTCTTTGTCAGCCGCTTCCTCGCCGACGATCCCGCGAACGAGCGGTTCTTCGCCGCCGGCCGCCCGGGCCACGCGATGTTCGACATCGCGGCCTATGTTGCGGCACGGCTCGCCGCGGCAGATGTCCCCACGGTCGCCATTGGCGGCCAGGATACATGCGCACAGGAAGCCGATTATTTCAGCTACCGCCGCGCATGCCTGCGGGGCGACAATGGCTATGGCCGCCAAATGGCGGTGATCGGCCTCCGTTGACGGCCAGGAAGAGGGGAGCGGAATGAAGGCCCTTGCGATACCGCGCAAACGCCTCGTCTCGATTATCGGCGGCTCGGCGGGCAATCTCGTCGAATGGTACGACTGGTTCGCCTATGCCGCCTTCGCCATTTATTTCGCACCGGTCTTCTTCCCCGAGGCGGATCCGACCGCACAATTGCTGAGCACCGCAACGATTTTCGCCGTCGGCTTCGTCATGCGGCCGATAGGTGCCTGGTTGATGGGGCGCTTTGCGGATGCGCGCGGGCGCAAGGCCGGGCTGACGCTATCGGTGGCGCTGATGTTCGGGGGCTCGCTCTTGATCGCCCTTGCGCCGACCTATTCGCAGGCTGGGCTCGCAGGCCCCGCGGTACTGATCACCGCGCGTATCCTGCAGGGATTGTCGCTCGGGGGCGAATATGGCGCAAGCGCGACCTATCTTTCCGAAATGGCTCCGCGCGAGCACCGCGGCTTCTGGGCGAGCTTTCAATATTTGACGCTGATCGGCGGGCAGCTCTCCGCAATCTTCGTCGCCATAATCCTTCAGACCTTCCTGAGCGAGGCCGAGTTGACCGCCTGGGGGTGGCGCATTCCCTTCGTGATCGGCGCGCTGCTCGCACTCGGCGTCTATGCGCTCCGCCGCAATCTTGCCGAGACACCGTCGTTCGAGAACCAGGCGACCGACCGACCAGCCTCGACAGCAAAGCGGCTTTGGCGCGAGCACCGGCGGGAGAGCATTCTTGTCGGCCTCCTGTCCGCAGGCGGCGGGATCGGCGCCTATACCTACATCACCTATATGCAAAAATTCCTCTTCAACAGCGTCGGCTTCGACAAGGAAACCGCGACGTGGATCATCGCCGCTGCGCTGCTCTGGTTCGCAGCAATGCAGCCCGTCTTCGGTGCGCTCGCCGACCGTTTCGGACGGCGACCGATGCTCCTGCTGTTCGGGATCGGTGGCGCGATCGTCGCCGCGCCAACCTTTTTCACGCTCGAGCGTGTAACCTCGCCGATCGCGGCGACGCTCGTGATCCTTGTCCCCCTCACCTTGCAGAGCGGTTACACAGCAAACAATGCATTGGTAAAAGCCGAATTGTTTCCCGCGCATATTCGCGGGCTCGGGGTCGCGCTGCCCTATGCCATCGGCAACGCGATCTTCGGGGGCACGGTCGAGATGGTCGCCCTGTGGCTCAAAGGCCAGGGGGTCGAATGGCTCTTCTATTTTTACGTCGCGCTGATCATCGGCCTCGCGGGCGTTGCGACCTTGCTGCTCCCTGAAACCCGCGAACGCAGCCTTATTGCGGAGGACTGAGTTTAGGCAGGGTGACCGGCGTCCAAAAGCACGCTAGTTGCAGGTGAAACCAATTCATCGGAGTCCGACCATGCCCGCGATCGACAATAATGACCTCACCGGCACCACGCGCCGCAAGCCCAAAGCCGACGTCACCGAGATTGGCGGCCATGCGCTGTCTCCCTCGACACTGATGATGGGCTATGGCTACGACCCGATGCTGTCGGAAGGCTCGCTGAAGCCGCCGATCTTCCTGACCTCGACCTTTGCCTTCGAGAGCGCCGCGGCGGGAAAGCGCCACTTCGAGGGCATTACGGGCAAACGCCCGGGGGGCGCCGAGGGGCTCGTCTATTCGCGCTTCAACGGACCCAACCAGGAGATACTCGAAGCTCGGCTCGGCGTCTGGGAAAAGGCCGAGGACGCGCTCGTCTTCTCCTCGGGCATGTCGGCGATCGCGACGTTGCTGCTCGCCCATGTCAACATGAATGACGTAATCGTTCATTCGGGGCCCCTCTATGCTGCGACCGAGACGCTGATCGCCCGCATATTGTCGCGTTTCGGCGCCACCTATGTCGATTTCCCGGCCGAGGCGTCGCGCGAAGAGATGGATGCGGTCCTCGCCCGGGCGCAGGACATGGCGGCGAGGCAGGGCGGAAAAGTGGCCATGGTCTATCTCGAAAGCCCCGCGAACCCCACCAACGCGCTCGTTGACGTCGAGGCGATGCGCACCGCGGTCGACACCGTCTTTGCGGACGGCTATCGTCCCCCCATCGCGATCGACAACACCTTTCTCGGGCCGCTCTGGTCGAAGCCGCTTGCGCATGGGGCCGACATCGTCCTTTACAGTCTCACCAAATATGCGGGGGGGCATAGTGACCTCGTCGCGGGCGGCGTGCTCGGCGCGAAGCAGTGGCTTGGCCCCATCCGCATGATGCGCAACACGATTGGCACGATCTGCGATCCCAACACCGCCTGGATGCTGCTGCGCAGCCTCGAGACCGTTGAGCTGCGGATGACGCGCGCGGGCGAGAATGCCGAAAAGGTCTGCGCCTTCCTAAGGCAGCATCCCAAGGTTGAGGGGCTCGGATATCTCGGCTTCCTCGACGAGGGGTCTCAGAAGGATATTTTCGATCGTCACTGCACCGGCGCGGGATCGACTTTCTCGCTCTTTATAAAGGGCGGCGAGGCGGAAAGCTTCCGCTTCCTCGACGCCCTCAAGATCGCCAAGCTCGCGGTCAGCCTCGGGGGCACCGAGACGCTCGCCAGCCATCCCGCTGCGATGACCCATTTGTCCGTCCCGGACGAGCGAAAGGCGGCGCTGGGCATCACCGACAATCTGGTGCGCGTGTCAATCGGTATCGAGAATGCCGAAGATCTGATCGCCGATTTCGACCAGGCGCTGGCGGCAGTCTGAGTCTGAGGCGCAGGCCCTGATCCTCGCCCGGGATTTGACCCGGGCGACGACAGGGATTCGCCTATTTGGGCCTTCGCCAATCGACGACCTGCCATCCCATCTGCGGAGCGAGCCGGCGGAGCTTGCGCGACGGAGTTGTCGCCACAGCTTCGTCCGCGAAACGGAGCATCGGATGGTCGGAAACATGGTCCGAATAGGCCCGGATATGGGCGTCCTCGCGCGTAATAGCATTATCGGCGAGCCAGCCCGTGATGCGCGTGAACTTCGCCTCGCCGTAGCAATTGTCACCGCTCAGCCGCGCGTGAATGTGGTCCCCACCGTCGGGTTCGTCGAGCTGCGTTGCAAGGACATCGTCCATGCCCAGCCGCCGCGCGATCGCGTCCACATAGAGGTGGAAGGAGGCGGTCGCGAGGAGGAGCCGATAGCCTGCCGCGCGATCGGCCGCAATTTGCTCCAACGCTGCGGGATGCAATCCGCGCGCCACTACCTTGTCGGCATAGCTCTCGGCCAACGGGGCAATTTCGGCACGGCTGAAGCGCTTGCCGACCAAGAGACGCAGGTTGATCGCCTTGAGCTGCGCCCTGTCGATCAACCGCAGCGAATAGGCGAGCCCCGCAAGGCCCACGAAGGGCAGCAGCATCAGGCGCCACGGCTGCCGCCGCCGCGCAACGTGCATCAAAAAGCCGCTGTAGGTGCCCGCGCGCGTGATCGTGCGGTCCATGTCGTACATGGCGACGCGGTGCGCGACAGGACGGACGGAAGGTGCTTCCATATCGGCGCCATAGCGTTCCCGCCCCTGCCGGCCAAGTCCGGCAAGGATGTCACGGATTAGCTTGCCGTTAATCGGCAAATCATCCAAGGTCCCCACGCAATGGCGGCCAGCGCGGATTTCGAGACGGACGAAGGAGCCGACGGCGTCGATGTGCGCTTCACGGGGCGCCTCACACTTGCGCGCCTCGGAGATCTGCCGGCCCGGCTCGATGCGCTTGGCCCGATCGCTGCCCTCGACCTTTCCAAGATCGAGCGGATCGACACGGTGGGCGCCTGGATCGTTACCCGCACCGCCCGCGCCCACGAGGCGAGGATCACTGGCGCGAGCGAGGACGCGCAGCGCCTGCTGAAAGCCCTCGCGGAAGACAAAAGCGATTATCGCGTCCACGCCGACCGCCGCCCCATGTGGACGCGCATGCTCGAGCAGCTTGGCTCCGCGAGCGCCGGCGTTTGGAGCGAATTTCTCGGCATTGTCGGCTTTTTCGGCGCGATGATCGTTGCCTTCATTACCCAGCTGCGGGCGCGCCGCCGCATCCGCTGGCACGCCATAGTGACGCGATTCCAGAGCGTTGGCGTCGATGCGCTGCCGATCATCGGCCTGATGAGCTTCCTGATCGGGATCGTGATCGCGCAGCAGGGCGCCGTCCAGCTGCGCCAGTTCGGGTTGGAGGTGTTCACGATCAATCTCGTCGGCCGCGCGTCGATCCGCGAGCTTGGTCTGCTGATGACCGCGATCATGGTCGCGGGTCGCTCGGGATCGGCATTCGCCGCCCAGATCGGAACGATGAAACTGACCGAAGAGGTCGACGCCATGCGGACGATCGGCGTGTCACCCATGGAAGCGATCGTGCTGCCGCGCGTCGCAGCTTCGACGATCATCATGCCCCTTCTTGGCTTCTACGCCAGTCTCTGCGCGATCATCGGGGGAGGGGTTTTTTCGTGGGTCGGGCTCGACATCCCCCCGATCACTTACATTCAGCGGCTACGCGAGATCATCCCGATGACCGATTTCTGGGCGATGCTGATCAAGGCCCCGGTGTTCGGCATTCTCGTCGGCGTAACCGGCTGTTATTCAGGCATGCAGGTCCGCCAGAACGCCGAAGAAGTCGGCCGCCGCACCACGTCCGCTGTGGTCGCCGCGATCTTCCTTGTCATCGTTCTCGACGCCTTTTTCGCCGTCTTCTTCTCCTCGATCGGGTGGAACTGATGACGGAGGAAGAGGAGCAGGAGGAAATCCGGCAGGAGCTCGCGTCCGCGGACGCGGTGCGGCCCGAGAAATTCGACGTCGCGATCCGTGTGCGCGGCCTCGTCAACCAGTTCGGCGAGGCGGTGATCCACGACCATCTCGACCTCGACGTGCGCTCGGGCGAGATATTGGGCGTCGTTGGCGGGTCTGGCACAGGCAAGTCGGTGCTGATGCGCTCAATCGTCGGGCTGCAGACACCGACCGCGGGCGAAATAGAGGTTTACGGCAAGTCGCTCGACACGATCGCCGACGAGGAGGAATCGCGTGACCTGCGCCGTCGCTGGGGCGTGATGTTCCAGGGCGGCGCGCTCTTTTCGACGCTGAGCGTCGCCGAGAATATCCAGGTTCCGCTCCGCGAATATTATCCGCGGCTCGACCAGGCCCTGCTCGACGAGATCGCTGCCTACAAGGTCGCGATGGTCGGTTTGCCGCCCGACGCGGGACCCAAGTTCCCGGCCGAACTCTCGGGAGGGATGGTGAAACGTGCCGGGCTGGCCCGCGCGCTCGCGCTCGACCCTGCGCTCCTGTTCCTCGATGAACCGACCGCCGGGCTCGACCCGATCGGAGCTGCCAAGTTCGACGAGCTGATCCGCGAGCTCGCCGACACGATGGGTCTCACCGTCTTCCTCATTACCCATGATCTCGACACGCTTTATGCGACCTGTGACCGCGTCGCCGTGCTTGCCGAAAAGAAGGTGATCGCGGTTGGCACCATCCCGGAACTGCTTGCCACTCAGCATCCGTGGATACAGGATTACTTCAACGGACCGCGCGGCCGCGCCGCGACAACCGCGCATGGCCGCGCCGCGCACGACAGGAAAAGCTGATGGAAACTCGCTCGAACAATGTGCTGGTGGGCGCCTTCGTGCTCTTCTTCACCCTGGCGATCGCGATCTTTGTCGTGTGGATGGCCAATGACAGCGGCGGTGCCAAGCGCGAGTATGACATATTCTTCAAGCAGTCGGTCGACGGGCTGAACAAGGGATCGCAGGTGCAATTCTCTGGTGTTCCGGTGGGCCAGGTACGCCAAATTGAGCTGTGGCGTGATGACCCGCAATTCGTGCGCGTGCGGATCGAGGTCGACGAAACCGTTCCCATTCTTCAAGGCACCACTGCCGCGCTCGAGGGCGTCGGTTTCACCGGCGTCTCGCAGATTGCGCTTGACGGCGCGGTAAAGGGGGCTCCGCCGATCACCGACAAGGGACCCGCGGGCAAGCCCGTCATTCCGAACCGGGTCGGCGGGCTCGGCGAGATACTCAACACCGCGCCGCAGCTCCTCCAGCGCCTGTCGACGCTGACCGAGCGCCTCGCCGAACTCGCGGATGACAAAAACCAGGAGAGCTTCTCCGCGATCCTGAAAAATGTCGAGCAATCGACCGCGATTCTCGCCCGCAACGGACCCGCGCTCGAAAGGGCACTCGCCGACACGCGCATCGCGATCCAGCAGACAGGCAATGCCGCCGAGCAGATCGGAAATCTGGCCGCGTCGGCGCAGGGGACGATCGACCGCAACGTCGACCCCGCGATGCAGAATTTGCGCAACACCCTCGCCTCCGCCAATGAATCGATGAAAACGCTCGAAAGCGCGATCGCCGACGCGCGGCCCGGCCTCAAGACCTTCAGCGAAACCACGATTCCCGAAGCCAATGCGCTGATCCGCGATCTTCGCCGCACCTCCTCTTCGCTGTCGAGCCTGACCGACAAGCTCGACCAGCAGGGTGCAGGCGCAGTGATTGGCGGCAGCAAGCTCCCCGATTACAAGCCATGAGGTATCCAACCATGCTCCGCAGCCTTCGCCTCCTTCTGCCCGCCGCACTCGGCGCGGCGACGCTGTCTGCCTGCGTCAGCTTCGGCGCCAAGCCCCCACCCTTCCTGCTGACGCTCACGCCCGACGCCGCTCCCCGGGCGGGCGAGGCGCGGACGGCGAACGAGGCGCAGGCCCTCACCATCCTCATTCCCACCGCGCCGCAGAAACTGCGCACCCAGCGCATTCCGGTGCAACAAGATGACGCCAGCATTGCCTATGTGAAGGACGCGCAATGGGTCGAGGCGCCGCAGCGCCTCTTCCAGCGCCTCCTCTCCGAAACCGTCGCCGCGCGCTCGAGCCGTGTCGTGCTCGACGAGGGTCAGTATCTGACCGCGCCGGGCGAGCAGCTCGCAGGACAATTGATGGAGTTCGGCGTCGACGAGGCGACCAACGAAGCCGTGGTGGTCTATCAGGCGATGCTCGTGAACAGCGGCGGCAAGAGCGTCACCCAGCGTCGCTTCGATGCGCGCGAGCCGGTCAGGGGCAAGATCGAGCCGAAGCAGGTTGGCGAAGCCCTGAACGCGGCGGCGAACAGGGTCGCGGGTGAAGTCGCGGGATGGCTTGCGGATTAGCGATCGGAAGCAGGCCCTCATTCCTCCCTCGCGGGCGGAAGGCGAAACCTTGTCCGCCCAGTAAATGTCTCGCCAGGCGCGGTCGATACGACCGGTGCCCTCCTTTGCCTGGCTCTTCCCCGAGCGGATCCGGGGCTCCGCTTCAAAATCCTTCGATGCGAAGAGGGGCCGCCGGACCTTAACCGCTCAGGCTCTTGGATGCCTGTTCGGTCACATCGCGCGACAGGCCGGGCTGCGCCAGAATCCGTTCGAGCTCGGTCTTCATCAGCCGTTGCCGATCCTCGTCAAATCGTTTCCAGCGCCCCAGCGGCGGGATCATCCGGGCGGCGGTTTGCGGGTTCCGCGGGTCAAGCGCGATCACCAGATCGGCAAGCAGCCGATAGCCCGCCCCGTCGGACTGGTGAAAGGCGGCCTGATTGCCTGCAAACGCCCCGTAGAGCGAGCGCACCCGATTGGGGTTGGTGAGCGTGAAATCGGGATGCTGCGCCAGCTCGGCAACACTCGCGGGCGTGTCCGGGCGCTGCGACCATGCCTGCACCTGGAACCATTTGTCGAGGACCAGCGGATTGTCGCGATAGCGCTGATAGAAGATGTCGAGCGCATGCAATCGCTCGTCGCTGTCCCCGTGCGCGAGCGTCGCGAGCGCCGCCTGGCGTTCGGTCATCCCATCGGCGCTTGAGAAGATGCTGAAGGCCAAGCCCGGCACATCGTCCCTTCCGCTCGCTGCCAGATAGGCGAGAGCCACTCCGCGAAGGCGGCGGCGCCCCTTGGCCGTGGGTGAGAGATCGGTCGCGCGCGGCGCGGCCTCGGCGAGGATATCGCGCCATTTCTCCTCGAGGGCCGACCCGATCCCCGCCTGCAGTGCCAGCCGCGCACGGCGGATCGCGTCGGGGTCTACCGTGACCATTTGGTCGCCGATGAACGCCTCGCTCGGCAGCAGCACCGCTTCAGCCACGAAGGCAGGATCATTCGCAGCGCCGGTCAGCGTCTGCCCGACGGCGCCGATCACGGTCTCGCGGCCGTCCGCCTCGCCCGCGACCGCGGCAACGAGCGTGTCGAGCATCAGCTGCTGGAGCGCCTCGTAGCGCGCAATGGGGTCGTCATCGTGCGCGGCGAGCCACGCGAGTTCGCCTGGCGCACGCTCAAACTCCACGATCACCGGCGCCGAGAAGCCACGGTTGACCGAGAGTGCGGGCCGCTCGGCAAAGGGTCCGAGCGGGATGCGCTCGACCTTGTCTCTCAGTGTTGCCATGGTTTCGGGAAGCACCGTGCCGCTGCCGTCCATCGCGTAGGCCGCGACACGCAGCGGCATCATCATGGGCTCCTTCATGTCCTGCCCGGGCGTCGGGGGGATTGTCTGAGTGACGTCCAGGAACCAGTTCTCGCTTTCCTGTGCCAGGGCAAGGTGGAGCTTCGGCGTGCCAGCCTGCTCGTACCAACGGCGGAACTGGCCGAGATCGATGCCCCCGCCCTCCTCCATCGCGCGGACAAAATCCTCGCAGGTCGCCGCCTCGCCGTCGTGGCGGGCGAAATAGAGATCGGTGCCCTTGCGGAAACGCTCGGCGCCGAGCAGCGTCGCCATCATCCGGATCACCTCGGCGCCCTTGTTATAAACGGTCGCTGTGTAAAAGTTGGAAATCTCCTGATAGCTATCGGGCCGGATAGGATGCGCGAGCGGCCCCGCATCCTCAGGGAATTGTGCGGCGCGGAGCAGGCGAACATCCTCGATCCGCTTGACCGCAGGGGACCCCATCGCGGCCGAGAAGCTCTGATCGCGATAGACGGTGAAGCCCTCCTTCAGGCTCAGCTGGAACCAGTCGCGGCATGTAACACGGTTGCCCGTCCAATTGTGGAAATACTCATGTGCGACGACACCCTCGACTCCATCGAAATCGGCGTCGGTGGCGGTGTCGGGGTCGGCAAGGATGTAACGGGTGTTGAAGATATTCAGCCCCTTATTCTCCATTGCCCCCATGTTGAAATCGCTGACCGCAACGATGTTGAAGAGGTCGAGATCATATTCGCGGCCATAGACCTCCTCGTCCCACCGCATGCTGTGCTTGAGCGCAGCCATCGCATGATGGGTGCGGTCGAGGTCGCCCGCGCGCACCCATATGCCCAGTTCGACCTCGCGGCCCGACATCGTTGTAAAGCGGTCACGGTTGACGACGAGGTCGCCCGCGACAAGCGCGAAGAGATAGGAGGGCTTGGGCCACGGATCCTCCCAGAGCGCCCAGTGGTTGCCGTTTGCATCCTCGCCGGTCTCGACCCGGTTGCCGTTGGAGAGAAGGACGGGGAAGGACGCCTTGTCGCCCGTCATCCGAACCTTGTAGCGGCTCAGCACATCGGGTCGGTCGGGGTGGAAGGTAATGCGGCGGAACCCCTCCGCCTCGCACTGGGTGCACAGCATGCCGTTCGAGGCATAGAGGCCCGAGAGCTGCGTGTTGGCCGCCGGGTCGATGACCGTATCGACCTCGACCGTCGCCACCTCGCGCTCGCCGAGATCGACGACGAGGTCGCTCCCCGCCATCCGCCAGTCGTTCCACACCGCTCCGTCGACACGCACCTCGGCAGCCATGATCCCATCGCCGCGCAGCAGCAAAGGGGTGGGCTGCGCCGCCACGCGCACCAGAGAGAGCGTGGCGGTTACCCGCGTCTCGCTGATCCCGAGCGCGAAATCCAGCGCCATGTCCGGGATTTCCCATTCGGGCGGGCGATAATCGCCGCGGTGGATGGTAGCGGGTATGGCGGGGGCAGAAGAAGCGTCGGTCATGAAAACGGGTCTAGGCTTCGCGTGGTGGCTGCGCAATAAGTCCGCTGATGAGCCATATGCTGATTTTTGGAATGGGCTATACCGCGAGCCATCTCGCCGACCGCCTCCTCGCGCGCGGCTGGACGGTAACAGGGACAACGCGCGGCGGCCGCGAGGGCACGCTCGCCTTTGCCGATGCCGCGTCGGTGACCGCGGCGTTGCGCAGAGCGACGCACATCCTCTCCTCGGTGCCCCCCGTCCACGGCGCTGATCCGGTGCTGACCTGCTATGGCGAGGCCGTCGCGATCGCGCCTGCGGGCTGGGTGGGTTATCTCTCGTCGACCGGCGTCTACGGCGACACACGCGGTGCGTGGGTGGACGAGAGCGCCCCGATCAAGGGCCGCCGCGCGGATCGCAATGCCGCCGACGCGGCCTGGGCCGCCCTGCGCGGCGATGTGCGCGTGTTTCGCCTGCCGGGCATCTATGGTCCCCACCGCTCGGTTCTCGACCGCATCGCTCAAGGTCGCGCGCACCGCATCGATCTGCCGGGCCACATATTCAGTCGCGTCCATGTTGACGACATTGCGAGCGGCATTCTTCACTCCTTTTCGGGGCCGCCGGGCGTTTACAATCTGGCCGACGATGCGCCCTGCCATCAAAATTATGTCGTCGAATGGGGCTGCGCATTGCTCGGCGCGCCGCTGCCGGCGCTCCAATCCCTGGATGAAGCAAGTCTTTCACCCGCCGCGCGCGCCTTCTATGAAGAAAGCCGCCGCGTCGCGAACGGCAAGGCGAAACGCCTGCTAGGCTGGGTGCCACGCTACCCGACGTTTCGCGAGGGGCTGGCTACCCTCCTGTGAACGCTCAGATCCAGATATCGACGGCGTGGATCAACACTCCAACCAGTCCACCAACCAACGTCCCATTAATGCGGATATATTGAAGGTCGTCGCCCACCGCATTTTCGAGCCGGTCCGTAATCGTCTTTGCATCCCATCCGCGGATCGTATCGGATACGAGGCGAAGTGCGGTTTCGCCATAACTGTCCACCGCGCCGACCACTGCACGCCGCGCATAACGATTGAGCGTGCGCTTGATCGCCTCGTCTTCTCCCAGCATCGTGCCAAACTGGTGGACGAGTTCGCCGATCCGCCCCGCGAGCATCGTGTCGGGATCGCGCGCGGCGCGGAGCAGCGCGCTGCGCCCCTGTTCCCAGAGTCCATCGAGCCAGCGCTTGACCGCGGCATTATCGAGAAGCTCATCGCGCACGCGCTCGACCTTGGCCTGGACTTCAGGATCCTTCTGAAGATCGAGCGCCATCTTCGCGAGCCCTTCCTCGACGCGCAGGCGGATCGGATGGTCAGGCTCGGCCGCCATGTCGGTCAGCAACTTGCCGAGGCCTGCCACGATGCGGTTGGCGATGCTTTCGTCTAGCCCGGTGAAACGCACGATCGCGTTCGAATTGTCGTGCACCATCTGGTGAATGAGATGCGCGTTGAGATCGAGCGTCTTCGAGCCCCATTTGACCATCGCATCGAGGAGCGGCTGGTGGCGCCCCTCGGCGAGTGCTGCCTGCAAAGCCTGGCCGAGCAAGGGCGCGATGTCGAGTTCGCGCAGGCGGTCGGCGATTGCCGACTTGACCATGCCCCCGAGCCTTTTCTGGTCGAGCGCTCCGAGTGCGTCGGCAATGATGCGCGACGCGCCGAGCTTGAGCCGCCCGCCGCCCGCTGCCGGCTGCGACAGGAAATGACCAACCGCGCCGGCGACATCGACCGTCTGCATCTTGCGGGCTACCAGCCGCGGCAACAGGAAATTGGTGAGCAGAAAGCGCGCGAGCGTATCGCCAATACGGTTCTTGTTCCGGGGCACGATGGCCGTGTGCGGTATCGGCAGCCCCATCGGGTGCCGAAAAAGCGCGGTGACCGCGAACCAGTCAGCGAGCCCGCCGACCATTGCCGCTTCGGCAAAAGCGCGGACGAATCCAATCGCGGGATGGGCCTCCTGGAAATATTTCGCCGCGACAAAGATCGCTGCCATGACCACGAGCAGCCCTGTCGCCACGACACGGATGTTGAGGCCGCCCGTTGGAATGGCAACGCCCGCCCCCCCGCTTTTCATGGGTGGATGGGCGCGTGCCGCACCGGCCGGCGAAGAGAAGCGGTCCGTCATGCCCTGTCAAATGGCGCCGCGGGGCAAAGGTTGCAACCGCTCCCGCGGCCACGCGCGCCTTCGATGTCACTCGGCTGGATGCGGAACCGGCGCGCTATGTGGCCGCGTGTCATCGCCGGGCCGATAGGTGAGCAAAGTGCGCGAGAAGAACCGGCCAAGGCGTTTCTCGATGCTGTCGGCAAGGCTGAAGCCAGCCGGTACGATCAGCAGGGTCAGCAGAGTGGACAGGATGAGCCCGCCGATCACCACGACCCCCATCGGCGCGCGCCAGGCCCCGTCCCCGGTCAGGGACAGCGCGGTTGGTACCATGCCTGCGACCATCGCCACCGTCGTCATCACGATCGGCTGAGCGCGCTTGCGCCCCGCGTCCATGAGCGCCGCCGCCTTTTCAATGCCCTTGTCCATCTCCTCGATCGCGAAATCGACAAGCAGGATCGAGTTCTTGGCGACGATGCCGAGGAGCATCAGGAGGCCAATGAACACCGGCATGGATATTTCCATGCGCGCGATCAGAAGGCCGAGCAAACCGCCCAATGGAGCGAGCAGCAGCGACGACATATTGACGAGCGGCGAGAGGAAGCGGCGATAGAGGAGTACCAGCGTCGAGAAGACGAGCATCAGCCCGGCGATGACCGCGATCATGAAGTTTCGCATCATCTCGGCCTGCCACTTGGCGTCGCCCTGGATCACCTTGCGGACGCCCTGGGGCATATTCTTGACCGCGGGCAGCGCGTCGATCTTATCCTGCGCATTGCCCGTCACAAGTCCCGGCGCGAGGTCCGCACCGATGACGATGCGCCGCGTCTGGTTGTAGCGCCGAAGCTCGGTGGGTCCGGCGCCGAAGCCGATCTCTGCCACCGATTTCAGCGGCACCGTCGATCCGCTTGCGGTCGGCACAGGCAGGTTTTCTAGCGTCGCGAGGCTCCGGCGCGAATCTTCCGAAAGCAGGGCCCGGATCGGAATCTGGCGGTCGGAGAGCGAGAATTTTGCCGCATTCTGATCGATGTCGCCGAGCGTCGCGATACGGATCGTCTGACTGAGCGCTGCGGTCGTGACACCAAGGTCTGCAGCGAGGTCGAGCCGCGGCGTGATGATGATTTCGGGCCGCGGAATATCGCCCTCGATCCGCGGCGCGCGTAGCTCCTTCAGCCCCTTCATCTCATCGACGATCTTCAAGGCGTGCTTTTCGAGGGCGACCGGGTCGTCGCCGCCGAGGACAAAGGTAATGTCGCGGCCCGAGAATCCGCCCGACTGGCTCTGGAAGCTTACCCGCGCGTCGGGGATGGCGGCGAGCTTCGGTTGGAGGCTGCGCTCCCATTCCACGCTCGACACGTCCCGTTCCTTCCGAAGCGTCAGGAAGGCATTCCCGCCGCCGACATTGACATCGTAGAAGGCGGTATCGACCACGGGACTATCGTCGAGGATCGCCGAAATCTGCCGCGCAATTGTCTCGCTCTGCTCGAGCGTAGAGCCCGGCGGCAGTTCATATTTGACCTGGCTGTAATCGCTGTTGATCGTTGGCTGGAACTGCTTCGGGATGTACGCGAAAAGGACGAGGCTCAACGCGAAGGCGAGGACGCCGATGCCCACGATCCATACGCGATGGTCGAAGAGCCGGGCAAAGGCGCGCCGCGCCATGAATTTGGCCCAGCGAGTCCATCCCGACTCCATCCCCATCGAGTCCAGAAGCGCTCCAAGGAGGATCATCAGGAAAGTCGCGAGAAGAAAGGCGATGACCGCGCTGACAGGTGTCAGCAAGAGGAAGTGCACCGCCGTATTGGGCGCGTCCCCGCCGGCCGATACGGGTTGAAAATATTGGTACGTCTGAAAGAGAATGGCCAATAGCGCGACAGCAAGCGGTACGACGAACAAGCTCGGCCGGGTGGCCACGGCTTCGTAGCGCGCCCTCACCGCCTTCTGCTTTTCGCTATCCAGGGTCCAACCAAGAAGCCGCTCGTAGCGGTCCACCCAGGGTCCGCTCGCATGCGCCTGTTCACCCTCGGCGGCGAGGAAATAGGCGGCGATCATCGGTGTGATCATGCGCGCAACCGCGAGGCTGACGGTCACCGCGAAGACGACGGTCATGCCGAACTGGATGAAGAATTGCCCCGACACGCCGGGCATCAATGCGACAGGCAGGAACACCGCGACGATCGAACTCGTCGTCGCGACGACTGCGAGACCGATCTCGTCGGCGGCGTCGATCGCCGCCTGATAGGCGGTCTTGCCCATGCGCATGTGCCGGACGATATTTTCAATCTCCACGATCGCATCGTCGACGAGCACACCGGCGACCAGGCTCAGCGCGAGCAGGGAGAGGCTGTTCAGCGAAAAACCCATCAGCTCCATGAACCAGAAGGTCGGGATGGCCGAGAGCGGGATTGCAAGCGCGCTGATCAGCGTCGCGCGCCAGTCGCGCAGGAACAGGAACACGACCACCACCGCGAGCACCGCGCCCTCGATCATCGCGGCCATCGAGCTGCGATATTGCTCCTTCGTATATTCAGTGCGGGTGAAGAGGATCTTGAAGTCGACCTTGGGGTTATTCTTCTTGATCTCCTCGAGTTTCTTCATCGCCTCGTCGTGAACGGTGACGTCGGAGGAACCCTTCGCCTTCTCGATCGAGAAGCTGAGGACCTGTCGCCCACCCATCTTCGCAAGATTGCGCTGCTCGGCGTAGCCGTCGCTGACTTTCGCAACGTCGGACAAGCGGATCGTCCGGCCGCCGCCAATGGCGATACGCGTCTGACCCAGTTCATAGGCGCTCGCGGCATTGCCCAGCACGCGTACGGCCTGTTCCGACCCCGCGATCTCGGCGCGTCCGCCCGCGGCGTTCAGGTTCACCTGGCGGAGCTGCTGGTTCACCTGGCTCGCCGTGAGACCATAGCTCTGCATTCGGGCCGGGTCGAGAATGACGCGGATTTCGCGATCGACACCGCCCGAGCGGCTGACCTTCGCCATGCCGGGGATCGACAGCAATTCCTTCGCGACCGTATTGTCGACGAACCAGCTGAGCTGTTCGAGCGTCATGTCGGCGGCTTCGACCGAGAAATAGGTGATCGGACCGCCCGCAATGTCAACGCGCACGACCTGCGGCTCGAGAATGCCGTCGGGCAGATCGCTGCGGATCTGCTGGATAGCCTGGTTGACGTCGTTATACGCGCGGTCGATCGGCGTGCCGATCGCAAATTGGACGAAGGTGCTGCTGTTGCCCTCGCCGACATAGGACGACATTTCGTCGACGCCGCTCACCGCGCGCACCGCCGCTTCGACCCGCTGGGTAACCTGCGTTTCGAGCTCGGTCGGCGCCGCGCCGGGCTGCGCAACGATGACCTGGACCGCCGGGAATTCAACGTCAGGGTTGTCGTTGACGTCCATCCGGTTGAAGCTGACCAGGCCCGCGAGCAGCAGCAACACGAACAGGACGATCGGCGGGACCGGATTGCGGATGCACCAGGCGGAGATGTTGCGGAAGCTCATGTGTCAGACGCCCTGTAGCGAGGATGCGGTGCGGTCGATTATTGCGACGATTTCTGGAGGACCGGCTTGACCTTGTCGCCGGGATTGAGGAAGGCGCCCGCCAGCACGACCACGCGCTCGTTGCCTGTCAGTCCCGACGCGATCGAGACACCACCGTCGGTGACGGTGCCGACCTTCACCGCCCGGCGCTGAACCTGGTTGTTCTTGTCGACGATCAGCACGTAATTGCCCTCAGGACCGCTCAGGACCGCGCTTTCGGGAAGCAGCGGCGCCTGGCCGGTCCCCGAGACGAGACGTGCGTCGGCAAAGCCCCCCGGACGCAAGGCGGCGCTGTAAGGCAGCGCGATACGCACGGTTCCCTGCCGGGTCTCGGGATTTATGACGGGCGATTCCTGCCAGATCTGTCCCTCGATCTTGAGATCGGTTCCGACCGGCGTCACAGTTGCGCGGGTGCCGACAGACACGCGCTGCAGGTCCGCTTCGGCGAGCTGCGCGAGCATTTCCATCTCCCCGCCCTTCGCCATGCGGAAAAGGACGCCGCTGCCCGCGCCGACAATCTGGCCGGGCTCAACCTCGCGGGTCAGCACCAGCCCCGCGGCGGGAGCGACGATATTCAACCGGCTGTTCCGTGCCACCGCCTCGCGATACTGCGCCTGGGCGACGCGGACGCGCGCCTGCGCAGCATCGCGCGTCGCGCGCTTGCGATCCATGTCGGCCTTGGAGATGAAACCGCGCGAGACGAGCGCTTCGGCGCGCTTGAGTTCGGCTTCCGCGAGATCGGCATCGGCCTGAGCCACGCGGATCGACGCCGCAAGGCTCTCCGCCTGCTGCGCCTGGACCGAACGGTCAATCACCGCCAGCGTCTGGCCTGCGCCCACCCATTGGCCGGGCTCGACGAGAACGCTCACCACCTGACCGCCCTCACCCGCGACGCCGACCGGCATTTCACGGCGCGCGGCAATCGTTCCATTGGCCGCGATAGCCGCCTGCACGGACTGCATGCCGGGTATCATCACCGTAACGGTGGGCGTGCTGGCCGCAGCGCCGTCCCCCGCGGCGGGAGCGGCACCCCTGTTCGCGGAAAAGCCATACCAGGCGGCAGCCAGCACCAGCACGATGAGCACCACCGAGATGATCAGGCGCTTGCGCTTACGGCGATCGTCCGCTTCTTCATAAAATCCCTGCGCCGAGCCTGCCAAGCTGTCCATCGATTCCACTTTCCGCTCGTAGTTCACGCCGAATTCCCCTCTGCCGTCCACGATTGCGGGACCCGCTGCCGCACCCGGCAACCGCCCTCCGATCCGCGCGACAGGACCCAAATAATCCGCAGGTGTATTATCGAATTAAATCACCGCTGGCAAGCGCGAAACTTGAACCTTCCCGCCCCCGCGAAGGGCAGCGGTCATATCCGCATCGCGAGTCCGCGGTCCACTATAAAATAAAGGCGCTTATCCTCGAGACCACGAAAAAGGGCGGCCGACACTTGGTCGGCCGCCCCGTTTTCACCCGGCCCTTAGCGGCCGCGTCAACTGCGCTGGCTCAGCGGACGCTTCCGCGCCGAACCAGGTTAACGATGGCAAGCAGGATCACCGCCCCGATGAACGCGGTGAGCAGTGTCATGGGGTCGAAGGCATCACCGCGCAGGTGGCCGCCGCCCAGAAAGCGGCCGAAGAGGAACCGACCGAGGATAGAACCCAGGCAGCCGACAATGATGTTGAGGAAAATGCCTTGTTGCGCATCGGTGCGCATGACGATGCTCGCCAGCCAGCCAATGATACCGCCCATGATGATTGCGATAATCCAAGTCATAAGATGACCCCCTTGCGATCTTTGTTGTCACCCGCCGAGGCAGGCGCTGCGATGGTAACGCAGATTTACCAATTCACCTAATGGAATGGCAGCGGCGTCGCGCCGCTGCCAACGTGTCAGCGCACGCTGCCGCGGCGCACCAGATTGACGATCGCGAGGAGCACGATCGCGCCGATGAAGGCCCAAAGCAGGCCAACGGGGTCAAAAGTGCTGAGCGAGGCGCCGCTGCCGAACATTCCGCCAAGAATATTGCCCAGGAACGCACCCACGATGCCGACGACGACGTTGAGGAATATGCCCTGCTGCGCGTCGGTGCGCATGACGATGCTCGCCAGCCAGCCGATGATACCGCCGACGATAAGCGTGATGATGATACCCATATATTCTGCTCCCATTTTTGGACCGGAGCGATGGGATGACACGGAGGCATATTGGGAAGCGCCTTATCGTGCCTGAGCATCGCTTTGCCGATGTCAGCACAATGCGAGCGCGGCGCAAAAGGTTCCCGGCCGGACCGAATGCGACCCGGCCGGGAAAGTAGGAACCGTTCCTCGTGAGGAACTGTTCCGGGTCGCAGTCAGAGAAATAGAAGGCAGCCCCGCAGGCCGATGTGATGCCGCTCACACCGTCCTATTTTTTTATGGCACCTACTTGCAGGGCCCGCCGCGCGGGCGCGGGACTCTTGCCACCGGTACAATGGACTCGGGTTCAGCACCCGGGGCAGCAGGAACCATCCCCTGGGCGACAATTTGGGACGAGGTCTCGATGAGGTCTGGATGGGTGACAGAAGGCGCGAAGAACCGGACGCCAGAGCCCATACGAAATGGGGGCCGGCATCGCAGCCAACCCCCACTATCCGGTTTTGCTCCAGCCGCTAGCTCAGGTTCATCCCGGTCCGCTTCTCTTGCGATCAGCTGCCCGCAAAACGATCCTTCGCCGCGCGCACGGAACTAGTCCGGCGGCGGTTTGGTCGGCCCCCTTTTGGGGGGCCGGCCGCACCTGGAAAGCCCTTCATCATCCGGTCCGAGCCTCTGCCGAAGCAGTCGCTGTTATCCGGCGATGGACTGCGTTTCCATTCCGGTCGGGTTCGCCTCAACTCGTGGGAATTGCTGCGTTCCGTGACAGGGTATCGGTCCACGTCCTCGCCGGTTCCGCTCCATTATCCTCGGGTTGGTCTTGCAACCATCCTCTGGTCCTGGTGGTCCGACGTCTCTGTCGTCCGATGATTGGAAGCTGACACGAAGCCTGCGGGCCGCCAACAAAAAAGGCGGCAGCAAAGCATCGTGCTTGTGGATAAGTCCGGTACTTGCAACATGGTTTTGCTGCGCAGCATTTTTGCATCAGCCACGCAACATTTTCGGATTCAAATTAAGATCTTTTCCTGCCCTGCAGCAATGACGACTCGCTCGCCCAAATGCCGACTCGGGATATCAGGCGCGACCCAAATCACCCTTCCCTACCGTGCCCGAGGCCATTTCGAGCATCCGATCGAGACTTTTCTTGGCAGCAATTCGCAGATCCTCGTCCAACTCGATCCGCGGCTGGAGATCACGCAGCGCGAGATACAGCTTCTCCATCGTGTTGAGCGCCATATAGGGGCAGATGTTGCAATTGCAGTTTCCGTCCGCCCCCGGGGCACCAATGAATGTCTTTGCGGGCAGGGCTTTTTCCATCTGGTGGATGATATGCGGCTCGGTGGCCACGATCAGCGTGTCGCCCGGGAAATTCTTCGCAAACTGGAGGATGCCGCTCGTCGACCCGACATAATCTGCATGGTCAATGATATGGGGCGGGCATTCGGGATGCGCGGCGACCGGCGCGTCCGGGTGCTGCGCCTTGAGCTTCAAGAGCTCGGTTTCGCTGAACGCCTCATGTACAATGCAAACCCCCGGCCACAGCAGCATCTCGCGCCCGAACTTGCGGTTGAGATAGCCGCCGAGGTGGCGATCGGGGCCGAAGATGATCGGCTGGCTTTCGGGAATCTGGCTGATGATCGTCTCCGCGCTCGACGAGGTAACGATGATGTCAGAGAGCGCTTTTACGGCGGCTGAGCAGTTGATGTAGGTCAGCGCGATATGATCAGGATGCCGGGCACGGAAGCGCTTGAACTGTTCGGGCGGGCAGCTGTCCTCGAGGCTGCACCCTGCATCCATGTCCGGAAGCACGACGATCTTTTCGGGGCTTAGTATCTTCGCCGTCTCGGCCATGAACTTGACGCCGCAAAAAGCGATCACCTCGGCATCCGTATCTGCCGCCTTGCGCGACAGCTCCAGCGAATCACCAACGAAATCAGCGAGATCCTGGATCTCGGGCTTCTGGTAATAATGCGCGAGGATCACGGCATTGCGTTCCTTGCGCAGCCGCTCGATTTCGGCGCGCAGGTCGAGACCCGAAAGATTTTCACGGATGGGAGCAGTCATGGCTTATCCTTGTCGCGGTGTTGGCCACGCGCCTCCTACACCGGGTCCACCCGCAGGGCAATTCAGCGGATCAACCGCCGGCAAGCCGCGCCGCGAGCGCAATGACAGGAGGCGTCATGGCAAGCAGCGATATGGCGACGCGCGTCGCGATAACAACCGCGATGATGGCCCATGTCGCTCGGTGGACGGCGCCGCGCGTCCGCCGGTCATAGGCAGCGATGAAAGCGACCGCAGCCAGCTGGCCCAGCGCAACCGCGGGCTCTGCCCAGCCGCCCATCAAGGGGATGGGCAGCACTCGGCCGAGAGCAGGTTCAAGGATGACGACCGTGGCGCCGATCATGAGGCGCCGGTGCCAGTCCGTCGCTCGGCGGCGGCGGATCGCCCAGGCCACCATCGCCCCAAACACCAGCGATTCGATCGTGGTGAGGGCCAGGAAATAGGCCGGGTCGAAAAAAGGCGGCTGTCGGTGCAGCACCAGCGCCATAATCCCGGTGAAGATGCCGAGACCGGTGATGATGAACGCGAGCCCGGAGCCCACCCAGCCCAGCCTGCGATGAAGGGCGAGATTCCCGCGTGTGACCAGCGAGGGTTGGGCGATCAGCAATGCAAGCCAGCCGAGCATCGCAAGACCGTGCGCATGCACCCAGACCGGCGCGGTGAGCGGGTCCGCGAAGCCGCGCGCTGCGGCCTGCAGAAACCCGAAAAGGATGAAGATGGCGAGACCGATCGCCATCCACTGCCAGAACCGATCGGCGCGTGCTGCGCCCCCAGCTGTTGCCATATCCGCATCTCCCGATGCGACCCTTAAGAAGCTTATCGCACCATGCGGGACGAGAGAAGCCCGATTCAGCCCGCAAAGCGCGCAGTAACCTTTGCGTCAATCCCGGCGGCTTTCAGAGGCATGGCGAAGCTCTGCTCGATGGCGGCGCGCGCTGCTCCCTGCGCAAGTCGCATCGGCGTTGCTCCTCTCGCCTGATTGATCAGCTCCTCCTGCGCCGCCTTGCGGTTAGCAGCGTCCATCAACTGTTCGGCGTCGGTCAGGGTCAGGAGGATCCCGCCGTCGCGAAATTCGCTGATCGAGTCGATGTCGATCTCGGGACCTGCAAGCCGGAGCGGCGGCAAGGTGATGGTCAGCGCCTTCGTCGTCCCATCCCAGTCCAGATCGGTGGGTTTCAACTTCGCCAAGTCAAGCTCGTAGCGTACTGTTCCCGGCATGATCAGCGTCTTCTTTGCGCTGAGGCCCAGCCGGCTTTGCGTCGAGGTGACGACCGCGACATAACGCGCGGTGAAAGGGACGAGGATATTCTGCTCCTGAAGTCCCTGCAGGCTCGCCGCGACCACGGTCTCGGGATCATAACCCCGCTGCCAATCACGCCACATGGATAACGTCCACCACGCAGCGAGCGCAATCAGTCCCGCTGCCCCGAAAAGGAGGAGGCGAGGAAAAAGGCGGGGCGCGGATTGCGTCATGACGTTGTATATTCCAAATTTTCGGAGGCGAAGCGGTTCACCGTGCAACGCGTGATCGCAAATAGGGATGCACCGGCCGCGGCGGGCAGGGGCGCGACCAATATCATACCAATTCCCAAGCCTCGTCCTTCTCCCGCACCAGCCCCCGCGCCTGGAGATCGAGCAGATGCGCAAGCACAGACCGGCCCGCGGCCCCGGTGAGGCGGGGATCGAGGCCCTTGTACATATGGCTTACCATGACCGGGATCACCGCGGTTCCCTTTTCGAGTTCGCGCAGGATCTGCCGCTCACGCTGCTTGCGGTGGCCGAGCATCCCGCGAACAAGTTGTCGCGGCTTCGTCACGGCGGGGCCGTGCGCGGGATAGTAGATGCGGTCGTCGCGCTCGTAGAGCTTGCCCAGCGACGCCATATAGGCAGACATGTCGCCATCGGGCGGACTGACGACGCTCGTTGACCAGGCCATGACGTGATCGCCGGTGAACAGCGCCCTCGTTTCGACGAGCGCGAAGCAGAGATGATTCGAAGTGTGCCCTGGCGTCGCGACCGCCTCGAGCGTCCAGCCATCACCCACGACCCGCTCGCCGTCGGCGAGCACCCGGTCGGGGGAATAGGTGGGATCGAACGCCGAGTCCGCGCGGGGGCCGTCGTCCGATAGCGCGAGCGGCGCGCAGCCGACAACCGGTGCGCCCGTCGCCTGGCTGAGCGGCCCTGCGGCGGGACTATGGTCGCGGTGGGTGTGGGTGCACAGGATCGCGGCGACCCGCTGCCCTTCCACCGCGCGCAGGATAGCGTCAACATGACCCTGCCCGTTGGCGTCGGGCGGATCCCCGATGCTCAATCCCGATCCGGTCGGGCCGGGGTCGATCACCGCCACGTCGCCACCGGCACCCACGATCCAGGTCTGGGTACCGGTGAAAGTATAGGGTGAGGGGTTGGGCGCGAGAACGCGGCGCACAAGCGGTTCGTGCTGGTCGCACTCACCAGCGCGGATCGTATCGGGCCAGGGCTTTTCGTCGCTCATGCTTGCCATGTGGCATCGCGCCCGCGAAAGGAAAAGGGCTCGTTCGTCAGAAAAGGGAGCGGCGACGCGCCACTCCCTCTCCCCGCCCCTGCCGCCGATCCCTACCGGGGACGCTGGATCGGCGGCGAATCTTGAAAGCCGAGAGCCTATTTTTCCTGGCGTTCGATGTCGGCGATCGCGCGGTCCATGTCGGCGATGACTTTGGCACGCGTTTCGGCTGACATATGATCCGATGCGCCGCCTTTCGCAAAACGGTCGCGCGCCTTGCGGAGCGCCGCTAGCTGACCCGACATATCCGCGCCGTCGCCGCAGCGAACCATGAGTATGCGGCTTCGCTTCTTGCCGTCACTGTCGTCGCGGTCGACAAGCGGCACCCGCTTTTGGCCCGGGCCGCAATCCGCAAACGCCATCGTCTTTCCTTCAAGTCCCTTCCAATCGACCAAGGGTATCGGGGGGATGGGCGGCACGGGGGGGAGCGGCGCCATCGCGGTTCGGAAACTGACACGGCGCTTTGCGTCCAACTTGTCGGCAATGGCCTCGGCCTGTGCGCCGACAACGCCCTGCTCCTTGAGCGTCGAGAGAATGTCATCGCGCGACAATCCGCCCGGAATGCGGAACTCGAAGCGGCGCGCAGTGGTCGAGCCATTCTCGTCGCCCGCACCCTCCTCGTCGCCGCGTACGAGAATCCGGGTTACCTGCCGCCGTTGGCCATCCGTCTTGCCGCCTTCGCCGTCGTCTTCGCCGGTAAAGATCATCATCCGGTGCGCCGCCTCGACAGCGTCGGGCGGAGCCGGGGGTGCAGGGGGTGCCGGCGGGGGGGCAGCTTCAAGGGGTGCCGGGGGAAGCGGCGGCGCCGGTACATCGCCAGGGCGCGCTGCCGCGGCGGGGACGAGCGTCGCGGACGCCGCGAGTGCCGCCACCGCCGCGCCGCCGACGAGCAGCCGCCCCACGAGGGTTCTCCGGCGCGAAATATTCTGCTGCATCAGCATGGTCAGTCTCTCCTGCAAATTATCGTGCGAGGCCATCGGCGCCGCCAGCGCGAGGCGCGAACCGATCGCCGCCTTTGCGATCGCGGTTGCATAACTTGCGGTGCGCGCGCCGCGCTCCTCAGACCCCGCGATCAGCAGTACACGCGCGTCGCAAGCCGCCTCCTGATCGAAGCGGAAAGCGCGGATCGCGCGCCAGGCGAGCGGGTTAAACCATTGGCTCGCCAGCAAAAGCAGCGCGGCGGCATTGGCCCAAAGATCACCGTGGCGATGGTGGGCCAACTCGTGGTCGATCGCGAGCGCACGCTCTTCGGGCGCGTAGCGGGAAAAGAAGTCGCGTGGGACCGCCACGAAACGGTGGATGAGGCCGAAGGCAACAGGCCCGTCGACCGCGTCGCTCATCACCAGCCTGACCGTCCCCAACGGCTCCAGTTCGGCGCCCAGCGCCAGGACCTCCGCTTTGAATCGCCGGTGCGCAAGCGTCGTGTGCGCGAGAACGGCGACGACGCCTGCCAGCCAGACCGCGAAGAGCAATGGCAAGGCGTCGGGAAGAGCCCAGCTTGCTTCGGGAAGCGCCTCCGGAACTGCGAATACAGGGGCGCCATCCCCGGTCGCGATCGCTGTCCCGCTCTCGGAGACCGGCGGCACCGCGGCCGACACCGGATCGGCAAAAGGCAGAGGTGGCAGAACGAAACGCAACGCCGGGATCGCCCAGAGCGCATAAGTGAGGCGCGGCCCGAACTGCCGGGCAAAAGGCTTGCGGACCAGCAGGACTGCCGCGACGAGAAGCGCTGTGGTGAGCATCGTGACGCCCCACGCCTCGATGAACATCGCGATCATGACTTGAGCCTCTTCAACAGCGCCTCGATCTCCGCGATGTCGGCGTCGGTCAGCGCCTCGCGCTCGGCGAGGTGCGCGATCATGGGGCTGACGCGCCCTCCGAAAAGTCTGTCGACGAAGCGCTGCGATTCTTCGCCCATGGCCTCCGCGCGATCGATTGCGGGGCGATAGAGATAGCGCCGTCCGTCGGCTTCGGCGGTCACCGCTCCCTTCTGGACCAGACGTGCGATCAGCGTCTTCACCGTCGCCAATGTCCAGCCGTTCGCCTTGCCGATCCGCTGCGCGAGGTCAGCCGCGGTCTGCGGTGCTTCGTCCCACAGCGCGTTCAGCACCTGCATTTCGGAATCGCTTGCCCGTTCGGCCATGCGAACCCCTCCCTTTCGCTTCATCTGCGATACGACTACAAATGTAGTCATCCTGCTGAATGGCCGATGAACGGAAGAATGATCGAAGGCGTGTCGGAAATTTTAACAGACCGGGGTGCTGGTAAGGTCTTGCTAACCACCGCGTGCCGCCAAAAAGCAGCCTAAGCGCAAAACTGGCACGGCGCTTGTATGTTCCTCCATGTTCCCGAGTGTTCCGCTCAATGGAGCGGCGGGGGGCATCGGTCTGGTCCCTGATGTCTCCCGCCCTCATTCGGGAAATTCCCACTTACCCCCGAGGCACGCGGGGGGCGGAGCGGCTGATGCCCCGCCCCCCGGATGCTTTTTTGTGTCTGTCCCCCGCCCGGCTCGGGAAAGGCCGGCTCAAATCTTTCCGAGCGTCTCGCGCCGCGGGCCGAGATAACCAAAGAGATAGGCGGCGACCTTGCGCATCTGGATTTCCTCCGCGCCCTCGGTGATGCGGTAGCGGCGGTGATGGCGATAGATATGCTCGAAGGGCTTGTGCCGTGAGTATCCGATACCGCCATGGACCTGCATCGCGCGGTCGGCCGCCTGGCAGACAAGGCGGTTTGCCCAATAATTGCACATGCTGACCTTGTCGCTGAGGCGGTGCTCGACCTCCTTGTGCGGCATATTATCCATCTCCCACGCGGTCTTGCGAATGAGGAGGCGGAGCATCTCGGCTTGCGTCGCAAGTTCAACGAGCGGGAACTGGATCGCCTGGTTCTTCGCCAGCGCGTCGCCAAAGGGCTTCCGCTCGCGCGCGTAGCGGACGCTTTCCTCGATGCAGTAGACCGCGGCGCCAAGCGAACTTGCCGCCTGTCGGATCCGGTTCTGGTGAACAAAACTCTGCGCAATCGATAGCCCGCCGTCGACCGGGCCCAGCCGCGCGCTATCGGGTACCCAGACGTCGGTGAAGCTGACGCGTGGATGGTCGGTCGGCATGTTGAACGTCCAGAGATATTCCTCGATCACCAGTCCCGGTGACGGGTTGGGAACAAGAAGGCAGGTGATCCCCTTTGCATCGCCATCATCGCCGCCCGTGCGGCAGAAGGTCGCGCAGTGGGTCGCGACGTGCATGCCGGTCGTCCACATCTTCTCGCCGTTGATCAGCCAACCTTCGACCCCGTCGCGAACCTCGCGTACCGCGCGCGTTTCCATATGCGTCGCGTCCGATCCATGATCGGGCTCGGTGAGCCCGAATGCGGTGCGTCGCTTGCCCTCGAAGCCGCCGAGGATGAACTCCTGCTTCTGTTCCTCGCTGGTGCCGAACTGCTCGAACATCTCGACGAAGGGGAAGTTGCCGACGATGCTGTGCTCGTTCTGAAGATCATTGTGAAGACCAAGACCCTTCGCGGCAAAATGCTCGCGGATCACCGCCATCCACAGGTTCGACCCGTCCTTGCCGCCATATTTCTTGGGCGCCGAGAAGCGCCAGTGTCCCGCGGCATCGGCCCGGCGCTTCGCCTCGTTCAGCAGCTCTTCCCATTCGTGACGGGGCAGGCCCTGGTTGTCCCAGTCGGTGCGGCTATGCTCGCGGCGATGGTCGAAAAAGCGGATATTGTCGTCCGCTTGCTCGAGCGGCTTGATCTCGGCCGCGATGAAGGCATCGAGCTCGTCCAGATAGGCCTGAAGATCGGCAGGAACCGAAAAATCCATGTTTCTCTCCCTTGAAAATCTATCCGCGCCACTCGGCACGGGCTACAGCGAGCGCGGCATATTTCGGGCTATCGATCGCGCATTTGTCGAGGACCGCGCGCCGGAGCCGGGCGAGGAGGCCCGGTTCGGCAAGCGTCGTTTCGCCGCGCATCAAGGCCCCGGCGAGCGACCGGTCCTCGGCCCGCATCCCGCAATCGAGGTCACGCATCACGATGCCGAGCGCATTCATCGCAACCACAGCCTCGAACTTCGCGTGACCCTCGGCCTTCGGCTTGATCGCGCTTTCGATCCAGGTGCGCACCGCCTCGACCATTTCGCGGTTCGTCGGCTCGCCCATAGCGGCCGGTGCCCGATCGGCGGGCGCCGGCAGGGAGCGTTGCCGTTCCGCCTCGGGGGCTTCCACCTCGAGTAACCGAACGAGGTCGAGTTCCTGCTCGGCGGTGCGCCGCCCAACCACGACGCGCTCGACCGTCGTGTCGGCGCCGGTCCGCCAAGCCTGTCCCATCTGAAGGCAGCCGAGCGCCCACCAGAGCGTGCGGTACACGAGCCAGAAGCGGAACCGGTCCCGGTCAACCGCCCGCCCGCCAGCCGCTTCATAAGCTGCAAAATAGTCCTCGAGGCTGCCGACCCCAAAGGCCGGCCGATCAAGACAGCCGAAGCGCCACACGGTCATGCAGCCGAACGCGAGGTCTTCATGTGGGTCGCCGAGATGCGCAAGCTCCCAGTCGAGGACCGCCGCAAGACCCTGCCCATCGACCATCACATTGCCCATGCGATAGTCGCCGTGCACGAGCACCGGTTCGGCCGGCGCGGGGAGATGATCCTCGCACCAGCGGATCGCAAGCGCGATCACGGGACGGTCGCCGCCATAGGCAAGGAAGCGCGCCTTGAGCTCGGCAAGCGCCTCTGCGGTGTCCATCACCGGAATGCCCTCCGGGATCGCCGCGCGCGGCAGCGCATGAATGCGGGCGAGCTCGCGGCCCAAATCGGCGATCAGCGACGGCGGCGGCGCAGGCAGGATTTTCGCCGGGCTGACCTCGGCGGTGATCCGCCGCATCACATAGCCCGTCCCCATGCCGTCGCCATCGGCGAGGACGGCGACCACCTCGGGCGCCTTCACCCCGCCCGCACGCGCCGCCTTGACCAGCGCCGCCTCGACCGGGTGCCCATAGGGCCGCCCCTCCATATATTCAGCCGACGGCGCGCGGCGAAGGACATATCCCTCCCCTCCCCAGTCGAACGCCCAGCTCTCCATATTCGCACCCCCCGACAGGCGCGACAAACCCGACAGCACTCCCGGTCCAAGGGCGCGCGACATAAAGGCGGAAAGCGGTTCGGCTAGCTCGGTCATTACTTAACCTTGCTAAGTATTTTTCGTCGCCGCAAGGGGTAATCAGCCGATTGCGCCGGGGGGTTGCCGAGGCGTCAGTAGGTCTCGAAACGCACCGAACTGCGAAAATAGGAAACCATCGGCTTGCCGTCCCTGTCGAGTGCCGGCTTGAAGCGCGCTCGCCGCATCAACATCGCGCAGACACGCTTGTTGAACCCACCGCGATCGGTCGACTGCTGGACATGACAGGCAGTCGGTCGCCCCTTTTCGTCGATGGTCAGTCGCAAGTGGACGATTCCGGCCATATTGTTGCGGAGCATATCTTCCGGATAATCGAGAAAGGTCACCCATAGTCCCGGATGTCCCTGCGGAATCGTGGGACGCGACATCGTCTTGTGGCGCGCGACGTCGATTCCCCAATGAGTCATCAATTCGTCGAGACAGCGGTCCATCGCGGCAAAGGCCAGCTCCATGGACCCGGTTTGCAGCCGCACCGGGTGAGACAGCGGCGATCCGATATCGACGGTCGTAACCGACGCCTTCTCGGCGTCGGTCGGGGGCGCCGTTGCCGCAATCACGTCGCCGACCGTTCTTATGCTCCCCGCCGGAGCCGTGGCGATGGGCAGTGGCCGGATATCCACTCCCGGCGCGAAAACCCAGGCAGGGCCCCCCTCGCCAAGCGATCCCGAATGGAATGACAGTTGTTGCTCCGGAAACTCGGTACCAAATCGAATTTTCGCGACGCCGTTGGATTGCCGGAATTTCATTCTCGGCCCGGCAAGCGTCAGATTGAAACCATCACCCGGTCCAAACTTATCGATGACCAGGGTGACGCGGGAAGCGCCAGCGCCGAATACGCGCGCGAGGCGGCAATAGTCGTCGGCGTAGTGGACATTCCACGGCGACGTAGGTTCGAGCACGACCGGCGCATCCTCGTCTGCCGCAATCAGCGGTGCGCTGCTTAGCAGCAGTGCCGCGCCCACGGCCCATCCCCCGGTCTTCATGGATTTAGGTCTAGACGCCAGCGGCCCTGCTGGCAAGCTGGACCCGATCAACCGGCGCGTGCGCGGCCGCGGGACATCACTTGGAGCCGGCGCGCCTCGACCTCGTCCGCGCTTACCATGCGGTTCGCCGCGATCGATCGCGCCTGTTCGAGCGCCATTCCCTCGCCAAATGGCAGCGCATAACCGTCGTCGATGAGCGCTTTGTATCGCCGCACCATCACCGCGTCGGCGCTGGCAATGTCGCGTGCAAGCGCCTGTGCCGCGGGCAAGAGCTCGTCGGGCGCCACGACGCGATTGACAAGCCCCCAGTCGCTCGCCGTTTCGGCGCCGAGGAAATTGCCGGTCAGCGACAATTCCTTGGCGCGGCTGATGCCGATCAGCCGCGACAGCTTCTGCGACAGGCCCCAGCCCGGCATGATCCCGACGCGCGCATGGGTGTCGGCAAAGCGGGCGTTGGTCGAGGCGATCGATATGTCGCAAGCGAGCGCGAGTTCGAAGCCTCCGGTGATCGCGACGCCGTTGATCGCACCGATCACGGGTTGCGGGCAGAGTTCGATCGCCCTTACTGGATTTTCCTCTGCGCTCTCTGCATTGGCGGCGCCCAGATTTCCCGTATTGGCACCGAGTTCCTTCAGATCCAGCCCGGCGGTAAAGGCACGTGTTCCCGCGCCAGTCAGCACGATGGCGCGCACGCTGTCATCGGTGGCCAAATTGCGCATCGCGTCTGCCAATTCGGCGCGAAGCGCCCGCGAGAGCGCATTCATCGCCTCGGGCCGGTTCAGCGTGACCGTCGCGACGGCATCTTCGCGGGCGACGAGGATCAGCGACATAATTTCTCTCCCAAAAACGAGAAAGGGCGGCCGCAGCGGACCGCCCTTTCGCATTCATGCCATGACGGGCCGGCTCAGATCTTGGAGGTGAGTTCGGGCACGGCGTTGAACAGGTCGGCGACAAGGCCGAGATCCGCGACCTGGAAGATCGGAGCGTCTTCGTCCTTGTTGATCGCGACGATCGTCTTTGAATCTTTCATGCCGGCAAGGTGCTGGATCGCACCCGAGATACCGATCGCGAAATAGACCTCGGGTGCCACGATCTTGCCGGTCTGGCCGACCTGGTAATCATTGGGAACATAGCCCGCGTCGACTGCAGCGCGGCTCGCGCCGAGCGCAGCGCCGAGCTTGTCGGCGAGCGGGACGATGACTTCCTGATATTTCTCGCTCGACCCGAGCGCACGGCCGCCAGACACGATGACCTTGGCCGAGGTGAGTTCGGGGCGCTCCGACTTTGCGATCTCGGCGCCGACGAAGCTCGAGATGCCGGCGTCCCCGCCAGCAGAGACGGCCTCGATCGAGCCCGAGCCGCCGGTTGTGGTCGCCTTGTCGAAGGCCGTGCCGCGAACGGTGAGGACGAGCTTCGCGTCGCTGCTCTCGACAGTCGCGATCGCGTTGCCGGCGTAGATCGGGCGCGTAAAGGTCTTGGGACCTTCGACCGAAAGGATTTCCGAAATCTGCATCACATCGAGGAGAGCGGCGACCCGCGGCGCGATATTCTTGCCGGTCGTCGTGGCAGGCGCGACAAAGGCATCGTGCGACGCCATCAGCTCGGCAACGAGCGGGGCGACATTCTCGGGCAGATTATGTGCAAAGGCGGCATTGTCGGCGACATGGACCTTGCCCACGCCAGCGATCTCAGAGGCGGCCTTCGCAACCTCGCCCACGCCTTCGCCGGCGACGAGCAGATGGACTTCGCCCAGCTTCGACGCGGCAGTCACCGCGGCAAGCGTGGCATCCTTGACGGCGCTGCCGTCATGTTCGACCCAAACGAGCGTTTTCATGAATGCACTCCCATCGCCTTCAGCTTGGCAACCAGTTCATCGACATCGGCGACCTTGACACCCGCCGAGCGCACAGGCGGTTCGGACACCTTGACGACCTTGACGCGCGCTGCCGTGTCGACGCCGTAGTCCGCGGGCGCCTTGGTATCGAGCGGCTTCGATTTCGCCTTCATGATATTCGGCAGCGACGCATAGCGCGGCTCGTTCAGGCGAAGGTCGGTGGTGACGATCGCCGGCAGCTTGAGCTTGACCGTCTCGAGGCCGCCGTCGACTTCGCGGGTGACGCTTACACTGTCGCCCTCGACATTCACCGCGCTTGCAAAAGTGCCCTGCGCCCAGCCCGTCAGCGCGGCGAGCATCTGGCCCGTCTGGTTATTGTCGTCGTCGATCGCCTGCTTGCCGAGGATCACCAGACCCGGCTGTTCGGCGTCCGCGATCGCTTTCAAGATCTTGGCGACCGCCAGCGGCTCGACCGCGTCGTCGGTCTGGACCAGGATCGCGCGGTCGGCGCCCATGGCCAGCGCGGTGCGCAGCGTTTCCTGTGCCTTCGCGGGGCCGACGCTGACTGCGACGATTTCCGTCGCGACGCCCTTTTCCTTCAGCCGAATGGCTTCTTCGACCCCGATCTCGTCGAACGGGTTCATCGACATTTTGACATTGGCGAGATCAACGCCCGTGCCGTCGGCCTTTACCCGCGGCTTGACGTTATAATCGAGCACCCGTTTCACGGGAACGAGGATTTTCATGGGCTCAAAGCTCCTCTCAGCAAATTGTGCACTGCGCCATAATTGGCGTTTACGTAAACGTCAACCGCCCCCTCTCCCCTCGAGGCGAGGGAGGTGCGAAACTTCGCCCGGCGGCCGGGGGCGAG
Source organism: Sphingomonadales bacterium (assembly GCA_044508875.1). Taxonomy (GTDB): domain Bacteria; phylum Pseudomonadota; class Alphaproteobacteria; order Sphingomonadales; family Sphingomonadaceae; genus Sphingopyxis; species Sphingopyxis flava_A. The sequence continues at coordinate 38,013 of JBIQHE010000008.1, read as the reverse complement.
GGCGTGAATGCTCACAGTCCTCACCAATTTCCGACCAGTGCTGACGGGCCAAGTCCCACTATCCTCTCTTCCAGGGGAGAGGAATTTTCCGGTCACGCCGCCTTGGCAACCTCGGCCACGATCTTCTTGGCTGCATCGCCAAGGTCGTTCGCAGGGACGATCGGGAGCCCCGAATTCGCAAGGATGTCCTTGCCCTGCTGAACGTTCGTGCCTTCGAGGCGAACGACGAGCGGAACCGACAGATTCACTTCTTTCGCCGCAGCGACGATACCCTCGGCGATAATGTCGCACTTCATGATGCCGCCGAAAATATTGACGAGGATGCCCTGCACGGCGGGGTCCTTCAGGATGATCTTGAAGGCGGCGGTGACCTTTTCCTTGCTCGCGCCACCCCCGACGTCGAGGAAGTTCGCCGGGAAGGCGCCATTGAGCTTGATGATGTCCATCGTCGCCATCGCGAGACCGGCGCCATTGACCATGCAGCCGATATTCCCATCGAGCTTGATGTAGGCGAGGTCATATTCGCTCGCTTCGACTTCGGCGGGGTCTTCCTCGGTGAGGTCGCGCAGTTCCGCAAGATCCTTGTGGCGGAACATCGCATTCGAATCGAACCCGACCTTGGCGTCGAGAACATAAAGCTTGTCGCCCTCGGAGGTCGGGCAGATGGCCAGCGGGTTGATCTCGATCTGCGAGGCGTCGGTCGCGAGGAAGGCGGTGTAGAGCCCTTCGAGGATCTTTGCCGCCTGCTTGGCGAGGTCACCCGACAGGCCGAGCGCCGCGGCGACCGACCGGCCGTGGTGGGGCTGGAGACCGGTGGCAGGATCGATGGTGATCGTGCGGATCTTTTCCGGCGTATCGTGCGCGACGGTTTCAATATCCATGCCGCCCTCGGTCGAGGCGACGACAGCGACACGGCTGGTGGCGCGATCGACGAGCAGGGCGAGATAGAATTCCTTGCCGATGTCGACGCCGTCGGTGATGTAGAGGCGGTTGACCTGCTTGCCGGCCTCGCCGGTCTGAACAGTCACCAGCGTGTTGCCAAGCATCTCTTTGGCATGCGCCTCGACTTCTTCGAGCGTCTTGGCAAGGCGGACGCCACCTTTCGCGTCGGGGCCCAGTTCCTTGAACTTGCCCTTGCCGCGGCCACCGGCGTGAATTTGCGCCTTCACGACGTAAAGCGGCCCGGGAAGCTGCTTTGCCGCCGCGACGGCTTCCTCGACGGTCATCGCCGGGATGCCCGCGGGCACCGCGACGCCAAATTTTGCAAGCAGTTCTTTCGCCTGATATTCGTGGATGTTCATGAGGTCTGCCGGGCCTTTCGACTCTGGAGCGGGAGATATTCGGCGCCGCCTAAGCACAAGTTTGGCAGTAAGGCTACCCCTTGGTTCCCGCCCGAAGCGAAGAGATTTTCAACCCTAGCGCAAAGCGCAGACCGCAGCCGAGCTGGTCGAGACCGCCAATATCTCCGGGTCCTTTAGGGCACGAACCTTGTGGAGGAACTGATCGAGCGTCAAATCTGTGATCCTCCGTCCCTTGAGGCTGCCCAGCGACGCGAGGCGGCGCAACTGGACCAGTGACAGCCGGTCGACCATGCGTTCCGCCATGCACGCCGACATCGCCGGCGACAGCCCAGCGTCTATCAGCCCGCTGCGCAGCCGCGTCTCGGGGGTCGCGCAGGCGGACAAGGCGAGCGAGAGGGCGATCAGCAACAGCGCGGGATATCTCTTCATGCCTGCGCCATATGCAAAAGCACCAGGACCCGTAAACTGTTTATTCGAGGAAGAAGCCGCTACTGGCCGTGGAACTGTGCAACCGCTCCCGAAACGGCCTGCATCAGCACCATACGCTGGGGAATCGAGGCGGTGGTGCTACCGAGCATGACCACGATGGCATAGCGCGTGCCGTCAGGCGCGGTCGCGATCCCGATGTCGTTATAGCCCGCGGTCATACCCTTGTAATCCTGGCCGGTTCCGGTCTTGTGCAGGAATTTCCAGCCCGCGGGCAGCCCTGCCTTCAGCCTGTTCGGTCCACTGCGCGTGCGGCTCATCACGCCAAGGATATAGTCAGTCGATTCCGGCGACAGGAGTGTGCCGCGCGCGAGGCGGGTCAGCGCGCGCGCAATTGCCGACGGGCTTGCCCCGTCAACGGGATTGGCGAGATAATTGTCCATCGCCGCCTTGCGCGTCGCATCGGGCAGCGCCGCGCGGGCCTCCTGAAAGGCTCGGCCGACCGAGTAGGATTGCTTCCATTCGAGCCCCGCGGTGCCACTTTGCAGCAATCGCTCGCCCGGACCGAAGCGGATCGCGCCCAGGTCCTTGGCGGCAATAAAGCGGCGCACCGCGTCGGGACCGCCGACGGTGCGCAGGAGGCTGTCGTTCGCGGTGTTGTCGCTGTGCGTGATCGCGGTCTCGATGAGTTCGCGCACGCTCATCGTCACCGATCCCTCGGCGCGAACACGCGCGGCAATGGGCTGATGAAACAGGGTGAGATCGGCGGGGGTAATGCTCACCTTGCGGTCGAGGGTCAGCGCGCCGCGATCCACCGCATCGAGCACCGTGAGCGCTACCCAGAGCTTCGATACGCTTTGCTGCGGGAACAGCTCGTCCCCGCGCTGCTGGAGCGTCCATTCCCCGTCGATGCGCTGGACCGCGATCCCCGTCTTGCCCGGAAAGCCACGCCACAGCTCGAAAATTCGCTGCTCGAGCCCGGCTGGCGGGCGGCGGAACCCGGGATCGATCACGCCTTGGGGCGCCGGCGTTGCCGCGCGCACCGGCTCGCTGATTGGAACCGTCACCGATCCCGCGGGACCGCGCGGCGGCTGTGCCGGCTCGCGCGAGGGTGGCACAACGGCAGAACTGCCAACGCACCCCGCCAGCACGATGGAGCTCATCAAGACCGCGAGCAGCGGCCTGCCCGAAAACTTAACCTTCATCCAAACCCCTAAGCGGCTGCGGCCCACAATCTTCCCGGCCCCCGCGGCCGGATATCGTTCGTCCCGCAGCCCCGGCGGGCGGACCAGTGATTTGCGACGAACGATTCCTCCTGCGCGACAAGCCGCGAAAGGTCCTAATGCTCACGGCGCAGGGACTGCGCGGACCCAGGCCGGATAGAGCCGCTTGAAGGCCGCGAGCTTCGGGGCGTCCCAGCGGACAATATAGGCGTGCGTGGGGTGGCGCTGCATGAAATCCTGATGATGGGCCTCCGCCCGGTAGAAGCCGGTGTAGGGTTCGACCTTCGCGGCGATGGGTTTTGCGAAGAACCCGCCTTTGCCGATCTGCGCGAGATATTCACTCGCCACCCGGCGCTGCGCGCTGTCGAGCGGTACGATCGCGGGCCGATACTGCGCGCCCCGGTCAGGACCTTGTCGGTCCCTGAGCGTCGGGTCGGCCACTACCGAAAAGAGGATGCGCAGCAGCGATCCGTAACTGATGACCCGAGAGTCATAGGCGATGCGCACCGCCTCGGCATGGCCGGTCGTTCCGCTCGATGTCCGGTCATAAGTCGCATCCGCCTTGCTGCCGCCGTGATAGCCCGATTCCACCGAGATTACGCCCTTGACGTGCGAAAAGACGCCCTCGACACCCCAGAAACAGCCGCCTGCGAACACCGCGGTTGCGCGAGCCACCTTCACTGCAGGGTCGTAGGCGGCGGCGGGTAAAGGCACGACGCTTTCGGCTTTGACAGGCGCGCATTGCGCGAGCGCCGCCCCGGCGATGAGGGCTGCGATGAACTGGCGGGCGAGGGGGCGCCGCCGGAGCATCAGGCGGGAATAGGAAGCGCCGGCTGGTTCAGGATCACGAAGGTGGCGCCGATGGCGAAGCCGGCGAGCATGGTGAGAAACCAGTCGGAGCGGAGGAGAGAAAGCATCGGAGCCTCTTATCTTCATATCTGTATATTCGCGGGCAGTCCCGCACCGGTTACACCGACGATATGGCGCGGCCAGCCGCCGTGCAGTGACCGCGGTCACCCTAAACGGCCCTGCTTACCATGTGGTGAACCGGCTGCTTAACCGCCGTTCATGTGCGGCAGATAGGCGCCGGCGCCGCCTAATTCAATACCGAATGGTATAAAATTATGCTTCGCGCGGCGAAAGGGACGTCAGGCGAGCGCCGCGCACGCCTGCTGGATGCGCACGCACGCCTCCTTCAGCACCGACTCCGACGTCGCATAGGACACGCGGAAGGCCGGCGACAGACCGAAGGCGCCTCCGTGTACCGCCGCGACCCGGGCGGCGTCGAGGAAATAGTCAATCAGCGCCTCGTCGCTGTCGATCACCTGGCCGGCTGGCGTCTTCTTGCCGATGCAACCCGATGCGTCGGGATAGACGTAGAAGGCGCCGTCGGGGACCGGGCATGAGAGGCCGGGGGCGTCGTTGAGCATCGCAACGACCATGTCGCGGCGCTTGCGGAACGCGGCGTTGCGCTCGTCGAGGAATTGCTGCGGCCCGCCAAGTGCGGCAGCGGCGGCGGCCTGCGCAATCGAACAGGGGTTCGACGTCGATTGCGACTGGAGCTTTCCCATCGCCTTGATGATCCAGGCGGGACCGCCAGCGTAGCCGATGCGCCAGCCCGTCATCGCATAGGCCTTGGAACAACCATTCACGGTCAGGATGCGGTCGACAAGGTCGGGACAGCGCTGCGCCAGCGTCGAGAAAGGAAAATCGGCGTACCAGACATGCTCATACATGTCGTCGGTCATCACCATGACGTGTGGGTGGCGGCGGATTACCTCGCCGAGGGCGTCGAGTTCCTCCGGCGAATAGGCGGCACCCGAAGGGTTCGACGGGGAGTTGAAGATCACCCAGCGCGTCTTCGGGGTGATGGCGGCGTCGAGCTGCTGCGGCGTGATCTTGTAATTCTGCGCCGCGGTCGCCTCGATCGTCACCGGGGTCCCGCCCGCGAAAGCCACGATGTCAGGATAGCTGACCCAATAAGGTGCCGGTATGATCACCTCGTCGCCCGGATCAACCGTCGCGACGAGCGCGTTGAACAAAGTGTGCTTGCCACCGACGTTCACGCTGATCTGGTCGAGGCCATAGTCCAGGCCGTTGTCGCGGCGGAACTTGCCGCGGATCGCTTCTTTGAGCGCGATCGTGCCGTCGACCAGCGTATATTTGGTCTGGCCTGCGCGGATCGCCTCGATCGCGGCCTCCTTCACGAAATCGGGCGTATCGAAGTCAGGCTCGCCCGCCGAGAGGCCAATCACATCGACGCCTGCGGCTTTCAGCGCGGTCACGCGCGCAGTCATTGCGAGCGTCGCCGATGGCTGAATGCGGTTGAGGGCGGCAGAGATGTGCGGCTCGATCGACATGGAAGATGCTTTCCGGGAGGATGGATTGACAGGAAATTGCGCGCGCCGCGCCTAAAGCTTTCGGCCGCGAATCGCAAGGCACGCGGGGGATAATTTACCTATGCAGACCCCTCGTCAGCCTATCGACGATTTCGTAGCGTCGGCGAGCCGCGCGGGGACGAGACCGCGCAGCGAGTTGCCGATGAAAAAGCCGTCGGCAAGGTCAGCGAGGCGCAGATGGGATTCGACCGCCCGCCCCTTGCCGATCAATTCGGCGCGAAGGACGCCGGGAAGCAAGCCCAGCGAGAGCGGCGGGGTCAGGAGGACCCCGTCGCGTTCGAGGAAAATGTTGCTCCAGCTGCCCTCGGTCACGAAGCCAGGTTCGTCGACAAACACCACTTCGGGCGCACCGCTCGCTGCACGCGCCTCGTCATACGGCGCGCGCAGGCTGGTCTTGTGGACAAGGCGAAAGTCGCCATTGGCGATTGGAGCAGGCCGCACCGCGACACGAACGGGCAGCTCCGCGAGACGGGGCAGCGGTGACACCTCGACCGCGAGCGCACCCGATAGGGCGAGTCGCATCCGCACACGCGCCACACTTCGAAGGCGGAAAGTCGCCGATTGCAGGCTGTTGCGCGCGCCGTGGCGATCGAACCGGAAACCCAGCGCCTCGGCGCTCGCCTTCATCCGAGCAAGATGCCCCTCGAGCCGCTGAATTCCCTCGACCGGGTCGAACTGCATCGTCTCTATGAGGTCGAAGCTTTCCCCCGCTGCGCCCACAAATTCCCCCTTGGCCAGACATTCGCGCCACTCTTCAGCCGCTTGGCTGTCGGCGACAACAGCCGATCCCAGCCCCAGCGTGGCGCAAGCCGGCGTATCGCGCAAGTCATCGGCCGTGGGAAAGACCAAAGTACGAATAGCGACATTGAAGGCAGCATCCCCCCCGGGCTCGATGAAACCGATCGACCCGGTGTAGACCCCGCGCGGCTCTGCCTCCAGTTCGTCGATGATCTCCATTGCCCGAACCTTGGGCGCGCCGGTGATCGACCCGCACGGGAAGGCAGCACGCAGCACATCGACCGCCCCCGCCCCCTCTGGAAGCCGGGCCGCGACGTCCGAGACGAGCTGGTGGATTGTCGGGAAGCTTTCGACCCGAAAGAGGTCGGGCACCGTGACCGAACCCGGCGCCGCGACACGCGACAGATCGTTGCGGATGAGATCGACGATCATCAGATTTTCGGCGCGCTGCTTGGGATCTGCAGCAAGGACCTGCGCGGCGCGCGCGTCTGCGTCCGGATCAGGCAGGCGCGCCGCGGTCCCCTTCATCGGGCGGGCGATGACTGCGCCGGCGCGCAGCGCGAAGAAGAGCTCGGGCGACAGAGAGGCGATCGCCTGCTGGCCGGTCCAGATAAAGGCCCCATAGCCCGCGCTCGCCGTTGACCGCAACCGCGCGTAAACGGCGAGCGGATTGCCGGCAAAGTGTATGTCGGCACGGAAGGTCAGATTCGCCTGATAAATGTCCCCCGCCTCGATATAGGCGAGCACGGCCGCGACCGCGTCCTCATAGGCCGCACGCGTCACCCGTGGCACCGGCCTCCCGACCCAGGCACTCGCCGGGTCGGGGAGGAGCGTCGGGACCGCGGCTGCCGCGCCGCGGCGAACGCGATCAAAAAGGCCGAACCAGCCGAGCGGTGCGCCGGCTGCTTCGTCGCTGCCCAAACCACGCGAGGCCGAGGCGAGCCCGCTTCCCGCTTCATAGGCAAGATATCCTGCAGCGTGGAGTCCGCGCCGCTGTGCGGCCTCGAGGGCATCGAGCAGCGCCGGGACCTCGCGTGGCGATCGTGCGGTTAGCACCTCGACGGGATCGCAGAACAAGCGCGACGGGGCTGCGCCCTTGGCGCGCGCATCGTCAAGAAGGACAAAGGGCGGACTTCCGGGTCCGGCAAGGGGGATGGCCGCGTCGTCTGTCATGTCTGCCCTGCCACCCCATTACGGCTGCCCGATATGCCGTTCGCTTTGCTGAAAGGGCGATCCGCCGCCGGCCCCTTAACCCCGTCGGGACCCGCGGGCAACATGCGCCAATTGCGATAAGGACTTACTTACCCTAGTGTCAGGATCACCTCCCTTGCAAAGGACAGATCGCCCCGATGAGCAGCCCCTTCTCCTGGTCGACCAACTATCGCCACCCCACGGCATGGGACCAGGTTTTTCCGCCGCTCTCGCTTCCCGACATGCTGGCGGCAAGCGCCGAGCGCATGGGTTCAGCCCCGGCGCTCGACTTCATGGGGCGTCATTTCAGCTACGCCGAAATTGCGAGCGGAGCCGCGCGCGTCGCGCGTGGGCTGCAACAGCGCGGCATCGGCCAGGGGAGCCGCGTCGGCCTCTTCCTCCCCAATGTCCCGCATTATGTCGCGGCCTATTATGGCGCGCTCGCCGCAGGGGCAACGGTGGTCAACTTCTCGCCCCTCTACACGGTCGCCGAGCTGGAAGCGCAGGTCGAGGATTCCGGCACCGAGGTGCTGTTCACCGTCAGCGCCGCGGCGCTTCTCCCCGCCGCGCGCGCGGTGCTCGACGGATCGAGCCTGAAGCAGCTCATCGTCGGATCGGTGGCGGGCGGGCTCCCCGCGACAAAATCCATGCTCTACCGCCTGCTCCGCCGCCGCGAAGTCGCAGCCATCCCTCATGACCCGCGCGTCATTCGCTTTTCCGCCCTCACCGACAATGATGGCCGCCCCGATCCTGTCGCGATCGACCCTGAGCGCGACGTGGCGTTAATCCAATATACCGGGGGTACCACCGGAACCCCGAAGGGCGCAAAGCTCACGCACCAGAATTTGACCGCCAATGCGCGGCAGGTGAACGCGATCGACCCCGACCATGATGCGGGCGACCGGATCCTCGGCGTCCTGCCTTTCTTCCACGTTTTCGCGAACACCTGCGTCCTCAACCGCACGATTCTGAACGGGGGAATGATCGCCATGCTGCCGCGCTTCGACGCAAAGCAGACGCTGCAGGCAATCACCCGAACGAAGGCGACCGCGCTGCCCGGCGTGCCGACGATGTACCAGGCGCTGCTCGACCATCCCGACCTTCCCAGAACCGACTTTTCCAGCCTGCGCATCTGCATTTCGGGTGGCGCCCCGATGCCCGCGGAGCTCCGCGAAAATTTCGTCGCCGCAACAGGGGCCTCGCTCGTCGAGGGATACGGGCTTACCGAGAGCTCCGGCGTGGTCGCCACCAACCCCTATGATGGCCCCGTGAAGGCGGGAACAATTGGCCAGCCGATCCCGGCAACGCAGATCCGCCTGCTCGACAAGGAAGATCCCTCAAAGGATGCGCCCGCGGGCGTGGAGGGCGAACTCGCGGTCAAGGGGCCGCAAATCATGCAGGGCTATTGGAACCGCCCCGAAGCCGACGCCGACAGCTTTACCGACGACGGCTGGCTGCGCACCGGCGATGTCGCGACAATCGATGCGGAGGGGTATATTCGCATCGTTGACCGGTTGAAGGACATGATCGCCGTCGGCGGCTTCAAGGTCTATCCCAGCGTGATCGAAGCACATCTCCACGAGCATCCGGCGGTCAAAGAAGCGGTCGTCCTCGGCGTTCCCGACGCCTATCGCGGCGAAAGTCCGAAGGCGTTTGTGACCCTGGAGGACGGATTCGAAGTGTCGGGCGAGGCCCTCGCGGCCTGGATCAACGCCCGGCTCGGCAAGCACGAACGGGTAAGCGCGGTGGAGGTGCGGGAAACTCTCCCCAAAACGATGATCGGCAAGCTCGACCGCAAAGCGCTCCGAGCGGAACTGGCCGGCTAATGAAGCCGGCCGCGAAGCAGCCCTTTGGCGACACTTCTTCCCTTCGCGGACGTTCGCCGCTAAGCCGCTCTTCCATGAAACCCATTCGCAAAGCTGTCTTCCCCGTCGCCGGCCTGGGCACGCGCTTCCTGCCTGCAACCAAGGCTATTCCCAAAGAGATGCTTCCCATCGTCGACCGGCCGCTCATCCAATATGCGGTCGACGAAGCGCGTGAGGCAGGGATCGAGCAAATGATCTTCGTCACCGGGCGCGGCAAGAGCGCGATCGAAGATCATTTCGACATCGCCTTCGAGCTGGAAAAGACGATGACCGAGCGGGGCAAGGACCTCTCGGTGCTTGAACCGACACGGCTCGGACCCGGCAACTGCGCCTATGTCCGCCAGCAGGAACCGCTCGGCCTCGGCCATGCCATCTGGTGCGCGCGCGATATCGTTGGCGACGAGCCCTTCGCGATTTTCCTGCCCGACGAGTTCATGCACGGAAGCCCAGGTTGCATGAGGCAGATGGTCGACGCCTACGCCCGTGTCGGCGGCAATCTGCTCTCGGTCCTTGAAGTGCCGCGTGAGCAGGTGTCCTCTTATGGCGTTATCGCGCCTGGACGGCGCGACGGCGCGCTGACCGAGGTTCAGGGACTGGTTGAAAAGCCGGACCCCGATGCGGCGCCGTCGAACCTCATCATTTCAGGCCGCTATATTCTCCAGCCCGAAGTGATGCGGGTTCTGGCCGACCAGGAAAAGGGCGCGGGCGGCGAAATCCAGTTAACCGACGCGATGGCATCGATGATCGGGACGCAGCCATTTCACGCGGTGACCTTTGCGGGCGCACGCTACGACTGCGGATCAAAGGCCGGCTATATCCAGGCCAATCTCGCAATCGCGCTTGAACGGCCAGACATGGCGAGCGAAGTCCGCGCCTTCGCAGTCGATCTGCTTAAATGATGATAATGGCGCCGGCCGGGGTGGAACCGGCCAGCGCCATCCCCCTTATTCGCCCTCGATATTCGGCTTGGGGAAGCTGTCGGCCCCCACGGTGCGATAGAGCCAGCCGCCCACCGCGCCGCCCACAAGGGGCGCAACCCAGAAGAGCCAGAGCTGCTCCAGCGCAAGCCCGCCAACGACAAGGGCCGGGCCGGTGCTGCGCGCGGGATTGACCGAGGTATTGGTCACGGGAATGGCGATCAGGTGGATCAACGTCAGCGCGAGACCGATCGCGAGCGGGGCAAAGCCCGCGGGCGCGCGCCCGTCGGTCGAGCCCATGATGATCCACAGGAAAAAGGCGGTCAGCACAATCTCTATGAGCAGCCCCGACCACAAGTCGTAGTCCCCCGGTGATCCCTCGCCGAAGCCATTGGCAGCAAGGCCGTTGGCCCCGAGGTCATAACTGGGACTGCCGCTGGCTATGTAGAAGAGCAGGAAGGCGGCAACAATTGCGCCGAGCACCTGCGCGATGACGTAAAGCGGAATGTCGCGCGCGTCGAAACGTCCCCCTGCCCATAGACCGACGGTGACCGCGGGGTTGAGATGGCATCCGGAAATATGGCCGATCGCATAGGCCATGGTGACGACGGTCAGCCCGAAAGCCAGCGCGACGCCGAGGAAACCGATGCCGAGCTCGGGAATGGCGGCCGCCAGCACCGCGCTGCCGCAGCCGCCGAAGACAAGCCAGAAGGTTCCGATAAACTCGGCCACGCCCTTTTGCATATTGTTCATATGACCCTCTCCTCCGCCGGACGGTCATGTGCGCCGCCGGCGCGAGACCAGTCTAACATGCTGAGAGGTCACGGCAAGCAAGTCATGGCCGGTTCACATGCAAGCCGCTACACAGCGGCGGGACCGTCCGTGTCGATTGCCGAGAAGGATTTGAGATGAGCGCAAGGCTCCTAATGCTAGCCCCCGCCTGCCTGGCGCTCAGCGGATGCGTGAGCACGGTGAAATCGGTTGTCACCGCCCCCGTCAAGGCGGTGGGCAAGGTCGCCGATTGGTCGACGACCAGCCAGGAGGAGGCCGACCGCAACCGCGGCCGCGCGATGCGCGAGCGCGAAGCGAAGCTCGGCAAATTATCACGTCAGCGGGACAAGGCTACGGAGAAATGCCGCGCCGGGGATGGAGCGCAATGCCGCCGCGCCGAGGTCCTCGATCACGAGATCGAGGCGGTGATGGCCGAGCCGATCTGAGGAGAAGCCAGCTCATCACGAACTCCGCGATGACGCGGGGGTTCGGGGGAGCCCCGCTCGCTTCAGCGCACGCGCCGGCCGGTCCACACCACGCGGCCAACGAGGCGCACGTCGGACATCGGTAGATCGTTCCAGCTGGGATATTGGGGATTGTCGCTGATAACCGAGAGCCGGCCCTGCCCCGGGACGCGCGCGACGCGCTTCACCATCAACCCATCGTCCATGCGCAGAACATATATGCCGTCGCGCAACCGCCCGGCAGCGTCGCTGCCGTCGACGAGTATGTCGTCGCCATCGTTCAGCGTGGGTGCCATCGAATCCCCCTCGACGCGGATGATGCTGAGCGCGCGCGGGTCGGCGCCGAGATCACGCAGCCATCGGGGATCAAAGGCGAGTTCGCCTTCGACGGGTTCGCCGTCGATGCTGGCGCCCGCGCCCGCCGAGGCGCCGATAGCGAGCTTCGGTACCAGGATCATCCCCCGCCCCCGTGCATGGCTTGCCAGCGCGACGCGCGGCGCCGGGCCGCCGAGCATGGCCTCCGACACGCCAAGATAGGCGGCGATGCGCGCCCGATCTTCCTCGGCGAGCCGGCGCGGCGTACCGCGCTTGATATATTGCTGGATATAGGCTGGATTGCGACCGATGCGCGCGGAAAGCTGGGCATAGTCAATGCCCTTTTCCTGCAGGAGGCGGTCCAGCGCGGCGCGCGGATCGTCGGCAAAGTCTGACACGGAGAGCGGTCCTTCCTATTTCCCGTATAACTATAGGAATTTTCCTAGACAAGTAGGAAATACGAGATCAGATAGGAAATATCCTATAGGGCGACTCGCCTAACACACCAGCCACGGGAAGAAGAGAATGGAACGTAGCCTGCTGCAGCGGATCAAGAGCTTCCTCGATGAAAGCGGCATGCCCTCCACCGCCTTCGGTCGCGCGGCCGTGCATGACCCACGGTTCGTCAGCGACCTGCGCGGTGGGCGCGTGCCCGGCGACAAGGTAACAGCGCGCGCGGAACATTTCATGAACAGGTGGCGTGCCGATCGCGACGCCCGCCGCGCCGGGCGATCGAGGGCGAGCGGAAGCGGCATGGCCGTCAGGAACGAGGAAGGAGCCTCGTGATGAAGCCGTGGTCGCCTGGCGCACTGCCGCGCGCATCGTGCCCGCACCGCCGGCTGCGCCGCCTGCTGGCCCGCGAATTGCCGGAGGCGCTGCCGCTCGGACCGTCTACTTTGCGTCCGTGGGCGAGCGCCAATTTCGTCGGGGCCCGCCACCTGTTTTCCTGCGCCTTTCCGACCGACGACGCCGAATTTCTGCGCGCCGCGCTAACCGCGCGGCTTGAGGAGACTGAATGGCGCCTGCCCGGCCATGTCGTCGCCGATGCGGTGGTACGCGTCGCAAGCGGGGCCGGGGCGCTGCGAATCGAGATTTTGACTATCGAGGATTAATCCGGCGCTTTACCCGCCCACCCTGTCAGCCGACCGCCTGGCGGTTGAGGCGTTGCAGCGTCCCGAGCGCGGCTTCGAGGGCAAAGTCGATGCCCCCTTCCTCGTCCTCGTTTTCCGCGGGACTGACTTCACTCCGCGGCGCGTGAAGCGCCTGGCGTCGCCGCGCGAGCCCCGCCTCGAAGCGCGCGACCATCGCACCGAGCGACTGGTCGGCGGGATCAGGGATCAGCTGGACTGAAGGGGCGGGCGCGGCAGCTGTCATCTCGGCAGGCTGGAGCCAGGGCTCTTCTCCAGGCGCAGGCTCGGCAAGGGCGAAGTCGGCCAGCATCAGCTCGTCTTCGCCGGACTCTTCATGCGCCGCCGTTTCGGCAGCGGCGGGTTCGAACGTCATGTCGGCCTCGCCCCGCGCCTCGGCACGGACTGCCGGCCCGGCGGGGGCTGGCGCGGCCACCGGGCCTAGCCCCTGGGGCGGCAGATCGCGCCCGGCGCGCAGCGGCGGACGCGGCGGATCGTCGGGATGAACATCGGCCCGGCGGCGCCGCGGCGCCCCTTCAGGATCAGCGTCGCCACGGGCTTTGCGCAGGCCAAGAGCCTCGGGCCTGGCGAGGGCCAGCGCCACAAGCGCGGCAATGATCGCGGCCACCGCCGCCATGCCGAGCGCGAGCGCAAGCCGGCCGCCATTTCCCACAGGAGGCTCGAATAGGGCGGACAAGCGATCGAGATAGAGGTTCCAGCTGATCGCCGCGATCCAGGCGAACGGCATGACCGCTGCGAAAAGGAAGGTCAGAGCAGCCGCACCGATTACCGCCGGCACCGCGGGGCGGAGAACACGGGCAAGTGCATAGGCCCCGTCCCGCCACATTTTGTCGCTGTCGTCGTCCATATCGCTTTATTTTTTCCGAATGCTAAGCTGCCGCCAGCGCGTCGCGCAGCAGCCGCTGGTAAACCGGTTCGTAACGTAAAATGTTTGACGACCAGTTACGATGAGTTTCAACGAAAACTTGCGCGGTGCGCCGCCGTTCCTCCCACCGATCGCGCGTGCCAAGCAGACGAGCGAGCGCCGCCGCGATCGCTGAGGGATCATCGGGTGCAAACAATGTGCCCGTGACGCCGTCTTCGATCAGTTCGCGGTGTCCGCCCACGTCAGAGGCGGCGACCAGCTTTTGCTGCGCCATCGCCTCGAGCGGTTTTAGCGGGGTCACGAGATCGGTGAGACGCATTTTCTTGCGCGGATAGGCGAGGATATCGGTCAGCGAATAATAACGCTCGACCTCGGTGTGCGGGACACGGCCCACGAAATGGATGCGGTCCGCGGCCGCCGAGTCCGCGGCCTGCGTCTTCAGCGCCGCCTCCACCGGCCCTCCCCCCACAAGCAGCAGCCGCGCCCGGGGGTGCGCCGCTACGAGGGCAGGCATCGCCGCGATGAGATCGTCAATTCCCTCATAATCGTAGAAACTACCAATGAAACCGATCACCGCGTCGCCCTCGTCAAGGCCCAACTGTTCGGCAAGCGCCGCATCACGCGGCGGCGGGTCGCCGAACAAGTCGAGGTCGACGCCATTGGGCGAGACAATGATCTTGTCCGCGTCGATCCCGCGCCTGATCAGGTCGCCGCGCAGACCCTCGCAAATCACCGCGACCGCGTTAGCGCGACGGACCGCGCGGGTTTCGAGATAGCGGATGAGCCGATAGCGTAGGCTCCCTTCACGTCCCGAACCGTTGCCGACCGCCGCATCCTCCCAGAAGGCGCGGATTTCATAGAGCACGGGAACAGCATGCCGCTTGCCAACGCGCAGCGCCGCCATGGCACCCAGCACGGGGGAATGGGCATGAAGCAGGTCGGGCCGCCAGTCACGAACAAGGGCTTCTACCCGCGCGGAAAGCGCGCCGATCTCACGCCATTCGCGAAGCGGCGCCGGCGCGGGGGCGATGGGCGGGGTGCGGTAGAAGGTAAGCCCGTCGACGGTCTCGCCATCGGTTCCGGTTTCGGGATGACGCACGCCTGTGACCCCTGCGACCTCCCAGCCTCTCGCGACCTGCGCCTTCATGATCGCACGGGTACGGAAGGTATAGCCGCTATGTGCCGGAAGGCTGTGGTCGAGGATGTGCAAAATGCGGGTCATTGTGCGGGGCTCTGCCAGACAAGCCTTAACGCCGCGTCAACCCCGTTGGGCTAGAGCCTCGGCACCGCACTTTCGCGGGGGGTCGAAGCGAAGCTGGGGTCTTGCCGCACAGATGGTCGACAATTTCTCCATTGCCCTGACCCACATGCTTATTGCGATCGCGCTGTGGCGCCTCCTCTATCGCGACGACCTCGACCGAGAGGTCAGCCCGCGCATGGCGTGGCAGCAGCGCCGCGACGCCGAGGTGGCGGAGCAGAAGGCGGCAGGCGATGCGTGATCTCGCGCTCGTCGCCTTTCTCTTTGCCTTCATAGGGATCGGCTTTCGCAAGCCGTTTCTGTTCATCCTCTGCTTTTGCTACATCGACATCGTAGCGCCGCAGCGTTTGAGCTATTTCCTGATCAACTCGATCCCGATCTCCCTGATCGTCTTTGGCCTCGCCATCGGAGGTTGGCTGATCGCGGACGATAAGCGCGACACCCGCTGGTCGGGGCGCCAGATTCTGCTCGGCGTCATCCTGCTTTATTGCTGGGTCACAACGATCCAGGCCGATTTCCCTGTCGAGGCTCAAGACAAATGGGGATGGGTGTGGAAAGCGCTGGTCTGGGCGATCTTCTTGCCGCTGACGCTGCGCACCAAGCTGCGTATCGAGGCACTGGCACTGATCATGCTGCTGTCGGCCGCGTCGATCGCGATCGCGGGCGGGATCAAGACAGCGGCGGGCGGCGGCGGATACGGTTCGCTTCAACTACTGCTCAACGAGAATTTCGGCCTTTATGAGGGGTCGATCATGTCGACGGTCGGCATTTCGATCATCCCGCTCATTCTTTGGTATCGCCGGCACGGCACCATCTTCCCCCCCGACTGGCGCGTCTCGCTCTTCTGCTTCGCGCTCTGCTTTGCCTGCATACTCCTGCCAGTGGGGACCCAGGCGCGCACCGGGCTTGTCTGTCTCGTCGTCCTCGCCGTTCTCTCGCTGCGCGCAGTCAAACACCGCATCCTCTACATCGTCGGAGCGTGCCTGCTCGCCGCTGCCGCAATCCCCTTCCTGCCGCAGAGCTTTACCCAGCGAATGGAGACAATCGAGGGCTATCAGTCCGACGAGTCCGCCTCCACGCGCGTCGCGGTGTGGAAGTGGACCTGGGAGTATGCGAAGGACCATCCGTTCGGCGGCGGGTTCAATGCCTATTTGCAGAATCACGTGCGGGTGAACATGGCGGCGGGTGCCTATGACCCCGACGCGCCGCGGTCCGCTGAGCCGATCGTCTATGAAGATCGCGCGCGCGCCTATCATTCGAGCTACTTCGAGATGCTCGGGGAACAGGGCTATCCGGGACTCGCGCTCTGGCTGATCCTGCACATCGGCGGGCTCGTGCAGATGGAACGCCTACGGCGCCGCTACCTGAAGACCCGCCGTGCCGAAGAACAATGGATTGCGCCCCTCGCGACTGCACTGCAGCACGGTCATGTCATTTATATGGTGGGCTCGCTGTTCGTCGGCATCGCGTTCCAGCCATTCATCTACATGATGCTGGCGCTGGAGATGGGACTATCGACCTATTGTCGCCGGCGCGAGCAGCAGGCGGGCTGGCGCCCCCTCACCGCGCGGCCGGCGCAGGTGCCGGCGCGGCATCCGGTGGCGAGCAGCTGACGGAGCTTTACGCGTTGGCGCGCCTCGGGGCGCCCGACCCGTATCGCAGGCGTGGCCGGAACCATCGGCAACGCCAAAGCGCTATCCTCCCATGCCCGCCCGCCTGATCCATGTCGATGACAGCTTGCCCGGTATCAGCCGCGAGCGCGGGCCCCACGGCTGGCGATATCGCGATGCCAAGGGGAAGATCATCCGCGACAAGGACGAGATTGCCCGGCTCGACGCGATCGCGCTGCCCCCCGCCTATGAGGATGCCTGGTTCTGCCCCGCAGCAAACGGGCATATACTCGCGACCGGTTATGATGCGCGCGGGCGGAAACAATATCGATATCATCCCGATTTTCGCATGGCGCAGGAGGCCGACAAATATGACCGCTGCGCCGCCTTTGGCCACGCGCTGCCCCTGCTCCGCGCGCGGCTCGCCGACGACCTTGTACGCCGCACGCTCGGCCCGGAGCGCGTTGTCGCGGCGGTGGTGCGGCTGCTCGACCTCGCGGCGCTGCGCGTCGGTAACGAACAATATGTCACAGCGAACAAGAGCTTTGGCGCGACGACGCTGCGCCGGCGACACGCCCGCCTCAGTGGCCAGAAGCTCCACCTGAGTTATCGCGCCAAGGGCGGCGCCATGCGCGAGGTAACGGTGACTGATCGCAGCCTCGCGACGCTGGTGCGTCGCCTCCAGGACCTGCCGGGACAACATCTGTTCCAATATGAGGATGGAAGCAGCCTCTGTGCGGTCGGCTCGGACGAGGTCAACGCCTATATTCGCGACGCGATGGGCGCGGATTTCAGCGCCAAGCATTTCCGCACCTGGTCTGCCAGCGTCACCGCCTTCACCTATCTTTATGATGCAGCCGAGCCGCCAACCCTCAAAGCGATGCTGGCGCATGTCGCGCACGGGCTCGGAAACACTCCAGCGGTCGCCCGGCGGGCCTATGTCCATCCTGCGATGATCGCGGCCGCACAGGCGCGCGGCGATTTCGCAGTCGCGACGGGATCGCTGCCGCGCGCGACCCGATATCTTTCACGTTACGAACGCGGGTTTTTAGCCTATCTGGAGCAGACACCCGGGGCCGCCGCCCTGCTCCGTTCCGCCTGACCCTTTTTAAGAAAAAACCCACGAGGATCGACGTGACTTTCTCCCTTCTCGCCGCCGCCACGACTGCCGCGCCCAAAGTCGCGGTGCGGACTACTCCGCTTGATGACCTCAGCTCCTGGTGGAAAAGCAGCGTCGCCTGGATGAACGGCCATTGGCTGCAGATCGGCATTGCAGTAGGCGCAGGGCTGATCATCTATTTCTTCCTGTCCGTGCTGCGCGGCTTTGCTCTGAAGCGGGCACAAGCTGCACCGGGACACTATACGCTGACCGATATCGTCGGGCGGGTGATCCACAAGACCCGCTCGACGGTGCTCGCGATCGTCGCGATCCGGCTCGTTGCAGGCTATGCCAGTCCGCCCGCAATCATCCTTGCAACGATCCAGTTCGTCTTCACCATCGCGGTCGTCTTTCAAGTCGCAGTCTGGGTGCGCGAAATCGTCATCGGCCTCATCCAGCGACGTGCCGCCGAGGGTCATAATGAGACGCTGAACAATGCGATGGGTATCATCCGTCTGCTCATCAGTGTCGCGCTGTTCGCGATCGCGGCGATCGTGATTCTCGATAATATGGGGGTCAACGTCACCGGTCTCGTCGCCGGCCTCGGCATCGGCGGCATCGCGATCGGCCTGGCCGCGCAGGGCATCTTCTCCGATCTCTTTGCATCGCTGTCGATCATCTTCGATCGGCCATTCCGGGTCGGACAGGCGATCAAATATGACAACTCGGCAGGCACGGTTGAGCGCATCGGATTGAAGAGCACCCACATCAGGTCGGTGAACGGCGAACTCCTGGTGATTTCCAACACCAATTTGTTGTCGAAAGAGATCACCAATTATGCGCATCTCCATCGCCGGCGCATCCAATTCGCAATCGGCGTCATCTACCAGACAACGCCGGTGATGCTCCGCGCGCTCCCGGGGCTGCTTGAGGAACAGGTGAAGGCGGCAGGGCAGGACTTCATCAGGGCAAGCTTCACCGGCTTCGGTGCATCGAGCCTTGATTTCGAGCTGATCTTCGATGTGCATGACGAGGATTATGACAAGGTCACCGCGGCGCGCACCGAGATCGGGGTCCGCATTTTCGAGGCGATGACCGCGGCGGGTTACGACTTCGCCTATCCAACCCAAACGACCTTCACGGCGGCGCCCGACGGCACGATGATCATGCCCTATGCCGAGTCTCCAACGCGCGAGGCGAGCTCGGCGAGGACGGGAAAGTCAGTCTGACGCTACGGCGCCGCGGCGCAAAGCCCCGGGTCTTGTGCAATGCCGCAGGAGGGGCCTAGAACGCCCCCCGAAACAGTCTTTGAGGGGATGAAAATGGCTACGATCACACCGCAAGAGCTGCAGTCCAAGGTCGGCGAGCATCTCGGGACCTCCGAATGGGTGCTCGTCGATCAGGAGATGATCAACAAATTCGCCGACGCCACCGGCGACCATCAGTTCATCCATATCGATGAGGAAAAGGCGAAGCTCACGCCCTTCGGCGGAACGATCGCGCACGGATTTCTGACGCTTTCGCTGATCCCGATGCTGGGACAAAAGACCGACGCGCCCAAGATCGAAGGTATCAAGATGGGCGTGAACTATGGCGGCAACAAGGTTCGCTTCCTGGCCCCCGTCCGCTCGGGCAAGCGCGTGCGCAGCCATGTAAAGCTCCTCGAACTCGACGAGAAGCGCCCGGGACAGTGGCAGCAGACCAACGAGATTACGGTCGAGATTGAAGGCGAGGAAAAGCCCGCGCTGATCGCGGAGTGGATCACGCAATTCTTCGTCTGAGGCGAGATGTCCGGCCGACCTCCCCCGAAAAGATAACCGGAACCCAAGCAGAAGGACTTCATCATGCGTGACGCCGTCATCGTTTCCACCGCCCGCACACCGCTCACCAAGGCGGCGCGCGGCTCGTTCAACAACACGCCTGCACCGACGCTTGGCGCCTATTCGGTCAAGGCCGCTGTCGAGCGCGCCGGCCTCGAAGGGGGCGAGATCGACGACGTTCTGTTCGGCGCCGCGATGCAGCAGGGGTCGCAATCCCCCAACGTGGCGCGTCTCATCGCTCTGCGTGCGGGCCTCCCCGTCACCGTCCCCGGCATGTCGATCGACCGCCAGTGTTCCTCGGGGCTCATGACGATTGCGACCGCGGCGAAGCAGATCATCGTCGACCGTCAGGACATCGTGGTCGCCGGCGGCGTCGAAAGCATCTCCAAGGTATCGGGCAGCGGCAAGGTGTTCGTTGAACCCGACGCCGAACTGCTCGCGATGCACAAGGACACCTATATGCCGATGATCGGCACCGCGGAGGTGGTCGCGAAGCGTTACAGCATCAGCCGCGAGGCGCAGGACGAATATTCGCTCCAGTCCCAGCAGCGTACCGCGGCAGCCCAGGCGGCAGGCAAGTACGACGACGAGATCATTTCCTGCAAGGCGACGATGGCGATCGTCGACAAGGAAACCAAGGAGGTTTCCTATAAGGAGGTCGTCGCGGACAAGGATGAGTGCAACCGTCCCGACACCACGCTCGAAGGGCTTGCGAGCCTCAAGCCGGTGATGGGCGAAGGCCACACGATCACCGCGGGTAACGCGAGCCAGCTGTCGGACGGGTCCTCGGCCTGCGTCGTGATGGAAGCCAAGGTCGCCGAGAAGCGCGGCTTGACCCCCCTTGGGCGTTATGTCGGCATGGCGGTCGCGGGCACCGAGCCTGATGAAATGGGCATCGGACCTGTCTTCGCCATCCCGAAACTGCTCGAGCGCTTCGAGCTCAAGATGGACGACATCGGCCTTTGGGAGCTCAACGAGGCGTTCGCGGTCCAGGTGCTCTATTGCCGCGACAAGCTCGGCATCCCCAACGAGCTGCTCAACGTCAACGGCGGTTCCATCTCGATCGGCCACCCCTTCGGAATGACGGGCGCCCGCTGCACCGGCCACGCGCTGATCGAGGGCAAGCGCCGCGGCGCGAAATATGTCGTCGTCACCATGTGCATCGGCGGCGGCCAGGGCGCAGCAGGCCTGTTCGAGGTCTTCTGATTTGCGCCTGAGCGCCCCGCGTGTCGAGCCGGTCGATCTTGATCGGCTCGACGCCGAGCAGCGCGCCGCGCTTGCCCCCCTCCTTGCCGCCGAGGGCGGCAGGGTCGGCGGCGGGCGGGTACTCAACATCTTTCGCACCCTCGCCCATGCGCCGCGGGCGCTGACTGCATTTCTTGGCTGGGGGGGGTATATCCTTTCCAGACGCAACGCGCTCACGGCCCGCGATCGCGAGCTCGTCATCCTGCGCACGGGCTATAATTGCCGGTCGGGCTATGAATGGACGCAGCACAAGCGGATCGGTCTTGGCTGCGACCTCAACGAAGACGAGATCGAGCGCATCAAGGCCGGCCCGTCAGTCGAGGGCTGGAGCGACCTCGATCGCGCGATGCTGATCGCCACCGACGAGTTGACCCGTGATCATTTCGTCAGTGACGAAACCTGGGCTGCGCTTGCCCCGCTCGGCGAAAAGGGCCGGATGGACCTCGTCTTCACCGTTGGTCAATACACCCAGGTTTCGATGATTTTGAACAGCTTCGGGATCCAGGTCGAAGAAGGCTGGGAGGTTGACCCTGACCTTCGCGCGTAATTCAAGGAGAAGAACATGAGTGCCATTGGCGTGATCGCAACGCTGCGCGTGCAGCCCGGCAAGGAAGCCGAATTCGAAGACGTATTTGCCGAACTCGCCCCCGCCGTGCGCGCCAACGAGCCGGGCAACAGCTATTACCGGCTGTTCCGTACCAGCGAGACCGGCGTGTACAAGGTGATGGAGTGCTATGCGGATGCCGCCGCGGTGGAAGCGCACCGGGTCTCGGACCATTTCCGCAGCCTCGGCGCGAAGCTCGGCCCCTGCCTCGCCGGCGCCCCTGAAATCGAGCGGCTGACTGCCGTTTAGGTCACAATCCATGGGGATCAGCGGTTAGACTCCCGATTCCGCCACCTCCGCAATTTCCGCCGCGCTGTCGCCGAGCAGATAGCGCGGGCCGGAACCCCGCTGCGCCGCCTTGTCCGCGCGGTTGTAGAGACCGCATTTCTTCAAAGACAGGCATCCGCAGCCAATGCACTGATCGAGCAGCTCGCGCGTTCGCTCGAGCGCGGCAATCCGCCTGTCGATCCTTGTACGCAGGTTCGTGCTGATCCGCGACCAGTCGGCAGCATTGGGGGTTCGCCGCGCGGGAAGCCGCGTGAGTTCCGCCGCGATCTCCTCAAGACTCAGCCCCAATTGCTGGGCGATCAGAATGAAGGAGACACGGCGAATGTCCGCGCGCAGAAAGCGCCGCTGCCCTCCGCCTGAGCGCAAGGCCTCGATGAGACCTTTCGCCTCGTAAAAGCGGATCGCGGACACTGCTACGCCTGTGCGCGCCGCGAGCTCGCCTATTGCGATCAGGTCGGTCCGGTGCATGTTCGTCCTTGATTGCCGCTTGATCTAAACCTCACTTGAGCTTGCAAGACGCCGCACGTCAACACGAATCAGGAGAATCATCGTGCCGCACCCCTTCATCGAGCATGTGAACATCACCGTCAGCGACCCCGACCGCTCCGCGCGCCTGCTGTCGGCCATCTTTGGGTGGCACGAGCGCTGGCGCGGACCTGCGCGGGATGGCGGCACCACAATTCATGTTGGCAGCGAGCGCGCCTATCTCGCGCTCTATACCGGCCCTGCCGGCGAGCACGCACGGGTTCGATGGCCAAAGGGTGAACCGCTCAACCACGTCGGCGTCCAAGTCGACGATCTCGATGCCACCGAAGCGCGCGTGAAGGCAGTCGGGCTCGAACCCTTCAGCCACGCCGACTATGAGCCTGGCCGCCGCTTCTATTTCTTCGACCCCGACGGGATTGAATATGAGGTGGTCAGCTATTCGGAGCCGCGACTGCGCTAGATGGCGCAACGTCAAGGTCGCTGCCGCGTTTGAAAAACGGGGGGACGCAAGAGGAGTCTCAACCGATGAGCGACGATATTAAACAAGCCTTCTGGAAGGCGCTCGATGCCAGCCCCTATGTCATGGTGGGCATGACCGGTGAGCGCGAGCATCACATTCCCATGAACGCGCAGCTCGACAAGGAGGCAAACAGCGCCTGGTGGTTCTTTACCGCGACCGACAACAGGCTGGCAGCCGGAGGTCCTGCGATGGCGCAGTTCGCGGCGAAAGGGCACGACCTTTTCGCGTGCATTTCGGGCACGCTGCGCCGTGAGGAGAGCCGCGAGGTCCTCGACAAATTGTGGAACAATAGCGTTGCGGCCTGGTACCCGGGCGGCAAGGATGATCCCAAGCTTGTCCTCTTGCGCTTCGATCTTGAAGATGCCGAAATCTGGACCGCCGATCCGGGGATCAAGGGAATGTTCAAGCTCGCAACCGGTCTGACGATGAAGGAAGGCGATCTTGGCGAGCACGCCGCGGTCGCCCTCTAGGCGCCCTGCACGCCTGTTGCAGGCCAAATAAATCCATCTTCGAACCTGAATCCGTCCTCGCGATCGCGCGCCAGTAGCGCAGGCCCATCGAGATCGACCCATTGCGCGCGCTGCGCGAGGACGAAGGCCGGCGATATGCCCAGGCTGGTCGAAAGCATGCAGCCCACCATGATGCCCAGCCCCGCCGCATCGGCGGCGTCGGCAAGGCGTAGCGCCTCGGTCAGGCCGCCTGCCTTGTCGAGCTTGATATTCACCCCGTCGTAAAAGGTACCAATGCGGGCCACGTCAGCTGCCGTTTGGCAGCTCTCGTCGGCCACGAACGGTAGCGGTGCATAGACCCCGTCAAGCAAGGCGTCCGCACCGACCGGAACCGGCTGCTCGATCATTTCGACGCCGAGTTCGGCAAAAGCCTCGGCTTCACTGAGCAAATCGAGCTGACCCCAGCTTTCGTTGGCGTCAACGATCAGCCTTACGTCGGGCGCGCCGTCTCGCACTGCCGCAACGCGCGCGCGGTCGCCGTCCCCCGTCAACTTGAGCTTGAGCAGCCGCCAGCCGTCGGCGACGGCGACCGCCGCCTCAGCCCTCATCTGGTCGGGCGCGGCGAGCGAGATGGTGAGCGCGGTGACGCGCTGGGCCGGCGGCCCATCGCACCCTGCGAGTCGCCACAGCGGTACCCCGCGTTGTCGCGCTTCGAGATCCCAGAGCGCGCAGTCGAGCGCGTTGCGTGCCGCGCCCGCATCCATTAATTCCTGGACCGCTTCCCGGGCCTCCCCGGCGTCCAGCCCGGCGAGGTGAGGCACGACGCGGAGGATCGCATCACGGCACCCGGCGGCATCCTCGCCATGATAATAGATGGGCGTACCCTCGCCGCGGCCGACCCTGCCTTCACTCTCGATCTCTGCCACAACGAGATCGACATGATCCTGGGCCCCGCGCACGATCACGAACTCGCTCGCGACCGGCCAGCGCTCGACCCGCGCGCTTTTCAGTTGGATGACCATCGAAGAACAGTAAAGCTGTGCGCCATGCCCGGTAAATCCCTTTCCGAACGCGTCGCCGACTTCGGCCATCGCCTCGCCGTCGAGGCACATGCCGCCTGGCTCGCTGCGCGCGATCCGCGCACACCCGCGCCAGCGCGCCTGCTTGCGATCGCGGTCGCCGCCTATGCGCTCTCGCCCGTCGATCTGATCCCCGACTTCATTCCGGTGCTCGGATGGATCGACGACCTGCTCCTCGTTCCCGCCGGCCTCTGGCTGGTGCGCCGGCTGATCCCCGCTTCGCTTTGGACCGAGCTCCACGCCGCCGCGGAAGCCGCGAGCGAACGCCCCTCAAGCCGCGCGGGCATGGCCGTGATCTTCCTGGTCTGGGGCGTGCTACTCTACACAATCTATTGGAGCGTACGTACATCCCCTTGGCATTGAGGTGCGATGGGGACGCGTCCCATTGCCCGGAGACCACGACCGGCCGGTACTAAGGATGGGAGCGAATCCAGTCCTCGACCACCGGCGCGATCTCCTCGCGCCATTTGCGGCCATTGAAAATGCCGTAGTGACCCACGCCCTTCGCCATCAGATATTTCTTCTTCGCAGCCGGCAGTGATTTCGCCAGCGTCAGCGCGGCCTTCGTTTGTCCGATCCCCGAAATATCGTCACGCTCACCCTCTATCGCAAGGATGGCAATATCCTTGACGGCCGCTACGTCGACGGACTTTCCGCGGTGCAGCATCTCTCCCTTGGGGAGCAGGTGCCGCTGGAAGACGACATCGACGGTCTGGAGATAGAATTCGGCGGTCATATCGCAGACCGAGCGATATTCGTCGTAGAATTCCTTGGTCTTGTCCGCGCTCTCTCCATCACCTTCGACGAGATGCTTGAACATCTCCCAGTGGCTCATCAGGTGGTTGCCGAGATTCATCGACATGAAGCCCGCGAGTTGCAGGAAGCCCGGGTAGACGCGCCGTCCCGCTCCGGGATACCAGGCGGGCACCGTCGCAATGACATTTTCCTGAAACCAGGCGTAGGGGCGCGTAGTTGCGTGCTGGTTGACCGAGGTCGGCGCCTTCCGCGTGTCGATCGGCCCCCCCATCATGGTCAAGGTCTTGGGCCGGCACTTGTGTCCGTCAGCCGCCATGACCGCCGCGGCAGCGAGGCTCGGCACCGACGGCTGGCATACCGCGAGCATATGTGCATCGGGCCCGATATGTTCGAGCCACGCGACGAGATAATCGATATAATCGTCGAGATCGAACTTCCCCGCCTCCAGCGGCACGTTGCGCGCGTCGCGCCAGTCGGTGATCCACACGTCGTGTTCGGGGAGCATCCGCTCGACCGTGCCGCGCAGCAACGTTGCATAATGACCCGACATCGGCGCCACGATAAGGAGCTTGGGCGCGTCCCTTGATCCTTCATGCTTGAAATGCTTGAGCTGACCAAAGGGTTTGCGCGCTTCGATCACCTCGCGCACCCGAACCCTCTTGCCTCCAGCGACTGTCTCATAGAGGTCGAACGCGGGCTTGCCGCGCGGGGCGGCGGCGTGTGCGAAGACCTCGAGCGCCGAGGCAAAGAGGGGACTGCCGCCGAAATAGCCGAGGGGATTGGCGGGGTGCTGTATGACCTGCGCGCCTGCGGTCGCGAGCGCGCTCGCCCCCGCGAGCCAGCTCTTTTGCATGTCGAAAGCGTGATAGAGCATCAAATGGACTTCCTTGCGTATTGAGGGCGCTCTGACGGCGCCTTCCCTGGCACGCATCCTAGGCCCTCGGGGTCATTGTGCAACGCGTCATTTTCGGTTCCTTTCGTTGCGCTTCAAGCACCTTGAAGCAGCGCGCCATTCTCCGTCGTTGAGCGCCGCCCGCGCGGCTGCTAGGGCGAGCGCAATGGCGACCTCATCCGACCGACCCGCCCCACCCCCCGCACCGCAGGAAGCCCGCGCCCGCAGGCTCGGCAGTCTCCGGATGATCTGGCGCTACGCCAGCCGTTACCCGCTACAGCTGCTCGTTGCAGCCGTTGCCCTGGGCATTGCGGCGCTCGCGACGCTTGCTATCCCGTGGCAGTTCAAGGAAATGATCGACAGCGGCTTTGTCGCTGGCGGGGGTGACGTTGCTCCCCATTTTCGTCTTTTCTACGTGATCGTGGTGATCCTCGCGCTGGCGACAGCACTCCGCTTCTATTTCGTGAGCTGGCTCGGTGAGCGCACGGTTGCTGATATTCGCCAGGCGGTTCAGCGCAATCTCTTACGCCTTGCGCCTGGTTTCTTCGAGGAAAATCGCCCATCCGAAATCGCGTCGCGCATGACCTCGGACACGGCGATCATCGAGCAGGTGGTCGGTACCACGGTCTCGGTTGCGCTCCGCAATCTCGTGATGGGGGTCGGCGGCATAGCCTATCTCTTCACCCTCTCGCCCAAGCTGACCGGCGGCATTCTGATCGGCATACCTGTCATCATCATGCCGATTGTCCTGCTCGGACGACGCCTCCAGAATGTTTCCCGGTCGAGCCAGGACCGCGTCGCTGACATCGGGGCGACCACCGCCGAGCAATTGGGCGCCATGAAGATTGTCCAGGCCTTCGGGCAGGAAACGCGAGAGGCCGAACGTTTCAGCGCAGCGGTTGAGAGCAATTTCGCAACCGCGAAGCGCCGTATCCGCCTGCGCGCGGCGATGACAGCCATCGTGATCGGTTTGCTGTTTGGCGCAATCACGACGCTGCTCTGGTACGGCGCCGCGGGCGTCGCGGCGGGGTCAATCACCGGTGGCACAATCGCCGCTTTCGTTCTCACCGGCGGCTTGGTAGCCGGCGCATTTGGCGCGCTCACCGAGGTTTACGGTGATCTGCTGCGCGCGGCTGGGGCGGCAGAGCGGCTTTCCGAGCTCCTTCACGCGGAACCTGAAATCGCGCCGCCTCTGCATCCGCGCAGTTTCCCCGACCCGCCGGTCGGAACCCTCGAGTTCACAAATGTCGAATTTCGCTATCCGACCCGGCCCGACGCCCCGGCGCTTCACGACTTCACTCTTGCGATTGCGCCGCGCGAGACGGTCGCAATCGTCGGCCCTTCGGGGGCCGGTAAATCAACGCTCTTCCAGCTCGCGGAGCGCTTCTATGACCCACAGGCCGGCGAGATCCGGCTCGACGGCGTCCCGCTTACCGACGCCGATCCGGCCGATATTCGCGCCCGGATTGCGATGGTGCCGCAGGAAACCATAATCTTCGCAGCTTCTGCCCGCGACAATCTGCGCTACGGGAACTGGTCCGCGAGCGACGAGGAACTTTGGGCGGCCGCGCGTGCCGCGAACGCCGAGGAGTTTCTCCGCAAGCTGCCCCAGGGGCTCGACACCTTCATGGGCGAGGGCGGCGCGCGGCTATCGGGCGGCCAGCGGCAGCGCGTCGCGATCGCCCGCGCGCTCCTGCGCCGCGCCCCGTTGCTATTGCTCGATGAAGCAACCTCGGCGCTCGATGCCGAGTCCGAGAAGCTCGTCCAGGATGCCCTTGAGACGCTGATGCACGACCGCACGACAATCGTCATCGCCCATCGCCTTGCGACCGTGCGCGCTGCCGACCGCATCGTCGTGATGGACGAAGGTCGCATCGTCGAGGAAGGTCGCCACGAAACGCTTGTCGCGGCGGGCGGCCTTTACGCTAGGCTTGCGCATCTGCAATTTCAGAGCAACCCCGATACGCGGGATCAGAGGAGACCTTAATGCTGCACAGCATCACCGTACCTGCATACGAAAATGCGCTGCGCGCGCTTTCGGCGCAGCTCGACAAGGCCCTTGCCTGGGGCGCCGAAAACAATGTCGGCGAGTTGCAGTTGCTTGCCGCACGGCTTGCGCCCGACATGTTCCCGCTGCCGACGCAGATCCGCTTTTCCTGCGGGCAGGCGCTCCAGGCTCTGACGCGCCTCGGCGCGCCCGGTGCCCCCGACATTTCGGATGATGCGGATTGCTTTGCTGCCATGCAGGATCAGGTCGCCCAGACGCTCGCTTTCCTGTCCTCCATCGAGCCCGCGACGCTGGGCGAAGACGGTTCGCGCCCCATCGAGTTCTCGCTTCCCAACGGGATGATCTTCGACCTGAGCACCGCCGCCTATATTCGTGACTGGGCGCTGCCCCAATTCTATTTCCACATCGTCGCCGCCTACGCGATCATGCGCCACATGGGTGTACCGCTCGGGAAAGCCGATTATGCGAGCTACATGATGCAGCATCTGCGGCCCGGTACGGCACCCGCCGCCTGATTGCGGTGCCGACAGGTCGAGGGGGTCGCAGCGGATGAGCGTGTCCCGGGCGGCCTCTGCTCCGGGCTCGCCCGCCGAGCCCCCTCCCCCCGCGTTCAGATCAGTCCGCCATAGCGTTGGATGCCCGGAAAGGCGATCCGCGTGCCGCCATTGCGCCGGATTGCGCCGATCGCCTCGTCGACCCGCAGGTAGCGGGCCTGCGCATCGGGTTCGAACATCAATGTTGCAGGCTCGGCCCGCTCTGTGGCCGCTTTGACCAGCATTCCCAGCTCAGCCAGATCAACGGCCCTGTCGTTCCAGCGGATGATATCGCTGGTATCGATGGTCACGTGATTTTCATCCCGAACGGGGGCTGGGAGCGCGGACCCCTGGGGTAGGGTGACATCGACGCTGTGGGTCGGCGGCGGAATGGTGATGATGAACATCACGAGCATCACGAGCATCACATCTATCAGGGGGGTCGTGTTGATCATCGGATCGGCATTTGGGTCGGTTCGGAAAATGCTGCGGCGTCGGCGCATCGTCTCTCTCCCTCATCGGGCGGGGGATGCGGCTTTCGAACATCCCATCGCCTTGACCGGTGCCCACAGCGGGAACTGCAGGAATTTTCGGCTCTGTGATGGTATACCATTTCATATTCTTGGCAAGACAAAAGCGGTTGTATCGGCGCCTTCCATGAAGGAAGGGCGGCACCTTTCGGTACCGCCCCTCTTTTCATTCCAGTCCCTGTCGGGATGGAAATCGTGCTTACATGCCCGAACCCGGACCGTAAGTGATTTCCACGCGACGGTTCTGGTCGTTGCGAACGCCGTCGGCAGTATCGACCGCCGGGCGGCTTTCGCCGAACGCCTGCGTCGTGATCGAGGTATCGGCAACGCCGCGCGCCGTCATGTAGCTGCGCACCGCATCGGCGCGACGCTGCGACAGACCGACGTTGTACTTGGCCGAACCAGAACGGTCGGCGTGACCCGCGAGCATGACCTGCTGACCGGTGCAGCCTTGGTTGTAGGCGCTGATCGCGTTGTCGAGCGTCGAGGCCGCTTCCGGCGTGATCGCCGACTGATCCCAGTCGAAGTACACGATGTACGGCCCAGGCGCACACACCGGCGGCGGCGGCGGCGGAGCCGGTTCGGCCGGCGGCGGCGGCGGCGGCGGCGGCGGAGCGGGTTCGACCGGCGGCAGCGGTTCCGCACCACCGAAGTTGAAGGTCAGCGTGCCGAGAATCGAGTGCGAACGGAAGCGCGTCGAAACATCGCGGCCGAGCTGGTCGACGAGGTCGAGCCCGCTGGCGTTGAAGAAACGATACTTCAGGCCGGCGTCGATGTTACGGGTGAGCGGAGCGCGGATACCCGCGATCGCCTGCCACGCAAAGCCCGTGTCCGAATCGTCGAGGAACGGACCGGCGAAGACCGGAGCAACCTTGACGCGCGCGACACCGGCACCACCGCCGACGAAGCCCTGCAGGCCATCGTCGTCGCCGAAGTCGAACATACCGTTGACCATGAAGCTGAGCGCGTTGGTGTCGCCGTTCAGGGCATAGGAACCCGTTGCGAGCGGACCAGCAGCGGCTGCGTTGTCAGGAATGCCCGGCGCTACGAAGCGACCGCTCTTGATGTCGGCTTCGCGATAGCCGACTTCCACTTCCGCGCGGAACGCGCCGAAGTCGTAGCCAACGGTACCTTCGAAGTCGTAACCCT
Organism: Sphingomonadales bacterium; assembly: GCA_044508875.1. Classification (GTDB taxonomy): domain Bacteria; phylum Pseudomonadota; class Alphaproteobacteria; order Sphingomonadales; family Sphingomonadaceae; genus Sphingopyxis; species Sphingopyxis flava_A. Next base: position 8,064 of record JBIQHE010000008.1, on the reverse strand, counting down.
TCCTGTGGTCGAGAGTGCCGGCATTGTCGACGGTGCCGATATCGAGATCCATGTCCTCGACCAGCATCACGCCACCACCCACTCCTACATACCAGGAGTTGTCGCGCGCGATTGCGGGCGACGCAAGGGCAGTGGAGGCCAACGCCACGGCGACGGCAAGCTTCCTCATAGAAATTCCCCTTTCAATTGAGATTTACGTCTCGTCAGACGTCCTACGCGTCGCTTTAGTTCCACGCAAGATAACAAATCGCAAATCTGTTGCCAAAAAGTCGCACTTCAGCCTCTAAACCACCAAAATCTCAGCCTGAAATCACAAGCGGCCATAGCGAAAGCACCGAGAGGAGGCGCGCGATCGTAGTGCCCGAAGCCGAATCTGCAACCCTTGTGCGGTTCAGATTCGCGCCCGTGCGGCCCTTGAGGGAATGTGCCTGGCTGGCCGCGGGGCACGCAGCCCAAGCCGGCCCCGCGCACCCCAAGGCGGCGCTCACGCCTTGGGCTTTATCGCTGTGACCGCTAACGCACCGCCACCACGCCTCGAACCGGGGCTGACGCCCGGAGAGAGCGCTCCGTCATTCCGCGGCGAGCCGCCGCGAGCTAGGCGCATTGCCCGAGGCGAAAGGATAAAAGCGCTCCCCTTTCTGCTTCCCATCGTCTAATGTCCTGGGCGTCAAAATCACTGCAATTGGGGAGTCGCAGGATGCTGATCACCACCCTTCTTCTTGCCGTCGCCGCGCCTTCGCCCGCCGCAGACGTCGGTTCGACCCGCGCCGCTTTCACGAAATGCCTGCGCGCCGACCTCAAGAAATCGCTCGAAGCGAAGAAGTCGCCCGCGGACTATGAGGGTGCAATCAAGACGATTTGCCAGGCAGAACGTGACGCCTTTCGCAACGCCGTGATTGCACTCGACCGCGCGAGCGGCGATTCACAGGCCGATGCCGCTGAAGACGCCGACATGCAGATCAATGATTATCACGACAATTTTATCGGGCAGTTCAAGGACTACTCCGAGTCCAACACCATGCCAGCCGACTGAGCCTCGTCCTCGCGGGCCAGCCCGCGGCCATGCCTGGCTGGCCCCGCCCAGACATCGGCGGTGTAGAGCGGGTCCACCTGATCAGCGCGGTGCAGCGCTTTTTCGCTGCCTGGCGAAAGCCGCCCGAACACCCCCATCCGCCTCGATGCGCAGAGATTCGCCATTGGCGCCCGGCCCGGCCCGAAAGGGATGGCCGAACCGGGCGCCGCATCGCGCACCAGCCGCTTAGCTGGCGGCGAATATCACCAGCTACACCTTTATGAATCGATGATCGCTTCACCCCCCCGCTTGGTTGCATAGAAATGCGCCAAGGGTGACTTGTCGTACCGAGACCTTTGCGACTTGTCCGTTCGCTCTCGCGTCCTCACACGTCCGGGCGAGGGGTCGCCGGCGGCTGGTTCTCATCGGCGAGGTTGCGCCGCGGCGCCGCTCCGTGCCGCCGATACCATCGTGCAGCGCCCTGTTTCGCGGCTCTTTTACCGGAAGCAGATCTCCGCTCCCTTTGTCAGATCAGCGCGGGGAGCCCGAAGGTTACTCAACCCTCCGGCACTTCTCTGTCAACGGTCCGGTTCCCCGCCTCCGCGGGGGGCGCCCGCGCCTAGAACGCCTTGCGCCACTGCAACTCGACATAGCGCCCACGGGGATCAATATAGCCCGGCTGGTAGATAAGGGGCACCGTCCCGCTAGCGTCGGTGATCTTCCGCTGCGCGTCGAACACATTGTTCACCGACAGCCGCAGCCGCGAATTCTTGAGGAACGGCAGGTCCTCGGTCAGCTTGGGCATCTGGTTGAAATCGGCAAAGACGCGCAGGTTGAACGTTGCAAGGTCGTGGAAGCGAAGGTCGCCGTTGGCGCCGCCCGCTACCGTGCTCCCGCTGTCATATTTCGCGCCGAACCGCGCACCGATCCCCTTGTAAAAGAGGCCGCCATCGAGCTCGACCAGGTGGCGCGTGCTTCCGCCGCCATTACCCGTCGCAGACCCGTTGAGGAGGTCGAGTTCGGGAACTCCGGGGCCGATCAGCACTTTGTCTGTCAGCTTGATGGTGTGATAAAGTGATACTTGCCAGCGGCCGCCCTGCGGGGCGCCGCCGAACGCGCCGCCACCGCCGCCCCGGCCGAAACCGCGACCTCCGCCGCCGCCGCCGCGGCGCGGTCCGTCCACCGTCGCTGGCGGCGCAGGAGGCTGACCTTCGCCGCGCGCCGCGCCATCGGGCGGCGGCGGTGCATCGCCGCCCTCGGCCGGGGGCGCGGCCGCTCGGCCGCCTCCTCCGCCGCGCGCACCTGGCTCGGGTTGACCAAAGCTCTTGCCGAAATTGAGGCCCCACCGAATCTGCGAATTGCTCGCGCGGTCGAAATTGACCGGCCGCTGGTCGAGGGCGAGCAGGGTGCCATCGGGGGCACGCGTCACCCTATCGGGGAAGGCGGCCTCAATTTCCGGGGTGAGCAAGGGGAAGCCGTTTGCCGTATCATAGCTCTTGTTGCTGTTGTAATTCACCGAAAGGCGCAGCCCCTCGACCATCGGGACCTCCCAGTTGAGCCCGAGCTTGAAATCGCGACGCCGTTCGGGAAGCAGGAAAGGATTGCCCCCCGTGGTCGTCGTGATCAGTCCCGTCTGGCCCGTCGCGAAGTCATAAAAGGTGACACCTTCGGTCGTCAGCGGCGCAGCGCCGAGCTGCGTCACGCTCGGCGCTTCCTCGTCGCTGTTGTAGCTCGCAACGAGAGACAGATTGCGGGTGACGATGAAATTGAGGTTCGCACCCCAATTCTTCAGCGTCTTGAAATCACTTGGCTTTTGCACCTGGCCGCTCAGCGTTGCCGAAACGCGTATCGGACCCACGTCGTAGTCGGGGTCGAGAAGCGGAATGTTGAGCGAGCCGAAGACGCTCGGCACATCGCGCGCGAGGTCCGTCGTCGTCACCACCCCGCCGCGCTGCGACTGGCTGTCGTAGCGCAGCCCAGAATAGCTTGCGGTTGCAGACAGGCGAAGCGGGCCGGCCCAGCCTTCGCCGAGTGTACCCGAGAAGTTTGTGTTCGCACCGAAGCTCTGCTGGCTGCTGTCAAACCGATCGCGGGTACCGCCGGCGCGGTCGGTATAGGTGCGCGTGTCGGCGTCGGCATAAGTGCCGGTGACCGCCCAGCGCCAGTCGCCAAGCATGCCATTTACACTCGCCGAGCTGGTCCAGTTCTGCGTGCGACTCTCGCGGCGGAGCGGATCGCCCGCGCCGCCGAGATCGGGACCGAGCAGGCTCAGGCTGTCGGTCTGATCGAACCGGAGGCTGACCGACGCCTCGGTCACCTTGTCAATGTTGCGCACCAGCGTCCCGTCGATAACATATTGGTCGCTCGCCGACGACAGGCTGCGCGCGGCGGCGCCTGCGGCGAGCGCGGGATCGTCGTACACGAGGTCGCGCTCACTCTCGAGCAGCATCGTCTGATGCTCCCAGCTCGCATTAAGGTTGAGCCGGCCGTTCTTGCCGATGGCGGTAAAGGCGGGCTCCAGCTGGCTCATGAACTGGCCGCCCTGCGTCGGCATGCCCGCTTCGGCCTCGACGGACATCTGTCTGAAGTCGGGCTTCAGCACGAAATTGACCACCCGCTCGGTCGCGGCATAGCCATATTGCAGCGCGACCTCTTCGGGAAAGACCTCCACCTTGGCAATGGCTTCCGGCGGAATGTTGCGCACGGCACCAAAGCCCGAGATGCGCCGACCATTGACCAGGATGACAGGACGCCCCCCGCCCCGGCCGCGGCCCGACCGCGTGATCGGCTCGAGCGAGGCCAGCAGTTCCTCGATCGACGACGCGCCATAGCTCGCGATCGCGGCCTCATCGAGCTCGGCCTCGGCCGCGATGTCGGTTTCCAGCTGCCCCGCGAGGCGCTGGGCGGTGACGACGATTTCGCCTTCTTCCTCGACGTCATAATCGGTCTCGGGGACGCTCGTACCGGTGTCGTAAGGCTGGTCGGCCGAGGCCGCCGCGCCCACATCGGACAGGGTATCGGCGGCGGCGGCCATCGCCGGCCCGGCAACAGTTGCAGCGCCGGCAAGTAACAGCGCCCGGGCGGACAGGGGAAAGCAGAGGTTTTTCATCGGAAGGAGAGCCTTGTTTTGGTCTTGTCTTGGTTTTTTCTTAATCAGGCCGGTCTGAACCCGGCCTGACACGGATTTGCCCCGACGGTTCATCTCGTCGCAATTTGTCGCAGCAGTGTGGCAACGCCATAAAAGTTCGACGAGTTCCCCATAGCGGCCGCTGGACAGCAGCGACGGCTCTCTTTATCGGCCCCCCATGCCGACTCCAGATAACTCGCCCGCTCCCGAATCCATCCTGATCGTCGACTTTGGCAGTCAGGTGACCCAGCTTATCGCCCGCCGCGTCCGCGAGGCCGGGGTCTACAGCGAGATCGTTCCTTTCAGCAGCGCCAAGACCGCGCTCGAGCGCATGCAGCCAAAGGGCATCATCCTGTCCGGCTCGCCCGCATCCGTGCCCGCGGCGGGCAGTCCTCGCGCGCCGCAGGCGATCTTTGAGAGCGGCCTTCCGATTCTTGGCATCTGCTACGGTCAGCAGGTCATGACGCAGCAGCTTGGCGGACAGGTCGAACCCGGCGGGGCAGACGGCGAGCGCGACGGCGAATTCGGCCGCGCATTCCTGACCGTGACTGAACCTTGCGTGCTCTTCGATGGGCTCTGGGACGTCGGCGAGCGGCATCAAGTGTGGATGAGCCACGGCGACCGGGTCACGCAGTTCGCTCCTGGCTTTCGCATCGTCGCGATCAGCGATGGCGCCCCCTTCGCGCTCATCGCCGACGACGTACGCCGCTACTACGGTACCCAGTTCCATCCCGAGGTCGTGCACACCCCCGACGGCGCCAAGCTGATCGCGAATTTCGTCCGCCATGTCTGCGGCTGTTCGGGCGACTGGACCATGGCTGAATTCCGCGCCACCAAAATCGCTGATATCCGCGCGCAGGTCGGCGGTCAGCGCGTGCTCTGCGGGCTATCCGGCGGCGTCGACAGCGCAGTCGCGGCCGTGTTGATCCACGAAGCGATTGGCGAACAGCTCACTTGTGTCTTCGTCGACCACGGTCTCCTTCGCATGAACGAGCGCCAGCAGGTTGAACGCCTGTTTCGCGATCATTACAACATTCCCCTCATTGTCGTCGATGCCGAGGAGCGCTTCATGGCGGGCCTCGCCGGGGTCACCGACCCTGAAAAGAAACGCAAGTTCATCGGCGCGGAGTTTATCAACGTGTTCGAGGAGGAAGCGAAGAAGCTCGGCGGCGCCGACTTCCTCGCGCAGGGTACGCTCTACCCCGACGTGATCGAGAGCGTTTCCTTCACGGGCGGGCCTAGCGTGACGATCAAAAGTCACCACAATGTCGGCGGGCTTCCCGAGCGAATGAACATGAAGCTCGTCGAGCCGCTTCGCGAGCTCTTCAAGGACGAGGTACGCTTGCTCGGCAAGGAACTCGGACTTCCCGACATCTTCGTCGGGCGCCACCCCTTCCCCGGGCCCGGGTTGGCTATCCGCATCCCGGGCGAGGTCAGCAAGGACCGCTGTGATATCCTCCGCAAGGCCGACGCCATTTACCTCGAGGAGATTCGCAATGCCGGGCTCTATGACGCGATCTGGCAGGCCTTCGCTGTACTGCTGCCGGTCAAGACTGTTGGCGTCATGGGCGACGGGCGCACCTACGACCATGTCTGCGCGCTGAGGGCCGTGACATCAACCGACGGCATGACCGCCGACATCTACCCGTTCGACGCGAGCTTCCTCAGCCGCTGCGCAACGCGCATCATCAACGAAGTGCAGGGGATCAACCGCGTGGTCTACGACTATACGTCGAAGCCGCCCGGTACGATCGAGTGGGAATGATTCCGCGTCTGGCACAGCCAGGCACCTGATGGCATGAAATGCCGCTAAGCCCGCGTAATTGCGGGCTTTTTTTTGTTTGTGTTTGGCACGATCTGGCAACGGGAGGAAGCGCCAAGCACCGTTTGAGCATGGCATTAAAGCTGGTATTATGGTTTGGCGATGCCATGATTGATGCCGATACCATGCTGCGTTCTTTTGTGTGTTCATGGTATTAATATTCTATAAGTTACTGTTTCGTAAGAAAAAATACGATAAATTCGAGATTTTTTCAGCATGGTATCGGAGACGAAGAAGGACAAGGTACATGCTGACCGATACCAAGCTGCGCAATCTCAAGCCCAGGGACAAACTCTACAAAGTGAATGACCGGGAAGGTCTCTATGTGGCAGTGACTCCAGCCGGCTCCATCTCGTTCCGTTACAACTACTCAATCAACGGTCGGCAGGAGACCATCACCTTTGGGCGTTATGGTGTCGGTGGCATCACCCTGGCCGAAGCCCGCGAGCTGTTGGGTGACGCCAAGAAGATGGTTGCGGCGGGCAAGTCGCCGGCCAAGGAGAAAGCCCGAGACAAGGCGCGGGTGAAAGATGCAGAGACGTTCGGTGCCTGGGCGGAGAAGTGGCTGCGTGGCTACCAGATGGCCGACTCCACCCGCGATATGCGCCGCTCGGTTTATGAGCGTGAGCTGAAGCCGAAATTCAGCAATCAGAAGCTGGTGGAGATCACCCACGAAGACTTGCGGGCGCTGGCTGATGCCATTGTTGAGCGAGGCGCACCGGCCACCGCCGTTCATGTGCGTGAAATCGTGTTGCAGGTATTTCGCTGGGCCATCGAGCGTGGGCAGAAGGTCGAAAACCCGGCAGAACTGGTGCGCCCAACAAGCATCGCTCGATTCGAGCCACGTGACCGAGCGTTGACGCCAGAAGAAATTGGGCTGATGTACCAGTACATGGAGCGAGTGGGCACAAGCCCAACAAACCGTGCGGCGGCCAAGCTGTTATTGCTGACGATGGTGCGCAAGAGCGAGCTGACCAATGCGACCTGGAGCGAGATCAATTTCAGCGAAGCGTTGTGGACGATTCCAAAGGAGCGGATGAAACGCCGTAACCCGCACCTGGTATTTCTGTCCCAGCAGGCTCTGGATATTTTCATTGCCATGAAAACCTTTGCCGGTGGTTCCGACTTCGTTTTGCCATCACGGTACGACTCGGATGCGCCGATGAGCGCTGCCACACTTAACCAGGTGCTGACGCTGACTTACAAGGCGGCGCAGAAAGATGGGAAGTCACTTACCAAGTTCGGACCGCATGATTTGCGGCGCACAGCCAGCACGCTGTTGCATGAGGCCGGCTACAACACCGACTGGATCGAGAAGTGCCTGGCGCACGAGCAGAAGGGCGTGAGGGCTGTCTACAACAAGGCTGAGTACCGCGAGCAGCGGGCGGCGATGTTGCAGGATTGGGCCGATATGATTGATGAGTGGACTTCGGGAGGCAGTAAGGGTTGATGTTTTTGCTATCTTTGATAGCATTGAAGTTGATGCCGTGAATTTATAAATAAGGCCGCCATTGGCATCGGGCAGGTCAATTACCGATTAGCTGCTTCGCGCAGCTACTCGATGAATAGCAACTATTCATTTGAGAGGTATTGACCCATGCAAAATATAAAGACCCTCATCAACAGGAAGAAGCTCCTGGAGATGATCCCGCTTTCGACACGAACAATTTATAACCTGGAGCAGAGAGGGGATTTTCCACGCCGTATCGCGTTAACCAGTAGAAATGTCGCCTGGGATTTGTCAGAGGTCGAAGAGTGGATTGAGGCACGTAAATCATCGGGTGATCAAGCTGCGCGACCTGGCCCTATAGAGGGCTAGTTATATGGCTCTTGATCTTATGGCGGCTTTCACGGAATTGCCGCCACCCATTGATTATGTTCTGCCTAATATGGTTGCTGGCACTGTTGGTGCTCTTGTGTCGCCTGGTGGGGCTGGTAAATCCATGTTGGCCCTTCAATTGGCTGCACAGATTGCAGGCGGGCCTGATTTACTTGAAATAGGCGAGTTTCCCACCGGGCAAGTGGTCTATCTGCCTGCTGAAGATCCACTGTCGTTGCCCCTTAATTTCCGGACAGTTCCTCACTGGTTGATTGGACGATGTA
>JBIQHE010000039.1:0-29590 GCA_044508875.1 Sphingomonadales bacterium | reverse complement strand
GCCCGCTCAGATCAGCGGGAAGGCCAACGCGCGATTGAGAGTGATGAATTTCATACGTCCATCATAATGCGATGCGTAGCGGGCGCAACTGCGGAACGGCAGGCTTCACGGCATTCGAACGTCGGCTCATGTCAGATCCGGACGCACATCCTCGCACTGTCGAACGCCGTGATCTGGTCGGGAGGCGACGTCGCAGGAATGGCAGCTATTCTCACATTCCTGTTTCAGACCCGACGTTCGCCTATCGGCCAATATCCGCCAGAGTTCTCTCTTTTGTTCGGGAACGGTGTCAGCCAGAAACGCCGGATTTCCGTGCTTGTAGAGGTTTGGCGCACCCAAGATGATGAAGATGAGAACTGGGTAATAATCGTTTGAGGAGATCGGGGACCAGCAGTTCCTGCCGTTTTACGCCGTTCTCGGTCACATACCAGCTTGGATGCCGTACCCGGAAGCGGACACTCGTTGGGAACCGTAATTGACCGGCAGGAAGGGCGAGGCTTGGGACATTCCTGCCGGTCGGCACCGCAACAGGAAACGTCCGGTTACACCGATACCGACCATTCGTGGATGCGCTTAAGCTCCATCTGCAAGGTTCGGGCTCGCGGTCAGTTCGTAATGGCAGGTCATAGGATCGTAATACGATCCGGGTAAGTGAATTCGGCTTTGGCGTGATCCCCTTCTCAAAATGGTTCAGCAGATCTTTGTTGGGATATTTCGCGACGCAGATCGCCTCACGGCCGGTCAGATGTATTTGCGGTAGTCGGTGCTCTCGACCTGGCCTTCCTTCATGTATTTCAGAATCTCGCCGACCATGCGTGCCGCCCGGATGGGGATGGGCAGGCGCTGATTCATCTGGGTCGAGTTCCAGTTGATCTTGGTGAGGGAGAACACTTCCTCGGCCAGCTGAGAGACGGTGCTGTCGCAGCTCGGATGGGGGCATAGCAACAGCGGGCGTGGATCGTACATGCCGGGGTAGGTACCGTAATAGGGCATGCTACCATTGGTGTAGAGCAGGCCGTTCCCGCCGAGGTCGACGAAGGTGCCGCGCAGGACAGGATAGTTTCCGTCGCGTAGCAGCTTAACCGAGTAGGACTCTTGGACCCAGACAAGGTCACGCATCTCGGTACCGGCAGCCTCAAGCGCCTCCAAGATGCCATCGGCCTCCTCGTCCTTGAAGCGCGACGTCTTCAACACGATCACCCGTGCTGGGAGCGTCTTGTGGTGAGTCTTGTAGGCGGCGAGTACGTTCTCGACGATCTCGCGCGCGTCCTCGCGCGTCATGTAGGGATGGCGCCCGCGGCTTTCGGTGTAGGCGCGCTTGCCCTTCAGCACGAAGCCGCGGCCTCGCTCGTCAAACATCTGGGCGGCGCTGGTGAAGAGCTGCTGGCCCCCAGCTTCGCGGTAGAAGCTGATGCCGATATAGCAGGCGGTGAACTCGCCCTCCTTCGGCATGCGCCGCCAGGGAATTCGCCCGCTACCCTTATAATAGAGCGTGGTAAGTAGGTTCCAGCTGCGGCCGGCCGCGTCCTGGATCTTCCGGGCGCTGCTCTCCTTGATCTTCTGCGGGATCGACACTTTGTCGTCGACCGTATCCTCCCAGACGATCTGGATCGGGAAGGCGAGATGCATCGCGCGCGCCTTCAGCATACCACGGAAGTTCGGCGCGTCCGAACCGCTGCTATCATCCTTCTCGGTCGTGCCACCCGCATCCACCTTCGCGTTCCACACTCGTTCCAGCAGTCGCACCGGCAGCGCGACGATCGTCACGTCGGGGCGGTTGCCGCCATCGGCGAGGGCTTCGAGCTCGGCGACGATCTCGTCCACCGCCATCTCGACGGCCTTCTGGTGGTCGGGTTCCTTCGCGATCCTGTCGAGCTTGCCCTGCGAAAGCGCCGCCGTGGCGCCTTCCTCGATTTCGAAGCGGCAGCGGTATGGGCTCTGGTTGCCCAAGCCTGGGAACGCCGGATGCATGTTAGGGTGCTTCTCGGACTTGCCATCGACGCCGCTCGCAGCCGTCTCGAGGAATTTCCGCGTGTCCTCGATCGTCTTGGCGCTGCCCACAACGCCGATTTTGATGACGTCCCCAACGAACGGCTGGAGAGGTCCAGCCTCGAAAAGGCCGAGGCGGGGATCGGGATGGTGATGATGGTCACCGAACTCCAGTTCGGGTTCCTTGAAGATTCGAGTGTCGAAGGAGTTCATGCGAACAGCCCCTCCTGCTGATCGGATGCCTCAGCCTTCTTCCTTCCGGCTCCCCAGCCGTCCTCTGGGACTCGCGTTTCAAGCTGAACCGTAGGCGGCTCGCCGAAGCGGAGCCTAGGTTCCGTCGCCATCTCGACGCCGAAAAGGCCGCCAGCGGCCCGCTCGGATTCTCGGTCAGCCTGGGTCAGGAAGCGGTGCCACATGATGACCTGTCCCCGCAGCGCCGCACTTTTGTCGAGCCGCTTTTTCCCGGCGAGAAGGGCGCCGGGATGCGGATGGGGCGTAAAGCCGTTGGTGGTGAAGTAGTAGGTGGGCGAGACGATCAGATACCACCTGTCGCCGAGGCGCTCGAAGCGCGGCGAGAAGGCGTGGTGGCGGACAAACGAGACCCTGCCGTCCTCTTTATCGCTCATGGCGACCATCACCACGTCAGCATCGGTCTTCTTCTTGGCTGATTCATAGGCGAAGTTGCGGGGAACGCCCTTCTCCAGCGCCCGGAAGTAGAGGATCTTGCGGTCCTTGCTCCAGTTTAGATCGTCACGCGTCTGGTGCCGAAGCGCCTGACGCAGCAGGTGCATGAACCGGTTCTGCTCGTCGACGTCGTCGTGGAAGGCTAGGTCGACGGTGTCGATGGCGTCGACCTGATCGAGATCCACGATCTGGCTGCAGGCCGAATTGCGGGGGTCGTGGAACGACCAGAAAGTCCCGCCCGCGATGGACCAGTCGAAGCGTGGCGCGTCCTCACCGTCGAGTAAGATCGCGGTCGCACGTCGACCATCGTATGGAGTGGAGGCGACGTAGATCTCCTTCGGGAGATCAATCGGCAGGATGTTGACCAGCGCCTCCTCGCCGCCGCCGAGGGCGGGGACGTAGTAGCCGAACCCGGCCTTCGGCACGGTCAGGCCCGCGAGCCGGTTGACGCTACTGTTGTCGAGCACGTCGGCGGCCTTGTCGATCTGCAGGCGCCGTTCCGCCTGGTCACTGTCCCGCGATACCTCCTTCCAGTAGAAGCTGTTGTCCGACCTCCGGTAGAAGACGACGATCACCGGCAGGTTCGATCCCTTCCAGTAATCGAGATCCTGCCGACGAAGCAGATAGGCGAACCCGTCGTCGGTCTCAGAGGCGTAGCGCCCGTCATCCTTGGCCTTCACTTGGACCGCGATCATCCGAGCCATAGGCTGGCCCTTTTCCATCACCTCGGCGATTCCGTCGATGCCGGCCTCCAGCCTCGATCTGCCGTCGAACTGGAAGCCCATGGACAGGAAGCGGCCACGGACGGCGTTCTCGCCGATCTCGCCAAGTATCTGATTAGGAGTGAGCTGCTTTGGCATGAGGGTAGACTAGAACAATATGTGAACCTGCAACAAGAAAATGATTTGCATGAAACTAGGCTGAAGAGACAGATGAATGCACACGCTCCGTGCGACAGATCCCGCCGGTCAGTCTGACGCAACCCAAATGAGCGCTCCTGTCAAATTGCGACATTCGCGCCGCCAGAAGCGAACGACTGATCCTGGTCGGGAGGCGACGTCGCAGGAGTGGCAGCTATGTTGGACACTCCGGAACGTCTCCTATCAGGAGTGCCAATTGAGATAGCGGACGCTCCGACCGGCAAGCCAGCGCGTCAGCTTCGCGCCTTTATCTCAGCCGCTTGACGTCTCGATTACCGCGTCCAGAAGTGGACGCTCAGCGGCGCAACCCACGTCCTGATCCCATGCTCGCGTCTATCAGGGCCGAGCAAGCGAACTTGGGTCTTCGCAGTCCTCTGGGTTGTCCGATAGAGCCTTGCGGAGATCGACCTTGAGATCGGAAGCCATTTTGTACGTGTAGCCGATCCTACGCCCGACGATGTCGTCGAGAAGATTCACTGCTAGCGAGGCAGTTGCCTCGAAAGGGACCGGATCGTCCAGCACGCGGGGAACCACTGCAACATCCGTATTTACATGGGCTATAGCGGTTGCGATGCGAGACTTTAAGATTGTTCACCAGCTTGCGGTACTGCTTGATCTTCGCATCGAGATCCTTGGTGCGCTTGGGATCCAGCCCTTCGCGCTTCAAGGCCACGAACAGCGTCTGGAATGACCGATTGTTTTTGGTGTCATCGTCGAGCGCAGTTAGCCGGCCCACGATATCTCTCGCTGCGCTTTCCAGAAGGATGCAGTCCACCACGAACGCCTCACGGGACATTTTCCCGAGGCCCTCGAAGCGCCGACGAGTCACATATGAGTAGACTGTGACCAGCAGCCAAAGGACATCTTGCCGCAGGCCTTCCTTGATCGTTTCGGATGAGACATATTCTTTTGGCATGGCGCCAGAATCTAGGGAGTCCGGCGCTATTGTGCGAGTGGCTATTCTTTGATCGATCAGGCGTGGAGTACCTGAGCTGCGCCGCTGTCCATCATCGCCTGCGCTTCGGCGACAATGTCCTCTCGCTCAGCCATCGCAGCGATTTCCCCGAAAGCGATCAAGCCCATGATGCCTGCAAACTGAATGACCTCCAGCAGGGATTCGTCTTCAAATGCAGGCTCGATGAAATCGCCTACGAGCCGGCGGCTCACTTGGTGGATGCCGCCGTGCGTATAGCCGTTCATCGGCGTCCAAACCTTTTCCTTAACGTTCGACAGGAGCTTGTCTTCGAACGGCGGATGTTGTTCTAGCGCCTCGATAAGCTGCCATATCTTGGGCTTGATCTCGTCCTTTTCGACAAATTGCTCGATCTCGTCGTCGGTCGCGCGGTGGTGAATCCACGCCCCTCGAACGAAGCATTCGAATTCGCAGCGCACCAGGGCAAAGGCACTGGCGTATCGGCACGTATCGATGAGGTCGAGAATGCTCCCGGCATGTTCGAGCGCCAGATCGTAGAGCTGAGCCGGAATGCGATGGCGGTGGTCGCCCTCAATCTTCACGTCGGGAAGCTTACTGTCGATCCAGTCGAGTGCCCCGCGAATTTTTGCCAGTCCTACCTTCACGTCATCAGACGGCACTTGTGTTGTCATAGTCTTGCAAATCTCTCACACGTTGGTCGCGCGCCATGCGCATGGTCGTCGAGCTGACCCGAACGAAGAAGGAGAAAAAATAGATCAACATCAAGGGAAGTTTTGCTCTTAGATTGGCTGGCGTACACTCAGGAAAATTTGCCATGCTCCAAGAAGATCACAAGCGGCGCGTCGCGCGACTTATCCGCGGAGAGCGCAAGGTTATCGACCTTCACAACCTTTTCTCCGATCTCCGCATGCACAAGCCCGGCCGGGCTAGCATTCAAGAGATCGGGCATTTCGCTGCTCATCGTCACGAGCGAAACACGGGCATCAGCCTGACACGCGCCAACGACATCCTAACTAGCGCCAGACTGTGGCATCAGCAGCTCTACCTAACCAACCTGACCACTGATCACTTGAAAGAGGCCGGGCGCGCAAACTTCAGGATCATGCCAGACGAACGGATCAAGGAGAGGCTCGGCATCTCGCGCCAGACCGCGGAACAGTCCTTTAACAAGGCGATCAGGAAGTTCGCCGCGGGCAAGCCGCTCAAAGAGCGCGAGTCTCAGGTGCTGAAAGTGTTCGGTCTCAGCAAGATGTGGCAGTTCGTTTTTGACGACAAAACGCTGTGGAGCGACTTTGTGGAGTTGCTCATCGCAGAAGGGGCGCTGGCGGAGGAAAGCAGGAACAGCTTCGAATCAGTCTCGACGTTCATCAGCCTTTACGCGCTGAACATCATGCACGGTGCGCGGTTAAAGATGATCGACGGCAAAATGGCGCAACTCAGGCTGGCCGCGTCGGAAGAATTCGGCTTCCTGCGAATCAAGGCCGAGATACCGGTCAGCGACACTCCAAAGCCGCTCACGACGAGCGTTCCCATATTCGAGACCGCTCTGATGGCTGATGACCATTGCGATCCCCAAATTCTGACCATCATCGACGAGCCGATACCGGCAGAGATAGATGGGAACAGGCTGGTCGCGCTTGGCTAGCGGCCGGAAAGGCTAGAGCAGCGAGCCTTAAATCTGCACCGTCTCCCCGAGCGAAGACGAGGGGCTCTGCCGAGCGAAGTCGAGGCTGCGACGCAGCGGTTCTTGCTCCGCTCGAACATGCCCCTCGTCTTCGCTCGGGGAAGCGGATGATTCAGATTTCGTGCAATTTGCTCTAGAAGCAATTTCCGCTTTCAGGACGCCGTCATTCTCTCCGCGTCCAACAAGCGCGATTCCCATGGCCAAATGGTGGCAGTTCGCGTGGCAATGAAGGCTCAAACACGCTAGCTATGCCGATCAATAATCATAACAACGCATGAGCAGAACGATTAAGTGAGACCAGCAAGGCAACAACCCACGAGAGGAGTATCCGAAAGCCGATCGCCGGTGCGGCATCGTGTGCCGAGTTCGGCCGCTTCGGTCGGACGCGCCAGCCTATGACCATTCCAATCGATCCGTTGAAGCTGGTCACAGCCGCCGTGGCACCGCTGATCAAGGCTGTAGAACGGGAATACAAGCTGCGCGGCGCTGATGAAAAATTGATCGCGTTTACCGGCGTCGATGCCGAGATGTCGGCTGCCCTCGACGTCCTCGCCCGAAATGCCGATAAGCCGGAAAAGGCGCTGCTCGACTATCTCAAGGGCAAGATCTCCGGGCGCCCTGCCTTTTTCGATGAAGCGCCAACGGCGCAGTGGATTTCTACCGAGAAGATCGAAGGCCTCGTCAAGGCTGCCGTTCGAGCGCTGATCCGAGGCGACTCTATACAGAATGAAGCTGACGAGGCGGCGGCGTTCTACGCTGAATATCCTGAGGCCGATGGGCCAGGCCGAGGGTATGCGGCGTTCGAATATGCCGTGGCCTTCGTGGCGCTCAGCATCACGCGCGACCTGACGGTCGGCGACCGCCTGATGATGGAAGCAATCGGCGGCGCTACAAGCCAGATCGCCGACGCGACGGCACCCATCCCGATAGACCTCCTCGATGCCCACATCGGAAACGAACTCGGGAGGATGAAGCGCAGCCGGTTCTTCGAAGGCAGTAGCCATAAAGCCGAGGCGCTTCGGCTCGTAAATCGGATTCAAAAAGGCGACTTGGCGCGCGCGTCCGCGGCGGTTCGCGCGGTCGCGCTGGCAAATTGCGCACGGTATCTCGCCCGCGACGACGACGCCTCGGTGGCCGAAGGCTTGCTGGGCGCTGCGACCGAGCTTGAGAGCAGCGAGAATGCGGTGATCGCGCGGGCGTTCTTGCAGGCGCGGTCCGACGCCGACGGCGGCCTAGCGGTGCTGACGCCCATCGATTCTCCAGCAAAGCGGACAGCGGCACTTCAGATCGTGCTCAATCGCGACGGGCCTGAGGGAATGGTGGCATGGGCCGATACTGCCGGGATTGGGCTCGACCTGCTCGATGCTGACGGAAAGCACATCTTGCTTACCTCGCTCATGCAGGCCCAGCGTTGGGATGATGCCTATGCCGGCGCGCAGACCCTAACTGAGGACGATTTCGAGGAAGCGCCGGCGGCGCGGCAGGCCGTGGCGATGGCGCTGATCACGCACAATGTGCCGGATGATCTTCGCGGCGTCGTTGCTTCGGGCACGCCGCTCGACGCGGCGTCCTTCCCGCTTTTCGACACCGTCGAGGCAATGCGCGATCGCCGAGCCGCGGCCGCGCTTCTGAACTCGGCGACCGAGACCGCGGATAGGTTCAAGTGCGGCCGCGCCGCCCGCGCGTTCGAGAATCTCGCGCTATGGCTGCGATTGCGCGATACAGAGACCCAGGCTGAGGCCCGCGAAGCGCTTGAAGGCAAGCTGAGCGCTGACGATCCGATCGCATGGATTCCGCTCGGACTGGCCTTTGGCATTTCGCTCGATTTCGCCGCCGTCGAGCGCGCGCTGACTCGCGCCGATGCGCTCAATCCGCAAGGGGATGTCGAAACGGCGCTTGCTCGGCTCGCCTTGGCCAATTGTCAGGCAACGGCGGCGGATGCCGCAGATTATCTCCAGAAGCATATGCGCGTCATGCTGGCGCACCTTAATCGACCCGGCCTCCTCGACATCGAGATCAAAATGCTGAGCTCGGCCGATCGTCTCGACCAGGCACAGCGCCGCCTCGATGAGGCCGACGGTATCGACGACGCTGAGCGCGCCAAACTGCAGGCAATCATCGCGACCGGCGCGACCGGGCCAAGCATTGCGGACCTCGAAGCCGCTTACACCATGTCACCGGTCACGGCCAATCTCGCGCAACTCGTGCTGGCGATGTCGCGCCAGGGCTATTCCGAGCGCTTCTTCGAGCTTGCCCGGTTGCTGGTGACCACAACGAAAGCGCGACATGATGCCGAGAGCATCGTGCAATTCCTACTGCGGCATGATCGTACCGATGATGTCGCGACGATCCTTGGCGATGTCCCGGAGTTGATCGACACGTCGCCGCTCCTGCGCTCGGCGCAGGCCTGGACGGCCTATCACGCCGGCGACGTCGCGCAGGCAACGGCCGTCCTCACCGGCCTGCGGGCAGAGCGCGACGTCGCCGATGATCGCGCATTGCTGATAAACATATTGATCACGACTGGCCGGTGGCCCGACCTCTCAGTGCATGTCGAAGACGAATGGTCGAAGCGCGACAGTCGAACGGCCGAAGAGCTGCTCCTGACGGCGCAGCTGGCGGCACAGATCGGATCGACCCGGGTGACCGGGCTGATCGCCCTTGCGGCCGAAAGGTCGCCTGCTGATCCAGAAGTGTTGATCGGCTGTTATATGCTGTCGACACAGCAAGGCCTCGAGAATGCCGACCATGTTCACCAGTGGTTTGCGACGGCTGCCAATCTCTCGGGCGACGATGGCCCGGTCCAGTCGGCCGACATCGAGGAATTAATCGACCAGGCGCCCGATTGGGACAAGCGCGTCTCGGAAGCCTGGGACAAGCTCAAAGCTGGAGACATCCCGCGCTATGTGGCGGCAAAGCTGCTGCGCCGGCCGAGCCTCGAGCTGCTCCTGCCGCCAATGCTCGCCAACCGGGACGAACCCGACCCGCGGCGACGCTCGGTCATTCCCGCCTATAGCGGTGTGCGAGGGGCGCCCAACCCCAAGGCCAGTTCGATCGCACTCGATGGGAGTTCGCTGATCATTCTCGCCTCGCTTGACCTGATCGAGCTTGTCACCGCGCGCTGGATCGTCACGATCGCCCATTCGACGCTTGGCTGGCTCTTTGGCGAACGCCAGCGACTTGCATTTCATCAGCCAAGCCGCATTGCCTTTGCGCACCGCATGTCGCGCGCATTGAGCGCTGGCCGGATGCTCCGATTTATGCCATCGACACCGGTCGATGAAAAGCTCGTCGATATCGTCGGCCGCTCGCTGGCCGCGATGCTTGGCGAGGCGCAAGGCCAGCCCGAGGGCGAGGCGCAACGGATCGTCGTTCGCTCGGCACCCGTGCAAAAGGTTGGTTCGTTCCGCGGGGAAGGCGTCGATCTTTCGCGTTTCGCCGACCATCTTGTGTCGTGCCTCGCCGTCGTCGACAAGCTCGTCGAGGCCGGCCAGCTAACATTGGAAGAGGAACAGCGCGCCCGCGCCTATCTGGAAGCAAATGAGATGCGATGGGCGACCGAAGTCGTCATCGAGGACGCGGCTGAACTCTACCTCGACGACCTTTCGGTATCCTACCTCAACACGGCCGGCGTGCTGGACAAGATCGCGGTCGCGGGCTTGAAGGTCTTTGTCTCGCAACATCAGGTGGACGAAGCGAATGCGCTGATCGGGCTGCAGAGCCAGGCAACCGCAATCGAAGCGGTGATCGAACGGCTTCGAGTTCCGTTGGCCGCCGGGATCGCGTCGGGCACCGTCAAGCTAGCGGCAAGCGGCAATTCGGATGAACTCAGGGCACATCCCGATATGTCCGTGATCGAGCTTACCGGCCATGTCGACGCGATCGTCTGCGACGACCGATACATGAACCGCCACGCCAATATTGACAGTGACAATGGCGGGTCTCCGATATGGACCTCGCTCGACCTCCTCGCCACGTTGTACGCCGACAATGCAATCTCCGACGAGGAACACCGCCGCCACCTGACGACCTTGCGCCGCTCGGGATTGCTATTGATTCCCGCCTCGGTGGAAGAACTGGCCGAACTCGTCGCGCGTTCGCGCCTGAAGGACGGCGAGATGCTCGAAACCGGCGAGCTTCGCGCATTTCGCGAGAACCTTATGATGATCCAGATGCGGTCCTGGCTGCGACTTCCGGCGGAAGCCGAATGGCTACAGCGGCTGACCTCCGTTCTCGTCGATACGATCGGTCTGCAATGGAATGATGCGGTCGCGGACGATCTTGCCCGCGCGAGATCGCGCTGGCTCCTGGCACGGGCCGACATGCGCAACTGGTCGGCCATGATCACCGACCATGACGGCTCCGTTATGGCGACCTACGGTCTCGCAATCCCGGTCAACAGCCTTTTGATCAGCCGTCATCAGATCGAAGTTAGTGCGCGCGATCGTTTCGACAGCTGGATGCACGAGGAGGTGCTGGAGCCGCTCAAACATACCGAGCCCAAGATCTATGCGTGGCTGATCAATCATGTGCAGCAGTTCATTCTGATGTTCGCGGAAGATGCGATCAGCGATGACTGAGGACGACGTGCCGCTCACGCGCCGCGAAGCGCTGTCGCTCTTCCCCGAGACGATCCTGCGGGAGGTCGTCGAAGACGACCGGTTCCGCGAGGTGCTGAACCTCAAGCTGGACGGTATGATTGTCTTCGACGGCGACAAGGCGCGGTTCGGTCGCGCCGCGTTCTTCGACGCGATCCGCGAACTGTACCGCAGTGGCGATGCGTCCGCGACGGTGAAAGATGACGATGGCGGCGAATGGTCGATCGAGCCCGGCGAAAACGCCGGGCGCAAGATCCTGAAAGTCCGGAACGCCCAGGCGAGCTTTCAGCTTCACGGCTTTGTCGCCCTGCATCACGACGCGAAATCCCGCCTGGACGAATTCGACGCCGCGCTGGCGTTTGCTGGGCTCGGTCCCGACGCCTTGGCTGACTGGCGAGTACGACTGACCGAGCGGCCTCTGCGCAACGAGGAGCTTCGCCACCTCGACGCAGCGCTGGACCATACGCCGCTCGAGATCGGGCGAAAGATCGAGCAGCAATTCAGCGGCCCGACCGGCAAGACCGAGACGTTGGTACCCGCCGACCGCGACTATTATGAGAACCTCATCGGCAAGGGGGCAGCATCTTCAGTCCCGCAACTCGCCGCAGAAGTCTTGGCGCCGCATATCAATAGGCAGCTTGCGCTACATGACCCCGCCGTCACCCGTCTGACCTTGCTACTTGCAAGCCACTCGTCGATTCTCGCCGCGAGCGACATCGCGACGCTCGCAGAGAGCGAGCTGGTGGCACTGCTGGAATGGGCCGTCAGCTCCGGCGACTTGCTCTCGCGCATCGGCGCGATCGAGACAGGGTTGGCTGCTCTACCGAGAATTCCTTCGCTCGAGCGGACCATCCTCGAGCTTGTGACCTCAATCCGCGACCTCGACACGACGGATGTCGAAGGAAGACTGCATTTCCTGATGGGCATTCTGCTATATGTCGGTGGAGACATCAGCCGTACCGGCGTGCTGGCCGACCTGCCGCCGTTCCAGCGACGTTTGGCGATCTTCGCGCAAGCGGGGCTGTTCGAGCGACACGCCTATGGTCATGTCGGTATCGAGCATTTCACGAAATGGGCGATCGGGCAGCGCGGACGGCATTTCTATTATCAGACGCTGAGCGAGTTGCGTGAGGAGCCGCGCTGGGTCGCGGATTATTGTACGCCGGATCAGCTCAAGGCGGAGTTCCTCGGACGGATCTCGAACGCTGCTTCGACATATCGGGATAATGTCCAGGCGGGCCCGCTCCATGACCTGCTGTTCGGTGATGGCGAGACCGACCTGCCGCGCAGCATGATCTTCCCCGGCAGTTTTCTGCCCGGGCCGCTCGAAGGGCATACGGGCGGCGAGACTTCGACGATGCCGGCGGAATGGGATGCGATCCTCGCGGAAGCGCTGGCGCCGCAGGACTTCAGCGCGAAGAGCGTCACCGCGCTTATCAATCTGCGGGGCTTGTTCTCGATCGGCAACGATCGGGTTCAGCGGGCGGTCGAGTTGATGCGGTCTGCCGGGCATAGGTTCGACGGCGATGTCGACCAGGATATGCGCGAGAATATTTTCACAGGACTTGCCGGTGTTGCGAGCGCAAGCCGCAACACGGCACTGGCGGACGAGCTCAGGGTCATGGTGCGCAAAAACCGGATCGATTCCGCCCATCCGCCCAAGGCACAACGCGAATTCCTAATCGCGATCGCCGCCGCAGCCGCCCACGCGGAGTTCGATGCCTGGTCGGCCTATCTTGGCAAGTGGGCGGACGAACTGGCGTTCAGCGTTTTGGACAAGCAGGATGCCGATCACCTGCTTGCAGACATGGAACTTCTGTCGATCATCGAACCGAGACTCCGGCGATACCTTGGCAATGCCATGGCTGCGCTCCAGGCGTGGCTTGCAACGTAACTAGCACATGCTTGGCGCACCAGGTCGACCTAAGATAGATGGGCGGGCTTCGTTAACGAGTGCTTGAATGTATGGCAGCTCTCGATGAGCTAATCAGATGCGGGGGGTGACCGATTTTCAGGCGGGACCACGCGCCAGCTCCAGGCCTTGATCGAAGCGATACTCGCAGAGGAACGCGCCGTCGTTGCGGCGATCCAGCACAGTTTTCGCTGATTTCGGATCGAGCCGATCAGTTCAGGCTGCCTCGAGCTTCTGCATTGCCATCAGACCGTCCTCGACAAGGCGGTCGATCAGGTCGAGCGCGCGGGTTCGGCGCAGGGGGTGGTCGACGTTCGAGGCATAGAGCTTAAGCGCCAGCTCGCCTATCTCGTGCAATTCATAGGCCCGGGGATCATTATTTCCTTCGGTGCGCGCCTTGAGTGTATCCTCAAGTAGCTTGAGCACGAGCTCGTCGAGCCCGGGCGGCGCGTATTCCAGCCGGTGTAGGAAATAGGTCCGGTCGGTCTCGAAATATCGGGACGCGACATAAGCTTCGAACAGCCCCGCATGCGAGGCGATGTCCGAAGTCCTCATGCGCCGGAAACAGTCACTCGCTTCGTGCCGTACCGTCTCATGGGCGGCGGCCGGGACGCCGATAATTGGATCAAGGATCGGCCGATATTTCTCGAACGTCTCCTTCGAGCTCCAGCACATGCCGCCGAGCATTTCCAATGCCGAGCCTCGCGCCGAATTTATCGCCTTGCCGTTCAAGTCTCTGCCCAACGTGAAGGCGCGCTTCCAGTCGGGTTCCTTGGCGCGCTCGCCATGCTTGATGTCGCCGATGCCAGTACTATCGTCATCGCCGGTGGCGACCGTCAACAGCAAGCTCTCGGCACATGGCCCGAGTGCCCCAGTGCAAGCTCGGATCATCCAGATCAGCGAGCGGTCGTCCGGCCTGGCCGCGGGGTTGGCATCCACGATTGCGAGCACTCGCTCGATCATGTCGGTGTCAGGTTTGGTCTCGGCTACGATCTCTGGCTACATTCAGGGATTGCTCGACGGGATCGAATTCAAACAGACCGCCTATGCCTTGGACCGAGATTCTCGCAAAGCGGCGCTATCGCGCTTCCTGCTTCAGGCGATCGGTGACGAGGACACCGAAGGAGCGGAGCAGAGCCTCGCAGCATAGAGCCCGGCAACCTTGATCGCCGCGACAGGCGCGCCGGCAGCGGAAGTTTGACCGGAGATTCGTATTGCAATTTACGCTACAATCGCCTATCTCTCCCTTGTAGGAGAAAACCATGGCCACCAACGCTGAACGCAAGGAACACCCGATCTCGATGCGCCTTCCCGAGGCCGACGTCGCCATGATCGATCGCGCCGCCGGCCTGCGCGGTCGCTCGCGCACGGACTTCGTGCGCGAGGCCGCCGTGCGCGCCGCCGAGGATGTGCTGATGGAAAACGGGCTCATCCGCATGAGCCCGGAGGGCTTCGCCGATTTCATGAAGATCCTGTCCGGACCCGCGACCCCGGTGCCCGAAATCGTTGAACTGGTAAAGCGTCCGGCGCCGTGGGAGCCCGGCTACGGCGCCAAAAGCTGAGCCTTGGTCCTCTCGATTCCCGAACCGCTCACCGCGTCTCACGACGTTTCCGGGTTCACCTGCGGAAAACCGACCCTCGACCATTGGCTCAAGACCCGGGCGCTCTCCAACCAGGATAAGGGCTTTACCGCCGTCCTGGTCGTGCACGAGGCGGGGCGTGTGGTCGGCTACTACGGCCTCGCGCCGACCGCCGTCGTTCCCGGCGTCCTGCCGCGGTCCGTTCGCACCGGCCAGCCCCCCGATCCGGTTCCATGCCTGCTGCTCGGGCAACTCGCAACCGACATCGGCTGGGCAGGGCGCGGGATCGGTACAGGCCTGCTCAAGCACGCTCTCGAGCGCTGTGTGACCGCGGCAGGGCTGGTCGGCGGCCGCGCGTTGATGGTCAACGCCGTCGACGACGAGGCCGCGGAATTCTGGCGCCGGCGCGGATTCCTTCCATCGAAGGACGATCCCCTGGTCCTGTTCCGCTCGATGGCGGCGATCGTTGCGTCGATCGCCGCGGCACGACGCTGAGGGTCGAGCATGGTTCCTCCGGATCAACGACAATGATGAGTTTCAGCGATGCCGAAAGATAAGCGGCCCAAGCCGGCTATTCCGTCCATCCAGCGGCAGCCGCCGGCGATCGGCAGCCGCGTCAAGGTCTGGTTCGACAAGGCGTCGAAGGATATTCTCATCGAAAGCGAAACGGGCGCCATCGCGCGCGATATCTACGGCATATGCCTTGAAGACGTCGTGTTCGATACCGAGACCACGGCTCGCGGCGCAGTGCGATGCTTTGCGACAGGACGCCTTCTCGTCGTCCCCGGAACGCGGGAGGGCACCGAGATGGAACGTGAAATACGACAGGCCGCGCGGGGGCATCTCGACTTCTACTGGTGGCGCGACAAGAAGTGGCCGATCGCCAAGGCGCGCCAGGCCTATATCGCGCCACCCCATGGCGGCTTCCCGACCAGCCTCGCCGTCGATCCCGTCGGAGCCGCAAACCCGTGAACAGGAGATGCACGATCGCATCGCGGCCCAAAACAGCCAGCGTAGGCGCATCCGTCATTGCGTGCTCACTTTTCCGCTCGGGAAAGTCTTGCTTGCGTGTACGCCTCGAAGCTTGAGTACGATGGTCGCCCTTTGGATGCGTTCAACCTGGCAATACGCGTCTTATCGATCCGGCCCTGCAAATATGCACACAGATCGGCGAAGTCAGCCATCGGAAGCAGCTTCCACTGCGATCCGAATGTTTTCTCAATGTTCTTAGAGATTGGGCCATAGCTGAACCTGGACGCACGGGTCGGCTCCTTGGATGCGAACTCGTTGTAACGGCTGATCAGGTGCTGAACGTAACGGCTGGCGTCCTGATCGGCACCGATCGTGCCAGCCGCAGGCTGGATCTGAACGGTGCGGCGCGATGTCTTCACGTTGACCGTTCTGCCAACGATCGCCCCGGGACTATCGACCACAACATTTCCGCTGTTGTTGTTGATCTCCACCCTACGTTTCGCGTTCAGCAGCAGTTTGGCATAGACGGCATCGCTTGCCTGTTCAGGCCGGCCAAATCGGGTTGCCTGAATCGCCCTCATTTCCTCCAGCACCTCGACCGAGTAGATGTCCGGCTCCGCATCAATGATCTTGTGGTGCCGTCGGCATAGCAGGATCAGATTTTCAAAGGCATGCCTCTCCTGTTCCGACTGGGATGCCTCATATCGCGGACCGCCTCTGCTTTGCGCCCGCATATGACAGATTTCCCCGGTGATCGTGCCCTCTGCCTCGACAATCGGCGACGGGCAGTCGGGAAACGCGCACGCATTTCCCGACAGAGCAAACAATCTCCGAATTGTCTTATCCGATGGTCCCGACAAATGCCCCTCCTGAGCCCGAACGCCCCGGGCTTGGCCAAATTAAACCTATGACATGGCGACGCGCTTGCTCGATTCCGATCGTCCTGAGCGAAAAACGCCCGGGAAAAGACCAAGTGCTATGCGGCCGGTAATGCTTTGAGGATCGTCCTGAGGGCTGCCAAGTGCTGCTACGACCTTGGCCTGAACGCTTCTGACCTCCAGAACGTCGTTCCGGCCGGTCAATTCGGCAAAGCGACGGACAAGACGCGCAAAGCGGTGTCGCCTCTCGACATTCAGGAAGGTGTTCAGGACCTCAACAAGATTCTTCTGCCTGGAGCCGACCGGGCGACCATCGAGCAATGAGAGCAGACAGTTGATCAACGAGTCGATGTCGGCCTCTTCGAGGCCCCGGCTGTCGATATCGGAGAGAGCCAGCTTGGTGACAAGTTCGTCAAGGAGCGTCCCGCGCGCCGGCCATGGCGTCCCGTGCTCGCCTGTGGCGGCTCGCCATCGAGCGATAAAGTCATCATGCCAGGGTGGCTCCGGAGCAACGGCAAAGGCGCGACCACTGGCCAGCCAGTTCAGTTCCGACAGCCGCACGAGCTTGGACATCCACAAATTCTCGCGGGTCCAGAATGCGCGGAGAAACACCTTCTTCTCCTGTCGGGAGATATGGATGGTTTCCTCATCCATCGAGAACAGGTTCTTGTTGTGCGAATAGTAGATATCTTCGAATGAACTGAGCAGTCGCCCGTCTGCTTGCGGCGGCTGGAAGTTCCACGTCAGCCACAGAAGCCGGAAGGCCTCATTGGCGTAGAAGTCCTCGCGCTGAAGAATGATCGGTATTTGAGTCGTTGCGAGCTGAACCTCCACAACGACCGGAACATCGTCGTAAACCGCGCGCACATCGGGACGGCGGCGCCCGCCCTCGGTGACTACATACTCGTCGACAATCACGCTGCCAGGCTTGGTGCGGACATCGGCGGTCAGGAGCTCCCCGACGATGGCTTTGATCTTAGCGTGCAACGGGCTATCCTGGGCACCGTCAAACTGCCGGCCGCTGACGGCATCCACGCCGGATGGCGTACCGGTCCACCACGGGCAGTTTTCCGGCGCTCCCGGATGATGCTTCCAGTAGGGTAGTCCGCTACGCGCTTCTCTGGGCGCATAGACCGGATGCCCGCAGAGATCGCACACGTAGCGCGGGCGGCGATCGAGCCTGGCCCTAGTCGCAAGCCTACGGATGACCTGATAGTCATCCTTGTGCATGCCCATCAAGTCATCGCTTGAGATGAGCCGCATCGTTTCCAGATCGACAGCGCGTTTTAGCGTCCTTTTGAATTTTCCAGAGATCACGGCGCCGGCAATCCCGCGTATCGTTGCTCAAACAGACCCTTCGCTACGCGTCGCGATTCGATCCGCCGGCGAGTTCTACGCATCCGCTCAACTCCACAAAGACGACAATGGCGCCGCCGCCAGCCGGTCGCCGAACGGTACGACATCGGTATTGTCATAGAGGACGGCGCCGAAGGCGAAGCGATCTCCGCAGGCCTCGGCCAGCGCGCGCAGGCCGCTGAAATCACCGGACTTGACTGTGGCGCTTGCCTTGACCTCGATGGCTGCGATCTTCCCGTCGTCGCGCTCCAGCACGATGTCCACCTCGCGCATGTCCCGATCCCGGAAATGATACGGCGTCAATCGCAGGTCCGAGGCCGTCATTAGCTTCAGCACTTCGGAGAACACGAAGCTCTCCAACGGTCCGCCGAACGTCCCGCGATCTGCCTTGACCCTGTCGAACGTCAGCCCTCGCGCGCTGGCCAGAAGGCCGGAATCGAGGAAATGCAGCTTCGGCGTCTTCACGATGCGTTTCAGCGCATTGGTGAACCAGGGCTGCATCGTCGCGATGAGGAACAGCTGTTCGAGCAGGCCGACATAGCGCTGCCCGGTCTTGTGGCTGACATTGATGCCGGCGCCGAGCTGCGAATAGTTGACCAGTTGGCCGGAATGCTCGGCCAGGAGCCGCACGAATTTGGGAAGCTCGGTCAGCTTCTCCACGTCGGCGATATCCCGCAGATCTCGGGTGAGGATCGAGGCCAGATAGGACCGCGCCCAGTCCTGCCGCCGCCTCTCGCTTTCGCGGGCGATCGCTTCGGGAAAACCGCCGCGCAGGACGAGGTGGACGAGATCGTCGCCGACGATGGCCTTGGGCTGACTTTCCAGCTTCCCCGCGAAGAGGCATTCGAGAAATTCCGGGCTCCGGCCTTCGATCTCGGCCTGGGCCAGCGGCAGCATCTGGAGGGTTTCCATCCGGCCAGCCAGACTGTCCGCCACCCTTGGCAAGGTCAGCACATTTGCCGAGCCCGTAAGGAGAAACCGGCCCGGACGATAATCCTCGTCGACCGTCTTCTTGATCGCCAGCAGCAGGTCGGGTGCGCGCTGGATCTCGTCGATGATCGCCTTGTCCAGGCCCCGGATGAATCCGGCCGGGTCGGATTGGGCAGCGTCCAGAACCGTCTGGTCGTCGAGTGTGATATAAGACCGGCCGGCTTCGCCCATTTTTCGCACGAGCGTCGTCTTCCCCGCCCGGCGCGGTCCCACGATCAGGACCACGGGCGTATCCGACAGGGCCTCCTCCGCCTGGCGCTCTATAAATCGTTTGAACATCCCGATCCCCGAATCCTCGACAGTTTGGAACTATCCATATCGGCCGATTGGAAGTCAACATCCCGCTAATTGGAACTAAGTAAACCGCGATCTGGAAGCCCCGGGGAGGGAAAAGCCTTCCCCTGCGGCCGAGCCTGTAGTCTCGGCCGACCCCTTCTGCGGGGAGCCCCCGCAACGCCCCCTTAGAGGGAGAGTTCGGAGGGGTTTTCCGTGACGGGTTGGAAGCTGGAGGAGAGGCCTCCGGCCCCGTCGCGGAGAACCGCGATGACGAGACATGACCGCACCGCTCGCGCCGGCTCAGCCCGGACGAGCCTCTATGACGAAATCACCGACAAAATCGTGGCCGAACTGGAGTGCGGCCGCGTGCCCTGGGTCCAGCCTTGGGGGAGCGCGGCGGCCAAGGCGCCCCTCGCCATGCCGAAGAATGCGGCGACCGGCCGCCAATATTCCGGGATCAATGTGCTGATTCTCTGGGGCGCCGTGATCGAGCACGGCTTTCCAGGCCAGAGCTGGCTGACCTTCCGCCAGGCCCTCGCGCTCGGCGGCAATGTCCGCAAAGGCGAGCGCGGCACGACCGTCGTCTATGCCGATCGCTTCACCCCCGAGGAGGAGAGACGGCGCGCTCGCGAGATGGGCGAGGAAGCGCAGGCCATCCCGTTCCTCAAGCGCTTCACGGTCTTCAATGCCGCGCAATGCGAGAACCTCCCCGAAGAAATCGCGGCGGCCGCGCCGCCCCCCGAACCCGGCCTGATCGAGCCGCGGGTCGAGGCGTTGATTGCGGCCACCGGCATCGACTTCCGCATCGGAGGCAACCGCGCCTTCTACGTTCCCGCGCATGACTATGTGATGGTCCCGCCGCCGCAGGCGTTCTTCGAGCCGATCAACTGGCATCGCACCGCCCTGCACGAATGTTCCCATGCCAGCGGCGCCCCCCAGCGGCTGAACCGCGACCTCTCCGGTTCCTTCGGCTCCAAGAAATACGCCTTCGAGGAACTGGTTGCGTTATCTGGACAGTCTGCGCCGCCCGCAACATTGCAGTAAGGTCGGCGACGGACGCCCACGGTAGGCAGTAATCAGGCTGGCCGTAGCGCTGACCCAAGAGCTGGCGGAGGCCAGCCTGATTGCTGCCGGGCCATAGCGCGCATCGGTGTGAAGGTCAGCTTCCGGGTGGGGGGTCCGGGGGGAGGGTTTCGCGCCGGTGTCGATCATTACTGTTTGCGAGCGCCGCGAGGCCAAGGGCCTCGATGCGCATGTGCCGCTGATCCTGCGGGACGATGCGCTCTATGATCCCGATCTGGATCGTTTCTTTCTCGACCTGCCGCTGTCGGGCGTCCGCTCGCGGCACTCGCTTCGCGCCTATGCCTATGATGTCGTAGTCTGGCTTCGCTTTCTCGATGCCTGCGGCAAGACCGTGTGGGCCGCGACCCGCGGCGATGTAGACGCCTATCACCGTGAGCGACGCCGCGATGAGGCCGATCACCGGATCACGGCGGCAAGCTGGAACCGCGCCGTCGCCAGCCTCGATCGCCTCTACCGCTGGGGCGAGCAGCAAGGGTTGATCGCCGATGCGCCGTTCAGCCGCCGCGCCGTGTGGCGACCGGCGCAGGGCGGCGGTCGCGGCATGATCGCGGCGCGCAACGACGCCTATGAACGTGTCGCCAGGCGATCGGATGTTCGGTTCGTCACGATGGACGACTACCGCATTTTTCGCGAGGTCGGTCTGCGCGGGCTCACCCCTGACGGCACCGAGCGCCCCGGCGCTCGCGATCGCAACGGGCTGCGCAACGCGCTGTTCGCCGATCTTCTCGTCACCACCGGCCTGCGCCTCGAAGAGGCGTCGGGCCTGCTCGCTGCCGAGCTCGCGGCGATCGACCGCGAAGACGGTGATGCCCAACAACTTTGGCTGCCTCTCCCGCCACCGCTCACCAAGGGTGACCGGGGACGCAGCGTTCTGCTCCCGCGCCGGCTGCTGCGTCAGATTACCGCCTATGTCGCCGTCGAGCGTGCCGCGGGCGTGGCCAAGTTCGCCGCCCGCGACGGCGCGGCTAGCTTCGAGCGACCGATCCCTGTCACCCGCGCCGGTCTCGACCGCATGCGCCATGTCTGCACCCCGGAGGAACGATGCCGCCTGATCCTGTACGACGAGGATGGACCGCCCCGCGAGCCGGCGGCGTTATGGCTGACCGAGGTCGGGCAGCCTGTCCGCCCCAACTCGTGGGAGGTGATCTTCACCCGCGCCTGCAACCGGTGCGAGGAGAACGGCTTCCCGTTGTCGATCCGGTTCTTCGAGAAGGTCGAGTGATCCGGGACCGCGCCATCAAGCCCCAATCGGCAGAACCAGCGATACGCAAGGTTCAAATGTACCTCTTCGCACAGCCGCCGCTCCGACCGGATCCCCATGCAATAGCCGACGATCAGCATCCGGATCATCAGCTCCGGATCAATCGATGGCCGCCCCGTCTCACTATAATAGGGGCGAAGATGCTCGCGTAGACCGCCCAAATCCACGAACCGGTCGATCGACCGAAGCAGGTGATCCGCCGGCACATGATCCTCGAGGCTGAAGCTGTAGAACAGCGCCTCCTGCATCACCGTCCGCTCGCCCATCATCTGCAAAAACCTCCTGATCTCGGAGATTCTGAATCAGGACTGCGCCGCCACTTCAAGCAGGACTTTTTCAACAGCATCGACCGATTGCGGATGTTCCTCAAATACTCCACTTTCCCAATCGGAGGATGCTGTGCGGCTCAAAAGATGGTATCGAAATCTACTATTTGCATGGGCGCCGGTCGGGCCGCTGGTATTCATTCTTGCTTGGGGATTTGCCAGTGGGCCCCCGTGGGAGGGGCTGCCAGCGCTGTTTGAGGCAGAGACCTTCGACATCGTCCCGGTATCGCTGACATTAATTGCATGTGTGGCTTTGCTATCTCCATTTCTGCTGCTGCCTTTCGGCATTGGCCCAAAAGCCGCTCGTTAGAAATGTCCGCGTCCCACCCCGCAGGAGACGTTTCGCCTAGCCTGCTTCAGGGGCGACTGTCCGCCCACACCGCGGGCGGCGCTATCACGTCGTCGCGCAACGCCCGGTCAGAGGCCGAGGGCAGCTTCGAGATTGGCAATATATTTTTCGATATTGCCGCGTGACAGGCCGCGCAGTTCCTCGCTCTGATCGGGATCTACAGGGATAAACTGGGTACGGATATGGAACATGCAGGCGTCAGGGCCGGCGGGGACGACCTGAATGCGCCCTCGATACCCGGCCCAGGGCAGCGGGCCGTAATCGACCATGTCATAACCCATCACGCGTTCGACATTGTCGAGTTCGATCAGCCGTTCGACGACCGATCCGCCGCCGATCGCCGGGTCGAGATGATAGGTGCGCAGCGCACCGATCCCCCGCCCCGTCGCCTCGACCCGCGCGACATAGCCGCGCGTCAGCACATCGCCTGAAAAATCGCCGGTAAATTCCCAAGCCTTGTCCGCAGGCGCCGCGATGCGGCGCGCGATTTCTACCGACAGCATATCATTCTCCTCAGCGGATGAAATCGGCGCCGGGGTGAGCGCGCGGGAAGGTTTTGAGATAATCGACGAAGCGGCCGAGCGCCTTGTCGCTGCGCGTGAACATGCCGCGCGTGAAGCGAATCGTGTTAAGGATTTCGACGTCCTGATCGACCACCGCGATTTCCAGCGCCTGCGCGAAATCGAGCGTTTCCTGAACGCGCTTGTCGTCTTCGGGAGTACCGTCGGACTTTTGCGTCGCGATCACGAAATAGCTGCGCAAGGTTCCAGGCCGGTGGATGCCGCATGGATAGAGGAAAGCAAACCAGCGCCCGTTCACGCTCCCCATCTGGTAAAAGATGTTATTGCCGTGGATGCCGACCGTATATTCGATCGCCGCGCCGGTTTCGCGGAAACGGCCCTTCAGATTATAGCTATAGCCATAATCGTGCCAGTCGATGTCGTTGGTTGCATCACCCTCGATCTCGATGCCATGGACGATGTTGATATGGTTGAAATCAGTGGTGTTGCACATGAACACCCACGGGTCGGCAAGCAGGTCGAGGTGCGGAATCTCACTGTGGAAGGCAAGTTCCTCATCCGGAAGGCCAAGGTCGGGAAGATCGTAAAGCGGCTCCTCTCCATTGAACGCCCAGATCAGGCCAAAGCGCTCCTGTACCGGATAGCGGAAAACGCGCATTGCGCCGGTCAGTGGGTCATTGGTAGCGGTCCGGGCGCATTTACCGTCCATGCCGAACTCCCAGTGATGGAAGGCGCAGACGAGCCGGTCGCCTGCGACCTTGCCGATCGACAGGTCGGCGCCATTGTGCGGGCAATAAGCGCTGACGACATTGGGGGTGCCGTCCTCGCTCCGGTAGACGACGACCCGGCCGTCGAGGAAATTGCGGCCGAGGACACCGCCGGGCGCCACATCAGTCGACCGGCACATCGGGTACCAGTTTTGCGAAAAACGGTCGTCCTCCCCTTCATAGGTGACACCGCGGCCGTGCCGACGGCGATCGAGCAATTCGAGCGCCGCCTGCTGGCCGTTGAACATATCTTCGAGATCGCGAACATGCGCCGTCATCATCTGGTCCTTAGAAATTGAAGGTCGCGGCGACGCCGTAGCGGCGCGGCTGGCCTGGATAGCGAATGTCGTTGGCGGCGGCGGAAAACTCCTTCGCGAAGAATTCCTCGGTGTAGCGTTCCTTGAAGAGGTTGGTGACGTAGAGGCCGATCGAATAGCGCTTTGCGTCATAGGTCAGCCGCGCATTGACCAAGTGGACGGCATCCTGCCGGTCGGCATTGTCGACGTGCCAGAAATTGCCCGACCGGCCCGAATAATCGACGCGCGCGATCAGGTCGGCGTCGGGGCTGACCTCGGCCTTATACTGACCGAAAAGTGTATAAGACCAGCGATAGGTGAGCGGCACCTTGTTGCCCCGGAACAGCGTTGTGCCGTCGAAATCCTTGATCTTGGTATCGATGAAGCCGAGCGAGGCGCCGAACTGAACATTGCGCGACGGCCGTGCCTGCGCCTCCACCTCGAAGCCGAAGATGTCGGTCTTCGCGACGTTGACGATACCCTGATCGGCGACGTTGAGGACAAAAACCTGCTGATCCTTATACCTCATGAAGAAGGCGGCGGCGTT
The DNA here is from genome assembly GCA_044508875.1 of Sphingomonadales bacterium. Taxonomy (GTDB): domain Bacteria; phylum Pseudomonadota; class Alphaproteobacteria; order Sphingomonadales; family Sphingomonadaceae; genus Sphingopyxis; species Sphingopyxis flava_A. The sequence goes on along the minus strand of JBIQHE010000039.1, from coordinate 5,667 downwards.
GAGCGTGACCCTACGGTCGGCCAGGCTGTTTTTCGTCCCGAACTCCACCGTGTCGGCAACCTCAGGGCGATAGATTTCGGGAAAGACCCCGGTAGGCGGATTGAAGCCGCCGCTGCGGAAACCGCGGGCCGCGGTGACATAGACCATATGATCGGGCGACAGGCTGTACTTAACCGACAGCTTGGGCTGCCATTCGTCGAAGCTGGCCTTGCGGACCGCACCGCCACCCAAACGATCGGTCTGTGTCCGGCGATCATGATCGTATCGCAGCGCTGCCGTCAGTTCCAGCGCATCGGTCGCGCTATAGTTGAACTGGGCATATAGCGCTTTGGTCAGAATATCTTCGTCGGCGCCGGCCACCGAAAGCGGCAGATAGGCCGACGGCGGCAGGCCGCTGGCCGTCGGATCAGGCGACAGCAGGATGATTGTGTCGATGCTCTTTTTCGCGTCGAGCAGATAGGCGCCCGCCGTCCAGCGCAGCCGCTGCGACGACGGCGACGAAAAACGGAATTCCTGGCTGAAGCTTTCATAGCTACGGACCTGGCGCGCGCCGAGGAGCGACGCAGACGTCCAGTCGAGATCCTCCAGCAGGTCGATCTTGGTGTCGTTATAGGCGGTGACCGACGATATCGTGAACGGGTCGAATGCATAGTCGATCTTGAGCGAACCGTCTTTGGTCTTGCGCGGGCTGGTACCGAGGAAGTCGTTCTGGATCGGAATGTCGGTGTTATTCGCCTGCCCGTCGGGAAGCGGGATGTACCAGGATGCGCCGCCCTTGAGATCGCCATAAGCGCCGCGCAGGTCGATCGTCAGCCGATCGGTCGGTGTCAGGATCAAGCGCCCGCGAACGTTCAAGTCCTCCGCAAAGTCGACCTTGCGGCCGAGCGTGACGTTGTCGAGCACACCGTCGAACTTGCGATAGTCGGCGGCGATGCGGAACAGCATGAGGTCGGGGACGAGCGCGCCGCTTAGCGAGCCTGACAGGCGGCGATCATCGCCATTGGCATAGTCAACGCCGATCCGGCCCTCGAGGTCGTTGGTCGGACGCCGGGTGGTGATGTTGATCGCACCGCCGATCGCGTTGCGGCCATAGAGCGCGCCTTGCGGCCCCTTGAGCACCTCGATCTGTTCGAGATCGTATAGCGCCTGCTTGATCATGTCGGTGGAAGTCATCTGCACGCCGTCAATGACCAGCGCGACGGGCGCCTCGCCGTTGCGGACCTGACCGATGCCACGAATGCTGATCGCAACGGTACCCGCGTCCTGCGCGTCAACCAACGAGATATTCGGCATCAGCGCGGTGATGTCGTCAATGCTGCGAATGCCCGCTTCCTCAATCGCCTGCGCCGAGAAGGCAGTAACCGAGTCGGGAACCTGCTGCAGATTTTCGGAGCGCTGGCGGGCGGTCACGATGATCTCGTTACCGTCGTTTGTCTCGGCGGCTTCCTGTGCCGCTGCGGCGGGGCCGCCCAACACACAGGCTGAACCGAGCAGGCCGCCCAGCAAAGAGCTTCGAAAATTCATCATGCAGTCCCCTTCATCTCCCGCCGGGCTTTTTGCCCGTGCGTTGAAGCGCAAATCCTATGGGGACGATCTCCGCTTCGTATATCGGGAGAAAAGGTGGAGAAGGTCAGATCAGGCGGAGCTTGCGCGCGGCGGCAATTGCCCGCGAACGCGTCGCGACGTCCAGCTTGCGATAGATGTTGATGCGGTGCGTCTTGATCGTGCTTTCCGCGACGCCCAGACTGCGCGCCATTTCCTTGCTCGACATCCCGTCTGCCAGCGCCCGGAGCACCTCTATCTCGCGCGGTGTGACGATGATGTCGCTTGCCGCCGGCGGAGTGGCCAGCGCGCCCCGGCGCGCACTCGGGCTGTTCTGCCGTAGCCGCGCGACTACGCTGCGCTGTGCCGGTTCGAAAAGGTGGAGGGCCTCTTCACACGCTTCCAGGGCAAGCGGCAGCAAGGCACCGAACTGCGACACGATGCCGATCAGCCCCTCGCTCTCGGCGGTTTCGAGCGCGAGACGAAAGTAATGCGCCGCCTCTACCCGCTGACCTCCGACGGCAAAGACGGCGGCGCGCAGGATGTTCATCTCCATCTCGAGCGCGACTGACCCCGCGTCCGCCACATCGGCGGCAAGCGATGTCACGTCATGGCCATCATATCGGCCGCTTTGCAGGGCGCACGCCAGCACGGCGATGCGATAATCGCATGCCAGCCGGCGGTCGCGCTGGCGAAACAGCTCATGCGGCGGCCCGAGCGCGTCGAGCAGATGAGCAGCCTGCTCCAGATGCCCCATGCAGAGCAGCATCCGCACGCGGATCAGGTCGAGCTGATAGCGCAATCGCGGCAGGTTGCGACGCTTGGCCGTTTCGCGCCCGCGGTGGATGATCTGCTCGGCCAGCGCGAGATTGCCGGTGCGCACCGCGAACCATGCCTGCGTCGCATAGGCGGCGACGAAGACATCGTGCCAGCCCTCGGTCGCCTCGATCACCGGCAGCGCGGAATCCAGCAGATCGGTCGCGGTCGAGAGATTGCCCGACAGATAAAGCGTGTAGGCGAGCAAAGCGATCGCCACCGCGACCTGCGGGCTACCTTCACCGAAATTACGTGTCGCCTGTTCGAGGCTGCGCCGGAAAAAGAGCTCGGCCTCGCGCCGCCGTCCGGTGCGCATCTGCGACAGGCCGAGATATTGGTAGGCGTAAACTTCGAGCAGTGGCAGCTGGTGCAGCCGGGCGAGCTTGCACGCCTTCTCTCCATGGACGCGGCACCACAGATCGTCGCCGCGGTCGAAACTGGCGAGGCTCGACAAGTGATGCAGCAGGACACGCAGCGTCGGATCATGCCCCTCGAACGCGAGCTGACGTTCGAGCACGGGCAGGCACTCGGGCGGGAAACTGCGATCCTCGTAAATCCGCGTGACGAGATCGTTGCATAGCATTTCGCACGCGAGCGCAGGATCGCTCTGCTCGACCTCCGCGATCGGTCGTGCCGCAAAGAGGCCGTTGAGCAGCGACCTTGCCTCGACCAGCCGGCCGTGCTGCGCGGCATAATACGCCTGCCCCAATGTCACGCGCGGGAAATCGCCGGGCGTCACGGGGTCGAGATCGTCGAGATGGCGGAGCAGCGACAGCCCACCTCGGATCGCCATGCGCCAGCCGCCCGCGTCCTCGATGATCGCAAGGGCGGCTGCCTGATCGGATACTCGCGACGCATGCGCTAACGCCTCGGGCAGCAGATTCTCGGCCGCCAGCCAGGCGGCCGCGCGCAGATGAAGGGCGTCGAGGCGCGCCGGGCTGCCATGCGACAGCTTGTCGTACAAAAACTCGCGCAGCAGCGGGTGAAATCGATACCAGACGCCTTCGTCATCGAGCGGAGCGATCAGCAGATTCTGGCGGCGCATCTGATCGAGTATCAGCGCGCCATCTTCGCGGCCCGAAATGGCGTCGGCCAGCCCCTTGCAGATACGCGGGGCAATCGATGTCTCGAGCAGGAATTGCTGGATGTCGGGCTCCAGGCCCGAAAACACCTGCTCGGCCAGATAGTCGGCGAGGTCGGTCGAGCGCCGCGTCAGATGATCGAGCGTGTCGACATGGTCGCGCCCAGCCAGCCACAATCGCAACAATTGCAGTGCGGCGGGCCATCCCTCGGTCCGGTCGACCAATTCGGCCCATTCGACCTTGCCCGACTGATCGGCGATGAAAGCGCGCGCCTCGCTGTCTGAAAAGCGGATGTCGCTCTGTTCGATTTGCAGCAGTTGCCCGCTGACGCGCAGGCCCGACAGCGAGATTTCGGGCTGGCCCCGTTGCGCGACGATGATAGCCGCGTGCGACGGCATACGTTCGATCACATATTCGAGGAAACGATTCGTCGCGGGCGACGCGATGCGGTGATAATCGTCGATGATCAACCGCACCGGCTCTTCGCTGGCATCGAGCGCAAGGACGATCGCGCGCGCAGCGGATTCGGCGGCGAGGCCGGGGAGACCCGCGACAATCGCTTCGTGCGAATAAGGCAAAGGCAACCCGGCGCGGTGCAGCGCCGCCATCAGATAAGCAAAGAACTGGTCGGCCTCGAACTTCGAATCGTCGACGCTGTACCAGGCGACCGCGACATCCTCGCTGCGCCACTGGGCATGGCACTGGCTGAGCAGGGTCGTCTTGCCATAGCCGGCGGGCGCCGACACGACCGTCAGATGTTTCGTCGACCTCGTTATCCGGTCGACCAGAGCCTTGCGCCACAGAAGATCGATCGACCGGTTAGGAGGAGCCAGTTTGGTGCGGATCAGCATCGGTGGACCATGCCACAATCCCGCCAGTCTTCTATCCACCTTATTGGTGGATTGTTGGCTGCAGATGCGCCGTGCAGGGAAGAAGCCCGATTTCGAAAGGCGCATCACTCATGACCAAGACCCTGTTGTTCGTTCTGACCGGCCATGGCGCACTGGGCGATACAGGCGCAAAAACGGGGGTCTGGCTGGAAGAACTGGCCACGCCTTATCAGCTGCTGACCGGCGCGGGCTTCGACATCTTGTTCGCTACGCCCGGCGGCGTTCCGGCCCCGCTCGACCCTGCCAGCCTCGAGGAGCCCTGGCTGTTGCCCGCAGGCCACTGGTTCCTCGATCAGAAGGAGGCGATCGCACAGCTGGAAACGCCGCTCGACATCGCCGACGTCGATGCGTCGGCGCTCGATGCCATCTTCCTCGTCGGCGGTACCGGCACGTTGTGGGACTTTCCATCCTGCGCGCCGCTGGGCGCGCTGGTCTCGACGCTCGACCTACAGGAAAAGACCATTGCAGCTATTTGCCATGGCGTCGTCGGCCTGATGACAGCGACGACGCCTGATGGCCGCGCCTTTGTCGCGGGCCGATCGCTGACCTGTTTCAGTAACGCGGAAGAAGCGATGCTCGAATATGACAAGCTTGTGCCGCTGCTCGCAGAAACCGAACTGGTCCGTCAGGGCGCGATCTATAAGAGCACCGCCCCGTTTGAACCAAAAGTCATCGAGGATGGGCGCCTGGTCACTGGCCAGAACCCGGCCAGCGCCGAGCCGCTTGCGCGGGCGCTTATCCGTCAACTCAGCGCAACGCCGAGCTAACGGATCTGCCCCCCTGGCCGCGAGTTGACTGTCCGGTCCTGGATGGCGCAAGTGGTGTAGCTGCCGTACCCGATGCCGACGCCCGAAAGGCAGCTCACGACCCATTGCAGACATTAGCTCCAAAGCGTCAATCTACAGGTTCAGGTCCGTAGGTATGGCGGACATATGCCAGATTGAGCTTCGAAATCAGGCTAGCGAGTAACCAGAAGATGGCCCCGAACAGGACGAAGCCTATAAAAATCCACATGTCGTCTGAATAGCCCCATTCGAGCGCTTCAATGCGATCTACCGTGGCCAACAGGAACAACGACAGGAACGTGATCGACCACAACGTAACAAATATATTCAGAAAACGCCGATTGCGCCGATAGTGCGCGTGCAGCCGCCGACTTTGATTTTGCAGATAGCGGGAATCCTGCTCCATATTGAAAGCCTATGTCACTTGGTGTCCGCTTTCCACCCAAAGGAGACGTTTCGCCTAGATTGTTTCGGGGGCGGTTGTTTACCTCTGGGTCTGGCCGGTGCACGAACATGACGTAATCGCGGGTGCGCCGGCGACGGTCCAGAAGC
>JBIQHE010000038.1:0-29751 GCA_044508875.1 Sphingomonadales bacterium | reverse complement strand
CCGCAGCAGCATTATGCCGCCGCTACCGTGGCCGACTTTTGCACCGCCGCTCTCAGCGGCAGCACGATGCGTGTCTCGTTCTGGCCGGCGTAATCTGGCGGCTTGATGAGAACAACCCGTTCTGGGAAAGCCCAGTCGGCGGCTGGAATTTGATCGAGGGGGCGATACTCTGTCGCCCCCATATGGACCCGGCCGTAGTCTAGTCGCGATGACGCGCTTGCTCGAGCCTGGAGGCGGCGGACGATAGCGTCCGGATCTGCGATCTCGACGCAGAATTGCCCAAAATCTTTAGCCCGCTCAACCGAAATGTCGTTGCTTGCGCAATAAACGAACATGCTTTCTGCGGCCGTCGTGAACGCAGTACCAGTCAGCTTTCGGCCATCCGCGACCATCGTAATCTCGATACCGCCGGCCGGCGCGTAATGCAGCATACCATCTCTTGGATCGCCCCTGACGCCGCCATCTTCAATTCCGCGATAGTAAGCTAGAGATCCGAAGCGCATCTCGCCCTTACGCACGAGCGCACGGGCATGACATTCGTTGGCAAAATATTTAAAGAGCGACATAAGGCTGCCATCCAAAACTAGCTCATCATAGCGCAGCTTAGCTTACCGTCGACATTGCGGTAGCCGATCAATGGGCAGGATGACGAGAATTGGGGGGAAGCAATTTGCCAAGTCCGCCAACAAAGCGGCCGTTCAGTGATAGGAATGCTGCGGTCCCCGATAGCTGCCGTTGGTTCATAATATCTATCGTTCACACACCTGCGATTCTTCCAATCGTTTTGAGGTTTTCAAAGAGTTGATTTTTTACGGTGGGAATATCCTGTTCGTCCCAGAGCGTCACCAGATCGACAATCACGTTGCCAGCCTCCCATGGCCACGCCGCACGCCCGTCGATCTGTGCAAAGGGGCCATCGGACTCGGTGAGGATGCGATCCTTTGGCATTCGTGCTACCAATTGGCGTCCCTTTTCACCACGTAGCATCGCTGGTCCAACGCTGAACCAGCATCCAAGATTAACTGCACGATCCAGTTCGCGGCTAGTCCCTGAAAACCAATGCAGGATCGGCGTCCCTGCATCGGAAGCAGATTCGAGCGCATCAAGGACCTGTCTAGCGGCCCTTCGGCTATGTATGGACATGATGCGTCCGCCCGCCGCCTGGCAAATCGCCAAAGCGCGCTCGAACACTTCCATCTGATCACCCCAATGCGCCTTGAACTCTGGGCCCCCGTCTAATCCGATCTCGCCGACATAGCGTGTCTCACCGATCAATTGCTCGAACAGCGGCATTTCCTGCTTCCGCTCATGGGCAATTTGAGGATGAAGCCCCAATGCAGTTCGTATTCTGGGTGCGTCCTCCACCAGAAGTGAAGTCCCCTTCCATGCAGATGGCGTAGTAGTGACAGACAAAACATAGAGCCCCCGGTCACGGCAGGCGCGCGCTACAATGTGCGGATCAGGGTAGAGATCCAGATGGCAATGAAAATCAATCAACGGACACCATAATGCTTGTGGAGCGCCGCCAATTCATCGAGCCCACGCTTTACCAGATCGAGGATCGGCGCCTTGTCTCCTATCCGGGGATAAGCGAGTGCGGGACCCAACCAAGCTTTTAGCCCGGCCGAGCTGACTTCCTGCACGGCCATACCCAGCGAGCGAACGTCGTCGAACTTGGCATGATCCGCATCGAGTTTCCCCAGTGGTTCATACACATAGCCGGTCGTATCGAGAGACGCATCCCATGCGCGAAAGGCAGCGCGGCGAACCTGGCAAGGAACACAGCGCCCGCACTGATGATAGTTGAAGACGCGATATCGACCGCAGCTTACTGATTGCGCTGCAAGGGACTTCAAGAGCGGCTGGTTCTTGCAGGAAATCAGCATCTCGCCCTTGGTGGCGTGTTCGTAGGGGTTGATCAGATTTATACGAAGGCCCGCCACCGAAAGGATGCTTCTGAGGCGATTGAGAAATTCGGGGTGGGCTGTGCGCGTGCTAAGGCTCCCGAGCCGTGTGCCTGTCAGCGGTGGGTTGATCGCGATGAAGCCATTTTCGCAAACGTAGAATGGCACCTCGGCGCCATCATGGTAATTCCTGAGAGTTGTTGCGGCGAGTACACCGAAAGCAATGAAGATCAGAGACCGGGCGCGCTGAGATTCCTCCTTGCGCCATGGCGGGCTGGCGTTGTGGTTGAGCGGCAGATGCCTCAAACCTCCACCAATTGCTTGTGCAAAGGCAACCTGATTGTCGCCATCACCGCGCACGACGTTGCTGACCGCCAGCGGCTTCTTGCCCATCGCCGCAAGGTCGATCGCGCCGATCAGACTGTCGAGCCCACCCGACAGCAATACGACGCAGTCTTCCACGGGAAGAACGGGTTCTCGCGGGGGCGCCGGTTGAAACCCGCCGCCAATGAACCGCAGTCGCCATCGATCGGTAGATAGAAATTTGAGCGCGGCTTCCAGCGCAGCCGCTTGACCATTCCAGAAATCGGGATCGGCTACAGCGATTGTCAAATCGAGTTCGCGTGTCCAACCGTCGGCGCTTTTCGAGCGCCATTCAGCGAGGTCGGCCGTCACCACGGCCAGCGCGATCGAGAGGAAGTCCCACGCGCGCGGCGCAGCGAAAAGCCGCTCACGCAGAATATGGTTCATGGCTGCCTGACCAGCACCGCCGCGAGCGGAACGTGTCCCGATGGATGCTTGCGGTTGCCCATAAAGCAGGACGTTCAAGGCGTCGTCCTCGGTGAAGGCATAGTCGCCGGGCGCGCAAACCAGCTTCATTCCGCATATCCTTCGAAAACTTCGAAAGTCTCACGCAATGCGTCGCGGACAACCTCGCTGATTCTGCCTGCCGTCAATGCTCGACCCGCGTCGCGCAGCTTGCGAAACGACGCGGCAACGGTCTCCTTGACATAGTCTCGTGCCTGTTTGAGCCGGGCCAGTCCGGTCGAAATATTCGGCGCCCGATCGCGAATATTCTGGCCGACATCCAAGTCGAACCGCCGGAAAACATCGTGGGCGGTAAAGCGTTCGATCGCGAACTCCCGTTGCTCGGGTGCGAGACTCAAAATATCTGCATCAGGGAAGCGCGTGAGCAGTTCGGCGAGGGCATCGCGGATGGCGGCACGCGACGCTTCGGCATCCTGTGTGCCATCGACCGGGCGAACTGCTTCGACGACAGCATCCATGATATCGTCGACTGAGCGTCCGGTAAGCAATGCGGGGTCGAGCGGACTGCCGGCCTCGGCCGGTTGCCCTGCAGCAAGTGCACTCAGGGCGTTCCCAAGCGCACCTGCTGTCGAGGCCGTGCCCCCCATGCGCCGCGTTGCGGTTCTGGCGCCGCCATATCCATCGCGTACATATCGTCCGACGCCGCGTCGCATCGCGCCCGTGTCGCCGTTCGATCCATAATCCCCCAGACTCCGACGAACGCCGAGCCATCGCTTATCAGGCGCGATCGGTGACGGCGGCGGCTTGACCGGTGTATCTGGCTGCTTCCCGTCTTCATCCCCGCCATCGTGGGCAGGGGCATCATCTCCGGCGGGAGCTTCAGGGGGTGGATTGTCAACCCAGGCTGGAACCATCGGTATGCCAGAAGCTGGGCCTTTACTGGATTGCGAGGTTCCCATTCCCCCTCCGTTTCTTGATTGCTGCCTTTACAGGGGCGGCTACATCGCCTTTTTCCCAATCCCGCAGGATGTTCGCAGCCCAGGGCTGATCTCCGATCTTTGGCACGATATTCGGCTGGATCTGTGGGGCGGGTCGATCCTTAATGAAGGCCGCCAGACGTGCACCCTGCACCGGATCGGCAGCGGCCATAGCCAGACATGCCTCCAATATAGGCGGAACGCCCCATTCCTGCTCTTGGCGCGCCCGGTCGAGCAGCCGGTCCATGATTACTGTGGTTTCGGTGCGCGAAACATGCGCGAGACGTTCCTTCAGCGAAGAGGCCATATCGGGATGTTCAAGCAATGCGGTCAGAAGTTCCGCCGCCTCCGATGAGAGGCGATCAGCGGCGGTGATCAACGGGGCATGTTCACGGCTGACATAGAGTGCACCGCGTAAGTCGACTTCGGAGAGAGCCGGCGGCAGCGTGAGCCACTCTACGACGAAAGGATCGTCCCAGGGCGCCTCCAACTTAAGCTCAGCGCCCGCCATCGCCTTCGTCTCCCATTCGGCGAGGAAGGAAGGCTTTCCTGCGTCACTCGCGCTGATCGCCGCGATCAATGCCGCATAGGCCTTGGGATCGCCGAGCCGCTCGAACAGGAGAAGCTTGGCCAGTACTGCTTCATCGACTCCGACACCTTGGGCCTTGGAGATCGTCATGCGGATTGCGAGCGCGTTCAAAAACCGCTTGATCAGCCTGGGATTTCCCGAAATTCCTGTCGCCCCGATCATCAGCGGGGCGAGACGGTCTGCGGTATCCAGTTTGCCGACAAGCTCATCCGGAAAACCATCATGGAGCGACTGGACGAACGCGCGATCGACCCGCTTTCCCTGCCAGGTTTGCTGAAGCTGCTTGCATACGCCCGCGCGGATCTCTTCCTTCGCGTCATCGAGCAAATCGCTGTTCTCGACAAACAGCATCATCATATAGGCTCGCACTTCTTGGGTGCCCAGCGCGGGAACCCGGATAGGCACCTGGATCAGCTTGTCGAAGTAGTTGGTCGCCAATTCATCGTCCACGCCGTCGAAATGTTTGCGGACGGCGTGTTTGATCATGTCAGTATCAGCCGCGATGACGAAAGCCGTATTCTTCAGGAACAGAAAGAGCCGGATTGCTTCAAGGGTCGAGATCGTTGTTGGTGGTAGGCACCTGTCGAGATCGTCGATGAGCACGACGAGTGTGACGCCGAGTTCCTCCAGCGTTTCTTCAAACGCATTACGCAACGCCTGAATCTCTTTGGGGGGCGATTTGTCGGCCTTCTCGGCAAGCAGCCCGCTTGCTGCTTCGGCCGTCTCCCCCACTGCCTTCTGCGCGTCGGCGATGAGCTTATCGTCCGCTCCGCCGCCGAGCGCTCGCGCGCCTAGGGACCAGATATCCCCGATCAGACCTGTAGGGGGCAGGCCGAAGGCCACGGCAGCTGCCGAGCCGGCGACGAGCTTGAGGGCGCGAAACCATTTAACCCGCTTGACCAACGCCTTTGCTTTGTCGACCGCAGTCGCACGTTCTTCCGCCTCTTTTTCCAGCTTGTCGGCGATGACGTCCATCAGGGCGGCGCGGGCATCGTCATAACCCTGGTAAAGCCAGGCATTGAATTCAACGAAAACGAACTCGCGCTCGTCTTGCTTGCGCGCACGGCTGCTCAGTGACGCTTCGGTCAACTTGATCATCGATGACTTGCCGACGCCCCATGCGCCAGACACGCCGATCGAGATCGGACGGCCTCTGGCCTGGACGATGATCTCCGCAACCGTGTCGGCGACTCCCGAAAAGTTCAGAAAATCGCGCGTTGTCTCATTGTCTGCCCACACCGGCGGCTCCCCCCGAATACCAACCCTACAATTATCACGGGATCGGAACAACCTGCGAACAGTCCCGTCGATAATCGTAACATTTGCAGCGGTTAAAGGGCAGCCTTTCTCAGCGGATTCGCGAAAGCGGCCGTTCCGGATCGTCCAACTTAGCAGTCGATCGACCTGCATCTGGCCACCGTCTGCTTTCAGAGCGCAGTCGCCAGGCTACGTATGACCAATATGAGGCGCAAAGCTGAAGCGCGGACTAGCGAGAATGGATTTGCGGGGTGGCGTTCAATAGCTGCTGGCGAACATCGTGCGCTGAATTCCTTCAAACGCGCCCAAATGCGCTGAAACCGTAGTTTCCAGGAGGCGCAGTTCCGCCGATCCTTGGCGCATGACGTCATGCAATGATCTCCTCACAACCTGGGCGATCCCCAAAAGCGAATCTGCATCGGCAAACGCTCCGTCCACTCGATTCGGCGCGCGTCGCGCGGCCACAGAGGCAAGCGCCTGCTGCCCCAGGCGGCACCAAATCCGTGATTGGGACGGCATGGGAAAAAAATTGTGGCCCCGCCGTCAAACGACAGCGGACGCCAGGAAACGACAAGAGACGACGCCCCACCCTGCGCAGGCTGAGATGCCGCGAGGAGGCAGTTGTTCGGCGCGGCGATATCACCAATTCTAGCCCCAAGGGAGCCCAGCCAACCCCAGCCGAAGGAGTAACCCCCCATGCCTGTGCCCGAACGGATCATCCGCCTTCAGACTGTGCTCGCCCGCACCGGGCTCTCACGCTCGACGCTCTATCGCAAGATTGCCGACGGTACGTTTCCAGAGCAGGTGAAGATCAGCGTTCACGGTGCCGGGTGGCACGAGTCCGCGGTCAACCGCTGGATCGCCGACCCGCCCGCCTATCGCGCCGACAACAACAATCGCGATGCGCAGCGGCCCGGTCATGCGAGAGGATGACGCGCCGCGCGATGGCATCGTGGCCGCGAACGATAATGGCGTAGTCGATCCCGCCGCTGTCGATGCGGCGCTGACGCGTATCGCCGAAGCGATCGGTCGCCACATCGCCCGCGAGCATATCCGTGCCCGCAAGGCGGCGAACGACAACGAGCCTCTGAAAAACCCGAAGGCGCCGACGCATTGACCTTAGGGTGTTGGCGCGGGACACTGTCTTACCCGGCTGTGCGGGGCCTTCCCCTGCCATTCGAAAGGAAGCCACGATGATCCGCGCCGCGCTCTATGCCCGCTATTCCTCCGACCAGCAGAATGCCGCGTCGATCGCCGACCAGCAGCGGCTCTGCCGCGAGCGCGCGGAGCGCGAAGGGTGGCAGATCGTCGCGAGCTATGCCGATGCCGCCATCTCGGGCGACAGCATGATCCTGCGGCCGGACGTCCAGAAGCTGCTCGCCGATGCGCAGGGCGGCAAGTTCGATATCGTGGTCGCCGAAGCACTCGACCGGGTATCGCGCGACCAGGCCGATGTCGCGACGCTCTACAAGCATCTCCAGTTCGCACGGGTGCCGCTGATCACGCTCGCCGAAGGCGAAATCTCTGAGCTGCATGTCGGGCTCAAGGGAACGATGAACGCGCTGTTCCTCAAAGACCTCTCGAAGAAGACGCATCGCGGCCTGCGCGGGCGCGTCGAGAAAGGCTTCTCCGCCGGCGCGGTCGGCTATGGCTACCGCATGGTCCGGCGCCTCAACAGCGAAGGTGAGCTTGTGCGCGGCGAGCGCGAGATCGATCCCACGCAAGCGCTGATCGTCGAGCGCATCTTCCGAGAATTTGCCGCTGGCAAAAGCCCAATCGCCATCGCGCGCGACCTCAACGTGGAGGGCATTGCGGGGCCGTCGGGAAAGCCGTGGCGCGACACGAGCATCCGGGGCACCCCGCGCCGGGGGCTCGGTGTTCTGAACAATGAACTCTACGTCGGCATCCGCGTCTGGAATCACAAACATTATGTGAAAGATCCGACCACCGGCAAGCAGGTCACCCGGCTCAACCCCGAATCCGAGTGGGTGCGAAAAGCGGTGCCCGAACTGCGCATCGTCAGCGACGAGCTATGGGACGCGGCCAAGCGCCAACAGGAAGCGATTGCCGCGCGGAACAAGGGCATCAAGGCAGCGGCGCAGGCGCGGGCGCTGCATGGCAAGCGGCGTCCGGCCTATCTGCTCTCGGGCCTGCTCGAATGCGGTGAGTGCGGCAATACCTTCGCCATCGTCGTCAGTGACCGCTATGGCTGCGTCGGCCATTATCGCAGCCGCACCTGCTCCAACAGCCGGACGATCCGGCGCGAGGAACTGGAGCGTCGGGCGCTCGCGGGCATCGCCGACCGGCTGGTGTCGGCTGACAAGATCGACGCGGCCGTCGCCGCCTATGCGAACCATATCAACCACGAGAATCGCGAGCGCCGCATCCAGGCCGATGCTGACAGCCGTGCTCTCGCGAAGATCGACAAGGCCATCGCGGGGATCATGGCGGCGATCGAGGACGGACTTTATCAGCCCTCCATGAAAGCGCGCATGGCCGAACTCGAACGCGAGAAGGCCGAAATCACCGTGCGGCTGGCGGAGGCGCCCGCTGGCATCCCCGATGTCCATCCCGGCATCGCCGAGATCTACAAGCGCAGGGTCGCCAGGCTCACCGAAACACTCAAAGACCCGCAAGCGCGACTCGATGTGTCAGCCGACATCCGCTCGCTCGTCGGCAAGATCGTGCTGCATTCCGGCGAGAAGCGCGGCGAGGTTCATGCCACCCTGCATGGCTCGCTCATGGGCATTCTCGACTTCGTGAATGACAACGCGCAACCGGGCACCGACCGCGTTATAACAAAGGTGTGCCCGGGTTCCCGGGCATCGCGTCAAAATATTGACGCGAGTTAAGCTTCGCTAACAAGCGCTGAAACGGGCATTTACCGGGCTTTAGCGGATCGGCGCTAGACGGGGTGCATGAACCTCGCCCCGTCCGACCTTCCGCGCCCTGCCGGTGCCGCCAGCCTGTCGAAGCCCGGCTTCGACATCATCCTGGCCCTTTCCGCCGCGCGGCAGGCCGCTTTGCCGACCGTGCGCCTGCTCCGCGCCCGGTCGCACCGCGAATCCCGGCAGGCCGAGGTTAACGCTCTGCGCGCCATGCTAGGCGGAAATGCGGGTGGGGCCCGCTCCGTCGGGCCGCGGCCCGTGCGCTTCTTCGATCTGTCCGACCGAAAAAACGCCCTGACCGAAAGCATGAACAGCCCGTTTACCAGAGGGTTTCAGCCGATGTTGAACCTCGCTCATATAGGTAAGCGTCTGTCGGTTGCACCGATCCCCCCCGCTCAAGACGTTATGGAATGACTATGATCGAGAATCAGAAAATCCGCCCCGCCCAGGTCATCGGCCCCCTCGGGGAACCGCTGACGCTGGACTCGCTTCCGCCGCCGAACACCACGCGCTGGGTCGTACGGCGCAAGGCCGAGGTCGTGGCGGCGGTGAATGGCGGTCTCCTGACCGTCGACGAGGCGTGCGAGCGCTACGGACTGACGATCGAGGAATTCGCAAGCTGGCAGCGCTCGATCGACCGCAGCGGCATGCCGGGGCTGCGCGTCACGCGGATCCAGCACTACCGCGAACTCTACGAGCGCCAGCAGCGCTTCTAGGCGCGGCCAGCATGGAACAAGGAGGAGGGCGCGCGCCCCAAGGCACCCTCTTTTTTGCCTCCCGGGCGCCCGCTCGTACCCTTATCCTCAAAAAATTTCGAGCTATTTCCGATATTTGACAATTAGCGTGCAACCCCTGCGTTCACACGGCGTTAAGGCACGGAGTCAATCAGGAGATCACTCATATGCGCAAGTTTGCAATCACCCTCACCGTCGCGTCGGCGCTCGCGCTCGGCGCTTGCCAGAGCCCGGAAGCTGACCGGGTCGAGGACCAGGCCGAAGCCCAGGCGGAAGCAATCGACGCCCAGGCCGACGCCATGCCCGAGGGCCCGGCGAAGGAGGCCATGGAAAAGAAGGCCGACATCGTCGAGGAACAGGGCGAGGAAAAGGCCAACGCGATCGACGACAATGGCGAAATCGCCCCGTCGGAAACCGGCATCGGCGACACGCAGAAGTAACGGCTTCGCCTTCCCTGGCGAAGGCAGCAGGAAGGGCGCCCGGCCAAGCCGCGGCGCCCTTTTCTATGCGCCGGCGCCGAGGGTTCGAAACACGTCCTGCACGCCGCGCGCGCTGGTGTCCCGCCGCAGCAGCTCCAGCGCCTCCGCGACGTCGAGCCGATATTCGGATACTCCTGCCGCCGCGCCCTGCCATTTGGCGCCGAGCGACCCGACCAGCCGCGCCGCAGCATGGTTTTCCGACAGGATGTGAACGTCGAGGACCGTCAGCCCCTCCGCGAGGCATTGTATGAGGAGTGCCGCGGTCATCATCCGCGCGAGCCCCTTGCCGTGGAAAGCGTCGATCACCGCGACCGAATATTCGCCGATCCGGCCGCCCTGCGCATAGCGCACCGCGTGCACCGCGCCGATCGCGGGCGTGCCTTTACACTCGGTGCAAAGCGCTCCCCACGCGATATGATCATGCCCGTCAACGTCGACAAGCCGCTCCACCACGCTGTCGGGCGGCATGGGAGCAGGCGAAAAAAAGCGAAGATAGCGCGCCTCGGCCGACAGCTTGGTAATCCCATCGCGCAGCAGGGGCTCGTCAGCAGGCGTGATCGCACGCAGGCAGACGGCGGTGCCGTCGGCGAGCACGCTGTGCACTTCGATACCGCGAAGCGGCATCCGCGCGGTCGTTGCCATCCAGATCTCCCCGGCCGCGAGCGATGCCCCGACGATAAGGCGGCAGCGCGCGCGCGGCAAGGGGAGCCGCCTTCCCCTCCCCTTTCAGGGCCGAGGATCAGGCATCATCGCCCATGCGAAGCGCGGCGATGAACGCCTCTTGCGGAATGTTGACATTCCCATACTCCCGCATCCGCTTCTTGCCTTCTTTCTGCTTTTCCAAGAGCTTCTTCTTGCGGGTCGCGTCACCACCATAGCATTTGGCGGTCACGTCCTTGCGGAGCGCTGCAATCGTTTCGCGGGCGATGACCTTGCCGCCGATCGCGGCCTGGATCGGTATCTTGAACATGTGCCGCGGGATCAGGTCCTTCAGCCGCTCGCACATACCGCGACCACGGCTTTCCGCCGAACCGCGATGGACAATCATCGACAGCGCATCGACGGGCTCGTTGTTGACGAGGATGCTCATCTTGACGAGATCGCCGGGACGGTGGCCGATCTGGTGATAGTCGAACGAGGCATATCCCCGGGAAATGCTCTTCAGCCGGTCGTAGAAGTCGAACACGACTTCGTTCAATGGCAGCTCATAGGTGATCTGCGCGCGGCCGCCGACATAGGTAAGGTTCTTCTGGATGCCCCGGCGGTCCTGGCAGAGCTTCAGGATCGAGCCCAGATATTCGTCGGGGACATAGATCACCGCCTCGATCCAGGGCTCCTCGATCTCCTCGATGCGGTTCGGGTCGGGCATGTCCGCGGGGTTGTGAAGCTCCATCTCCGTCGGCCCGCCGTCTTTCGAGCGGGTGAGCTTCAGCTTGTAGACCACCGAGGGCGCTGTCGTGATCAGGTCGAGATCATATTCGCGGGTCAGCCGCTCCTGGATAATTTCCAGGTGCAAGAGCCCGAGGAAGCCGCAGCGGAAGCCGAAACCGAGCGCAGCGCTCGTCTCCATTTCGAAGCTGAACGAGGCATCGTTGAGGCGAAGCTTCTGGATGCTCTCGCGCAGCTTTTCAAAGTCGTTGGCGTCGGTCGGGAAGAGGCCGCAGAAGACAACGGGCTGCACTTCCTTGAACCCGGGCAGCGGCGCCGCGGCGGGCTTCTTGGCGTCGGTCACCGTGTCGCCGACCCGCGCCTGCGCGACATCCTTGATCTGTGCGGTGATGAAGCCGATCTCGCCAGGACCGATCTCGGTCAGGTCCTGCCTCTTGGGGGTAAAGCATCCCACGCGGTCAATGAGATGGGTGGTCCCCGCCTGCATGAACTTGATCTGCTGACCCTTTTTCAGCACGCCATCGACGACCCGGACGAGGATGACGACGCCAAGATAGGGGTCGTACCAGCTGTCGACGAGCATCGCGACGAGCGGCGCCGTCGCATCGCCTTTGGGCGGCGGGATCTTGGCGACGATCGCCTCGAGGCATTCCTCGATCCCGATTCCCGATTTGGCGCTTGCGAGTACCGCGTCCTCGGCGGGTAACCCGATGATATCCTCGATCTCGGCCTTGACCTTGTCGACGTCGGCGGCGGGAAGGTCGATCTTGTTGATCACCGGCACGATCTCATGATCATGCTCGATCGACTGGTAGACGTTGGCGAGCGTCTGGGCCTCGACCCCTTGCGCCGCGTCGACGACGAGCAGCGCGCCCTCGCACGCGGCGAGGCTTCGCGAGACCTCATAGGCAAAATCGACGTGGCCGGGGGTATCCATCAGGTTGAGCTGGTAGGTCTCCCCGTCCTTGGCCTTGTAGGAAAGGCGCACCGTCTGCGCCTTGATGGTGATCCCGCGCTCCTTCTCGATATCCATGTTATCAAGAACTTGCGCTGACATCTCGCGCTCGGTCAGTCCGCCGGTAAACTGGATCAGGCGGTCGGCAAGCGTCGACTTGCCATGGTCGATGTGCGCGATGATCGAAAAATTACGGATATGCGAGAGGGGCGTTGTCATGGCGCGCGCGTTAGCAGGGGTTTGCCGCGCTGTCAGCAGCCGAGTCGAGCCTCACGCCCCCAAGGTGGGCAGCGGCGCTCCAGGCTCCCCGAGCCACAGGGAGAGCCCTGGCGGCGGCTCGGTCGGCGGCGTCCGGGCCGCGATGCGAACCGCATCCGCGCGGGCGCGAGCCAGGACGGGGCAAGGAACGGCCGGGTGGTGAAAGACATGATCGGCCTGCCCAAGGAGCCGCGCCGCGCGCAGCGTCAGATCTTCGGGGTCTTCGCTCGCGAGCGCGATGACTTCGAGGCGCGATGGCACGGCGCTGTCCGCCGGGTCGGCGGCGGCGCTCGAGGCGAGCCACGCCTCGACGCGCTCGGCAGATGCTTCATCGAACGGGTCGAGCACACCCCCCTCGCCGAGCGCAGCGTCGATCGCGCGGCGGCGATCCGCGGGCGCGGGCCAAAGCGCTGTCATGGCGGCGCGCGCGGCATGGAGCGCGCTTGCGAGCGCGCCGAGCCGCTCGGGGAGCAGCGCCTCGAGGCGCTGCCGGATCGCTTTTGCAAGCCCCGCCGACGCTCCGCCGGTGCCGACCGCGATGGTGACCGGCGCCCTCTCGACGATCGCGGGTGTCGTGAAGTCGCACAATTCTGGCCGATCGACGACGTTGACGAGGAGCCCGCGCGCGCGGAGCGCCTCTGCCGCCGCGCGCGCAGCGCCTTCATCATCGAGCGCGACGAAGCCGATGGCAGCGCCGGGTTCCCACGCCGAGGCGATCCGCCCGCCCGCGCGCGCGATAAGCCGCGCCTTGGCCTCGGCCGCCTCGCCGGTCCCGACGAGAACGACGGTGCGGCCGGCAAGGCTGAGGAAGACGGGAAGCTGGTTCATGACGCTCCTGATAGCAGGCTCCTCTCCCGATGGGGAGGCCGGGAGCGGGTTCGGTTGCCCTTCACCCCCCGCCCCGGCGCCGCCGAGGCCGTCCGGCGTCTCGCGGCCCCTCCCCGCGGAGGCGAGGCCATGGCGCGTCAGTCGATCCAGTCGGGCACCCGCTCTGCCGCCATGATCGTGCCGGCGGCAATGCGGTCGGCGACAACGATGTAGCGGTCGCCATCGACGAGGACTTCGGGGACAAGGCTGCGGCTGTTGTAGGTCGACGCCATCGTCGCGCCGTAGGCCCCTGCGGTACGGAAGACGGCAAGGTCGCCGGCCTCGACGGCGTCGATCTCCCGGTCGCGGGCAAAGGTGTCGCCGGTTTCGCACACCGGGCCGACGATCGACGCGATCATCTTTCCCCCCTTCGGTTCGACCGCGACGAAGTCGTGATAGGCATCGTAGAGCGCGGGGCGCGCGAGGTCGTTCATCGCGGCATCGACGATAACGAACGGATTGGTCGCGCCCGGCTTTACCCACAGGACCTCGGTGAGAAGTACCCCGGTGTTCCCCGCGATCACGCGGCCGGGCTCGAACATCAGCGTGACATCCCAGTCCTTTGTGACCCGCGCGACCATCGCGCCATATTCGGCGGGGCTCGGCGGATTGTCGCCGGGCTTGTAGGGCACGCCGAGTCCGCCGCCGAGATCGACATGGGTGATGCTGTGGCCTGCGGCGCGCAGCTCCGCGACGAGACGGCCGACCCGCTCGAATGCGGCCTCGAGCGGCGCGAGGCTTGTGAGCTGGCTTCCGATGTGGAGCGCGATGCCTCGCAGGTTGAGCCCGGGCAGCGCTGCAAGCCGGGCGAAGATCTCGGGCGCGACGTCGATGCCGACCCCGAACTTGTTTTCCGCCTTGCCGGTCGAGATCTTGGCGTGGGTGCCCGCATCGACGTCGGGATTGACGCGCAGCACCGCGTTCGCAGTCGTCTCGCGCGCAAGCGCAATCTCGGCGAGCGCGACGCCCTCGGGCTCATGCTCGATATTGAACTGGCCGATGCCGCGGTCGAGCCCCTGCGCGAGCTCGGCGCGCGTCTTGCCAACGCCCGAGAAGACAATGTCCTCCGCCGCCATGCCCGCCGCGAGCGCGCGTTCGAGCTCGCCCCCCGAAACGACGTCGGCGCCGTAGCCTTGCCGCGCGAGCACCCGCAGGACGCCGAGGTTGGGATTGCATTTGATCGCGAAGGCGAGGTGCTTCTTCGGCACATCTCTCAGCGCATCGCGAAAGACCTCGGCATGACGCTCGAGCGTTGCGCGCGAATAGACATAGACGGGGGTCCCCACCTCGGCAGCAATGCGCGGCAGGGGGATGTCTTCGGCGTGGAGGACGCCGTCACGAAGTTCAAAATGGTCCATCGAAGGAAATCCTGATTATCATTTTCTTGCGTTCACATCGCGTGAAGCGAGATGCCCCCTGGAGGGGAAGGCTCGGCGCCTCGTGTCTCGGCTTCGCCCGATCCGAGCGTTTGGCCCGGGTTTTCAGCCCGGCGGGGGGAGGTCGAAATCGTCGGGTTCGCGCTGTTCGGACCGTTTGAGAAGTTCGTCGCTGCGCGCGGGCTTGGCCTGCGCGTCAGGCGTCGTCAGCTCCTCGTTCGTCGGGGGGCGCGTTGCCCCGATGGGAACGATCGGCGGGGCCTGGCCCGCCACCGGCTTCAGGTCCTCGCGGCTGCCGCACGCGCCGAGCGTAGCCGCAAGCGCGGCGGCGGACAGGATCGCGGCAGTCAGCGGGCGGGTTCGCATCGTCAACTCTCCAGCGCGGCGCGTGCCGCGGCAATGGCCTGCCTTACCCGCTCGGGCGCGGTGCCGCCATAGCTGATGCGACTGGCGACCGACGCCTCGACGGTTAGCTGGGCGAGTGCCTCCAGGGTCACGGCGGGGTGAATGGCTGCAGCCTCCGCCGCGGGCAGCGCTGAAAGTTCGACGCCGAGCTCTTCGGACCGTTTCACGCAGGCGCCGACGATATGATGCGCCTCGCGGAAAGGGACCCCCGCCTCGCGAACCAGCCAGTCGGCAAGGTCGGTCGCGGTCGAGAAACCCGAGGCGGCGAGCGCGCGCATGCGGTCGGTGCGGAACGTCAGCGTCTCGACCATGCCGGTAAGCGCCGCGAGCGACAGCGCGAGCGCATCGAAGGCGCCGAAGACCGTCTCCTTGTCGTCCTGGAGATCCTTCGAATAGGTAAGCGGGAGCCCCTTCACGATAACCGAGAGCCGCTGGAAGGCGCCGAGCAACAGCCCCGCGCGCCCGCGAACCAGCTCGGCCGCGTCGGGATTGCGCTTTTGCGGCATGATCGAGCTGCCCGTCGACCAGGCATCGGGCAAGGCGACGAAACCGAAGGGCTGGCTCGCCCAGATCACGATTTCCTCGGCAAGGCGCGACAAGTGGAGCGCGGCGATCGCGGCGGCGGAACAAAATTCGAGCGCAAAATCCCGATCGGACACGGCATCGATGCTGTTCGCCATCGGACGGTCGAAGCCGAGCGCCTTGGCGGTTGCGTGGCGATCGATTGCAAAGCCCGTCCCTGCGAGCGCCGCGGCGCCGAGCGGCGATTCGTTCAGCCGTGCGCGCGCGTCGTGAAAGCGCCCGCGGTCGCGGGCCGCCATCTCGACATAAGCAAGAAGATGATGGCCGAGCGTCACCGGCTGCGCGACCTGCAGATGCGTGAAGCCGGGCATGATGCTATCGGCATGTTCTGCGGCGCGCACGAGGAGCGCGGCCTGCAGTCCCTTCAATCCCGCGTCGATACGGTCACAGGCCGTGCGTACCCAGAGGCGAAAATCGGTCGCGACCTGGTCGTTGCGCGAGCGCGCGGTGTGGAGGCGACCGGCGGGTTCGCCGACAATCTCCTTGAGCCGCGATTCCACTGTCATGTGGATATCCTCGAGCGCGAGGTCGACGGGCACGCCGTCGCGGGCGAACTCCGCGGCGATTTGCGCAAGGCCCGCGTCGATGGCCGCGGCGTCGGCCGCCCCTATGATGCCCTGCGCGCCGAGCATCGCGGCATGCGCGCGGCTCGCGGCGATATCCTCTTCCCACAAGCGCTTGTCGACGGGGATCGAGGCGTTTATTTCTTGCATGATTGCCGCGGGACCACCACCGAAGCGGCCGCCCCACATGCTGCTCTTGTCCGGAGATTCCGCCATTCGCCGCGCCCTAGATCCGAAAATTGCCTTCCTCGCCATCCTGCTGGCGGGATCGATCGCGGGCTGCGATAGGGAAAAGCCGGGCGGGGAGCAAGCGGCGGCGTCGCAAGCAAATATTGCCCCCGGCGAAGCCAAGGATGCGCGGGGCGCCGAGACCTTCCGGCACCAGGTCGACCGCAGCCATGCGGGCGAGGCCGCGCCTTCGGCAAGCTTTCGCGGCCCCGACGATGCGCCGGTGACGCTCGCGGATTTCAAGGGCAGGCCGCTGCTCGTCAATCTCTGGGCGACCTGGTGCGCGCCCTGCGTCGCCGAAATGCCGACGCTCGACGCCCTCGCGGGGAAGCAGGGCGAGGTGATGACGGTGATCGCGGCCGCGCAGGACCTCGAAGGAGCCGCGATTGTAGGCCCCTGGTTCCAGAAGGCGGGGCTGAAGTCGCTCCAGCCCTTTGTCGACCCCGAAAATGCGCTGCTCGATGCGGCGAACAGCGCGCTCCCGACCAGCATTTTCTACGGGGCGGACGGGAAGGAGTTATGGCGGGTCATCGGCGCGATCGACTGGGAGGGCGCGGAGGCTGCCGCCCTGCTCGCCGAGGGGGGGGTCAAGCCGGGGCAATAGCCTCATCGCATCGGCAGAAGCTGCGTGGGCGCGTGCTTGCCCTTCACAGCGGTAAATGTAGGCGCGAAGACCCCCGCCTTTGCCCAGCGCGTGGCCGTTTTCATATATATGAAAGCATATTCTGGATATTGAAAAATCCTCCCCGCTCCCCTAACCCCGGGTCCCATTGGAAAAGGAGAGCTGAGGATGAGCGGTCTGTTGGCGGACAAGGTGGTGGCGGTGACCGGCGCCGGGCGCGGGGTCGGGCGCGAAATCGCGCTGCTCTGCGCGCGCGAGGGCGCAGCCGTGGTGGTCAATGACCTTGGCACGTCGGGCGAAGGCGAAGGCGCCGATCTCTCGCCCGCCGAAGAGACGGTGAACGACATCAAGGCCGCGGGCGGCCGCGCGGTGGTCAACGGCGCGAGCGTCGCCGATCCCAAGGGCGCGGCGAGCATCATCGAGGATGCCGTACGGAATTTCGGGCGCATCGACGCGGTGGTCAATAATGCCGGTATCCTGCGCGATCGCATCTGGCACAAGCTCAGCCACGAGGACTGGGCCGCGGTGATCGACGTCCATCTCAATGGCTGCTTCAATGTGTCGAAGGCGGCAACGCCCTATTTTCGCGAGCAGGGATCGGGGAGCTTCATCCACTTCACCTCGACGAGCGGACTGATCGGCAATTTCGGGCAGGCCAATTATTCAGCAGCGAAGCTGGGGATCGTCGGCTTGTCGCAGTCGATCGCGCTCGACATGGCGCGCGCGGGGGTACGTTCCAATTGTATTGCGCCCTTTGCATGGAGCCGCATGACCGCGTCGATTCCCGCGACGACCCCGGAAGAGATCGAGCGCGTCGAGCGGATGAAGACGATGAGCGCCGACAAGATCGCGCCGCTCGTCGCCTTTCTCGCCAGCGACGCCGCGAAGGACGTGACCAACCAGATATTTGGCGTGCGCAAGAACGAGATCTTCCTTTTCTCGAAGCCGCGGCCGATCCGCTCGATGCAGAAGAGCGAGGGCTGGACCCCGCAGGCGATCGCCGAGGAGCTGCTGCCTGCCTTTCGCCCCAGCTTCGCCCGCGCCGACGAGCGGTCGGGCGACGTCTTCGGCTACGACCCGATCTGAGGAAGCAAGGCCCATGCTGGATTACACCGCCATCCGCGAAGAGGTCGCGAAACTATGCGCCGCCTTTCCCGGCCCCTATTGGCAGGCGAAGGACCGGCTGCGCGAATATCCCTCCGAATTCGTCGCAGCGCTCGGCGAGGCGGGTTATCTCGCCGCGCTGATCCCGGAGGAATATGGCGGCGCGGGCCTGCCGCTGTCGGCAGCCGCCGCGATCCTCGAGGAGATCCAGCGCCAGGGATGCAACGGCGGCGCGGTCCACGCGCAAATGTACGTGATGGGCACGGTGCTGCGCCACGGGTCGGAAGAACAGAAAGCGCGCTATCTGCCGCGCGTCGCGACGGGCGAGCTGCGTCTCCAGGCGTTCGGGGTCACCGAGCCCACGAGCGGCAGCGACACGCTGAGCCTCAAGACCACGGCGAAACGCGACGGCGATCATTATGTCGTCAATGGCCAGAAATTATGGACGAGCCGCGCCGAGCATAGCGACCTCATGATCCTTCTCGCGCGCACCACCCCGCGCGAAGAGGCTGCGAGCCGCACCGAAGGCCTCTCGGTATTCCTCGTCGACATGAAGGAAGCACTTGCCGCAGGGACATTGTCGATCCGGCCGATCGACACGATGATGAACCATGCGACTACCGAGATCTTCTTCGACAATATGCGCATCCCCGCGGCCAATCTGATCGGCGAGGAAGGCAAGGGCTTTCGCTACATTCTATCAGGGATGAACGCCGAGCGGCTGCTGATCGCTGCCGAGTGCATCGGCGATGCCAAATGGTTCATCGAAAAGGCCTCCGCTTACGCTAAGGAACGCGTGCTGTTCGGCCGCCCGATCGGCCAGAACCAGGGGGTGCAGTTTCCGATAGCGCGCGCCTATGCTCAGATGCGCGCCGCCGAACTGCTCGTCCACGATGGCATCGCGAAATATGAGGCCGGCGAAAATGCCGGGGCCGAGGCAAACATGGCGAAGATGCTCGCCGCCGAGGCAAGCTGGGCCGCGGGCGAGGCGTGCATCCAGACCCACGGCGGCTTCGGCTTTGCGGCCGAATATGACGTCGAGCGCAAGTTCCGCGAGACGCGCCTCTACCAGGTCGCACCGATCAGCACGAACATGATCCTCTCCTATGTGGCGGAACATGTGCTCGGGATGCCGCGGAGCTATTGAGGCCGCTCAGCGTTATCGGCGGCCGAAGACGCGGGGGCGCTAGCCCGGGTGCGCCTCGTCGCCGACACTTGAGCGAAGAAGGCCGCGGAAGACCTCCTGCGCCGTCCGCTTGCCCTGCGTGACGTCGAAGACGTCGCTCGCGATTGGCATCGCGATGCCGTGTTTCTCGGCGAGCGCCATGACCGTGGGCGCGCTCTTCACGCCTTCGGCGACCATGTTCATGCCTTCGATGATCTCGTCGATGTGCCGCCCCTTGCCAAGTTCGACGCCGACGTGACGGTTCCGGCTCAAGGGGCTGGTACAGGTCGCGATCAGGTCGCCCATGCCGGTAAGCCCCGCGAAGGTTTCACCGCGTCCGCCCATCGCGACCCCGAGCCGCGTGATCTCTGCAAGCCCGCGCGTCATCAGGCCGGCCCGGGTATTGTCGCCCGCGCCGAGCCCATCGCCCATCCCGACCGCGATGGCGATGATGTTCTTGAGCACCCCGCCGAGCTCGCAGCCGAGGAGATCGGTGTTGGTGTAGACACGAAACAGCCCCGAGTGGAAAACCGGCTGGAGCGCGCGCACCACGATCTCGTCCTCCATCGACAGCACGCTCGCCGCCGCCTGCCCGCTCATGATCTCGCGCGCGAGGTTGGGACCGGTGAGAACGCCGACGGGGTGCCCCGGCA
The DNA here is from genome assembly GCA_044508875.1 of Sphingomonadales bacterium. Lineage (GTDB taxonomy): Bacteria > Pseudomonadota > Alphaproteobacteria > Sphingomonadales > Sphingomonadaceae > Sphingopyxis > Sphingopyxis flava_A. The sequence continues at coordinate 9,988 of JBIQHE010000038.1, read as the reverse complement.
GCACCTCTTCGATGAGTTCGGTCATGCGCTTTCCCGAGGCCAGTTCGAGCCCCTTGGTCAGGCTGATAACGGGTACCCAGGGCCGAAGGTGGCGCTTTGCTTCTTCAAGGACGGCGCGAAAACTGTGTGATGGCACCCCCATGACGAGGACATCGGCGCTCGCCACGACCTCTTCCATGCTGCTCGTCGCACGCAGTGCCGGCGGGAGCGCGATACCGGGCAGATACCTCGGGTTCTCATGGTCGCGATTGATGCTCTCTACCGTCTCGGCGTCGCGCGCCCAGAGCATGATCGGCGCATTGCGCGACACGACCGCCGCGACCGTCGTTCCCCAGCTACCGCCGCCGAGCAGCCCGATTTTCAGCCGCATCTCCCCCTCCCCTTGTTCCGGCGCAAGAGTGGCGCGGTCGGCGAAGCTTGGCAAGCAGCGCTTGCGCCGCGCGTGGGCGCGGGCCGGATCCAGCGCCGAGCCCGCGCCCGCGCCCGGAGGGCGCTCGCAAGCTAGGGAAGCCCGGCAAGAAAGTCCTTGAGGACCGCGGCGGTGCCCTTCGGGTCCTCGACCATCGGGACGTGTCCGACATGCTCCATGACATGGGCCCTGCTGCCCGCTATGCCCGCTTCGAGTACCGGGACGCAGCTCACGTCGATCAGCCGGTCGTGACGGCCCCAGATGATCAGTGTCGGCACCCGGACCTCACCGAGCCTCTCGTTGAGCGGATGGTCGCGCGCTTCGGTCGCGATCACCCAGAAGACCCCGTCGAGCTGATCGCGATATTTGAGCGCGTCGGCATAGAGCGCGGGTTTGAGCCGCGCCGGAATGCGGGGCGGCTTGTGCGCCACCATCGCGAGCAGCCGGTCGGCATCCTCGAGATTGGCAAGGACGAGCGGGTTATAGTCCTCGTTTGCGGCCTGCTTCTCAAGGTCGCTATCTCTCGCGCCCTTCACCCCGGCGTTGTTGAGCAGGACGAGGCTCGCCAGCGCGCCGGGATAATCGAGCGCGAAGCGGAGCGCGATCCAGCCGCCCATGCTGTTGCCGCAAAGATGCGGACGCTCAAGCCCCAGTGCATCGACAAAGGCCTTGAGCCGCGCGGTCTGCGCAGCGATGTCATAAGCGAGCGCGGGGTTGCGCTCATTCTCGCCGAAGCCCGGCAGGTCGGGCGCGATGACATGATAATCGCGGGTGAGGTAGGGCGCGATCATCGACCAATTATCCTTGTCGCCCGCAAAACCGTGAACGAAGAGGAGCAGCGGTTTCCCCGGGTCGCCGCCCTCGAGATAGGGCCAGGCGCGGCCGTCGACGGTGACGCTCTTTGGCACCAGGCCTCCGCGCCTGCGCAGGAGCCAACGTCCGAACGCGACAAGGCGCCCGGGAAAAAGATAATAAAGTAGCGCGAGCGCGATGAGCGGCGCGAAGACCAGGACGAGCAGGATTTTCATGGCGCGCTAACGCACTCCTCTTTCTTCGGCGAGCTCATGGTGCGACACGGGCATCGAACCAGCCGATCAAATCATCAAGCACCTCGCCGCGTTCCGGCTCGTTGTAGATTTCGTGGAAGAGGCCCGGGTAGATTTTGAGCGTCCTGTCGGCCGCCGAGACATGCTCGAAGAGATAGCGCGAGCCCTCGACCGCGGTCAGCTTGTCGGCCTCGCCGTGCTGGAGCAGGATTGGCAAGGTAATCTTCGCCGCTCCCGCCTGCGCGGCTGCCATCGCGTCCATGAACTCGCTGCCGAGACGCGCGCCGATCTTGCCGGTGTAGACAAGCGGGTCAGCCCGGTAGGCGGCAACCACGGCCGGATCGCGGCTCACGCCCTCTGCATCGAGCGCCAGCACGCCGAGCCGCGGGAAGAAGCGCGAAAGGAAGCGGCTGATCCACAGCGTGATGCGCGAAGGGGGCGCGGCGGGAAGGATCGCGGGTCCCGAGAGCGCGGCCGCAACGAACGCGTCCTGCCGCTCGATCAGGAAGAGCGCCGCGATGAGCCCGCCCATGCTGTGCCCGAGAAGCAATCGCGGCGTGCCGCCATGATTGACCTCGACGAGCGTCAGCAGTTCCGCAAGGCCGTCAGTAAAGGCGGAAAAGCGCGGTACGTAGCCGGGCGTCCCGTCCGATTTGCCATGGCCCCAATGATCGACCGCATAGACGGCGTAGCCTGCCTCGGTGAGCCGCCTAGCGACATGAGCATAGCGCCCCGCATGTTCGGCAAAGCCATGCGCGAGGAGAACAACCGCTTTCGGCGGCCACGGGGGTAGCCAGTGGGTGACGTGCAGCGCGGCCCCCGCTCCCGCCGAGCCTTCGGGCAGGACGAGCGCGCCCGTTGCCACGCTCAGCAAGCCGCCTTCGTCAACGCCGAGCTGCGGTGCCCCGGCCCATCGTCTCCCGCCTTGTCGACCCGGGCGAGGATCGCGTCGAGTGCGCGGCTGATCGCGGTCTGGGTGCGCACCATCTCGATCTTGGGCCACGCCGTGCGCATGCCGGTGTCGATCAACTCGTCGATGTCGTCCTGCGCGAGGTCGGAGAGGATCTTGGTCGGTGACCAGAATTTGGGGGGGCGAATGATGTTGATGTCCCCGGTATATTCCTGGTTGATCACCGAACGCGCGAGGTTGGCGAGGCTGTTGAGCGGCGGCACGAGCTCGAGCGGCTTGCGAAAGATCGTCATATTCGCGTTGAGCCAAATCTTGAACGTCGCCAGCGAGGCGTGCTGGATCGCCTCGATCGGCGCTATTTGCTTGCGCGTGTCGCTCGCAAAGGGGAGCGCCAGCGGGTTGGCCTGACTGACGATATGATGATTGACGCCGTAGAGGCGCTCGAGCCGCTTGGTCGGAATGTCGTGTGTCACCGAACCGTCGACCCAGCGCCGGTCGGGCTGATAGGGTAGGCGCGCCCCGTCCTCGCCGCGCGCCATCAGCATCACGGGCGGAAAGACGCCCGGCACCGCGCAGGAGGCCAGCACCGCCTCGCGGATCAGCACGTTGGGCGCGGTAATTGCGTTGAGGAGGCGGCCGTTCTGATGCTTTTCGGCCGGCGCGACCGATACGTTGAGGTGGCGGCCGCTAAGCTCCCAGGCCTCGCGGAACGTGAGGTCGGGGATCAGCTCGGCAACCCGGGCGCGAACCTCGCCGGGGTCGAGACGGCGAAGTTCGGGATCGCGCTCGGGGTTCGCGAGCCGGTGGCTGCCGAGGAGCGCCCCGATATCGCCGTCCTTGCGCGTCGAGACGATCGCGGCGACGATCGAGCCGCCGCTTGAGCCCGCGAGGATATTGGGAAGCACGCCCTCGTCCCAGAGCGCCTTCACCACCCCCACGTGGAAGAAAAGGAAGCTACCCGACCCTGAAAGCAGGAGCGCCGAGCGGCCATAGCAATGCTGGGCGCGGCGAAAGAAGTCGCGCTTTTCCTCGCGCGAAACCACGCGCGACCTGGCAATTGTCCGGAGCGCGGCAACCACCTCCGCGACATAGGCCTCGATCAGGATTTTCGTGCCGAAGCGCGCCTTTTGATAAAGCCGCTCATGCCCCATACCGTCGATATTGCCATGAATGCCCTCGTTGAGCACGAAAAGCAGCCCCTTGACGTCGCCCGCCGCGGAAAGGGCCCGCAGCTTCTCGAGCCGAGCGCGGATCGCCTTGTAGTCGAAATGCTCGCTCGCGTCGGCTTCGCGCCACGCCTGCATTCCCGATTTCGCGTCGTGCGCCCGCGCCGCCTTGGACCAGGCGGCATAGTCGGGCGCCTTGGCCAGTTCGGCGTCGGCGCTGAGGGTCGGGGAAAAGATCATCCGGTTATCCTGCGAAGGGGGTATTTTTTTTCCGAGTTTTGCGCCTTGCGTTGCCTTTGGCAACCGGTTTCGCTTTTGCTTTTCCCGGGGGTCTCGCCCGAACGCCGGCCTTGCCTTTCGGTTCCGGCTTTGACGTAGCGGCTTTCAATTGTTCGCCCTTCGGCGCCGCCATGAGGTCGGCGAAACTTTCGTCGATACAGGCGCGAAAAAAGGCGATGTCGGGCATGATCGCGCGCTCGGAGATGATCGAAAAGGCGATCCGGCCATTATAGCTTGGGGTCGCAACAAACAGGCCCATATTGTTGGCGAGCGGCGCCATGCCATGTTGCTCGACCAATTGCGCGCCGGCGAGATAGAGCGGCACCTGTGCTCCTGGAACATTCGAGATGAAAAGATTGGTCCCGCGCACGGCGAAGCGCTCGCTGGTCAGGATGCGCGCAACGGCCGCCATCGTCGCGCCGGGTATGTGCTGCGAGAGATCGGTCATCAGCCGCGCGCTGACGCCCGCCTTCGCTTCCTTCGCCTCGAGGGTATAATCCCGGATCGCTGAGAGCCGCGCGAGCGGATCCGCGATGTCGGTGCGCACCGGCACGCTCATCGCCGACACCTGGTTGCCGGGCACCGAGGCCCCCTTTCCTTCCCCTTTTTCCTTTTTGCGCAGGTTGATCGGTGCGACCGCGACGAGGCTTTCGGGCGGCAACTCTCCGTGGCTTTCGAGATATTTGCGCAGCGCGCCCCCGACGGTCGCAAGCACCACGTCATTGACCGTCGCGCCAGGCACCTTCGCGCGCACCTCGGCGACGTCGGCGAGCGCGATGCTGGTCCCGTCGAACATCTTGTGCGGGCCGACGGGCACATTGAAGCGGGTTTCCGGCACGCCCGCGGTCATCCCTCCTTCCGCGATCGACTTTCGCGCCGAGGCAACGATCGCGGGCGAGACCTTGAGGAGCGCGTTCATGAACTTGACCGGCGACTGCATCGAGGCCGACCAGGCGCGCGTGAGCGTCTCGGCGCTCGAAGGCGGGCGCCCCAGCGCCTCGAGCGGCGGGGGCTCGGCAATCGCCGGCGTTCCCTTGGCATCGATATCGCTCATCGCGATGAAAGCGTGCGCGCCAGACGCCCCGTCGACCGCGGCATGATGGACGCGGTGGAGCATCGCGAAACTGCCCTTGGGGATGCCCTCCACCCGGTCGAGCCCCTCGATGATATAAATGTCCCAGAGCGGCCGGTTCATGTCCATGGGTTTCGAGAACCAACGCGCGACCGCGATGCAGAACTGGCGCCAGTCGCCTGGTTCGGGAAGGCGCGCGTGGCTCATGTGCGCCTCGATATCGAAATGCTCGTCCTCGACCCAATAAGGATGATCGAGGTCGAGCGGCAGCCGGTGGAGACGGCGCCGGAACAGCGGAGATGTGTCGAGGCGGCTTTCGACATGGCGGATGATGTCCTTGAAACGAACAAAGCCGCCGGGTGCGGTCGAGGGGTCGTAGATATAAACCCCCATGATGTGCGTCAGGTTGTTCGCGGTCTGGGTGTAGAGGAACTGGGCGTCCTGCGCGCTGAGCTGTTTGAGCATCGTCGTTCCTTCTCTTCCACCATCCTCATTGCGGCCCGGCAGCCGATCGGCGAGCGCGAGGGTCGCAAGGCGCATCGATTCCATGACATGGGCGAGGGAGCGCAGCTCTGCGAGCAGTGCGCGGCGCGCACGGAGACAGTCGGGGGTCGCTGCCTCGGTAAGGCCCATGTGGCGCATCAGCGACAGGCCGTTGGCAAAGAGCAATTTGCCGATCGCCGCCTCGCTGCTGATCCGGCGGAGCAGCCAGGCCTGGCGTCCCTCGACGAGCGCCGCGTCGAGCAGCGCCTTTTCGTCGACGTCCTCGCCGGGCGCCGCGCGCGCAAGGATGTCGGCGACGACCGAATAGGCCTCGGCGAAGGGCAAGAGGATGGCATGGCCGACAAGCGGCTGGCAGCGGCGGATGAGCTGCGCGATGCCGCGGTCCCCGCTCGCAAGGCGTCTTGCCCAGGCGGGGTCGATGCGCGCCAGTTCCGCCTCGAGCGCAGCGCGGTGCACCTCGCGCGGCGGGTAGAAAAATTCGAACTTGAACAGGTCGCGCAGGCGGTCGACCCTGGCCCAGAAGGCCTCTCTCGCATCGCCGCGCTCGGCGTCGCGCAGCGTGAACAGAGAGAGCTCGATCATCGCGCGGTCGAGGAAATGATGTGCGATGATGTTGCGGTAGTAGCTCGCCATGGGATGATGGGCGGGCGGGATGGAGTAGACGGGCTCGCTGCCCGCCTCGAAGCGGGTCAGAAGGCCGCTATCGACCAGCGTGTCGAGCGTCGCTGCGAGCGCTCTATCATCGCCGTTTTGCAGCTCGCGGCTGAGACGAATGTCGCGCGCGCGCGCCCAGGCCACGACGCGCGCGATGGTCACCCGCATCTCGGCCTCGGTGACCCCGCGCGGCGCCGTGCCGAGGAGCATCAGGCAAAGAAGCGAGGTCACGGTGAGCGGCGTCACCCGGTTCGCCTCGACAGCGACCGAGAAGGCGATCTGTTCGAGCGCGCGCCGGTCGTCGGGGCCGGGCGCGCGCTCGATGACCACCGGCTCGCCGATGTCGATGCGGATGCGGCCCGAAGGCGCGCGAAGGCTGCGCATATAGCCGAGGAACCAGGCGAGGGATTCGGGCTTCTTTCTCCGCCCCGTCTGCTCGGCCGCATATTCCTCGACATCGCGGATGAGATCGAAGCTCGTGACGAAGGGGACGAAATGAACATCTCCGGTCCCGGTCGCGTGCGCGGCGTCGAGGACATATTTCATCAGGCCATATTTGGGCGGCATCAGCTTGCCGAGCCGCGAGCGCGTCCCCTCGAACGCCCAGCTCAATGGGAAGCGCTTGGTAAGCAGCCACGCGATATAATGGCGCAGAACCAGCTTGTAGACCGGCTGGTCCTGGAAGCTGCGGCGGATGAAGATCATTCCCGAGCGCCGGAAAAATGGTCCCATCACCGCGATGTCGAGATTGGCGCCGCCGAAACTGTGCAGCATCGGCAGGTCATTCTCATAGGCAAGGCGGCTGGGCGTCGCGCCGTCGATATAGGTCTTATGCGTGAAGAGGATGCAGGTGGGATGCTCGCGCAGCACCGATCGGAGCTTCGCAAGTTCGGCGGCGTCCACCTCCATCTCGGGCGCGTAGCCGCCGAACATCATCCGGTCGAGCCGCGCGCGAAGGTCGAGAAATAGCGCGCCCGGGGTCGCAATGACTTCCTTCATCAGCGGCCGGGCCTCGCGGTAAAGCTCCCCCACCGGACGCCCCACTTGTCCGGCCAGCTCAGCAAGCGCTGCGCGGAACTTGGGGCTCGTGCGCAGGCTGTCTGCAACGAAGCGCGGCACCTTGTACCGCGTCCCTCGTATGCCGCGCTCGGCGACGTCGAGCGCCAGCCCTGCCTGCCGCGCGACGAAGGCTGCAAATTCGCCTTCACCCTCAGTCCCGTCACCGCCCCCCGTCTGGGCCAGGAAGCGCGCCCGAAGCGCGTCCTCGCTCGCCGCCTCGCCGACCAATATCTGCGCGCGCCGCCTCTCACGCCACAGGATGAACTGCGCGCGGAGCGGTCCGGGCTGGCGCGGATCGCCGAAGATCAGGTGACGGAATTTGAGCGCGCGGTCGCGTTCGAAATGCGGGATGCGCCACGCGACGCGGAGCGGCACGACCTCGCGGCCCGCCGCCTCGCCGAGCCGCCGCTTGAGCGTATCGAGATCGAGCGCATGGTCACCGTCGGCAATGCTGAGGCTCACCCATTGCGGGGCCTCCTCGCCGCCAAGGTCGCCGGCGGTCGCGAGGATCCAGTCGAGGAGCACGCGCCGCTCGACCCGGTTACGCGCATCTATGATGTAGAGACGGTCTGCCGCGGCGGCCCTGGAAGCGACGGGCGCGCGGGGCGTTCCGTCCGCCATCGCTCAGGAAGCACCCACCCGGCCCCCGCTCGCGGCAAGCGAAGGCGAAAGGGCCGGGGAAAGAATATCAGCGGCGGACATCTCTGCCTCGCCCGGTGCGAAAACCATCTGCCGGGTACGTCACGCCCTCGCCGCCTTCTTTGCCGCGGGCTTCCTCGCGGGCCTCGGCCCGGCTGGCTTCTTGGCCGGCTTCTTCCCCGGCGTCGCCTTCGCAGCCGATGCTGTCAGGACCTCCCCTTCGTCCTCGCTTTGCCCCAGGGTGCGCAGGAACATCCCCCGCACCTCCCGGACATGCTCGCCCATGGTCTTCACGCTCCAGCTCGACGTGTCGACTGGCGGCAAGACGGTGACCCGTACCGTTGCGGGCCGCATCACGAACTCGTTCTTGGGGGCGACATCGGTGGCATTGTGGATCACGATCGGCACGATCGGGACGCCCGCCTGCATCGCGAGATGGAAGGCGCCCTTCTTGAACGGCGCGAGCCTCGGGGTGAGGGTGCGGGTGCCCTCGGGGGCGATGCAGATCGACTTTCCTTCGTTGCGAATCGCGTCGACCAGCGGCTCCATCGCCCGGATCGCGCTCTTCTTGTCGGCGCGGTCGACGAAAACCGTGCCGCCCCATTCCATCAGCTTGCCGAGGATGGGAATGTCGCGAATTTCCTTCTTCCCCACCGCGCCCATGTCGCGGCGGATGAGCTTGGCCAGGATCATCACGTCCGCCTTGCTCTGGTGGTTGAAGACGAAAACACAGGGTCGCGATGCCCAGAGATGCCGTTCGTCCTCGACCTCGAGCTCGACCCCGGTGATCGCGGTCGCGAAATCGCCGAAGAGCCCGAGCGAGAAGTTCACCGCCTCGCGCTGCGAGCGCGTCAGCGCCCAGATCGGCAACCCCGCGGCGAAAGCCCCGACGAGCGAACCCGTCGCGTAAATCGTGCGCGTATAGTCGATCCACGACGGGGTGCCGCGGCTGGCGAAACGCTGCACCGGCCACCCGCGCTCGTCGGCAATCGCCTTCAACTTCATGTTCGGATTGAGCGGGCGCGGCTTGCCGACGCGCTCGAGCAATTCGACATCGTCGTCGCTGTCCGAGTAGAAAAAGCTCTTGTCGAGATCGACACCATATTCCGCCGCGAGTTCCTCGGCCGCGAGCACCTTGCCCGCCCCGAAGCAAAGGGGGCGGACGATCTCGCCGGTGAAGACCCCGTCTTCTATCTCGTAGGCCGAGCATTTGATGTCGGTAATGCCAAGGTCGCGTGCCGTCGGTTCAATCTGGTAGATCGTTGCCGACGAAATGATCGCAACGCGGTGCCCCTTCGCCTGGTGCGCTTCGATGATCGCGCGGGTCTCGGGATAAATCTTGCGCGCGATATGCTTCTTGTAGAGCTCTTCGCCAAATTCGACGAAGCTTTCCTCGTCGACGCCTTTCATGAACTTGGCAGCGGCGCTCATCAGGCCGGAAAAGCCGATATTGCCGAGGCTATGCTGCGCGACGACCTGCGCCGTCTCGGCGATTTCCTCGACCGACATTTCGCGGCGCTGGAATTTCTCGCGCAGCATGGCTGTCGCCGAATAGCCCGAGATGATCGTGCCGTCGAAGTCGAAGAGCGCGGCGATATGCGGCCCGGGTTCGGAGCTGAGAACCTCTTCCAAATGCGGCTGCGGTCTCGGCACCGGCATCTCCCCACCCGACGTAACGAACGCCACGATGACAGCAAAGCCGGGCCGACGCAATGCGCCGAATGCCCGCTTCGCGGCGCCCCAATTTGATCTTGCGGCATCGGCCCCCTCTTCCCTCACCTGTCGGAGTAACTTACAGTTAACCATAGCCCCGCCGCGCGGAGTCGCGGATTTGCGCCACTGGCATGGCTTTTGCTGGACTGACGAGGATGTGGAAAAAAATTGGACGGCTCTTCGTGATCAAGACGCGGTTCGAGGCGTGCCTGATCATCTACGCCCTCGGCGTCGGCGCAATGGCGCGGGGGATGGCCTATCTCGACCAGTACCCCGGGGTCGGCGGCAAAATGCTCCTCGTCGCCTGCTCGGGCTCGGTCTTTCTCGCGGGCGCCAAGATTTTTGACTGCCTGCGCTACGAGCAGGCCGCAAGGGCGGCCGCAGCCTCTCCGCCCCCGGCATAGGCGCAGGACAATCGCTTCAGGTTAACGATTGGGGGTGGCGTTTGAAATGCTGAGCTGATTCAGGGGTGCTCCACCTAGTACTACAGTTGTTGTTTTGATCGTCGGCGATAATGAGCTTCGGCGGCGCAGAGCT
>JBIQHE010000062.1:0-3640 GCA_044508875.1 Sphingomonadales bacterium | reverse complement strand
TCCCACTCATCCATTTTCAGTTATCGTAACGCGTTGAATTTCCAACACAACTTTTTTTTGATCGCACGTCGCGATCCGAACTGCGAACCGACAAAAATTCTTGGTGCTGATTTTCGAGGAGGAATCGCGCGATTCCGATTCAATGACGTTTCAGGGACTATCGACAACGATCCGTCGATTTCTCGCCTCGTCGACCACGCGACGCATTGCGCGCCAGCGCGAGAAATACCGTCACCGCTCATAGCACGACGTATCCGCGCTTGCGACCCTCAGACTCTACCCTTGCGCAAGATCGACTTCCTCCTTGATGGAAATGGACGCGAGAGTAAACGCCATTGGCTGCGGCGGTGTGGAAGGACACACGGCCAGCAAAAGGCCCGAGATGGTGACCAGAAGGCAGCGGCGTAATGGCTCGGTGCGCTAAGCCCATCCACTAGCCGGTTTCGAGTCCGGCCCGCGGCACCGTCTAGGGTCCAGCCATTCGATCGGCCACGATTGACCCCAAGAGCGAATTCTTGGCAAGTCATCGGGGGAAAACACTAAGAACGATCTCTTGACTAACGGTCTCGACTAGTAAAGAGTCCGTTCTTAGTTATGCTGACAGGGAACGTGGGCGTTCCTTGTATGCGGCCCTTGGAACGACGACGTCCCTGAGTCAGCCACCGGATATGCCGAAGCGCACAACAGGCCGATATGAAAGTGTGACCGCCGGCGGCGAAAAGGTCGATGCCTTCGTTCCTTTCGATCTGCCGCCCGCGCGGCCGTCGCTCGCCATCGACGCCAAATTTGAACGCCGCCTCGGGCAAGCCGAGCAGGCGCTTGTCCGGCTCGATCTGGCGAGCGAGATGGTGCCTTCGCTCGATTGGTTCATCTACGCATTCGTGCGCAAAGAGGCGGTTATCACGTCTCAGATCGAGGGGACACAGGCATCGCTCGTGGACCTTCTGGCCTTCGAAGCCGAGGAGCAGCCCTCACCCAACGCAGATGTCGAGGAGGTCACGAACTACCTCGACGCCCTCACCTACGCGCGAACCCAACTCGGGTCGAAGCGCGGTCTGCCAATCTCGCTGCGGCTCTTGAACGAAGCCCACAAGCGGCTGATGCGCGGTGGGCGCGGAGCAAGCAAGCAACCTGGAGAAATCCGCCGCAGCCAGAACTGGATTGGCGGGAGCCGCCCGGGGAACGCAGTCTACGTTCCCCCGCCCTCCGACAAGCTTCCAAAGCTCCTCGGCGCATTCGAGAAATACATTCATGCCGAGGACCGGCTGCCGAAACTCGTGCGGACTGCTCTTCTGCATGCTCAGTTCGAATCCATTCACCCCTATCTTGATGGCAACGGGCGGATCGGGCGCCTGATGATCGCCCTGCTGCTGGAGCACTGGGGCTTATTGAAGCAGCCGCTTCTCTATCTCAGCCTTTTCTTTAAACGCCATCGCGAAGAGTATTACCGGCGCCTCAACCTTGTGCGTCTGGAAGGCGACTGGGAAGGTTGGACCGATTTCTTTCTCGATGGCGTCGCCACGATCGCCGACGAAGCCGTTGCATCGGCGCGCGATTTGTTCAACCTCGTGAGCACGGATCGCACGCGGCTGCTTGGTGTTGAATCAGCATCGGTCTCTGCCTTCCGATTGTTCGAGCTACTTCCCCGTCATCCGATCGTGAGCGTCGCATCGGCCATGAGGCTGCTCGGCACCAGCAAGCCGACTGCTACCCGTGCAATCGAGGTGCTGACCGAGATCGGCATCCTCGTAGAAACGACAGGAAAGAAGCGCGACCGCAGCTTTGCTTATCGCGCCTATATGGAGCGCCTGCGAACCGGAACTGAGCTCGACCTTAGCCGCTGAGCGCTGCGGTTCTGCATTAACATGCGTTAAAAATTGCCAGTTCAGAGCCGCGCCCCCGCAACCAGGGCGCTGGCCAATATCGGAAACAACCCACAATACCTGTTTGCGCGTCCAATCGCGATAATCCTTACCGGGCTATGCTGGCGGATGCCCAGCGCGCTTCCCGGGCCGGCCTGAAGGTCGCCAGGCTCGCGGTCCACGCGCTGACCTCATCTGCCAAACCGCCGCCGTCTCGACCGGGCTGATCGTAACAAGAAGGGTCACGAAGCTCGATAGAATGAGGGTGCGACTGCATGATGGACTTCGAATTCAGGTCGTCGGCACTAATGCCTCTAACCAGCAGCAACTGATCGGCGAGAATGCACGTGACGAGAGGGATCGGAGTCCAATGGCCAGCGTCACCCAGGTTCCGAGGCGCGCCCGCATTGCGCCAGGTTGTCGCCAACGTTCAAACCCTCGATGAACCGTGGGAGCTCCATAATTGCGTCAGAGGCTCAGTTGGTCGTCAGCACTCGCACTGGCCCTCGTCGCGCGAGGACGTCGACGACGGCCTGCTGACCGGATCGCCGTACCGCGACATCGGCTGTGTCATCGCCAATCGACAGATTGCGGAGGAGGACCTCATTCAGAAAGGCCGGCATCATCGGCTCTTCGAAGGTGATCCGCCTTTCACCAGGGTCGAAGCCGAGCCCAAGACAGATCTGCAGCATATAAAGGGGCGCCGCAGCCGCCCAGGCTTGCGGCGTGCAGGCCACGGGATAAAAGGTTGGACCTCGAGTGCGCTGACGCGGAAATCCGCAGAACAATTCGGGAAGCCGTCTCAGGTCGATATAGCTGGAGGCCGCGAACAAGCCTTCGAAGATTCGGGCTGCTTCTCGCCGAAACCCGTAGCGCGCAAATCCCGCTGCGAGCAGCGCATTGTCATGTGGCCAGACCGAGCCATTATGATAACTCATCGGATTGTAACGGGCTTCCGTCGACGCAACCGTGCGCACACCCCAGCCACAGAACGAGGATCCCCCCATCAGGCTCCGCACGACCGGTCCTGCCCGTTCCGGCAATGCGACGCTGGTCCACAGCGCGTGACCTGCATTGGACGTGCGCACGCGACACCGGCGCTTGTCGCCATCAAGCGCCAGCGCATAAGTGCCAAGCTCTTCATCGAAGAAGTGGGCATCATATGCCTCGCGCAGCCTGTTCGCCCGCGCCTCGCACTCCGTCTCACGCAGGACGTATCCCAATTGCTCCGCAATCTTGGCAGCGGCGCACCATGCGCCGTAGACATAGGCTTGCACCTCGACAAGGGCGATGGGGCCCTTCGCAAACGTGCCATCGGCGTGAAAAACTGAATCGTAACTGTCCTTCCAACCTTGGTTGATCAACCCCTCGGACGTCTGTCTGTGATATTCTACAAAGCCGTCGCCGTCGCGATCACCGTATTGCTCAATCCACGTGAGGGCTGCCTCGATGTGTGGCCATAGGCGACGAATAGTAACGACGTCGCCCGTTCGGTCCAGATAGGCGCCGGCCAGCACGACAAAGAGCGGCGTTGAATCGACGCTGCCGTAATATCGTCGGAACGGCACCTCGCCGAGTTCGGCCATCTCCCCGACTCGCACCTCATGTAGAATCTTGCCCGGTTCGGCATCGGCCAGTGGGTCGGTGCTGGTCGCCTGATGGGCCGCGAGATGCAACAGCACACCGCGCGCTAGCGCGGGATCAAGCCAGAGCGTTTGCAAGGCAGTGATCAGGGCGTCGCGGCCAAAGACCGTCGAAAACCAGGGAATACCGGCATA
>JBIQHE010000007.1:0-139604 GCA_044508875.1 Sphingomonadales bacterium | reverse complement strand
ACAGCCACTCCTGGTATCACCGCGCGAACCACTAAACCCGCAATTACACCATGTAACAGTCTTGCTCCGAAGGGGGCAGGTGCCGGCACGCACCGGCACGACGCGCTCGATCCCCTGATCAGGGTATGCGTGGCCCATTCCCTTCCGGTAGTTCGCCCACGACGTGTTCAGATAATTGCGCGATTTCGGCGCATTGGAGGGATAATGGGGCGAAATGCAAGATCGCGGGCGGCGCGATGGAAACTCCTTCTGGCAGGAGGCGCGGCGGTACTAACCGGCGGCGCATCGACGCCCGATCCGCTTTTCTCGGCGCCATTTTATGCCGACTGTGACGTAACGAGCCAGTCGCGTGCCCGACTTTCCGGCATGCCGTGGAAGGATTCCACATATCGGTATCGGCTGCGTTATCTAATCGACCCCGCAGCCCGTTCGGTCACGTCGTTCAAAGGCTTTAACGCCGTGAAGGGCAATTTCGACGAGCTGCGCCATATCTCCGACGTCCGCACGGCTACGGATACGATGGTCGTTTTCTGTACCGACGACACATATCGATGTGGCGCGTTCGACGATCGTAAACCTAATGGCACGCAGGTGTCCGGGCATCGGAGAACCTCATTAATCGACCTGAGGTCGGGCGCATACGGCACATCGCATCGCCTCTCCATATACGGGAACGGTCAGAGCGGGTTCGAGGAAAGTAACGTGACAGGGAGCTGCACTTTTTCAAAGGCTTAGGGCGGCTTCGTCAGCCGCCGGACGAGCGCGCTCGCGAGCGATGCTTGAGGTCCACGCTCGAGCGCAAGTGGTTCGCTGGCGCCGCTCCGATACACGCCGGCTAATCGGGACCCTGATCAGTCTTTCGCGAGCAAGCAGCGCTCAGAGGCGGCTTGAATGACAATCGAGCGGCTTGCCCTCGATCGGCTGATTTCCTGGCCTCGGCCTGGCGGCGCGCAGCAGCGCCCCGACCCGGCTATCTGGCCGCCGGAGCGCTGCGCTTTGTGGTTCAGTTGGGGCGATAATAGGCGTCGACCGTGCAGGCCCAACGCTGCGCCGTCTGCGATCCATTGTCAGAACATTCGCAAGGACCGAAGCTCTGCACGTCGCCCCCGAGCCTTGCTATGCGCACCGACGCATTGTTCTTGGCACTCTGACAGGCCCCGGCGCGGTCATAGCCGAACCCTTGCGAACTGATGACCGCCGCGTTGGCGACCTGGGGAAAACCAGCGACAGCGGTTGCCGCTGCGGCCAGGAAGAGAGAGGTTTTCTTCACTATCAAACTCCGTTGTTAGGATTGCAGGCCCTCCCGCCGCGGCGTGCCGTGCCGCTGACTGGGCATAATTGGGCTAACGGTAACAAGGGATCGGCGCATCCCGCGATCGGGGTATGGCACTCAGCGGAATAACTTGTTGAGCAAGGCCGTCAATTCAGCCTCCCGCGTTACATCGGCCTTGACGAATATGGACTTGAGCTGCGCATTCACCGTCCCGAGCGAGGTGCCCCGGGCATTGGCGATCCTTTCGCGCGACGTTCCCTCGGCCATCGCCATGGCAACCTCGGCTTCGGCGGCTGTCAAACCCAGCAGCTCTCGTAGCAGCCGCCGCTCGTTCGCGCCATGCTGCCCGCTCCCTCTGACGATGACGATGAATCGCGGATCGCGGCCGAAGGACCACGGTTTTCGCGGAAGCGCAAAAATCTCGCAGAGTTGTCCGCGTCGGGTGTCGTGTGGATTCACCATCCAGAAGGCGGCCACGCGGCCGCTCGCATCCGGCGCGATCGCCGCGGCGATACCGCGCTGCAACCGCGCATGCGCTTCGCGTTGGACTGCCAGGAGATTGTCGCGGCGAAGCCGTAACCCGCCGGATGCTTCTAGATAGCGCTCGGCTGCGCCGGTGCAGGCGCGAATGCGGCCGTGAGCATCGCCAATGAATGCGATGGCCTTCATGGCGTCGAGTGCACCCGCGGCAAGCTTTGCAGCCTCCTGCTCGAGCGCATATTGAAGGCGGATCGCGGACAACGCCGCCGGTGCCGCACGCGCGAACACCGCCCGATTCGCTTCGCTTGTGGGCCCGTCGGCCCGCGTTCGCAGCGTCGCGAGGCCGAAGAGGCTTTCCGCTTCGCTATGAAGGACCGTCTGGCAGCCATTCATCATGTCGTAATGGCTGGCGAAGTCATCATAGAGGGTAGAGCGGAGGAGCGCGCGATTTTGTGCGTAACTCTCTTCGCCAACGACGACGAGCGGCGCGCTGCTGCTCGCGATCCGCCAGTTGACGCGGGGATTGCACCCGTCGATCTCGAGAAATTCCTGCTCCCAGGTCGGCGAGGGCATGTCGGTAACACAATTGAACGAAAGCTCGGTGGGGCCACCAATTGCCAGCAATTGCGCCCTTGACGATCCGGTCTCAGCGGCAAGCGTTTCGAGCGCGCAATACCAGCCATTGTCCTCGAATGGGGCGGAAAGAAACTTGTCTTCCAGCGTTTTGCCGAATTCCAGGTCGTTCATCTTCTCCCGCCCCCCGACGGTAATATTGAGCAAATCTAATCGCTTGCTCATCCGTCTTTGGCGTTGACCTGGCTGAAAATCAATGCGTCCCATGTTGCTTTTGACGACAATTGTCCGGGGAGGCGCCTCGCTGGGAAAGACCGCGACGCCTCCGCCGAAGGCTTTTTACGCAGCAGGGTTTATCGCGGCCGCCCCCGAAAAGAACTTGCCCCCGTCCCTGGGGCGGGAACCCTTCTTCGCCCCCGGCGCTATGAAGGCGATGGAGCTCAATCCGCCAACCTTGGTGCATTGGGTCGATTTCGACCTGCTGTCGCGACTGGGTGTTGCGGCGGTGCTGGGCCTGCTTCTCGGGCTTGATCGGGAAATTCGGGGCCATGCGGCGGGGCTTCGCACCCACGGCCTCATCTGCTTTTCTGCCGCAATGATGACGGTATCGGTGCTCGCGCTCTATGGACAGCTCGGCGGTGGGGACCGGATGGATCCGCTTCGAATCTTCGAGGCGACCGGCGGGTTCATCGGCATAATCGGTGCGGGGCTCATCGTGTTTAGCCGCGGCGAAGTCCATAATCTGACGACGGCTGCGCACCTGTGGCTCGCGGCGGTCATCGGAATCGCCTGCGGGGCGGCCCAGTGGCCGCTCGTGGTGATCGGATGCGTGATCAGCCTCGTCATGCTCACCCTGCTGCGCGTTGCTGAACGCCGGTGGCAGGAAGGAGAGGATGTTTCGGGACGCGCGCCTCCCCAAAAGTGACGGGTTTTCAATATATAAGTCCAAATAAGACAAGTCCCGGAAATCCGTGCGTTCCCGCTTGCGGCCGGCCCGCGGTCATCTTATAATTAGGCTACTGCGAGGCGGGGGGAAGCGCGCCACGGACGCGCTGAAAAATAGCCGCACGCACCGGGTCGCGCGTCGGAAACGGACGTCAGCTTGGGGCTTTCCATCCACGGCATCAAGCGCCGCGCGACTTGTATCTCTCCCGCTTCTTTCGCCGCTCCGGCGCGGATACCCGTTGACACCGCATTAACCAATGTCGGGCATAGCCCTGCAATCAATGATTGTGGGTGCGCCGATGAAACATGATCCGATCCGTCCCGCGGGACAATTGCTTGATCAGTCGGTTGCTAGCGATTGCGGGGAGCTCGCTGTCGGATGCAGCGACGCTGCGGGACGCATCAAGCGTGCGACCGACCAGATGGGCCGCCAAATCGCCGAGCTGGGCCGGCTTGAGGAATATGTTGTCGGGCTTGAGGCCGACCAACGTCAGATCGCCGATTCGACTGACGAAGCAAAGCTGCTTTCGGCGCGCGCCTGCGAGCAGCTCGACGCAGGTGCCGAACGTGTCAACGCCGCGGTTACCGAGTTTCGATCGGTCATCGACCTTGTCGCGAGGCTCGGTCAGCATGTTACGAATTTCGCCGCGGTGATGGCGCAGGTGCAGCAGGTGAGCCAGTCGATCGAATCGATCGCCAAGACCACCAACATGCTCGCGCTCAACGCCGCGATCGAGGCCGAGCGCGCTGGCGACGCCGGCCGAACCTTCGCGGTCGTCGCCGCGGAGGTAAAGAAGCTCGCCCAGAACACGCGCGGTGCGACCGACGAAATCCGCCGTTCGATCGGGAGTCTTGCGACCGAGGCGAGTGGCTTGGTCGCCGAGATCCAGTCGGGGGTCGAACAGTCGAGCCGTGCCGAGGCCCAGTTCGAGACGATCACGGACGCGCTTCATGACGCGACACATCTTGTCGCGCTCCTCGACGACCAGAGCGACCGCATCGCGCAGTCGAGTGCGATGGTACACGCCAACGGGGCGCGTGTTCGCGAGGCGCTCGACCGCGTCGTGACGTCGGTGCGCGACAACAGCGCGACGCTGGAGGGCACCCGCGATTCGATCCTGTCGATGGAAAATGTGTCGAACCGGATGTTCAACGCGGTGATTTCGGCCGGGGTGTCGCCGCGCGATTCGGCGGTCGTCGACTTGGCGGCGAAAGTGCGCGACGAGTTCGTCGCGCTCGCCGAAAATGCGCTCGCGCGGGGCGAGCTGACGATGGAGCAATTATTCGACACCAACTATGTTCGCGTTCCGGGGTCGAACCCCGAACGGTTCCGCACCAGTCTGTGCGACTGGGCCGACCGCAATTGGCGTCCGTTATTCGACCGCATTGTAACCGAGCATCGGGAGGTCCGCATGTCGTCGGCGGGCGACATGAACGGCTTTCTGCCTACTCACATCACCGACTGCTCGCGCGCGCCAACCGGGGATATCGAGCACGACACGGCGCACTGCCGCAACGGGCGCATTCTTTTTGATGAGACCGACGCCGCCGCTAAGCGCAGCAGCGCGCCCTACTTCATGGCGGTCTACCGCCAGGAGGGCGATGGAACAAATTATGTGACGGTGCGCAACGTATATATGCCGGCGGTGATCAACGGCCGCCGCTGGGGCGATGTCGAGGTTGCCTATCAGCTCTGAGGTGCGGGCGGGATCGGCGGCTGCTGCGGATACTGCTCTAGCGCCGGATCGAGAACCGCCCAGCGCGGCGCTTCGCTTGTCCAGATGGCCACCGTCGGCTTGAGGTCGTGCGCCTGGTCGAGCACGCCGAGGCGCACCACCCGCATTTGGGGGCGGGCCGAGGAACCGCCGAGGATTGGCGTGCCGCACGCGGGGCAATGCGTGCGGGTCAGCGTGTTGCCGCTATCGGCGACATAGTCATGTGTCGCCGTTGGCCCCTCGATACGGATGTCAGCGGTCAGGAAAACCGCATTATGTGTCGGCCCGCCCGCTGCAATCTGCTGGCAGCGCCGGCACCAACATTGCCGAACCGCCAGCGGCTCACCGATGATGCGGATTTCGACCGCTCCGCACGCGCAGCGACCGCTATAACCCATCGGCTCAGCCGCCCTGCCGCCGCGCCATGAAGGCAAGCTTTTCGAAAAGCATCACGTCCTGCTCATTCTTGAGAAGCGCGCCGTGGAGCGGCGGGATCGCTTTGCCCACGTCGCGGTTCTGCAGGACCTCGAGCGGCATATCCTCGGCGAGAAGCAGCTTCAGCCAGTCGATGAGTTCGCTGGTCGAGGGCTTTTTCTTGAGCCCCGGTACCTCGCGCACGTCGTAGAAAATGTCCATCGCCCGGCTGACGAGCGTCTTTTGAATACCGGGAAAATGAACCTCCACGATCTCGGCCATCGTGTCGCGGTCGGGGAATTTGATATAGTGGAAGAAGCAGCGGCGCAGGAAGGCGTCGGGCAATTCCTTTTCATTGTTCGAGGTGATCACGACGATCGGGCGCTCCTTCGCACTGATCGTCTCGTCGGTCTCATAGACGTGGAACGCCATGCGATCGAGCTCCTGGAGCAAGTCGTTCGGAAACTCGATGTCAGCCTTGTCGATCTCGTCGATCAGCAGCACGGGCAATTTCGGGGAGGTGAAGGCTTCCCAGAGCTTGCCCTTCTTGATGTAGTTCCGGATGTCGTGAACGCGTTCCTCGCCGAGCTGGCCGTCGCGCAGCCGCGCGACCGCATCATATTCATAGAGGCCCTGCTGTGCCTTCGTCGTCGACTTGATATTCCACGTGATCAGCGGGGCGTCGAAGGCCTTGGCGATTTCCTCAGCCAGCACGGTCTTGCCGGTGCCAGGTTCGCCTTTCACCAGCAGCGGACGGCGGAGCATCGTCGCGGCGTTGACCGCGACCTTCAGATCATCGGTCGCGATATAGGCGCTGGTTCCTTCGAAACGCATCGTCGCGCAGCCTTTCCCTTAACGTGAACGTCAACTGGGATCGGCATAGCGGGCGTGAAGGGCAGGCGCAAGCGGTTGGCGCAGAAGGGGCGCGGCGCGGCCCACGCTTCTCGATAAGCCCCCTGATGGTGCCGGCGTTCGCCGGCGGCTCAGGCCTTTGCCCGGCTCTCAGCCCGTGCGGCGAGGAGATCCCAAAGGCCGCTATGCTGCGTGATAAGCTGCTGCGCGCCGAAGGCGATCGCGCGCTCGGCCGCTGGCGTATCGGCCACGAGATTTGCAAGCCGCGCGGTATCGCGCAGGTCAGGGAGAGCGCTGCGGACCGCGGGGAGGTCGAGCCGCTGAGCGCTGATGTCGAGAAGGACACGGATCGTCCGCCAATCGAGCGTCAGCGCGATCGCCGCGCCGACGGCACAGCCGTGGCGATCGGATTCGGCGAGCATGTCGAGCGCTCGGCGCTGCGCGGCAACAGCAGCCTCGCACTGATCCTGACCGTGGGTGCTCGGCATCGGGCCTGCCGCGGCGGCGATCGCAGACAGGAAGCTGCGCTCTTCGGCAAAGGCCTGCGCGGCCTCGTCCATCCAGCGGCGCGATACGGGGTCGACCGCCTTTCGCGCGGCACTGTCGATCACGCCCGGATAGCGCCCATGAAGCAGGCAAAGGAAATGCACGGCGTCGGCGAGATTGCGCATCGCGTCGGGTCCGCTGGAGAGCGCCCCCGATCTCACATAGGCATGGGCGCCCGTGCCTTCGCTTGCAACCAGCGAGTCGAGCAGCTCGGCAACACTGCGTGTCTGCGTGCGGGGCTGGGTCGACTGGCTCAACGCTTCTTCCTTGCTTGTTGCGGTGAGGCCGGGGCTCTTTTCCGCACTGTCACTGCAGCGACCAGCCATAGAATAACGTCGTAAACGTAGCGTTTATGAGGGCCCCGGAATGCGGTGAAGCGTTTGCATATGCGGCGTGCCGAAGCGGGACAGCTTGATATGCAAAGGACCGGCAAACCTTGCAAAGGGCTTGCCGGTCCTTGTCGTGGCCCGTGGATGGCCGGGCCGCACGGCCGGGCGTGAGCGGGGAGAGGGAGACCCGCCCGGCTCTTGCTCAGGCGGCTAGCGCCAGGTCCGCGCGTTCCTCGGCCGCCTCGTGCGCTTCGGGCGCTAACGAGGCGGGCGCGGTCGGCTTCTGCGGATGGATGAGCCGCGAGGCGAGAACGATAACGCCAAGCAGGGCATAGGCCGCAAAAGTCTGGACCGGGAGGAAGAAGAGCGGCGCGACGAAGGCGAGGCGCAGCCAAAGCGGATTGAAGCCGAAGTCTTGGCCCACGGCCTCGCAGATCCCGAAGAAGGTGTCGCGGCGGCGGAAGAGATTGGTGGTTTCCTTGTCCATTTTCTTGTCTTTCTTCTTGGCGGCGGGCATCGCCCGATGCTCATGCCCCCTGCTTCGCAAGCGGCGTGCCAAATTTGGTAATGCTTGATTTTCCGCCCGATGTTCCGCGGATCCTCCATTGGATGACGGGAACATCCCGGGAATTTTCCTATCAGGCGGGAAATTACACCATCAGTTTTGCATTTTTTTCATGACCGGGGTCTCGGGAAGGGAGAGTAGCCCGCCGGGCGAGCGCGGATGCTTTACCAACCCCGCCCGACAAAACGGCGACCGGTTAGACCGGCCGCCGTTACTGTTCGATGAATGGAAAGACGGGCGAGCGCCATTTCCCTGCGCCGTGCCTAGCCGGCGGACCGCCCTTGACGCGGGGCCGAAAAGGACGATCGGCGCTGCCTCCAGCTCCGCGCAAGCCTCGAAAAGGCTGCGTCTACTGGTCGAGGAAGCTGCGCATCTTCCGGCTCCGGCTCGGGTGCTTCAGCTTGCGAAGCGCCTTCGCCTCGATCTGGCGGATGCGCTCGCGCGTCACGCTGAACTGCTGACCGACTTCCTCAAGCGTGTGGTCGGTATTCATGCCGATGCCGAAGCGCATGCGAAGAACACGTTCTTCACGCGGTGTGAGCGAGGCCAGGACGCGCGTTACCGTTTCCTTGAGGTTGGACTGCACGGCAGCGTCAACCGGGATAACAGCATTCTTGTCCTCGATGAAATCGCCGAGGTGGCTGTCTTCCTCGTCCCCGATCGGGGTTTCAAGGCTGATCGGTTCCTTGGCGATCTTCATCACCTTGCGGACCTTCTCGAGCGGCATCGAAAGGCGCTCGGCCATTTCCTCGGGCGTCGGCTCGCGGCCCGATTCATGGAGGAACTGGCGGCTGCACCGCACCAGCTTGTTGATCGTCTCGATCATGTGAACCGGAATGCGGATTGTGCGCGCCTGGTCCGCGATCGAGCGGGTGATCGCCTGCCGGATCCACCAGGTCGCGTAGGTCGAAAATTTGTAGCCGCGACGGTATTCGAATTTGTCGACCGCCTTCATCAGGCCGATATTGCCTTCCTGGATGAGGTCTAGGAACTGCAGACCGCGGTTCGTATATTTCTTCGCGATCGAGATCACGAGCCGCAGGTTTGCCTCGACCATTTCCTTCTTGGCGATACGCGCCTCGCGCTCGCCTTTCTGGACCATGTTCACAACGCGGCGAAATTCGGTCAGGCTCATGCCCGCCGCCTGCGCGATCTCGGAAATTTCGAGGCGAATACGATCGACCGCCGCCGCTTCATTCTCGGCAAAAGCGGACCATTTCTTGTCGATCTTGCCGACCTCGTCGAGCCAATTCTCTTCGAGCTCGCGTCCGACATAATGGTCGAGGAACGATTTGCGCGGCACCTTGTGGCGCTCGGCGAGGCGCAGCATCTGGCCGCCGAGCGCGGTCAGGCGCCGGTTGTAGCTGTAAAGCTGATCGACGAGATATTCGATCTTGGTGCCGTGAAACTGCACGCTCTCGACCTGCGCGGTAAGCTCCTCGCGCAGCTTGTGATATTTCTTCTCCGATGCCGCCGGAAACTCCTCGCCGCCCGACAGGGCTTCAAGACGCGCTTCCTGCAGCTTCTGGAACGCCTTGAAGCTCTTGGTGATCGCGGCGAATTTCTCGAGCGCGTCGGGCTTCAGCAATTCTTCCATTGCCGCGAGGCTCAGCGTATTGTCCTCGTCGTCATCCTCGAAGCTTTCGCGCTTCTTGGCCGAGCCGCCCTCTTCATCATCTTCGTCGGCTTCGGGCTCTTCCTCGACCTCATCCTCGTCCTTGAACGAGACGCCGGCAGTCTTCTCGCTGATTTCGCCGTCGTCCTCTTCCTCATTCTCGAGGCTTTCAGGAGCGGGATCCTTGGTCAGCATCGCTTCCAGATCAACGATCTCGCGCAGCTGCATGTCGCCATTGTTGAGCGCGTTCGACCATTCGATGATCGCGTTAAAGGTCAGCGGGCTTTCGCAAAGGCCAAGGATCATCGTGTCACGGCCGGCTTCGATGCGCTTTGCAATCGCGATCTCGCCCTCGCGGCTCAGAAGCTCGACCGCGCCCATTTCGCGCAGGTACATGCGGACCGGATCGTCGGTCCGATCGACCGTTTCCTTTTTCTTCTCGATCGCCGGATTGGAGACCGAGCCCGTACCGGCGCTGACGTCGACCTCTTCGTCGGCATCCTGCTCGGCCTCTTCCTGGACATCTTCGTCGCTTTCGACGATGTTGATGCCCATGTCGCTGATCGCCGACATGATGTCCTCGATCTGCTCCGACGACATCTCATCCTGCGGCAACGCCGCGTTCAGCTCGTCATAGGTGAGGTAGCCGCGCTTCTTGCCGCGCGCGATCAGCTTTTTGACGTCGGCTTCGTTGAGGTCGATCAGCGGAGCGTCGGTTTCGGCGGTATTCTTCGTGGCCATCTATCAATCCTGCCTGCGGGCAAATAAGTGGGTCGTCAGTCCTGGCTGCTGTCGGACAGCGCGGCCAGGCGGCGGGTCAAATCCTCGTCCATCGCGCGCAGCTTTTGCTGGCGCGCCAAACCTTCGTCATCCATCGTGCGCTGGAAATCCGCGGTCGCCTCGGCAAGCCGGGCACGAATTTCGGGCTGCGTCACCAGCACGCCGATATATTCATCCAGGTCGCGAAGCGCGGTTTCACGCGCCTCCGCGGCCCCTTCGCCGTCTTCCAGCCGCCGATTGAATGAGAAGTGCATTCCGTCGGCTCTGAGCAAGGTCATCGCCCTATTATACACTTTCATCGGCTCCAATATGGCAAGCAACCCCTCGCAATCAAGCCCTTCCTGGGCATTTGCGATGTCAAGCATCGCGCCCAGCAATTCAGCGTCGGCGGGATTGCCGACCGCAAGCCGCACCAGAGCCTCCTCGTGGCGCCTGAGCGCCGCGGGATAGCGCAGCAATCCGCCGAGTAGCGCCGCGATATAGGGGGCGTCTATTCCAGCTTCGCCGATCGAACGCGTCTCGGCACCCGGCGGTTGCAATCGCGGATCGGGGGTAAAGCGCCGCGCGCCGCGCTGTGCAGGGGGCGCCCACGGGACGCGCGAGGCGCGTTCGGGTCGCGCCCGGGCGAAAAGTGCGTCGAGACGCTCGCGGAACGCCTCGCGGTAGTGATGGCGCACGTCAGCGTCTTCGATTGCGTCGGCGTGGGTGAGCAAGCGGGTCTTGAGCGCCGCGCGCTCTTCGGGCGTCACCAGTGGGCCCGCTCCGACCTCGTGGGCCCAGAGCCGCTCGACCAGCGGCTGGGCTTCACCGAGCAACGCCGCAAATGCATCGGCACCGCGCGCGCGGACGATATCGTCTGGGTCCTGCCCGGCTGGCAGCGTCGCGAAGGCGAGGCTGAAGCCGGGGCGGAGCAGCGGGAGTGCGCGCAGCGCGGCGCGCATCGCCGCCTTCTGACCCGCTGCATCGCCGTCGAAGCAAAGGATCGGCACCGGGACCATTCGCCACAGCATTGCGAGCTGATTTTCGGTCAGCGCTGTGCCGAGCGGCGCGACCACGTCGGCAATCCCCGCCTCCGCGAGAGCGATCACGTCCATGTAACCTTCGACGACGATGATCCGGCCCGACTGCCGCGAGGCCGGCGACGCCTTGTCGAGATTGAAGAGGGTGCGGCCCTTATCGAACAGCGGCGTGTCGGGAGAGTTTAGATATTTGGGCTCGCCCTCGCCGAGGATGCGTCCGCCAAAGGCGATGACCCGGCCGCGGGCGTCGCGGATCGGAATCATCAGCCGCCCGCGAAAGCGATCATAAGGTTCCTTGTCATCAACCGCGATGAGCATGCCGGCCTCGACCAGCATCGCGGTGGGAAATTTCCTCAGCGCGTCCTTGAGCGCGCTGCGGCTGTCGGGCGCGAGGCCGAAACCGAAGGCGGCCCGCGTCGTATCGGAAATTCCGCGCTGCTTGAGGTAATCGCGGGCCGGGGCGCCGTTGCTGCTGCCGAGCTGCTGGGCAAACCAGTCCGCCGCGGCCTGTGTCACGTCGCGCAGGCTTGCTTGCGCCTCGGCCTTTTTTGCTGCCCGGGGGTCGGGGGCGGGCACTTCCATCCCGGCTTCGGCAGCGAGCTCCTTCACCGCATCCATGAAGGATAGCCCGCGCTGGTCGGTCATCCAGCGGATCGCGTCGCCATGCGCCCCGCAGCCGAAACAGTGATAAAATCCCTTTTCGTCGTTGATCGTGAAGCTGGGCGTCTTCTCGTTATGGAAGGGGCAGCACGCCTTATACTCCCGCCCCGCGCGCGTGATCTTCACCGTGCGGCCGATCAACGTCGATAGCGTGACGCGCGACCTGAGATCGTCCAGCCATTGCGGGGTGAGGGTCATGATGTCGATATGCCCACCCCGGACCCCGCCCGCAAGCCGGGCGAGGGAAGGCGTCTCAGCCCAGCGCCGCCTTCACCCAGCCGCTCGCCTTGCTCATATCGAGCTGTGAACCGTGACGTTCCTTCACCGCGGCCATCACCCGGCCCATGTCCTTGAGGCTGGTCGCCCCGAGTTCGGTAACAATCGCCTTGATCGCGGCGGTCGCATCGGCTTCGGAGAGCTGCGCGGGGAGGAATTCCTCGATCACCGCCACCTCGGCCGCCTCGATGTCGGCGAGCTCCTGCCGCCCGCCCTGTTCATACATGGTGATCGACTCGCGACGCTGCTTGACCATTTTCTGCAGCACATCGGTGACGAGCACATCGTCGTCGGCAGGCGCGGTGCCGGTGCGAAGTTCGATGTCGCGGTCCTTGATCTTGGCCAGCATCAGCCGGATCGTGCCCAAACGCGCCTTGTCGCCCGCCTTCATCGCGGCAACCTGCGCAGCCTTGATGTCATCGCGAATCATGCGTGTCCTCTTTGCGCTGCAATGTGGGAAAGAAGCACTCTTAGCGGGAAGATTCCAAATCCGATAGCTTGTGAATCACTTTTTTGACGCCTACTTGGTCGGCCGTTTAGCCTTCCGTCCGGAGCAGTTTAAATGGCACCAGCCAACCCATCCGTCGCGCCCAAAATCCAGCCTTCCGGGGCGACCGGCGTTCTTGTCCTCGCCGATGGCACGATCCTGTGGGGTATCGGCTATGGCGCGCAGGGCGAGGCGGTGGGTGAAATCTGCTTCAACACCGCGATGACCGGCTACCAGGAAATCCTGACCGATCCGAGCTATGCGGGGCAGATCATCACCTTCACCTTCCCCCACATCGGCAATGTCGGCGCGAACCCGGAGGATATGGAGCGCGGCGTCCACGGCGCGCTCGGTGCCATCACGCGCGAGCTGCCGACGAGCCCCAGCAACTTCCGCAGCGTCCAGGCGCTTCCCGAATGGATGGCCGGCCAGGGGGTCATCGGACTCGCGGGCATTGATACGCGCGCGCTAACCCGCCGCATCCGCGAGGCCGGTGCGCCAAACGGAGTGATCGCGCACAGCGCTGAGGGCAAGTTCGACATCGACGAGCTGCTTGCGATGGCGCGAAGCTGGTCGGGGCTCGAGGGGCTCGACCTTGCGAAGCGCGTCAGCCGCACCGACACCGGCAACTGGACCGGCGGCGCATGGAAACTCGGCCATGGCTATGCGAGCGCCGAAGGCGGCGAGCGTCCGCACGTCGTCGCGATCGACTACGGCGCCAAGGACAATATCTTCCGCAACCTCGTGAAGGCCGGGGCACGCGTTACCGTCGTGCCTGCAACCGCGACCCTTGAAGAGGTGCTCAGCCATGATCCCGACGGCGTATTCCTCTCGAACGGCCCCGGTGATCCCGCCGCAACGGGCGACTATGCGGTGCCCGTGATCAAGGGGCTGCTCGACCGCGACATTCCCCTGTTCGGCATCTGCCTTGGACATCAGATGCTGGGGCTCGCTGTCGGCGCGAAGACGGTGAAGATGCACCGGGGGCACCGCGGCGCCAATCACCCCGTTCAGCGTGCCGAGGACGGCGTGGTCGAGATCACCAGTATGAACCACGGGTTTGCGGTCGATGCCGCGACGCTTCCCGAGGGCGTCATCGAAACGCACAAGAGCCTCTTCGATGGCTCGAACTGCGGTATCGCGATCACGGGCAAGAAGGCGTTCAGCGTGCAATATCACCCCGAGGCAAGCCCCGGGCCGCAGGACAGCTTCTACCTGTTCGAGAAGTTCGTGGGTGGGCTGAAATGAGCATAGACGACGAGCTCGGCGCGCTGGCTGCGGATGCCGCGGTGCATCCTGAACGCTGGGGCGAAGGGGTGCGGCTTCACATCACCTGCGCGCGGCGTTTGCCCTACGAGGCGGTGCAGCTTGCCGAAGCCCGCGGCTTTGCCGAAGCACGCGGGGTCGGGCGGCACCACCTGATCTTCGAATATGAAGACGTCGTTCCCGACGCCGCATGGATCGCCTCCACTGCGCGTCCCGTGCTCGATTTCATCGCCGAGGTTGGCGGAACGAACCCGCAGATCGGCGTCGATCGGAACGTGCAGTGAGCGAGGGAATTCAGTTCCTTCTTCCTCTCGATGGGGCCGCGCCGCAAGCATGGCCCGCCCCCCGTCAATCGCTTGTCCGCCCCTGTCTGGACGCCCTCAACCCACCTTCCCCCACAAGGGGGAGGGCTTTGAAGATAGCAGCCTGAAATGCCCAAAAGAACCGACATCCAATCCATCCTTGTCATCGGCGCCGGCCCGATCGTTATCGGTCAAGCGTGCGAGTTCGACTATTCGGGAACCCAGGCGATCAAGGCGTTGAAGGAGGAGGGCTACCGCATCGTCCTCGTCAACTCCAATCCGGCGACGATCATGACCGATCCTGACCTCGCCGATGCGACCTATGTCGAGCCGATAACGCCCGAGATCCTGGCAAAGATCATCGAAAAGGAGCGTCCCGACGCGGTGCTCCCGACGATGGGCGGGCAGACCGCTCTCAACACCGCGCTCGCGCTGGCACAGGACGGCACGCTGGCCAGGTTCGGGGTCGAGATGATCGGGGCCGACGCCGAGGCGATCGACAAGGCCGAGGACCGGCAGAAGTTTCGCGACGCGATGGACAAGATCGGCCTCGAGAGCGCGCGCAGCGGCGTTGCTCACACGCTGGAAGAAGCGCTGGCAATCCTCGACCGCACGGGTCTTCCAGCAATTATCCGTCCGTCCTTCACGCTCGGCGGCACCGGCGGCGGGATCGCCTACAACCGGGAGGAATTTGAACAGATCGTCCGCGGCGGCTTGATCGCCTCGCCCACGCGTGAGGTCCTGATCGAGGAATCGCTCCTCGGCTGGAAAGAATATGAGATGGAGGTGGTGCGCGACCGAAAGGACAATTGCATCATCATCTGCTCGATTGAAAATGTCGATCCGATGGGTGTGCATACCGGCGACAGCATCACCGTCGCGCCGGCGCTGACGCTGACCGACAAGGAATATCAGATCATGCGCAACGCCAGCATCGCCGTGCTGCGCGAGATCGGGGTCGAGACGGGCGGATCGAATGTTCAGTTCGCGGTCAACCCCAAGGATGGCCGCCTGATCGTGATCGAGATGAATCCGCGCGTGTCGCGTTCCTCGGCCCTCGCCTCGAAGGCAACGGGCTTTCCGATTGCGAAAGTCGCAGCGAAGCTCGCGGTCGGCTACACGCTCGATGAGATCATGAACGACATCACCGGAGTTACCCCGGCCTCGTTCGAGCCCACGATCGATTATGTTGTCACCAAGATTCCCCGCTTCGCCTTTGAAAAATTCAAGGGCGCCGAGCCGGCGTTGTCGACGACGATGAAGTCGGTGGGCGAGGTAATGGCGATCGGCCGCACCATCCACGAGAGCCTGCAAAAGGCGCTGCGCGGGCTGGAAACTGGTCTTAGCGGATTCAACGTCGTTGAACGCCTCAAAGGCGCGACCCACGACCAGCTTCGCAATGAGCTTGCACAGCGCACCCCCGACCGGCTGCTCAACACGGCGCAGGCAATCCGCGAAGGGCTGCCGCTCGAGGAAATCAACCGCGTCGCGGGATACGACATGTGGTTCCTCGAGCGCATCGCGGAGATCGTCGCGGTCGAGGAGGATATTTGTCGCAACGGCCTGCCGCGCGATGCCGAGGGGCTGCGGCGGCTGAAGGCGATGGGCTTTTCGGATAAACGCCTCGCCTATCTTGCGCTCCAGTCGGCCAACCTTCAGCCTGGCACGCGGACCGCGACCGCGCATGGGAGCGGGCTAATCCACGACGCAGTGAAGGCGATGACGGGCGGCGTGACCGAAGGCGAAGTGCGCGCGCTGCGCCACCGTCTCGGCGTGCGCCCGGTTTTCAAGACCATCGATACCTGCGCGGGAGAATTCGAGGCCAAGACTCCCTATCTCTATTCGACCTATGAGGCGCCAAGCTTTGGCGAAGCCGAGTGCGAAGCGAACCCGAGCGAACGCAAGAAAATTGTCATTCTTGGTGGCGGTCCCAACAGGATCGGGCAGGGAATCGAGTTCGACTATTGCTGCTGTCACGCCTGCTTCGCACTCGAAGAGGCGGGCTATGAAACGATCATGGTCAATTGCAACCCCGAGACGGTGTCGACCGACTATGACACCTCAGACCGCCTTTATTTTGAGCCGCTCACCGCTGAGGATGTGCTCGAAATCCTGCACGTCGAGCAGTCAAAGGGCGAGCTTGTCGGGGTGATCGTCCAATTTGGCGGGCAGACACCGCTCAAGCTCGCGCAGGCGCTGTCCGACGCGGGTATTCCGATCCTGGGCACCTCGCCCGACGCGATCGACCTTGCCGAGGACCGCGAGCGTTTCGCGGCGCTGGTGAACAAGCTCGGGCTCAAGCAGCCAGCAAACGGGATCGCGCGCAGCCGCGAGGAAGCCATCGCGGTTGCGGCGCGCATCGGTTACCCGGTGCTGACGCGCCCCTCTTATGTGCTCGGGGGCCGGGCGATGGAGATCGTCGATGATCAAGCCCAGCTTGAACATTATATCGAGACGGCGGTGCAGGTGTCGGGGGACAGCCCGGTCCTGATCGACCGCTATCTGCGCGATGCGATCGAGGTCGATGTCGACGCGCTTTGCGACGGTACCGACGTCGTGGTTGCCGGCGTCCTCCAGCACATCGAGGAAGCGGGCGTACATTCGGGCGATAGCGCCTGTTCAATCCCGCCCTACAGCCTGCCGGCGCCCGTCGTTGCCGAGATCGAGCGGCAAGCGGATGCCCTCGCGCGCGCGCTCGAGGTGCGCGGGCTGATGAACATCCAGTTCGCGGTGCAGGGAGACGAGGTCTATCTCATCGAGGTCAATCCCCGCGCGAGCCGGACCGTGCCCTTCGTCGCAAAGGCGGTGGGCTCGCCGATCGCCAAGATCGCCGCGCGGGTCATGGCGGGCGAACGTCTCGCCGACCTGCCGAAGATCAATCGCGACATCGCGCATGTCGCGGTGAAGGAGGCAGTTTTCCCCTTCTCGCGATTCCCCGGCACCGACCCCGTACTCAGCCCTGAAATGAAGTCGACCGGCGAAGTGATGGGAATCGACAGCGATTTCAATCTGGCCTTTGCAAAGGCGCAGCTCGGCGCGGGCGACCGTCTTCCGACGGAGGGACGCCTCTTCGTATCGGTCAAGGACAGCGACAAGCCCCGCATCATCGAACCCGTTCGGCGCCTCGCCGACTGGGGATGGCAGGTGATCGCGACGGGCGGCACTGCGGACTATCTCGCAGGGCAGGGGGTCGCGGTCGAGCGCGTCAACAAGGTTGCCGAGGGGCGGCCGCATATCGTAGACCGGATCAAGGACGGCGATGTACAGCTGATTTTCAACACCACCGAAGGTTGGCAGAGCCTGCAGGATTCCCAGTCGATCCGCGCCTCTGCGCTTGCGGGCGATATCGCCTATTACACGACGGCGGCCGGAAGCGATGCTGCGACCCATGCCATCGGCGCGCTGCGCGCGCACAGTCTTGAAGTGAAGCCCCTTCAGGACTATTATTGAAGCACCGCTCCCATCCCCTACATTGACGGAATCAGCGGCGCAGCCGCCCGGCGAACTTCGCTGGCGCTGGATTATTGACAAAGGACAACAGGATAATGGCAAGCGTTGAAAAGGTACCGATGCTGGCAGAAGGCTATGAGAAGCTGAGCGCGCAGCTCGCCGCTCTCAAGGCCGAGCGACCGCAGATCGTCGACGCGATCGAGGAAGCGCGCGCGCATGGCGACCTGTCGGAAAATGCCGAGTATCACGCCGCCAAGGAGCGCCAGGGGCAGGTCGAAGCCTCGATCGGCGATCTTGAAGACCGGCTGTCGCGCGCCCAGATCATCGACCCGACGACGCTGTCGGGCGATCGCATCGTGTTCGGCGCCACCGTCACCCTCGTCGACGAAGATGACAAGCCCGTGAAATACCAGATCGTCGGTCAGGCGGAAGCCGACGCCAAGGAAGGCAAGATCAGCTACAACTCGCCGCTCGGCCGGGCGCTGATTGGCCGCCGCGTCGATGATGAGGTGGAAGTCACTGTGCCCTCGGGCGACAAATATTATCTGGTGACCAAGATCGAATTCATCTGAGCGACGACGGAAGCCGCGTGATGAACCGCCAACCGGCGCCGCTGACTACGGGCTTTGCACTGCTCTGCGTCATTGTTGCGGCCCTTCTCGCGATTACCGGATATCAGCAGCAGGCGTTCGTCAGCGCGGGCTTCATGCCCGCGCGCTTCGGCGCTGGGCTGGTCGCGTCGCCAGGCACCATGCTTCCCTTTTTTCTGACCCCGCTCAGCTCGGCCTTTCTGCACAGCGGGGTCCTGCATCTCGTTTTCAACATGGTCGTGCTACTGTTCATCGGTCGCCAACTCGAAGCGCCGCTGGGTTCGGTGGCGACCGGCGGGCTGCTGGTCGCGGGCGCCTATGCCGGCGCCTTCGGGCAATGGCTCGCCGATCCGAGCTCAACTTCCATCGTCGTCGGAGCGAGCGGGGCGATCTCCTCCCTCATCGCGGTGTTCGCGCTGATCTTCAGCCGATCCGAGGCGCCGGCGATCGGCCCCATCCCCAGTCACTGGGTGCGCGCGCTGTGGCTCGCAGCGGCGTGGGTCGGCGTCCAGCTCCTGCTTGGATTCGCCGGCGGCGCAGGCTTTGGTTCGATTGCGATCTGGTCGCACGTCGGCGGATTCATCGCCGGCCTGCTGCTCGCGCGCCCGCTGCTCCGGTGGAGGTTCGGGGCGCGGTAGAACGGCGTGCACTTTTTCCCTCAAGGAAAAGAGCGCCTAAAGGTCCAGCAATCGGCCCGCCAGCAGCATCGCCACCCTCACGTCGATCGCGCAACCCTCGGCGCGCTTCGCGGCGACAAAGGCTTCGATCTCTGCCAGCGGCACGCGGTGGACGATGATATTTTCACTATCGACCCCGCCGCCCGGGCCGACCTTCGCAAGGCCGGTCGCGACGAGCAAGGTGAAGCTCTCGCTCACCATGCCGGGCGAGCTGAAAAATTCACCAACTGTGCGCCAATGTGCCGCGCGATAGCCCGTTTCCTCTTCGAGTTCGCGCACGGCTGCCGTTTCAGGCGCTTCCCCCGCGGCATCGTCGCCAACCAGTCCCGCGGGGAGCTCGAGGCAATTACTTTTCAGTGGCACGCGGTATTGCTCGACGAGGATCACGTACCGCCCATCCGCCGCCTCCTCGATCGGCAGGATTACCGCGGCGTGGATGCCGCGCGAGCGCGATACATATTCCCAGCTTCCCTGCTGCCGGACGGTGATGAAACGGCCCTCCCAGCGCGTCTCGACGGGGCTGCCAGCGGCGGGGCGACTCATAATGATCCTTTCTTAGGGCTTTTCATTGAGCTCGGCCGGCCCATCGTATGCGGCGGGCGGGGGCCTCGCCGTCCCGCGGCAGACCCGAGCCGCGCTGGAGCGCCGCTAAATCTCGATCAGCCGGTCGGGCAATTCGTTGGGATTGTCGTCACCTTTCGGGAAATGCTCGGCAAGAACGATCCCCATGTGGCGCACCGCCTCGGCCATGCCGGCACCCGGCTTTCCCGTGCGGACATGCTCGATCAGCGCTTCCATTGCCTCGCCCCACACGGCCGGTGCGACCTTTGCGGCGATGGCTTCGTCGGCAACAATGTCGGCACGATGCTCGCGAAGGCTTACGTAGAGGAGGACTCCGGTGCGTCCGAGCGTCTTTGCCTCGGTGCCGACCTTGAAAAGGTCGACGGCACGGGCGCGGACGCGCGCCGCCAGAATCGCCCGCGGAGTGAGCGCGAGCCGCAGCGGGCGCCAGAGCAGGATCAGCCACACCCCGATCCACTTGACGACACCGATCGCGATCACCGTCCCCAGCCACTGGTTTGCCGTGAGTCCGTGCCCCCAGCCGCCGGTCAGCCGGTCGTAGAGACCCTGGTAGAATTCGGGGAAGAGCGCGATCACCGACATGGCAAGGAAGGCGAATATGCTCGCCCATACGAGCGCTACATCGTCATAATCGTTCGACTGCGCTGCGATGACGGTGACGATCTCGCCGCTCGTATGCGCCTCGGCCTCAGCGACCGCGGCGGTAACGAGACCATGGTCTGCTTCGCTGACGTGACTGACTTTCTTCAAGGCTCGTTCCCCTTACCAGCCGCCCGAGGCGCCGCCACCGCCAAAGCTTCCGCCACCGCCGGAAAAGCCTCCGAATCCGCCGCCTCCGCCGCCCCAGCTGCCGCCGCCCCACGACGACCCGCCGCTACCGCCGCCCCAGTCGTTATCGCCCCAGATAATGATGGGAGCCCCGCCCCACGGACGGTGCCGCCGATGTCGTTTGCCGCCACGCCCGAAGGCATTGAGCATCGGCAGGATGAAGAAGAAAAAGACGATGAGGCCGACGAAGAGCAGCCCCCCGATGTCGCCGCCGCCGGCGCGGTCACGTTCAGCCTGATCGGCCGCGGCGGCGCGCGCCGCGGCTTCTTCCGGCGGAAGCTGTATCTGCTCCGCAATCGCGTCCACCCCTGCCTCGATACCGCCGGGATAGTCGCCGTCCCTGAACCTTGGCGTCACCTGGTCGCGGATGATCCGGCCGGACAGCGCGTCGGTGAGAACCGGCTCGAGACCGTAACCCACGGCAATGTGCATCCGCCGCTCGCTGGGTGCAATCAGGAAGACGACGCCGTCGTCGGCTTCCTTGTCCCCGATCCCCCAGGCGCGCCCGAGGCTGTACCCATAGTCGGCGACGTCGCGGCCTTCGAGGCTGTTGACCGTCGCGACCACGAGCTGATGCCCGGTCGTCTTTTCGAGCTGTTCAAGGCGTGCATTGAGCGCGGCCTCCCGGTCGGCGGGGATGATGTCGGCCTGGTCGACTACGCGCGCGGTGAGCTCGGGGAAGTTTTGCGCCCCCGCTGGCGAGGCGACGAGCGCGATGCCGAGCGCCCAAGCGAGCATTAGCAGTCTCACCGCATTTCTCCCGTCTGCGCAGCAATCGCCTCGATGCCCTCCAGAAGACCGCCGGCGGGATCGCCTTGTTTGAAATAGGGCGTCATTTGCTGGACGATCTCCTGCGCCTTGTCGTCGCTGAGGATCTTTTCCATGCCGTCTCCCGTCGCGATACGCATTTGCCGTTCGTAGGGGGCGATCAGGATCAGGATGCCGTCATCACGGTCCCGGTCGCCGACTCCCCAACGATTGCCAAGGCAGGTTGCGAAATTATCCACCCGGGCGCCGTTCAGGCTGGCGGTCGTCACCACCACCATCGCGTGCCGCGTCGCCTGCTCGTAGCGCGCAAGACGATCCGTCAAGCGCGCTTCCGTTGCCGGATCGAGCAGGTCGGCGGCGTCGGTGACCCGGCCAGCGGGCGCCAGCTGCGGAACGCCTTCACACGCCGCGCTCTCCCGCGCGGCCCCCGCCTTGCATCCGCTGGCTGCGAGCAGGATCGGGAAGGCAGCGGCGAGGGCGGCGCGGCGCATCCTATAGCCCGAGATCGACCTTGGGCGCCTCGTTCGCGTTGGGGCTGATCGCCCTGTAGGGCGTCATCGGCTTCGCGCCGTGAACGATCTTCGCGCCGATGATATCGGGGAAGGTGCGGATCGTCGTGTTATAGTCCTGCACCGCGCTATTATAGTCCTGGATCGCGATGTTGATCCGGTTTTCGGTGCCCTCGAGCTGGGTCATGAGGTCGGCGAAGCGCGCCTGGCTCTTAAGCTCGGGATATTGTTCAACCGTCACCAGGAGGCGGCTCAAAGCGCTCGACACATTGCCCTGCGCCTGCTGGAACGCCTGGACCTTGGCGGGGTCTTCAAGGTCGTCGGTCGAGAGCTTGACCTGCGTCGCCGAGGCGCGCGCCTGGATCACGCCTTCCAGCGTCGCCTGCTCGATCTTTGCTGCACCCTTCGCGGTTTCAACGAGGTTGGGGATGAGGTCAGCGCGCCGCTGATAGGCCGCCTCGACATTCGCCCACTTGGCCTTGGCGGCCTCCTCCATGGTGGGAACGCTGTTGATGCCGCAGGCGGACAAGCTCATCGCGGCGACCGGCACGATCATCCAGCGGGCGGAACGAAAGGTCATGGGTCAGTCTCCCTCCAGCGGCGTTTTGCCGCAACAACACACATAATAGGAAGCCGCTTGCCTTTACGCAATCGTCGCGGCACCAATTGGCGGTCCGCCCAATTCGCCGGGGAGTGTGAACATGTTGAACGAATTCAAGGAATTTATTGCCAAGGGCAATGTCATGGACCTAGCGGTCGGCGTCATCATCGGCGGCGCCTTTGCCACCATCACCACGTCGCTGACCGAGGATCTGATCATGCCCTTCGTCGGCTGGCTCTTCGGCGGGGTGGATTTTTCGAGCAAGTTCATTCTGCTTGGAAGCGTTCCCGAGGGCGTCGCAGCAACCGATTATGCCAAGCTCAAGGAAGCGGGCGTCGCGATGGTCGGCTATGGCGCCTTCATTACCGCGGTGATCAATTTCCTGATCCTCGCCTTCATCATCTTCCTGCTCGTCAAATGGGTGAACCGCGTCATGCGCCGTGGTCCCGACGCGCCGGCCGGACCGAGCGAAGTCGATCTTCTCACCGAAATCCGCGACGAATTACGAAAAAAATAAGAGAGTTGAGCCCGTTTCAGGACGAAAAGCCCGCCTGCGCCCTTTCCAAGTGCGGGCGGGTTTCCTATATCGGTCATGCCGGTTTCGACCGGCTATGAGGATAAATGGTGTCGTGGAATAGACACAGCGGACCCGGGGGCAGTACCCGGCGGCTCCACCACAAACCCGCACGCTTTCGAAGGGGTGCGCGGGCTTCTGACGGGGCCGAACCAGGATCGACGTGTGTTCAAAGACGGTGCTTTCTTCCGGGCTGAGTAACCCGTTAAAGGCTCAAAACCAATAAGTGCTAACGATAACGAAGCACTCGCTCTTGCTGCCTAACCGATAAGCCTCACGGCCTAAGGTTAGACAAATAGAACGCGGTTCGGACCGAACCGGGCAACAGAATCGGATACCAGCGGCTGGGGACGAGCCGGGCAACAGAATCGTCCCACCTTCCCCACCCTTATTCCCGTTGCCGCGCGCCGCGCCGCGCCGCGCGGTGCCCCGCACCTTTTATGCCTTCTTGAATCAATAGGCCGGCGGGTCGCTCGCGGGAAAGGATTCGTCGCTGGCCTGGTCGACCTCGTCCCACGCACGCGGGGACGGATCGCGCATAGCATCGGGTCCAGCCGAACGCGTCTGGGCGAAATTTTCCGGATCGGTTTCGGCGTTCGAGAAGGCGGCAGCATGGCTGTCGCCTCGCGCCCTGCGATGCCTCCACAGTGCAAAAGCGCCCGCGCCGGCGGCGATTGACGCGGTGAGGGCGGGGAGGGCGAAGCGGCGAATGGCTGGCGGCATAGCGGGGTCCCTTTCATCGAAGGTAGGCGCGGATTATCGCGCCGGTTGCCGCGTGCCGTCAATCCATCCCCCCACGGTCGCGGCCGTGTCTTGCCTTCCCCATGTATCTGATCGAAACTCGTTTGCGAATCCGGGGCGAAAGATCGCGGGGGGCGCTCAAGAAATCGAGGAGAAGAGGATGGTCAAGGACATGCCCGGCGAGCCGGTGGTGCCGCTCGATCCCGCCTGGCCCAGGCTGTCGCTTGCCGAGGCGACCGCCGCGCTGACCGCGCCCGGAGCGCGCTTCGAGATGGAGACGGCGCTCATTTGCGGGATTCCAACGCGGGTCTGGAAAAACGCGCCGCCCGATCTCGGTGCGCTCCTCGACGTGTCGCGGACGCATGGCCAGCAGCTGTTCACCATCCTCGGCGATGAGCGCATAAGCTTCGAGGCAAATTACCGCGCTACTGCTGCCTTCGCGCGGGCGCTACAGGGATTGGGCGTAGGCAAGGGCGACCGGGTCGCATTTGCGATGCGCAACCTGCCCGAATGGCCGATGATCTTCTTTGCGATCACCGCGCTCGGTGCGATCGCGGTCCCGCTCAACGCTTGGTGGTCCGGCGGTGAACTCGCGTACGGAATCCGGGATTCGGGAGCGAAGATACTGGTTGTCGATGGCGAGCGCTACGAACGGCTGCGCGAGCATCTCGGCGCTATGCCTGCCGTCGAGCGCTTGATAGTTGCACGCGCGGGCGAGCCGATTTCCGGCGCGGCGGCGCTCGAGGACATCGTGGGCGAACCCCAGAACTGGGCCCGGCTGCCCGGTGGCAATCGCCCCCGCGTTGATCTCGCCAGCGACGATGACGCCGCAATCTTCTATACAAGCGGAACGACTGGCCAGCCCAAGGGGGCGCTGGGAACGCACCGCAACCTGGTGACCAACATTCTTTCGGGCGGCTTTTCCGCGGCGCGCAGCTTTCTGCGGCGGGGAGAGCCGGTGCCCGAACCCGCTCCGCGCACGGTGCTGACCGTCATTCCCCTTTTCCACGTCACCGCATGTTCGGCGACGCTGATGGGCGCGATGGCGTCGGGTAACACGCTGATCTTCATGCGAAAATGGGACGCGGTCGGCGCGATGGAAGTCATCGAGCGCGAGAAGGTCAACGTAACCGGTGGTGTCCCGACAATTGCTTGGCAGCTCATCGAGCATCCGGACCGTGCCAAATACGACCTCTCCTCCTTGGAGGCGATCTCCTACGGCGGCGCACCCTCGGCCCCCGAACTGGTGAGGCGCATCTACGAAGAATTTGGCGCGCTGCCCGGTAACGGCTGGGGGATGACCGAAACGATGGCAACGGTCACCTCGCACGGCGCCGAGGATTACCTGGCGCGTCCGACGAGCGCGGGACCCCCGGTCGCCGTTGCCGACCTTGAAATCCGTGCCGAAGACGGGGTGACCCGTTTGCCGGTGGGCACGGTGGGCGAACTTTGGGCGCGCGGGCCGATGATCGTGAAGGGCTATTGGAACAAGCCGGAAGCTACCGCTGAAACCTTCGTCGACGGCTGGGTGCGCACCGGAGACCTCGCGCGGGTCGACGAGGAGGGCTTTGTCTATATCGTCGACCGCGCCAAGGACATGGTGCTGCGCGGGGGTGAGAATATCTATTCATCAGAGGTGGAAAATGCTCTCTATGAGCATCCCGCGGTGACCGACTGCGCGGTCATCGGTATCCCGCACCGCACGCTCGGAGAGGAGCCGGCGGCGGTGGTTCACCTCGCCCCCGGCATGACCGCGACCGAGGCCGAATTGCAAGATTGGGTGCGCGCGCGCCTCGCGGCCTTCAAGGTGCCGGTCGCGGTTCGCTTCGTCGCTGAAACGCTGCCGCGCAATGCCAATGGGAAAATATTGAAAAAGGATCTGAAAGCCCTGTTCGCGGATCGGGAGATGGCAGCATAGAGAGGCGCATCCTCCCCCTCTTCGCGCTGTAGGCCCTATCAATCCCTCTGCCGGTTGATAAAAGCGGGCCAGAATTGAAGGGATGGGCGTGACCGGACTTGTAGCGTTTCTGGCGATCATCGTCCTCTTCGTCCTGTTGATGGACACGCGAAGCCGCTTGAAGCGGGCGGAGTCCACGCTGCAGGAGGCCGCGAAACGGATCGGCGCGCTGCAGCGACACGCCGGGCTGCTGCCCCCAAGGGCTGAGGAAGCAGCGCCTCCCGAGGTGCCGCTGCGTCCAGAAGCCAGCGAAGCCGCGTCCCCGCGCGCAGCCGCCGCGCGCGTGTCAATTCCCTCTCTCTCCAAGCCGGTTCGCAGGGAGACACCCGCACCCCTCTCGCGGGACGAGCCCGCGGCCGCGCAGCCCGCCGCGCCCGGATCGAGACCTGGAGCCGATGCGGGGCCAACGCGCAGCATGGCGTCGCGGTTCGAGGACTTGTTCGGCAAGACGCTGCCGATCTGGCTGGGCGGGATTACGCTCGCGATCGCAGGACTCTTCATCGTTCGCTACGCGATTGACGAGGGCTTTTTCGCGAGCGTCTTCACCCCCGGGGTCCAGATCGTCACCGGGCTTCTTTTCGGGTTCGCGCTGATCGGGGGCGCGGAATATGCATGGCGAAACGAGGCGCGGCTGCGCGACGTGCGGGTGCCGCAGGCGCTCGCGGGTGCCGGCGTCGCCACGCTCTACGCAGCGATCATGGTCGCGGCGAACGTCTACCTCCTCATCGGGCCGCTCTTCGCCTTCGCGGCGCTCGCGCTCGTCACCGCCTCGGCGCTTGGGCTGTCGCTTCGTTTCGGCGCCCCGAGCGCGGCGCTCGGCCTTGCAGGCGGTCTTGCCGCGCCTGCGCTCGTCGGCGCGCTCGCGCCCGATGTCCCGTTGATCGCGGTCTATCTGGCGCTGACGATCGCTGCGCTCGCGGGGATCGCGCGGATACGGCGCTGGCCGTGGCTGGCGCTCGCGGCGCTCATCGGCGGTGCGGGGTGGGGACTATGGATGGTGCTTTCGCACCGGGCCCTCGATGCGCTCGGGTCGTTATCGATCGGCGGCTTCGTGCTGCTGCTGGCGATCGCCATACCGATGCTCTCGTTCGAGGGGCCTCGGGCGGCGCTGCTGCGCACGGCGTCGGCGATCGTCGGCGCGCTCCAATTGGCGCTGCTTGTTGGCTATGGCGGCTTTACCCCGCTCCATTGGGGCCTTTTTGCCTTGATTGCCGCTGCGGGACAGTGGCTCGCGTGGCGCGAGCGCGGATTCGCAATTGTCCCGACGATCAGTGCCGTCTTGTCGGTGCTGCTCCTCGCCGCCTGGCCGGGCGCGACGCCTTTCTGGTTCGCCCTGATCGGGCTCGCGCTTGCCGCGATACACGCCCTGCCGCTCCTCGCCCGCCTTTGGGGCGAGCCTGGCGCGATGCGCCGCGCGCTCGAACTGTGCGCGATTGCGCTCGCGATGCCCGCGCTTACGAAATGGCAGGTCTGGGGTATCGGCGACGCAGCCCTCGCGCTCGTCGCGCTCGGCGGCGCTGCGCTCGCGGGCGCGGGAATTGCGCGCGGCTGGCGGGACGAGGGGCGTTCCGCCGACGGCCGCTTCGCGTCGCTGACTGCGACTGCCGGGGCGCTTCTCGCGCTTGCGACGCTTCTTCTCGTCGCGCGCTGGCTCGCGCCGCTCGCGATCGGCATCATTGCAGCCGCCTTGCTCTTCTTCGGAAAGGTCGCGCGCGACCGGCGGATCGAAAGGGCGGCAGCAGGCTTCGTCGGCGCTGCGATCCTCGCTCTTCTCCTGCCGCCATGGGGCTTTGCCGAATTTCCGCGGGTGATCGAGGGCGCGAGCGGAGCCTGGGGGCAGGCCTTCGTGCGCTGGGCAGGCGTTGCCGCGGTGGCAACCTTACTCGCAGTGCGCGGCGAGGGCCCGGTGGTCCGGCGCCTTTGTCAGTTCGCCGCGGCGCTGCTGGCCTATGGCGCCTGCGCCCAGGTCGCCCTGGCCGATTGGCTGATGTTGATCCCCGCGCTCGGCGGCATGGCGGTGCTTCTTGCAGCGCGTCGCGTCGCGCTCGGCCGCGTTGATGCGGCAGCGGTCGGCTTTGGATTTCTCAGTCTCGGCTGGGCGGCATGGCCGATCGGAGCATGGTCATTGGCGGCGTTGGTTTCGCTCGCCGGGGTGCCGATGCCGGTCGAGGCGGCGATGCTCTCCGCCAAGCAGCTGGTGCTGCGGCTGCTCATTCCCGCGCTCGCGTTCGGAGTGCCGCTCTGGTGGATCCGCCGAGCCGTGCCGCGCGGGGTACGAATTGCCGGGCTGGGCATCTCAAGCATCGCCGGCGGCATCGCGGCGCACAGCCTCTATCGCATAGGCTTCGCGGCGCTGGCGGGTAGCGACTTCGTCGTCACCGGCATCATGCAGCGGCTCCTGTGGGAGGCGCTTCTTGTCGGCGCGGGCTGGATCGCCATGCAGCGCGGGATGGCCTGGGTCGCGCGGCCGCTCGTGATAGCGGCCACGCTCCACGCGCTTGTCTATAATATCCTCCTCCATAATCCGCTCTGGGCCGACCAGGCGGTCGGCGGCTGGCCGATTGTCAATTTGCTCGCCCCGCTGTTCCTGCTGCCCGGGATCGGTCTGATCCTCGTCCAGCGGCTAACTCCCTCGCCGCACGCCCTCCTCGGGCGCGGCGCCCAGATCGTCCTGATGCTGCTTGTGCTGGGCTTCGCCTGGGCAACGCTGCGGCAGTTTTTTCACGGCAGCCTGCTCGCCGGGCCGGGCGTCGCGCCTGCCGAGAATATCCTGCGCTCGCTGCTGATCCTTGCTCTCGCGGTCGGCTTCCTCTCGTGGGGTATCCGCGCCGGGCGCCGCGACTGGCGCATTGCTTCGCTGCTCCTGATGCTCGGCGCGGTGGGCAAGGTGTTCCTGTTTGACGCCTCCGGACTTGAGGGGCTGCTTCGCATTGGCTCATTTGTCGCGCTCGGTTTCAGCCTGATCGGCATCGGCTGGCTCTACAGCCGTCAACTTGCCGGAGCCGCGTCCCCGCAGAAGGAATAGCCATGATCCGTTCTCCGATCGCCCCCGCCTTGGCGCTCGCATTGCTTGGAGGTGTCGCGGCGTGCAGCAATGGCGATCTTCCCCCGGAGCGGCAGGCGGCCCAGGGCGCGCGCGATTGCCCCGTGCTCGGGGATGCGCCGGTCTATCTCAAAGGGGGCATTTTTCTCATGGGCGAGGATGACGTCTATGCCGAGGAAGGGCCGGTCCGGCAGACGCGGGTCGATGGCTTCTGGATCGACCCGCACGAGGTCACCAACCGCCAGTTCGCAGCTTTCGTCAAAGCGACCGGCTATGTCACCGTCGCGGAAAAGCCCGTGGACCCCAAGCAGTTCCAGGTTCCCGTCGAGCAGATTCCGCCCGACATGCTGAAGCCCGGGTCGGCGGTTTTCACTCCCCCTGAGTTCCCCTCGAACAACTATAATGACTGGTGGAAATATGTGCCGGGCGCGAACTGGAAGATACCCTATGGCCCAGACGGCCCCGAACAGGTCCCCGATGAGCCCGTGGTCCACCTCGCGTGGGATGATATGGTCGCCTATGCAAAATGGGCGGGTGGGCGCCTTCCGACCGAGGCTGAGTGGGAATATGCAGCGAGCGCGGGCAAGCCATCGCGCAACGTCCAGCCCACCGAGGCGAACAGCTGGCAAGGCTCTTTCCCCAACTACAATGCCGAAACCGATGGCTTCAAGGGCATCGCTCCCGTCGGCTGCTATGAGCCTAACGCCAATGGTCTTTATGACATGGTCGGAAATGTCTGGGAGGTGACATCCGATTTCTTTCGCCCTGGCCACGACCCTGAAGATCGCGACAATCCCAAGGGGCCGGACGAAAATCACGCCTACGACCCCTTCAACCCCGGCATGCCCTCGCGGACTGTGAAGGGGGGCAGCTATCTTTGCGCGCCAAATTATTGCCAGCGCTACCGCCCGGCCTCGCGCCAGGGGCGCGATCCGGGCCTTGGCACCAGCAACGTTGGCTTTCGCCTCGTCTACGACCGGCCGCCCGCGAAAGTCCTCACGCCATGATCGCGGGCAAGTCCAGCCCCTGTTCCCTTGCGCAGGCGATCGCCTCATCATAGCCGGCGTCGGCGTGACGCATCACGCCCGTCGCCGGGTCGTTCCACAGAACGCGGCCGAGGCGCTCGGCAGCATCATCGCTGCCATCGGCTACGATCACCATGCCGGCGTGTTGCGAATAGCCCATGCCAACTCCGCCGCCGTGGTGGAGCGACACCCAGGTTGCGCCGCTCGCGGTGTTGAGGAGCGCGTTAAGGAGGGGCCAGTCACTCACGGCATCGCTTCCGTCGCGCATTGCTTCGGTTTCGCGGTTCGGGCTCGCGACCGAGCCCGAATCGAGATGGTCGCGGCCGATCACGACGGGGGCCGCAAGTTCGCCCTTCGCAACCATTTCGTTGAACGCAAGGCCGAGCCGGTGACGATCGCCGAGCCCGACCCAGCAGATGCGCGCGGGCAGGCCCTGAAACTGGATTCGCTCGCGCGTCATGTCGAGCCAGCGGTGCAGATGCGCATTGTCGGGGAGGAGCTCCTTCACCTTCGCGTCGGTCTTGTAGATATCCTCCGGATCACCCGATAGCGCCGCCCAGCGAAAGGGGCCGACGCCGCGGCAGAAAAGCGGGCGGATATAGGCGGGAACGAAGCCGGGAAAAGCGAAGGCGTCGGTGACGCCTTCCTCGAAGGCGACCTGCCGGATATTGTTGCCGTAATCGACCGTCGGCACACCGGCCTTCCAGAAGTCGAGCATCGCGCGCACGTGCACCGCCATCGAGGCGCGGGCGGCGCGGTCGACCGATTGCGGGTCGCTCTCGCGCT
Organism: Sphingomonadales bacterium; assembly: GCA_044508875.1. Classification (GTDB taxonomy): domain Bacteria; phylum Pseudomonadota; class Alphaproteobacteria; order Sphingomonadales; family Sphingomonadaceae; genus Sphingopyxis; species Sphingopyxis flava_A. Next base: position 109,376 of record JBIQHE010000007.1, on the reverse strand, counting down.
TCGCGAACCATTGCTCGAGGCTCCAGCCCTGCGGCAGATAGCCATTGACCGGATCGTGGGCAGACGTCTGGTCGGTCACCAGGTCCGGGCGCACGGAGCGGCGCACGAGTTCGGGATAGACATCGGCGGCATTGGCGCAGAGCCCCACCGAGATCGGCTTTTTCGTCTGCCCGATTATCGCCAGCGCCTCGTCGAGGCTTTTTGCCTCGACATCGAGATAGCCGGTGTCGAGGCGCATCGCGATCCGGCTCGGCTGGCACTCGATCGCGAGGCAGCTCGCGCCCGCCATCACCGCGGCCAGCGGCTGCGCGCCGCCCATGCCGCCCAGTCCGGCGGTCAGTATCCAGCGGCCTGAAAGGTCGCCGCCATAATGCTGGCGCCCGGCCTCGACAAAGGTTTCATAAGTCCCCTGAACAATGCCCTGGCTCCCGATATAGATCCAGCTGCCGGCGGTCATCTGGCCGTACATCATCAGGCCCTTTTTATCGAGGGCGTGGAAATGCTCCCATGTTGCCCATTTGGGGACGAGGTTCGAGTTGGCGAGCAATACGCGCGGGGCGCTATGGTGCGTTTTGAAGACGCCGACTGGCTTGCCTGACTGGATGAGCAGGGTTTCGTCGTCCTCGAGGCGCTTTAGCACCTCCACGATGCGGTCAAAGCTCTCCCAGTCGCGGGCCGCGCGGCCGATGCCGCCATAGACCACCAGCTCTTGCGGCGCTTCGGCAACGCGTGGGTCGAGGTTGTTCATCAGCATGCGCAGCGGCGCTTCGGTAAGCCAGCTCTTGGCTTGAAGCTCGGAACCGGTCGGCGCGGTGATGCGGCGCTGGTTATCGAGGCGGTTCATGGGCGTCCTTTCGCAAAGGCGAGCGCGGCGGCGAGAAGCTGGCGCAGCACGGGGCGGATCGGGGGATCAGGGTCGATCGGGGGCGGCCAATCGAGCTCGGAGATTGTTTCCGGTTCGGCCATATAGCCCCGCATCGCGAGTTCCATCTGGATCGCGTGGGCGCCGGCCTCGGGCCGCCCGTAATGGCGGGTCGTCCAGCCGCCCTTGAAGCGGCCGTTGACGGCACAGCTCTCGCCGCTGGCGGCGCAGATATTCGCAATGGCTGCTTCCAACTCGTCGGCGCAGGTCGCGCCGGCGTTGGTGCCGATGTTGAACTGCGGCAGCTCGCCGTCGAAGAGGCGCGGCACGCGGCTGCGGATCGAATGGGCATCGTAAAGGACGACGCGGCCGTGCGCTTCGCGCAACCGAATGAGCTCGGCCCCCAGCGCCTCGTGATAGGGCCGGTGATATTGGTGCAGGCGCCGGTTGATCTCGGCCTCGTCAGGCTCGCCGAAGCGATAAAGCGGTGCGCCATCGAACGTCGTGGTCGGACAGAGCTCGGTCGTGGGCGCGCCGGGGTAAAGCGACGCGCCCGACGGGTCGCGGTTCATGTCGATAATGCTGCGCGAGATATCGGTTGCAATGAGCGTCGCACCCATGTCGGCAGCGAAGGCGTAGAGTTCGGCGATCCACCAGTCGGTGTCGAGCAGGGCGCGCGCGGGCGAGACGAACTGGTCATCAAGACCGGCAAGGCCGGTGCCGCCGTGCGGAAAGGCAATGAGAAGGGGTTCTGCGCCGCGCCGGACCGTCAACCAGCTCATGGGGCGACCCCGGGAAGGTCGAGCGCCGCGACGAGCGCCCCTGAACGCACAAGGGCGATCGCGGCATCGATGTCGGGCGCCATATACCGGTCACCTTTGAGGGCAGGCACCGCGGCGCGGAGCCGCTCCCGCACGGCTTCGACGGGTGGGCTCGATGCGAGGCCGGCGTGGAAGTCGCAGCCCTGCGCGCCCGCCAGCAGCTCGATGCCGAGGATCGCATCGACATTCGACACCATCGCCTCCAGGCGCCGCGCGCCATGCGCCGCCATGCTGACATGGTCCTCCTGATTGGCCGAGGTTGGAATGGAATCCACGCTCGCGGGCATCGCGCGCTGCTTGTTCTCGGAAACAAGCGCGGCGGCGGTGACCTGCGGGATCATGAAGCCCGAATTGAGCCCCGGTTCGGGGGTCAGGAAGGCAGGGAGGCCAGAGAGCGCCGGGTCGACGAGCATGGCAATGCGCCGTTCGGCGAGGCTGCCGATCTCGCACAGCGCCAGCGCGATCATGTCGGCCGCGAAAGCCACGGGCTCGGCGTGGAAATTGCCTCCCGACAGCGCCTCGTCGCAATCGGCGAAGATCAGCGGATTATCCGATACGCCATTGGCCTCGATCGCGAGAGTTGCGGCCGCCTGCCGCAAGAGGTCGAGCACGGCGCCCATCACCTGCGGCTGGCAGCGCAGGCAATAGGGGTCCTGGACGCGGAGGTCGTCGACGCGGTGCGAGGCGCGGATCGCGGAGTCCTGCATCAGCGCGCGCAGCGCTGCGGCAGTCTCGATCTGGCCCTTATGCCCCCGCAGTTCATGGATGCGGGCATCAAAGGGGGCGTCGGATCCCTTCGCGGCCTCGGTCGAGAGGATTCCGGTGACAAGTGCGCTTCGATAAAGTCGCTCGGCCTCGATCAGTCCGTGGAGCGCGTAGGCCGTTGAGAATTGCGTGCCGTTGAGGAGCGCGAGCCCCTCTTTGGGGCCGAGTGCGACCGGCGCGAGACCTGCGGCGTCGAGCGCCTCCTCGGCCGGTCGTCGCTTGCCCTTCACGAAGACCTCGCCGACCCCGATCATCGCGGCGGTCATATGGGCGAGGGGGGCGAGGTCCCCCGAGGCGCCGACCGATCCCTGCGCCGGGACGACGGGTATGAGGTCGCGGTGCAGTATCGCCTCGAGCAGCGCGATGGTCGCGGGGCGCACGCCCGAGGCTCCGCGCGCGAGGCTTGCAAGCTTCAGTCCCATCATGAGCCGCGCGAGGGGAACCGGCATCGGCTCGCCCACGCCCGCGGCGTGGCTGAGAATGATATTGCGTTGAAGCGCCGCCAGGTCGGCATCATCGATGCGCACGCTCGCGAGCTTACCGAACCCCGTGTTGATGCCATAGACGGGTCTATGCTGAGCAAGGATGCGGGTCACCGCGGCGGCGCTCTCGGCGATCAGGGGAGCGGTGGCAGGGTCGAGCGTCGCGGGCGTCCCGTCGCGCAGGTCCCGCCATCTCCCGATCGTCATATGTCCGGGCTCGATGATCATTGTCCGTCCTTGATGCGTTGATGAAGGGGGTTGAGGCCGATGCGATAGACGAGCTCGGCGGGGTCGGCGGTGTTCCAGATTGCAAGGTCACAGGCCTTGCCGACTTCGAGCGTCCCCACCTTGGCCGAGAGACCGAGCGCCGCCGCGGCGTTGACGGTGACCCCGCGAAGCGCCTCGGTCACCGTCAGTCCGAACAGGGTCGCGCCCATGTTGAGCATCAGCAGGAGCGAGCTTGTCGGCGAGGTACCGGGATTGCAATCGGTTGCGAGCGCGATCCGCGTACCGTGGCGGCGCATCGCCTCAACGGGCGGCAATTTCGTCTCGCGCATGAAATAATAGGCGCCGGGCAGCAACACGGCGACGGTTCCCGCCGCCGCCATCGCGCGAACGTCTTCATCGCTCGCATGTTCAAGGTGGTCGGCCGACAGCGCCCCGAGCCGCGCCGCTAGGACGCTGCCGTGGAGCGCCGACAATTGCTCGGCGTGGATCTTGACTGCGAGACCCTGTGCCTTCGCCGCGGCGAACACCCGGTCGCATTGCGCAGGCGAAAATCCGATCCCCTCGCAAAAGGCGTCGACCGCGCTGGCAAGCGGGGCTGCGGCGGGGATCATCTGATCGACGACGAGCTCGATATAGGCGTCGCTGTCGCCCGCATATTCGGGGGGGAGCGCATGGGCGCCGAGGAATGTCGGCTCGACACGAATATGCCGCGCGCCGGCAAGCGCGCGCGCCGCGCGGAGCATCTTCAGTTCGTTCGCGATGTCGAGACCATAGCCCGACTTGATCTCGATCGTCGTCACCCCCTCGGCAATCAGCGCGTCGAGGCGCGGAAGCGCGGTCTCGACCAGTTCAGCTTCGCTCGCCGCGCGCGTGGCGCGCATCGTCGACACGATGCCCCCGCCTGCGCGTGCGATCGCTTCATAGCTCGCACCTTCGAGCCGCATCGCCCATTCGTTGGCGCGACTTCCGGCGTGGACCAGGTGCGTGTGGCAATCGATGAGTCCCGGGGTGATCAACCGTCCACCACAATCGACCGTTCGCATCGCGCCCGCGGGCGCGTCGCTGGCAGGCCCTGCGTAAATGATGCGGCCCTCCCTGGCCGCCAAGACGCCGTCGTCGATCAGGCCGAGGCCATCGCCGGTCATGGTCGCGAGTCGGGCATTCGTCCAGCAAAGGTCCATCTGGACAGTCTCGTGCGAACGGGTCATTATGTCTAGACATAATATAAGGGACCCCGGATGACGGCATATTGGTTCGAACGCGCCTGGATCGGCGAAGGCTGGCAAACCGAGGTGCGGCTTACCGTCGCCGAAGGCCGCATCGCATCGATTGAAACCGGCGTTGCGGCGGAGTGCAGCGACGAGCGTCACCGGGCGCTTCTTCCCGGGCTCTCGAACCTCCACAGCCACGGCTTCCAGCGCGGAATGGCGGGCCTGTCGGAGCGCCGTGGCCGGGGGGATGACAATTTCTGGAGCTGGCGCGAAATCATGTACCGCTTCCTCGACCGGCTTACGCCAGAGGATGTTGCTGCGATCACCGCCCAAGCCTATGCCGAGATGCTCGAAGCCGGCTTCACCCGCGTCGGCGAGTTCCATTATCTCCACCATGACCCCGCTGGAGCGCCCTATGCCGACCCCGCCGAGATGGCGGATGCGATCGTAGCAGCGCGGGCGGCTAGCGGGATCGGTCTGACCCTCTTGCCGGTATATTATGCGCATGGAAACTTCGGCGGGAGTGCGCCGGCACCGGGGCAGCGGCGCTTCCTCTCCGGCATCGACGGCTTCGCTGCGCTCTTCGATGCGACGCGCGGCAAGCTTTCAGGGGATGATCTCATCGGGGTCGCGCCGCATTCGCTGAGGGCGGTGACGCCGGAAGAACTTGGGGCGCTGCTCGCGCTATCGCCTGCGGGGCCGGTGCATATCCACGCTGCAGAGCAGGTGAAGGAAGTGGAGGACTGCGTCGCGTGGAGCGGCGCGCGGCCTGTCGAATGGCTGCTCGCCAACGCCGGCGTCGACGCGCGATGGTGCCTCGTTCACGCGACGCATCTCACCAGCGCCGAAACCCATGCACTCGCGGGAAGCGGTGCGGTCGCCGGGCTATGCCCGGTGACCGAGGCGAACCTCGGCGACGGCATCTTCCCGGCGGTTGAATATCTGGCCGCGGGTGGACGCTTCGGGATCGGCACCGACAGCAATATCCTGATCGACGCGGCGCAGGAGCTGCGCACACTCGAATATTCGCAGCGCCTCGCCCGCCGCGCGCGCGCCTTGCTGGCGGGCGCGGACATCCCTTTTGTTGGCGCGCATCTCTTTGCCCGGGCGCTCCACGGCGGCGCGCAGGCGCTCGGGGTTACAGGAGGCCTCGGGGTGGGCGCGGTGGCAGACATGGTCTCGCTCGATCTGGATCACCCTGCCTTTGCAGGCGCGGACGAGGCGACCTTGCTTGACCGCTGGATCTTTGCGGCGCGCGCAGGGGCGATCGACTGCGTCTGGCGCGCCGGGGCCAAGCGCGTCGCGGCCGGCCGCCACCTCGAGGCGGACGCAATCGCTCGCGCCTATCGTTCCTGCCTCGCGCGGCTCCTCGCATGAATCCCGCAAGGCGTATCCGCGACGAGATTGGGGCGTCGATCCGGTCGGGCACGTGGCGGCCCGGCCATCGCATCCCGACCGAGCAGGAGCTTGCCACGCGCTATGGCTGTGCGCGCGCAACGGTCAGCAAGGCGCTCAGTGAACTTGCAGCGTCGGGGCTGATCGAGCGGCGTCGCAAGGCCGGATCGTTCGTCGCCCAACCGCCGGTTCATTCGGCGGTGATGACGGTCCCGGACCTCGCTGAACTGATCGCGGCGCGTGGGGAGGCCTATCGCTGGCAAGCTCGCGCGATCGGACGCGCTGCAGAGGAGGATGATGCGATCAGCGGGCCGGCGCTTGCCATCGAGGGTGTTCACTTCGCCGGCGCCGAGCCCTTCGCGCTCGAAGAGCGGCGGATCGCACTCGGGGAGGTTCCCGATGCAGCCGGAGCCGACTTCAAGCTGCAACCCCCGGGGACCTGGTTGCTTGCTCATATTCCCTGGACCGAGGGGCGCCACGTTATCCGCGCGGTGACGCCGACGCGCAAGGAGGCGAGGTTGCTCGCGATCAATCCGTCGGTCGCCTGTCTCGAACTTGATCGCACGACGTGGCGGGCCGAGCGTATCGTCACCCGCGTTCGTCAGCTTTTTCGCGGCGATCGTTTCGACCTGGTCGCCGAATTCCGTCCGGGCCCTGAAAGCGCACGGCCCGCCTGATTGCTTTTGCTTTCTCAACTTATTTACTTATATTAAGCTTTCCGGCTGTCGAGTCGGCTGGTTCGTTGCACCCCGCGCTGGAGAATGGTGCCACCAATGATCATGGACAAGCAGCTTCATGCACCGCGCCCCCGCATTCGCACCGCGACCCGCGTTGCCATCATCGGGGCAGGCTTTTCGGGAACGATGCTCGCGCTCAATCTCCTCGAACAGCCGCATGTCGAGGTGCTCCTGATCGAGCGCGACCGCCATCGCATGGGGGCGGGGGTCGCGTACAGCAGCTCCGAAAGCTCGCATCTCCTGAATGTCCGCGCCGGCAATATGAGCGCTTTCGCCGACCGCCCCGACCATTTCTGCGATTGGCTCGCCGCTCACGGTCTTGGCTGTGACGGCGCCTTTGTCACCCGCGCGACTTATGGGCGCTACCTGCGCGAGGCGCTGGCGGCGGCAATGGAGCGCTACGGCCGGCGGCTCAAGCTCGTTGACGATGAAGTGCTCGATATCGAGGAGCGAGAGGGCCGCGTGACGCTCGGTCTCGTCAATGGCGGATTGCTCGAAGCCGATCGCGCGGTGCTTGCGATCGGCAACCTGCCCCCGCATGATCCTCCCGCTGTTTCCGAAGCGCGGCTGCCTGCCCGCTTTTATGTCGGCGATCCCTGGGCGACGCCTTTTGAGGAAGGACTGGGGCCGTCCGATCCTGTTCTGGTCATCGGCACGGGGCTCACCGCGATCGATGTCATCCTGCGCCTCGTCAGCCACGGCTTTGGAGGGCCCATCGTCGCGATGTCACGGCGCGGCCTCCGCCCTCATCGCCATATAGAGGGGCCGCCACGGCCGAAACCAATTCTGGCTAAACCGGCGCCTCAGTTATCCGAGCTCGTCGGTTGGGCGCGGCGCGCAGCACGCGGCAGCGACTGGCGGCTCGTCGTGGATTCGCTGCGCCCCATTACCCAGATGATGTGGGCGTCGGCCGATGCGCAAAAGCGCGCGCGCTTTCTCCGGCATCTCCGCCCCTTCTGGGACGTGCACCGGCACCGCCTCGCTCCGTCGGTCGCCGAACGTATCGAAGCTCTCATCGCCTCGGGCCAATTATGCTTCAAGGCCGGCAAGATCGCGAAGGTGTCGGTCGGGCGCGACGGGCTCGCGGTCGATTGGCGCCCGCGTGGCTCCGATCGGCTCGAAACGCTGCATGCCGCGCGCATGATCAATTGCACCGGGCCGCAGGGCGACTTGCTGCGCTCGTCGGATCCTCTCGTCCGGCGGATGCTCGCGGCGCGGCGCATTCGGCCCGACGCGCTGCGGCTCGGACTTGATATCGACCGCGAGGGCCATGTTATAGACGGTCACGGACGCGCGGCAGAGCATATCCTCGCAATAGGCCCGATGACGCGCGGGGATTTGTGGGAAGTGGTCGCGGTTCCGGACATTCGGGTCCAGGTCAGCGCGCTCGCGCGGCGACTGGTGAACGCGCACTGGGTGGCCGGGGAGGGGCTCTGAGCCTCACATTCCATTGCAAAACAGCGCGTGGAGCTGAAACCCTTTGTCCCCCGTCCGCCGCTCTTGGCAGCCGCGACGGGGGACGAGGTTATGCGTGCACGGAGAGAACATTAGGAGAACATAGTAAAAACGTCAACCCCGTCCGAAAGGGCGCTCAAATTCGCGCATAGAAAAGCTTTTCCGCCTCCGGTTGACGTAAAGGTAAACTTGTCTATCCGGCTTGCAGGGACTGGGGCTGGGCCTCGGCAGGAGATGGGAAGGGGCGGACGATGTTCGACAATCTGGCTTTGCCGCTGATGTGCGCCCCGATGAGCTTCGCATCGTCGCCTGCGCTCGCCGAGGCATGTTGCAAGGCGGGGGTGATCGGCGGATGGCAGGGAGGGACCTATACGCCGCTCGCCGAATTCGAACGCTACCTTTCGGTTCTTGCCGACATCGGCGGCGCGCCACCGATCGTCAATTTGCCCGCGCGCATCGCGGCCGAGGAAACGGGAGAGCCCAAGCTTGCCCTTCTCGAAAAGCACCGTGCCCCGCTCGTTCTTTGCAGCCTCGGTAATCCCGCGGCCCTCATCGAGCGCGTCCACGGCTGGGGCGGTAAGGTCATCCAGGACGTGACGACGATGCGTCACGCTGAAAAGGCGATCGAGGCTGGCGCTGACGGGCTGATGCTGACGTGCGCGGGTGCGGGCGGCCATACAGGTTTTCTGACCCCGCTGGCGTTCGTCCCCGCCGTGCGCCGCATCTATGATGGTCCGCTGATTGTCGCCGGAGGGATTGCCGATGGCGCGGGAATCGCAGCGGTGCTCGCCTTGGGCGGCGACATCGCGTGCATGGGAACGCGTTTCATCGCGACGCCCGAGAGCGGCGTGGTATCTGGACATCGCACGATGATCCCGAGGACCGGGATCGACGAGATCGTCATCGCTTCGGCGATGAACGGCGTTCCCGCAAACTGGATGCGTCCCTCGATCGAAGCGGTTGGGCTCGATTATCAGGCCCTGCCCAAGGAGCGCACGACCATGCCCGAGGGTGTGCTGCCGTGGCGCGACATCTGGAGCGCGGGACAGAGTGTTGGCCTGATTGACGCGGTCGAACCTGTTGCGGATCTGGTCGCGCGGCTGGCGGCAGAGTTCGAGCAGGCCGACATCGGCATCGACTGGCGCGCGCGTCTTGCGCGTCTCAACTGAATGGAGCCTTTTAGAATATGAGCAACGCCCCCCAATTTGACCTCTCCGGCCGGGTCGCGCTGGTGACCGGCGCTTCCTCGGGCCTCGGTGCAGGCTTTGCCAAAATCCTCGCAGCCTCCGGCGCGAAAGTGGTTCTTGCCGCGCGGCGCGCGGACAAGCTCGCTGAGCAAGTCGCCGAGATTAAGGCTGCGGGCGGCACCGCGATCGCCGTCTCGCTTGATGTGACCGACGAAGCTTCGACCCGGGCCGCGTACGACGCTGCCGAGGCTGCTTTCGGTACGGTCGACACGATCGTCGCGAACGCTGGCGTTGCGACCGAGAAGGTCGCGCTCGGCCTCTCGGTCGGAGAGGTGGACGCTCTCCTCGCGGCCAACGTCCGCGGCGTTTTCCTGACCGTAACCGAGGGCGCACGGCGGCTCGAAGCCGCGGGCAGCCGCGAGAAGCAACATGGCCGCGTGGTCATCATTGGCTCGATCACGGCGGACAAGGTTTTCCCCGCCACTTCGGTTTATGGAGCGACCAAGGCCGCGGTACGCCACATGGGTAAAGCGTTCGCCCGCGAATGGGCGCGGCGCGGGATCAACGTGAATATCATCCAGCCCGGCTATTTTGAGTCCGAGATGACCGCCGATCTGTTCGGCAGCGAGGCGGGAGCCAAGTTCGTTGCCACCTTCCCGCGCCAGCGGCTGCGTCCGCCGAGCGATCTCCACGCACCGCTGCTGCTGCTGTGCTCGGACGCGGCGCAGGGAATTACCGGCGCGGTGATCACTGTAGATGACGGACAAACGCTGTGAGCGGCGAACTGCTTATCGAAACGCGCGGGCAAGTCGAGATCGCGACGCTCAACAGGCCCGAGCGTCTTAACGCCCTCAACGAGGGGCTGGTTGAGGAACTCAACGCCTATTTCGGCGGGCTTGCCGAGCGAAAGGAGATCCGCGTCGTGATCCTGCGCGGGCGAGGACGCGGATTTTGCGCCGGGCTCGACATCCAGGAGGATCGTACATCGGACGAGACGCCGGTACTTCGAACGCTGCGGACCCAGACAGATATCGGTAATATTTACCGCAAGATGCGCGCCTGCCCCCAGCCGATCATCGCCCTTGGCCACGGGGCCGCTGCAGGCGGAGGTCTGTCGCTTCTGCTCGCCTCGGACGTGCGCTACGCGACACCGTCTTTCCGCTGCAATGCGGCCTATATCCGCATCGGCCTCGGCGGGTGCGACATGGCCTCGAGCTACTTCCTTCCCCGCCTCGTCGGCGCCAGCCTGGCGTCGGAAATGATCCTCACCGGACGCTTCATCGGTGCCGAGCGCGCGCTGGGCGCGGGGTTGATCAGCGAGATCGTAGACGAGGACAAGCTGCTCGATCGCGGCCTCGCGCTTGCCGACGAAATGCTTGCAACGAGCCCTTGGGGACTTCGGCTTTCCAAACAGGCGCTCAATCTCAACATCGACGCGCAGAGCCTCGAGGCGGCCATGGCGATCGAGGACCGCCAACAGGTGATCCTGTCGGCAACCGAGGACCATAAGGAGGCACTCGCCGCCTTCCTCGACAAGCGCGCCCCCGATTACCGCGAGCGTTAGGTTAGACCTTTAGCGCGCGGTTGCCCCCATGATCGTCCGGCCGTCGGGACCGATCGCTGCGAGGTCCCATCCACCTTCGGCGGCGCGGCCGACGAGATGGAGCGGTTCGCAGGCAAAGGCGGGCGCCTGCGCCCGCATCGTGAAGGCGCTGAGCGCGTTCGCGCCGAGCTCGCGCTGGGCGAGATCGAGGAGAAGGGTTGCGGTCAGCGGGCCGTGGACGACGAGACCGCGATAGCCTTCCGCCTCCATTGCATAGGGCCGGTCATAATGGATCCGGTGGCTGTTGAAAGTGAGCGCCGAGTAGCGGAACAGCATCGCTTCTGATGGAGTGATCGTCCGCTGCCAGGCCCAGTCCGAGAGGTCGGGTGCCGGGACGGGCGCCGCCGGGGCAAGCGAAATCGCAGCGGACGCCGCCTCGCGAAACACGATCGTCTGCCGCTCGCGTACAGCGCTTTCCCCATCGGCGAGCGTATCATGGTCGACTTCGACAAAGACGAGCTGGCCGGTGCCGCCCCGTTTCTCCTGGATTGCAGCGATCGTCGAGCGCCGGACGATGGATGCCCCCGCACGGATCGGAGCCAGGAAGCGGACGTCGCTTGCCGCCCACATGCGCCGAGGTAACGGGATCGGCGGCATGAAGCTGTCCTCGGCATCGGCGCGGAGCGGGTGGCCGTCGGTGCCGAGCGCGTCGGTCGGAGCCTCGGGCAGGCAAAGGCACCAGTGTATCGCCTGCGCAGCAGTGACGCCGGTATCGGGGCTATCGATCGTTGCGCGAAACCGGGCGAGCGCGCCCGGTGTCAGGAGATCCTCCTGTTCAAAAGTCCTTCCGATCCATCGCTTCCAGTCGCTCATGTCGCCTCCCTTCTTCCACCTTCTGCGCGCAAAGCACGGAAGATGCGTCGCTGCCAAGGTCAGATTGACTTAAGAATATATTGACATATCCTGTGCCAATATATTCTGGGGGAGATCGGGTTATGCCGTCGACGTTCGCATGGGGGGTGAACCGGCGGCGGGGCGTGCGGCGGGCGGCAGCATTGGCACTGGGCATTTCGCTTCTTGTCTCGCCGCTTGCCGCCGCCCCCTCTTCGGCGCCCGTGCGCCGTCCCAACATTGTCATCCTCGTGGCCGACGATTGGGGGTTTTCCGACGTCGGTTCGTACGGCGCGGGTTATGCAACGCCCAACATCGACGCGCTCGCGCGCGCCGGGGTGCGCTTTTCGAATTTCCACGTCTCGGGATCCTGCTCGCCAACGCGCGCGATGCTGCAAACGGGGGTGATGAACCACCGCAATGGGCTCGGCAACATGCCCGAGACGATTCCGCCTGAGCATGTTGGCAAGCCCGGATATGACACGGTGATGAACCACCGCGTCGTAACGATAGGCGATATGTTACGCGCAGCCGGATATCGCACCTATCTGACCGGCAAGTGGCATCTCGGCAGCGATCCGACGCGCTTGCCGGGCGCGCGCGGGTACGACCGGGCGTTCAGCCTCGCCGACGCAGGCGCCGATAATTTCGACCAGCGGCCCATCGAGGGCATGTATGACACCGCACGCTGGACCGAGGATGGCAAGGCGGCGACCTTGCCCAAGGATTATTATTCGTCGCGTTTCGTTATCGACAAGATGATCGACTATATCGACAGCGGCGCTGCGAGCAGCAAACCCTTCCTTGCCTCGGTCAACTTCCTCGCCAATCATATTCCCGTGCAGGCGCCCGATAGCGACATTGCTCGCTATTCTGCGATGTATCACGACGGCTGGACAGCACTTCGGGAAGCCCGCGCAAAGCGCGCGGCGGAACTCGCCATCGTCCCCGAAAACGCGCCCAGGGTGACCATGGCGACGACCCCCGACTGGGCGACGCTGAGCGACGAGGAGCGCAAGGCGGCGGCGCGGGTAATGCAGGCCTATGCCGGGATGGCGACCGCGATGGACCGCGAGATCGGCCGGCTGGTCGCGCATCTGAAAGCGACCGGACAATATGAGAACACGATCTTCGTTTTTCTCTCGGACAATGGGCCGGAGCCTACCAACCCCTATAATCGGCTGCGCAACCGAATTTTTCTGAACCTGAAATATGACACGTCCTTCGCGAACATTGGCCGTCGCAACAGCCTGAGCGCGATCGGGCCTGGGTGGGCGAGCGCCGCGGCATCACCGCTGTCGGGCTACAAGTTCAGCGCCGCCGAGGGCGGGCTGCGCGTGCCCCTTATTATCGCCTGGCCAGGCAATAGGAAGATCCGCCCCAGCGTGATCAGTAACGGCTTTGCCCATGTCACCGATATCGTGCCGACGCTTGCGGAGCTTGCCGGCGTGCCGCTCCACGGCGGGACGTGGGAGGGGCGGGCGGTCGAGCCGGTCGCGGGGCGCAGCCTCGTCCCAATGCTCGAGGGCATGGAAGGCAGCGTTCATGGTGACGCGCCGCTCGGCTATGAACTATCGGGCAACGCGGCGCTGTTCCGCGGCGATTACAAGCTGGTGCGCAACCTGCCTCCCACCGGCGACGGGCAGTGGCGGCTTTACAATATCCGCACCGACCCCGGCGAGACGCACGACCTCGCCGCGGCAATGCCGAGCCGCTTCGCGGCGATGCAGGCCGACTATCTGGCGTTCGCGAAGGAAAATGGCGTGCTCGACATGCCGCCTGGCTATACGGCCGACGCGCAGATCAACAATTATGCCTGGGAAAAGCAGGGGCGGAAGCGCGCGATCCAGGCGGGGGCGGTCCTGGCGGCTATCCTGGCTGCTCTGACTGGGCTGATCTGGATTTGGAGGCGCCGGCGCGCGAAGCGCTAATGCCCCGGCATCGCCGCGATCAGCGCCGCGACCATATGGGCAAGAACCGACCCCGCATCCTCAACCGTCAGGCCCTGGTCGCGGCGCAGTGCGCGCCAGGTTTGAAAGGATAATGTAGCGATCAGCGCTTCCAGCCGGATGTGGTCGGCCTGAACGCTATCGGGAAGAAGGCGCAGCACCAACTCGCGCTCGAGCCGCACCACGCGCGAATATTCGGCCATCAGGAAGGGCGATTGATAGCGTTTGATGTTGGCTGCGAGGCGGAATGGCAGCATGGTTTCGAACACCCGTATGCGCCGCTGGGTCAGATCGCGCAGGTTCGCGCGCCAGTCGCTCCCTTCATAAGGCGAGGTGACGATCGGCATGACCCGCTCGGCAATCGTTGCCGAGATTTCACTGTAGAGCGAATCCATGTCGTCAAAGTGGCGAAAGACGGTTCGCAGTCCGACGCCGGCCTCCTCGGCAACGCGGGCCGCACTCGGCATGGGGTCGCCCCCTTCGATCAGCGTCAGCATCGCGGCTACAATGCGGCGACGGCTTGTCAGGCTGCGCGCGCGGCGGCCGTCGACCCGCATTGGCGCTTTCGCTTCGGGTTTCGCGTTGGTCGTCATCGTCTCTTTCGCTGAGCCTTGTTGGCGTGCCGGTCAAGCCCGATGGCGAAGCTGCTTGCGCCCATCCTAATATAATGACACACATAGTGCCATAAGTTTTCCGGGACGATCGGTGGGACCAAGGGGCCGATGAAGAAGAGATGGATTGGGCTCGGCCTCGCCGCCCTGCTGGGGGTGGGGGGGTACCATGCGTTTCAGGTGAACAAATATCGCCTGCCTGGCATGATCGCCGACTGGCGCGATCCGGTGCAGCCGAACCAGCCCGTCGCCTGGCAACAGGGCCCCGCAGCGCCGCCCGAGGGCAATCGGCCGCCGAACATCATCCTGATCGTCGCTGACGATCTTGGCTGGAATGACATCAGCCTCAACGGCGGCGGTGTCGCAGGGGGGATTGTCCAGACGCCGAATATCGATGCGATTGCACGCCAGGGGGTGGATTTCAGGACGGCCTATGCGGCCAACGCGACCTGTTCCCCGTCGCGCGCAGCGATGATGACGGGACGTTATCCCACGCGCTTCGGTTTCGAATATACCGCGGTCCCGGTCGCCTTCGCCGAGAATCTGACCCACGGCAGCGGCGTTGGACCGCTGAAACCGGTCTTTCACAAGGAACTCATTACCCCTGACATCCCCGACTATCCCGATATGGGCGTGCCGCCCAGCGAGGTAACCATCGCCGAGGCTGTTAAAGCGGCGGGTTATCGCACGCTTCACATCGGCAAATGGCACCTCGGCGAGGCACCGCGCCTGCAGCCGCAGGCCCAGGGGTTCGATGAAAGCCTTGCGGTGCTCGCAGGCGGCGCCAAATTCCTGCCCGACGACGACCCCGACGCGGTCAATGCCAAGCTTCCGTGGGACCCGATCGATCGCTTCATCTGGGCCAACCTGCGTCATGCCGTGACCTTCAACGGCAGCAAGCGCTTCCACCCTAGGGGGCACATGACCGACTATTTCGCCGCCGAGGCGATCGAGGCGATCAGAGCGAACCGAAACCGGCCTTTCTTCCTCTATCTCGCCTTCAACGCGCCGCACACGCCGCTCCAGGCGACGAAGGAGGATTATGCGAGGCTAGCCCAGATCAAGGACAGGAAAACCCGCGTCTATGGCGCCATGATCGCACAGCTCGATCGCCGTATCGGCGACGTGATGGCCGAACTCAAACGCGCAGGGATCGACGACAATACGCTCGTTATCTTCACCAGCGACAATGGCGGCGCCTGGTATAATGGCATAGCTGATCTCAACGCACCGTACCGCGGGTGGAAGGCGACCTTCTTCGAGGGCGGTGTCCGCACCCCGCTGTTCATGCGGTGGCCGGGCCGTATAGCGCCGGGGTCAAAGCGCGCCGACGTGACGGGTCATATCGACATCTTCGCGACGATCGCCGCCGCTGCCGGGGCAAAGCTGCCGACCGACCGGGTGATGGATAGCCAGGATATCCTTGCCGGCCCCGCGGCGCGCGACGCGCTCTACTGGCGCTCGGGCGATTATCGCGCGGTACGTGCGGGGGACTGGAAGCTGCAAGTGACGAAGCGCCCGGAAAAGGTCCGCCTTTATAATCTCGCCGCTGATCCGACCGAGCAGCGCGATCTTGCGGCCGAGCAGCCGCAGCGCGTCGCCAAGCTCCGCGCGATGATCGAGGCGCATAACAAGGGCATGGCGAGGCCGATCTGGCCGGGCCTTGTCGAAGGACCGATCCGTATCGACGTGCCGATGAACGCGCCGTGGAAAGACGGGCAGGACTATATCTACTGGACGAATTAGGCAGGGGCGCCGCGCCGCGCCCCGCCTCTGCGAAACGGGCCCCAGAGCCTCCATCTCCCGACCCTTTCGCTCCGCTTTCTTGCCTTTCGCGGCGTAAACTGTTGCTTTTTGGCCACAACGCGCGGCGAAATCGGGGCGTTTCCGCCCATCACGTTGACCTTGCGGGCCGGCGTATTACAGCCCTCAGGCACCGGCGGAGCATCCCCTCCTGAGGCCATAGGGCCCAAGTTTCGCCGGCTGGAGAGATTTAATGACCTTGCGCAACCTCTTGCTGGGCGCCTCCATGCTGTGCGCCGC
This sequence comes from Sphingomonadales bacterium, assembly GCA_044508875.1. Classification (GTDB taxonomy): domain Bacteria; phylum Pseudomonadota; class Alphaproteobacteria; order Sphingomonadales; family Sphingomonadaceae; genus Sphingopyxis; species Sphingopyxis flava_A. The sequence goes on along the minus strand of JBIQHE010000007.1, from coordinate 93,196 downwards.
AACCACCCCTGCTTTCGCTTTCGCCCAGGACGCCGCCTCGTCCGATGATGCGGCATCCACCGACACGGTCGATTATGGCAATGACATCATCGTCACGGCCTCGAAGCGGTCGCAGACGCTCCAGGACACGCCAGTCGCCGTTTCGGTGACCTCGGCCGCCGACCTTGAAAACGCGCAGATCCGCGACCTCATTGACCTGCAGTCCGCCGTTCCCAGCCTCCGGGTTTCGCAGCTCCAGTCGAGCGCGAATACCAACTTCATCATTCGCGGTTTCGGCAATGGTGCGAACAACCCGGGCATCGAGCCGTCGGTCGGCGTGTTCATCGATGGCGTCTATCGCTCGCGCTCGGCCGCCCAGATCGGCGACCTACCGAACGTCGAGCGCGTCGAAGTGCTGCGCGGTCCGCAGTCGACGCTGTTCGGCAAGAATGCCTCGGCTGGCGTCATCAGCATCGTGACCCGCAAACCGCAGTTTGCATTCGGCGGCAGCGCCGAGGTCACCTACGGCAATTACGATGCGATCACCGTCAAGGGCGACGTCACCGGCCCGATCACCGACACGATCGCCTTTTCGATCGGCGGCAATTACAACCGGCGCGACGGCTATGCACGCGACCTCAACCTGGGCACCGACGTCAACGACCGCAACCGCTGGGGCGTTCGCGGCCAGCTGCTCTTCGAGCCGACCGACGCGCTGTCGATCCGCCTCATCGGCGATTACGACAAGATCGACGAGAATTGCTGCATCGCCGGCAACGTCGTCGCCGGCCCGACGGTCGCGATCACCAACGCGCTCGTGGGCGGACCGAGCGTCGATGCGAACAATCCATTCTCGTACGACGTCTACAATAATTTCCTGTCGACCAACCTGATCAAGAATTACGGCGGGTCGGCCCAGATCGACTATGACCTTGGCAATATGGCGCTGACGTCGATCACCGCCTACCGCGAGGTTCGCGCCGACACCAACCAGGATTCGGATTTCACCAGCGCCGATCTCATTGGCCAGAAGTCGGACGATACCGCGATCAACACCTTCACCCAGGAACTACGCCTGGCCTCGGACTTCGACGGTCCGGTCAACTTCCTGCTCGGCGGCTATTATTTCCACGAAAAGATCGGCCAGCACAGCCAGATCTATACGGGCGAGGATTTCCGCAACTACGGCAATGCGCTGATCCAAGCTGCGAGCGGCGGGGCGCTCAACGTTCCCATGCTTGAGGGCACGCTCGGCGCGCTTGAAGGCGATCCCCTGAAATATGCCGGTTCCTTCTTCCGTGCCGGGGACGGCATGGACGAATATTACCACATGAAGAATAGCGCCTGGTCGATCTTCGGCACCGTGGACTTCGACGTCACCGACCGTCTCACCGTCACGCTCGGGGGCAATTATACGAAGGACAAGAAGCGCTTTACGACCGACGTCACCAGCACCGACGTCTTCTCGGCTGTCGATCTCGACGCTGCCGCCTACGCACCGTTCCGCAACACCTTGTTGTACCAGGGTGGTCTCGCGCAGCAGGTCGGCGATGTCCTGGCCCTCGGCCGGGCGGCAACCGCTGGCGAAATCGGCACCTTCGCGGGCGCCAATCCGGCCGTCTTCGGTGCCATTTCCAACGCCGTTCAGGCCTATGCGAACGCCAATCAGGACAACCCGGCGGCGAACCCGCTCAATGCGCTGAAGGCGTTCCAGTTCCTGCCGCCGTTCCTCAACCTTCCGAATGCGGTCGAGCCGGGGAAGACCAACGACGGCGACTTCGCTTGGAGTGCGCGCGTGGCCTACGAGCTGACCGACACGGTCAACGTCTATGCGACCTACGCAACGGGCTTCAAGGCGAGCTCGGTGAACCTGTCGCGCGACAGCCGCCCGCTGGCGTCGGACCTCCCCGCGATCCTCGCGGGCGGCCTCGCCACGCCGAACCTTGTGTCCGGGTCGCGCTTTGCGGCACCCGAGGAGTCGGAGGTCTATGAATTCGGATTGAAGGGCCAGTGGCCGGTCGCGGCGCTGAACCTTGCCGTGTTCAAGCAGTCGATCAAGGGCTTCCAGTCGAACATCTTCACCGGGACCGGTTTCGCACTCGCCAATGCGGGCAAGCAATCGACCTGGGGCGTTGAGTTCGACGGATCGGTGCGCCCGGTGCGGGGGCTGAACCTCAACCTCGCGGTGACCTGGCTCGATCCGAAATATGACAGCTTCGTCGCGTCTTCCTTCGGCGACCTGTCGGGCACCAAGCCCTCGGGCATCCCCGACCTCTCGGTGGCGATGGGCGCCACCTATACACATGAGTTTGTCGGCGGCACCCGGGCGATCGCGCATGTCGACTATCAGTATGAAAGCCCGACGCGCCTGGTCGATGGTCTGCAGGGTTTCCCCGCCGGCTTCTCCGACCAGTTCAAGCGCGAAGTGAACCAGCTCAACGCCTCCTTCACGCTTGCGCTGAACAATGGGCTTGAACTCGGCGTCTGGGGCCGCAATCTCACCAATGCGCGCTACTTGACGACGATCTTCCCCGCCGTCGCCCAGTCGGGCAGCGTGTCGGGCTATCCCAACCAGCCGCGCACCTATGGTGTAACCGGCCGCGTCAAGTTCTGATGGTAAGGGCGGGCGGCCTTCCGCTCAGCCCGCCACCAGGGCAAAGAAAAGCCCCGGTCCCTCCATCGAGGGGCCGGGGCCTTTCTCATGAGGGGATGTCCCCTTCAGATCAGAAGCGCACTCCTGCCGCAATGCCGTAGCGCCGCGGTTCGAGCGTGAAGATGTTGGTATAGTTGCCCGACGACTGATCGGTAATGTAGAGGCCGGTTACGCTGTTCGCATCGAAGATGTTCTGGATGAACCCCTTCACGAACCACCTGTCATCGGCGCCGTTCAGCTGCAGCTGCGCATTGACCTGCGCATAGCCTTTGATCCGATTGACGTTGCCGTTGAAGATGCTGCCATAGCTGTCGCCGGTGTAGGCGAGGTCGAAACGCGGCACGAGGGTCATATCGCCGAGATGCGCCGTGTACTGGATGCCTGCGCTGAACTTGTAGTTCGGCGCCTGCGGCAGCTTGTTGCCCTTGATGTTGACGGGAACGCCGGCCGAGAAATAGTCGATGCCTCCGAACAAGGCCGGATCGAGGCCGCCGGCGGCGAACGCGCCGCTGGCTGCAGCCTCCAATATGCCGCAAACGCTGTAAGCGCCGGTCGACGCGATCCCGCTGTTCGCGCCGAAGCTGGTCGTTCCCTGGAGACCCGCACCCGGACGGATGTCATCACCGTTGAAAACGCCGTTCTGATCGAGGTCGATGCCCCCGTTGATGACCGCGTTGACCGTGTTCACAAAGGCGTTGACCCCTGCAGCATTGCCCGTTCGCGAACCGACCGCGCAGTTGGCGGCGTTGGTGATGTCCTTGATGATGACCGCATCGCTACGGCCGCCGCCAAAGTCACGCGGGTTGCTGGTGAACTTGTCGCTCAACACCTTGGTGTGCAGATAGCTGAAGCCCAGGTTGACGACCCAGTCCGGATCGGGCCGGATCATGGCCTCCGCCTCGAAGCCGTAAATGTCGGCATCGACATTGTCGTTGACCGCGGTGCGGGCGACGATCTTGCTGAGCTGAAGATCCTTATACTTATAGTAGAAGGCCGTGAGGTTCAGCTGCAGCGCGCCATTGCCAAAGGCGTTCTTCGACCCGATTTCAAAAGCGTCGACCTGCTCGGGTGAGAAGGATTCAGGGACTGCGAACACGGGCTGGAGCGGCGGGTTGATACCGCCCGATTTATACCCCCGCGAATAGGAGGCGTAGAGGAGATTGTCCTCGGTCACCTTGAAGTCGATCACGGCGCGGCCGGTCCATTCGTTGAACTTGACCGCCCGGCCCTGGATGATCTGGTTTCCAGGCGTGCCGGGGTCGGCGTCGAAGCTCCCCACGAAGGGCGAATCGAACGCGGTGCCGGTCTGTCCGAAGGGCACCAGGAAGCTCGCGAGCGTCGAGCGCGCGAGCGCGCTCTTCTTGTCATTGTTGTAACGGAGCCCCGCGGTCAGTTTCAGCCGGTCATTCACTTCGAAATAGGCTTCACCGAAAAGACCGTAGGACTTGATCTTCAGATCGTCGGTATTGTTGCGGAAGAATGGCGTGCCGAGGAAAGAGGGCGGCAAACCATTGGCATAGGCGCTGAATGCGCCGAGGAGGCCCGTCAGATAATCGATCGGGAAGGCGTTCACATAATAGCTGTTCTCGGTGAGGTGATAGTCGGCATAAATGCCGCCGACGAGGAAGTTGAACGGCCCATCGAGGTCGCTGCTCAGGATCGCCTCGGCCGACCAGCTGCTATTATACTGGTTCGACCGGTCGAACTGGAGCGACTGGTCCGAGCAGATGCTATTGCCGCCGAAGCTGCCGAAGCCCAGGTCGTCCGAGAGCGAGGTGCAGAGCTGTCCGGCGGGCCCGTTCGGTATGATCGATGCGGCCACCGGCGCCAGGTAGTTTGAAATGCCCGGAATGAGGCCGTCGAGCGCTCCGCTCGCCCCTAATTGCAGATAATTGAGGCCGCTCGCATAGAGCGACCGGTCGCCCACATTGCTGTTATAGTCCTGCTGCGCTTCCAGCTTCACCTTCTGATACTGGCCCGAGACCTGCAGCGAAACGGGCCCGAAATTATGTTCGATCTGGCCCTGCAGGATGAGTTCGCTCGTGAAATAGCGGGGCGTGTAGGCGGTGTTCACGACGCGCGAATCGGCGGGAATCGTCGTATTGGCGTAGACGTCGGGGCCATAGAGGCTGCCGAGTGCGAAGATCGTCGGGATACCCCGGATCGCCAGGAACTCCTGCGATGTCAAAGCCGCGGTAAAGGTCGCGTTTCCGTTAAAGGGCGAGTTGTCGAGCCGCGTGTTGAGACAGCCCAGAATGCCGGTCGGGTCGCGCTGGCAGAGCTGCTTCTGGATACGAGTGCGTTGGTCCTTTTCGCGGAAATAGGACGCCATCAGGTCGATCGTCGTGTCGGGGGTCGCCTCCCACCGCAGTGATCCGCGCACCGAATAGAGGTCGCGGTCATCGATGCGGGTGTTGAGGAATGTGTTCTTCGTATAGCCGTCGCGATTGAGATAGATACCAGCGACACGAAAACCCGCGGTGTCACCCAGCGGGATGTTGATCATCGCCTTGCCCTTCATCGAGTCGTAATTGCCATATTCGGCTTCGGCAGACCCTTCGAAGGTGCCGAGCTTCGGTTTGGCGGTGATGACGTTAACCACGCCCGAGGTCGCGTTGCGGCCGAACAGCGTACCCTGCGGGCCGCGCAGCACTTCGACGCGCTCGAGGTCGAAGAATTCGGTTTCAAACAGGCGGGTCGAAAAGAGCGGGTCGCCGTTGAGATGGATCGCGGTGGCGCTGTCGCAGGTCGTGCCGACGCAAAGGTCGCCAATGCCGCGGATGGTAAAGCTCGCGCCTGTGAAATTGGTCTTGGTGAAGGTGACGTTCGGCAGCGTCAGCTGCAGATCGGACGGCGTCTTGATCTGCTGCGCCTCAAGCGCTTCGGACGAAAAGGCGCTGACCGCGATCGGCACGTCCTGCAGACGTTCCGACTGGCGCTGCGCGGTCACGACGATCTCGCCGCCGAATGCATCGCGCGTATCATTGTTCGCATCCTGCGCGAGAGCTGGTGTCGTAACCGCCATCGCCAGGACCGAGGTTCCGATCAGTGCCTTGAACTTCATCTATTGCCTCCCTTTTTCGATCCCGCGATGTGCGGGACCGCCCAACGTCAAAATGTGGTAAGGGGAAGGGGCGTGACCGGACACAGCAACGCACACCGGGTCATTCTGACCCGGTGTCGGCCTATATCCCACCTGCCAGCTGCGCTGGTCATCGTCCTCTCCCACCGGCGTCGGGGAAAACGCCGGCCTCTCCGGATTACGGCCCGCTTGGGCGAGCTCTGTAATGCGTCAAAGGTGCGCCGAGTTGACGAAAGCGTCAAGTCACTTGTTCAGAGCGCGAAAAGGCCGGAATATCGCGCAACTCCAAAGAATAAAAAGGTCCCGATTCCGCAACGTAAACTTGCCCCGTGGTCTGAAATTCTCGTGGCCCCGGCCGCGCGCAAGGCGCCGATGGGACCGGCATGTGCGACATGAAAGCAACAGTGAAGTGGGGAGCGACACAGGATGTCCGCCTCGGCGACGAGGGCAAGCTCGTCATGCCGGAACAACTCGCAAAGACCGGCATTGAAGGGCGGCCTCGGTTCTGCAGGGACGAGGTCAGAGAGCTATGGACGCGGGCCCAGGCACCCTGCTCGTCCCCGAACTGGGCGCGCGCGCAATGGATGGATGCCCCCTGCAGCTCGCTGTCGGCGGCCACACTGGCGGCACGCGCGAGCCATTCGGGCGCGAGACCGCGGGAGCGGGTCGTCGACGGGCGGTTGGACATTCACCTTACCGAGCAAAGGGCGCCGCCACGTCCTTCGGCGGGCCCACTGTCCGGTCAGCTTCCCTGGGCTTCCGCCAGATAAGCCTCTCGCAGCAGGTGCTTGCGGATCTTGCCCGAGGGATCGCGCTCAAGGCCCGCCACGCTGACAATGTTCCGCGGAACCTTGTAGCCCGCGATTGCCTTGCGAAGCTCGGTCCGCAGAGCCTCGCCATCGAGGCGGTCACCAACCACAACGGCGACCAGCGCCTCGCCGAACTCCGGGTCAGGAATGCCGAAGGCTGCGCAATCTTCGATGCCCGGTAACGAGAAGAGTGCCTTTTCCACCTCCGCGGGATATATATTGACGCCGCCGGATACGACCATGTCGCGAGCGCGGTCGCACAGGTAAAGATAGCCGTCCGAATCCTGATAGCCGATGTCGCCGAGCGAAACGAGCGGCCCCAAAGCAACGGCGCGGCGCTTGTCGGGATCATTGTGGTAGGTGAAGTTCGGATAGGACCAAAGCCGTCCGAAAATCTCGCCGGATTCGCCTTGTGCGACGTCATGCCCGTGCGTGTCCACGATTCTCAGCTCGGCGTCCTCGATCGGCTTGCCGCAGGTGCCCGGCCGCTCCAGCCATTCGGCGCTCGTGCAAAGAGTAAGCGCCCCAACCTCGGTGCCGCCATAATATTCGGCGATAATTGGCCCCCACCATTCGATCATCGCGCGCTTGACGTCGTCGGGGCACGGCCCGCCCGCATGGATTGCCCAGCGCAGCGATGAGAGATCATATTTCCCGCGTACATCCTCTGGCAGGCGCAGAAGACGCACGAACATGATGGGGGCGAGGGCGATCGACGTGATCCGTTCGCGCTCGATCGTCGCCAGGAGTTGCTCGGCGTCGAACCGGGGCATGATCTCGGTATATTCGGCGCCCAGTACGCAGTGGAGCGCGAACTGGTTGGGAAGGGCGTGATAGAGCGGGCCAGGAACAAGCGCGCGGCTCTTGGAGTCGAGCCGGTAAAGCCGGGAGCGCATCTCCCGCATCGCGCGCTGCTGTTCCGGCGTTGGCGGTGAACGCTTGACCCCTTTCGGGCGGCCCGTCGTTCCGGAGGTGTAGACCATGCTTCCGGGGGCAGGGCGGTCAGGGCCGCCATAGACTGGGCATTGATCCCGCCAATCCGAATATTCGCAGCTTGCCTGCGTTTCGCCGACGATGATGACCCGGCTTCGATCGAGCCATGGCAGGGGAATACGATCGCGCAGCTCTTCGTGCACGAAGATCGCCTTCGGCGTGCAGTCTTCAAGAAGTCCGTCGATTTCGGCCCCCGTGAAATGCCAGTTGAGCGGGACAGAAAAGGCCCCGAGCTTTCCGAGCGCTGTGCTGGTCTCGATGAACTCGATGCTGTTCTTCAGCAGGAGCGCGGCCCTGTCGCCCGCACCGATGCCCAACTGGTCTAGGCCGCCCGCAACCTTGGCCACATTGGTTTGCAGAACAGCGCGATCGACTGCCGCGTCAGCGCAGCGAATGAACGGGGTGGACATGGGATAAGGCTTCTCAGGATTGCACTGCAGGCGTGACGGGATTGCAAAGCGTGTCATCTGGCAGCAGGGTCGCTTCGACCTTGCGAGCGATGGCAACAAGTTCGGGGGCAAGCTTTTCACGCAATTGCTGCTCGGCGAGGGCGTAAGCCGGTCCACCGAGATTCAACACGTATTGCATGGTCCCTGCAGGTACCGCGATCGGCACAGCGATTCCGCTGATGTCTTTTTGCCAGTCGCCGATGCTGATGCAGTAGCCGAGGCTTTCCTGCTCCGCGATCGCGCCATCAATGCCTTTGCGGATCCGCCTCCAGTCATCCCCATAACGCGGCCGCAGACGTTCCAGAATATCGTCGCGTTCTTCTGCCGGACAGGCAGCGAGATAGGCGCGGCCCATCGCCGAGGTTGCAATCGGGATACGCGATCCGGGAAAGAGCCGGAGTGCGATCAGGGCCGCGCCTTCCACCGTATCGGTATAAACCATCTGGAGATCGTCCCGGGTTCCCAGTCCGACATTGAAATGGCTCCCGGCTGCGAGCCGCTGCATCAGGGGCAGGGCGAGCGTGCGCACGTTGGTGGTCGCGTACGCCACCGCGCCCAGCCGGATCGCGCGAGGGCCGAGACGGTATTCGCGCAGCCGCGGATCGAATGACAGGTAGTTCTGAAGCGTCAAAGTGTAGGCGAGGCGTGAAACGGTCGACTTGGTGAGCCCTGTCCGCTCGGCCAGCTCCGCATTTCCAAGGCTGCTGTCGCGGCGTGTAAAGGCATCAAGCAGCGCGAGGCCGCGGGCGAGGGCAGAGACGATTTGCGAATCGTTGGCGTCGCTCAGCGACAGCTCGCCCATCTGTCCAGCCTGCCGCGGCTTGGCGCGCTCGGAATGGGTCACACGGGATTTCATTATCACCTCTTTTGGTTCGGGGGCCGTGCGCCGGTCCCCTCGGCATCACGCGGCCTCAACCAGTCGTTGCACATTCGCATATTTGCGCAGCCCCGCCTCTGCGCTAGCCGCGCCAACTCGGGACTGCTTGTGTCCACCGAACGGCAGCGCCGGTGTCTTCATGGGGCCTCGAGGATTGTCACGACGCAGGCTGCTTCCTCCAGGCCGTGGAAGCCGCCGCCATTTTCGGCGAGACCGATCCGGGCCGCCTCCACCTGCCGGTCGCCGGCTTCGCCGCGCAACTGGGTCACCAGTTCGAACATCTGGATGGCGCCGGTCGCGCCAATCGGATGTCCTTTCGAAAGCAAGCCGCCCGAAACATTGATCGGGAGGCGGCCGCCCAATGTCGTCTCGCCGCTCTCCACGAGGGCGCCGCCGTCGCCATAGTCGCAAAAGCCCACATTCTCCGAATGCAGTATCTCGGCGATGGCGGAGGCATCGTGCAGTTCGGCGACCGAAACGTCCTGCGGGCCGACGCCCGCCATCGCATATGCGCGGTCGGCGGCAACCCGGGTCAGATGCTTGTCATACTGGGCCGCTGTGCGGTTGCTGCTGCTGCTAGCCCCGATGCCGCGAATGGCAACGGCGCGGCGAGCTCCGTCATGCTTTTCAGCGAACCGGCGCGACGCAAGGATGATGGCGCAGGCGCCGTCGCTCATCGGCGCGCACATGGCGCGCGTGACCGGCCAGACGATCATCCTGTCGGACAACACCTCGTCTATCGACATCGGGAAGCGATATTGCGCGTAGGGATTATACTGAGAGTGGTTGTGGTTCTTCGCGGCCACTGCTGCGATCTGCCGCGGCGTCGTGCCGAACGTCTTCATGTGGAAGCGCGCCTGCGCCGCATAAATATCCATGAACACCGAGCGTTCGGCTGAGTCGACATTGCCCTCTGGCGGCATCACGCCCTCGCCGATAGCGAGCAGCGCCGCGATATGCTCGTCGGCGAGTTCGCGGTCCCAGCTGCCCTTGAAGGCTTCGAACATCTCCGCGCGCTTTTCGGGATAGTTCATCTTCTCGGCGCCGACGACGAGCGCCACCTCGAACAGGCCTGCCTCGACAGCGGCGAAAGCCTGCATGACGCCCGAACTCGAGCTTGCACAGGCATTGTCGGTGTTGAAAATGGGTATGCCCTCAAAACCATATGCGCGCAGCGAAGCTTGCCCGCGAACACCGTGCTGGCCCTCGAGCGCACCCTGGCGCGTGTTGCAGAACCACGCTGCTTCAATTCGCTCTTTCGGCAGGCTTGCGTCTTCAAGCGCAGCGGTGACGGCTTCGGCTGACAGAGACCGGACCGAACGTTCTAGGTGTTTGCCAAGGGGCGTCATGCCGACGCCGAGAATTACGGTGTTGCTCATGCGCCGCGCATAGAGGAGTCGGTGAGTGGGGGGAAGACGAAAATGAATTTCGCAAATCTTGACGCTCCCCGAGCAAGGCTTTAGCGGCCGCATCGATAGGCCCCAATCGGTCGTTCGGCCAAAGCGGACAGGGATGGAAATTATGGACTTTGGAATTGGTGGACGCACGGCGTTCGTGACAGGAGCAGCGGGCGGGATCGGTGCTCGCACGGCGGCCATGCTTGCAAACGAAGGCGTGCGCGTCGCGATTGGCGATATTCAGGAGGAGACGGCGGAAGCCGAGGCCGCGCGGCTGCGGGGGCTGGGGCATGACGCGATCGCTGTCAGGGTCGATGTGTCCAGTGCGGCGTCGGTCGAGGCTGCGGTCGCGCACATTGGGGAGGCGCTGGGCAGCGTCGATATCCTCGTGAACAACGCGGGCTTCACGCGCGACATGCGGATCACGCGGATGCACGAAGGCGACTGGGATGCCGTTGTCGACGTCGTCCTGAAAGGCGCGTTCTTGTGCACGAAAGCGGTCCTGCCGGCCATGATCGAGCAACGATGGGGCCGGATCATCAACATTTCCTCGCGGGCCTATCTCGGCAATCCGGGGCAAGCGAATTACTCCTCGGCCAAGGCAGGCTTGCTTGGCCTTACGCGGTCGATGGCGATGGAGAACGGACGTTATAATATCACGGTGAACGCCGTCGCCCCGGGCATTATCGACACAGCGGCGGTTCGGAACCTTCCGCATTTTGAAAAGATCAAGGCAAATGCGGAGGCTTCGCTACCGCTGCCCCGGCTGGGGCGCACCGACGATGTAGCGTCCGCGGTGGCGTTCCTTGCATCCGAAGCGGCTGGCTACATCACCGGCGATGTGCTCCACGTGTCGGGGGGGCGATATGGCTGAGCCTGTCTCCCAGCTTCGCGCCCGGGCGCCGACGGCTTCGGTTCTCGACCCTGAATTTCTCGTCGCACTGCCGACCCAGATTATCCGGCAAAGCTACGGCCGGCGCGATACGATAATCTATGCCTTGGGGATTGGCGCCGGGCAGCGGGCCGACCATCCGGGCGACCTCCCATTTGTCCTCGAGGATCGCCTGCTCGCCTTGCCCACCATGGCAGTGGTCCTCGCGTCCCCCGGCTTCTGGCAGATGGAGAGACGGTACGGAATCGACTGGCAACAGGTTCTCCACGCAGAACAATCATGCGATTTCCATGCGCCGCTGCCCGTCGAGGGCGCGGTGCGAGGCGAATTCTCGATCGACGCCATCGTGGACAAGGGTCCGGCAAAGGGCGCGATCCTTCGCGCCCGGCGCCTCATATACGACGAGGCCGACAATCGGCTGCTGGCCACCATCAGGCAGACGTCCTTCCTCCGCGGCGACGGTGGGCGCGGGAGCGCAGGGGGCGACATCAGATCGCTCGAACCCTTGCCGGAGCGCTCGCCCGACCACGTTGTGCCGCTGACAACCCGGCCCGAGCAGGCGCTGCTTTACCGGCTTTCGGGCGATTATAATCCCCTGCATGCCGACCCCGCGGTGGCAAGCGCTGCAGGGTTTCAGAGGCCAATCCTGCACGGGCTTTGCACATATGGGCTGGCGGGCCGCGCCCTCCTCGCCGCCGTTTGCGAAAATGACCCCGCCCGGTTGAAGTCGATGTCCTGCCGGTTCACTGCCCCCGTTTTCCCGGGAGAGGAGCTCGAGGTGCACATCTGGGAGTTGGGGGGTGACACGCTCTTTTTCCGGGTCATGGCACCCGCCCGCGCCTTGCTCGTCATCGACCGCGGACATGCGCGGATTGCTCAGCCGGCGTAGCCCGTCGGTCGTCCATCGCGAGGTAGGAGCACGCATCGCCTTCCGATGGCTGAAGGATTCGAAAAAATGACGTAAAAAAGCCGATCGAATGGTGAGGATGGTGGGTGCTGATGGTCCGGTCCTGGAGACCAGATGGCCCGCGGGCTGGAAAAGCCCGGAAAGCTGTTCGCCGTCCGGTTTCCCTTTGCGGCGACGATTATGCACGCGGAATGCCGCTTCCAGGGTCGGAACGAGGCTCTCTTCAGCAGCGCTGTGAGGGGATCAGTGTCCGCTTCGTGCGGGACCCTTGCGGGCGGGGCAGGACTGGATGTGCCAAGGGGCTTTCCGCCGATCGCGGTAGCGTCAAAAGACTGGAGTATCGCGCGGCTCCAAAGGATCAGGACGCGATTTTCCGCAACGTAAACTTGCCCCGCGGTTCGAAATTCTTGTGGCCCGGGCCTTGCGCAACGCGCCGATTGGGCCGACATGTGCCGCATGAAAGCAACAGGGAAAGCGGGGTAATGATAGAGGATGTCGAACTGGGTGAGGACGGCAAGGTCGCGGTCCCGGATCATGTCGCAGAGGCCGTCCGCACGCTGATCGAATGGGCCGGTGACGACCCGACCCGCGAAGGATTGCTTGATACGCCGAAGCGCGTGGCGCGCGCCTGGAAGGAATATTGCCAGGGCTATGGCGAGGACCCGTCGGCACATTTGTCGCGCACCTTCCAGGAAGTTGGCGGTTATGACGAGATCGTCCTGCTGCGCGACATTCCTTTCCAGTCGCACTGCGAACATCATATGGCTCCGATTACCGGCAAGGCCTCCATCGCCTACCTGCCCAAGGACCGCGTCGTCGGCATTTCCAAGCTTGCCCGGGTCCTCAATGGCTTTGCACGACGGCTGCAGGTGCAGGAGCGGCTGACCGCCGAGGTCGCGCAGTGCATATGGGAAAATCTTCATCCACAAGGCGTTGCCGTTGTCATCGAAGCGCAGCATGGCTGCATGACCGGCCGGGGCGTTCGCACCCCTGGCGTCGGTATGGTGACCAGCCGTCTGCTCGGCTGCTTCCTGGAAGACGAACGCAGTCGCAAGGAAGTGCTGAGCCTGATGGGTTACTAGCGGTTTGGGGGGCGGGGGTTCGCTGCTCTTTTCGGCAGTGCGTCGGCGCCTTCGACTTTCCTTACCGCCGCCTTGGTACACAAAGAGAAAGGCCCCGGAACGCTGGGTTCCGAGGCCTTTTCTATCGCGTTCGAGAATGAGAAGCTTAAGCTTCTTCGCCTTCGTCAGCAGCCGGAGCTTCCTCCGCAGCCGCTTCGGACGGCGGGGTGGCTTCTTCGAACTCGTCTTCGCTGTCGGGTTCCAGCGCCACCGCGGCGGCGGCAGCCTGTTCTTCCTCGAACATGGCGGCAATGACGTCGATGCCCTGGCTCTGCATTTCGGCCTCGTCGGGCGAACGCGCGACGTTGACGCCGACGGTCACGACGACTTCGGGGTGGAGCTTCACCTTGACGTCGACGAGGCCGAGCGACTTGATCGGGCGTTCGAGCTCGACCATCGCCTTGCTGACGCCCTCGACGCCGTCCTCGGTCAGCGCCTCGACGATGTCGCGCACCGAAACCGAGCCATAGAGCTGGCCGGTGTTCGAAGCCTGGCGGATCAGGACGACCTGCTTGCCGTCAATATCCTTGGCGCGGCCCTCGGCCGCAGTGCGGCGCTCGGCGTTGTCGGCCTCGATCTTCGCGCGGTTCGCTTCGAACAGCTTGCGGTTGGCTTCGTTCGCACGAAGCGCCTTGTTGTTCGGAAGCAGATAGTTGCGGGCAAAGCCGTTCTTGACGGTGACGACGTCGCCAATGCCGCCCAGTTTCTCGATGCGCTCGAGCAGGATGATTTCCATGACGCTGCCCTCCTTACTTCACGATGTAGGGGAGCAGGCCGATGTGGCGGGCGCGCTTGATCGCTTTCGCCAGCTCACGCTGCTTCTTGGTGGACACCGCGGTGATCCGCGACGGGACGATCTTGCCGCGCTCCGAGAGATACCCCTGAAGCAGGCGAACGTCCTTGTAATCGATGACCGGTGCGTCCTTCGCGCTGAAGGGGCAGGTCTTGCGGCGGCGGAAAAAGGGTCGTGCCATTGTGCTGTTCCTTATTCTTCGCCGTCGCGGTCACGGCCACGGCCGCCGCGGCGTTCCTGCTTGCGCATCATCACCGAGGGACCCTTTTCGAGTTCGTCGACCTTGATGGTGAGCCAGCGGATGATGTCTTCGTTGATCGCAGCCTGGCGCTCGATCTCTGCGATGGCTTCGCCCGACACTTCGGCCGACAGCATCACGTAGTGACCCTTGCGGTTCTTCTGGATCTTGTAGGCGAGCTGCTTGAGGCCCCAGGTCTCGGTCTTGTGAACCGTGCCCTTAAATTCGCCAATGACGTTGGTGACGGTTTCCGCCAGCGCATCGACCTGAGCCTGGCTCAGATCCTGACGCGCAATAAAGACATGCTCGTAAAACGGCATGATTGCGTCCTTCGATTTGGCCGATCGCTGATTTCGCGCCAATCGCGAAACCCCTCCGGCTGTCGTCCGTCTTTGCGTACCAGTGCAAAGCAAACGGGGCGAACGGCACAAGGCCTCGCCCCGAATGCAGGCGCCTATACAGATTCGCGGGGAGAAATCAAGCGCGGGCGAGCTTTTCCAGGAGGTCATGCCCAAATTCTGTGAGCGTGTCGTCGCGCGCGCCCAGGATGAGGATGCGGTCACCGGCCCTCGCTTCGTCGAGCAACGCGGCGCCGCACTCGGTCCGGGTCCCTAGATGTACCGCGTCGCCGCCGTCTCCTACAATGTCCGCAACCAGCGCCTCGCTCCCACTGCTCCGATCGACAGTGCCGCCGAAATAGACGGGATCGCTGATAAAGAGCTTGTCGCCATCGCGCATTCCCTTGGCAAAGCTCGCTGCGAGCTCCTTGCCCATCTGGCGAAGCGGTCCATAGCCGTGCGGCTGGAAGAAGAGGAGCGCGCGTCCCGGCAGCTCCGCGGCGGCGGCGAGTGTCGCGGCTACCTTGTCGGGGTTGTGCGCAAAATCATCGATCACGGTGACACCGCCCGCCTGGCCCAGCACCTCGTAGCGCCGCGCGAGGCCCGCGAACTCGGAGAGAGCTACGATCGACTGCGCGACCGGGATGTTCACCGCGCGTGCCGCTGCGATCGCGGCGAGGGCGTTGGCGGCATTATGACGGCCGGGCATCCTCAGGCGGACCTCGTGGCGGTCCCCCGCGAAATGGACCGAAAAACGGCATCCCTCGGCGAGCGGTTCGAAATCGCTGCCCCGGATGGCGGCCGCCTCCGAAAAACCAAAGCGCAGCACATTGTTCCCGGCAAGCAGCGGGACCGATTCGGGGTCGTCGGCGTTGATCACCGCGACCCGCGCCTTCGCGGCAAAATCGCCGAACAATCGGTGCAGTTCATCGAGGCTCTTGTGGTCGAGACTAATATTGGTGACCACCGCGACGTCGGGGTGATAGAGCGCAATTGACCCGTCGCTTTCGTCGACCTCGCTGACATAGGTGGCGGTGTCCCCGACCAGCGCGCTCGCGAAGGGGGCGCCCTCGGCCGCGAAATTGCGCATGACTGCGCCGTTCATCACCGTCGGTTTGCGGCCTGCGCTTTCGAGGATCCATCCGATCATGCCCGTGACCGTCGACTTGCCGCTCGTCCCGCCCACGCCGATGGCACGTTCGGCTTCGTTGAAGAGCGCGGCATTGAGATCGGCACGGGTGAGGCGGGCCAGGCCGAGCGCATTCGCCGCGGCAACATCGGGCACGCTGTCCTCGACGGCGGCCGATGCGACGAGCGTCTGTCCCGCCGCAACGCCGCTGCCATCCTGCGGGAAGAGGGCGATGCCGCGGCTTTCAAGCCAGCCGAACTTGTCCGCCGAGCGCCCCTGGTCGCGGCTTCGGTCAGAACCGGCAACCGCGGCGCCGCGCGCCGCGACGATCGTCGCCAACGGCAGCATGCCCGAGCCGCCGATGCCGCAGAAGAAATAGGATTTGTTTTCGGCCATCGCGCGGCGTTATGGCTTTGGCGGTGGCTTTGCAACCAGTGCGGCAATCCCCGTCGGCTCGCACGGCTCAAAGTCGTTGTTCCGCCTCGGCATGCCTGCATGTCGGTGGATGTCTGGGCGTTCGAGACGAGCGTAAAAAAGGCTGAGTTCATGCGCATTGGTATCGTCGCCCCATCCACCCCGATCCTGCCGGACGACGCCGAAGCCGTGCGCGCCATCGCCGCGATCGGCTATCCGGGGGTCGAGCTGGTGTTCGACGAGCAATGTTTCGCAGTACACGGTCATTTCGCAGGTGAGGACGGACACCGTTTCGCAGCCCTGGTCGAGATGGCAAACCGCCCTGACATCGATGCCGTCTGGTTCGCGCGCGGCGGCTATGGCGCGTGCCGTATCGCCGCGGATGCGGTCGCCGCGATGACCCCCGCGGCGCGCGGCAAGGCGTTCCTTGGTTATTCGGACCAGGGCAATCTCCTCGCGTGCCTTTATCGCGAAGGATTTGACCATGTCGCCCACGGGCCAATGGTGGCCGATATCCGCCGCGAAGGGGGCGATGCCGCGGTGCAGCGCGCACTCGACTGGCTCGTCGCGCGCGATCCCGCCGCGTGCGAAGCCCGGCTGGAACATGGCGCGCGCCATGCTGCGTTCAACCTGGTGACGCTTTCGATGCTACTTGGTACGCCGCTCGAACCCGATCTCAGGGGCCACGTGCTGCTCGTCGAGGAGGTGAGCGAATATCTCTACGCTTTCGACCGCGCCTTCTTCCATGTCGCAACGGTGCTCGCGCCGCGAGGGCTCGCGGGGCTCCGCCTCGGCCGTGTCAGCGACATTCCCGAGAATGACCGGCCCTTCGGCCTGGAAGCCGAGGAGATCGCGCGCGGCTGGTGCGCGCGCACGGGAATCGCCTGGCTCGGCCGTGCGGATATCGGCCACGACGCGGCGAACAAGGTGGTACCCTTCGGCTTGCATCGCGCCGGGTGAGCGAATAGGCGCGGGCCCGATAGAGATCAGGCAGGGGACGCAAGATGCGCGCATTCATCTTTCCAGGACAGGGCAGCCAGGCGGTCGGCATGGGCAAGGCGCTCGCCGAAGCCTCGCCGGCGGCGCGCGAGGTGTTCGAAGAGGTCGACGAGGCGTTGGGTCAGCACCTCTTCAAGCTGATGAGCGAGGGTCCTGAGGACGAACTCACCCTCACGGAAAATGCTCAGCCCGCGATCATGGCGAACGCGATCGCGACGCTGCGTGTACTCGAAAAGGACGGCGGGGTGACGCTGGCCGCCAAGGCCGATTATGTCGCGGGCCATAGCCTCGGCGAATATAGCGCGCTCTGCGCAGCGGGCGCATTCGACCTTGCAACAACTGCGCGGCTTCTCAAGACCCGGGGGCGGGCGATGCAGGCGGCGGTCCCGGTCGGCGTCGGCGCGATGGCGGCACTGCTTGGCGCCGACATCGATACCGCGCAAAAGCTTGCGGATGCTGCGGCCGAGGGCGAGGTTTGCACCGTCGCCAACGACAATGACCCGTCGCAGGTCGTGATTTCGGGTCATAAGGGCGCGGTCGAACGGGCGGTTGGGCTCGTGAAGGATTATGGCATCAAGCGGGGCGTCCTGCTCCCGGTCTCGGCGCCCTTCCACTGTCCGCTGATGCAGGGCGCCGCCGACGCGATGGCCGAGGCCCTCGGAGCAAACCCGCCCGCCGCGCCGCTCGTTCCGGTGATCGCGAACGTAACAGCAAGTCCGGTGAGCGATGCCGACACGATCCGCGACCTGCTTATTGCCCAGGTCACCGGCCGGGTCCGCTGGCGCGAAAGCGTTTGCGCGATGGAGGAGATCGGCGTCGGACAGTTTATCGAACTCGGCGGCAAGGTCCTTTCGCCGATGGTCAAGCGCAGCGCCTCTGGCGAGGTCGAGACGCTCAGCGTGATTTCGATGGACGATATCGAGGCGCTGCTGAAGGCGCTTTAGGTTCCAGGTTTCAGGAGAGTAAAATGTTCGATCTTACCGGGATGACCGCGCTCGTAACCGGCGCTTCGGGCGGCATCGGATCCGCGATCGCGCAGGCGCTTGCCGCGCAAGGCGCCCGGCTCGCGGTCTCGGGGTCCAATGCGGACAAGCTGAACGCCTTCCAGGCCACGCTCGGCGGCGATCATGTGGCGCTGCCCTGTGATCTCGGCGACGGTGCGGCGGTCGATGCGCTGGTGCCTTCGGCGGTCGATGCGCTGGGCGGCAAGCTTGACATTCTCGTCAACAACGCGGGCGTGACCCGCGATAATCTGATCCTCCGGATGAAGGACGAGGAATGGTCGGACGTCATCCGCATCAATCTCGAGGCCAATTTCCGCCTTGCGCGCGCCGCGGCAAAGCCAATGATGAAGGCCCGCTTCGGGCGCATTATCTCGATTACGAGCGTGGTGGGGGCGACGGGGAATCCGGGCCAGGCCAATTATGCCGCGTCCAAGGCGGGCGTCACCGGCATGACCAAGGCGCTGGCGCAGGAGCTTGCGAGCCGGAATGTCACCGTCAATTGCGTCGCCCCCGGCTTTATCGCCACGGCCATGACCGAGGTGCTGCCCGATGCCCAGAAGGAAGCGCTTAATCAGCGCATTCCCGCGGGCCGGATGGGCGAGGGGAGTGATATCGCCGCCGCGGTTGTCTATCTCGCCTCGAAGGAAGCGGGCTATGTCACCGGGCAGACGATTCACGTGAACGGCGGGATGGCGATGCTCTCCTGAACGGAGTGGGACCGGGCCCGGCTGAACCGGACCCGGTCCCCGGGGCGAGCGAGAGGGGGGGTTAGAAACTCGCCCGCGCCGTAATCCGGAAATCGCGTCCCGCGAGCGGCACATAATCCTTGGTAAAGCTCGCGTGGCGGCGCGCCGTGACATCGAAGATATTGTTTGCCGCGAGGCTCAACGTCAGGTTTTGCGCATCGGCAAGCGGGCGCCAGCTAAGGGACGCGTTGACGAGCGTGAAGCCGTCGGTCGGCGTTTCAAATTGCGCGACCCGGCCTTGGTCGTCCGTCCATTCGACCTCGACCCGCGCATCGAGACTTTCTCCTTGCGCCTCAAGGCCCGCCAGCACGCGCAGCGGCGGAATACGCGGCACGTTTCGGTCGAGCCCCGCGTCCTTGATCTTGGCGCGGGTCATATCGGCGGTGACATCGCCGACGATGTTGAAACCCCAAAGCTGCGCCAGGCGCGCACTTGCCTCGGCCTCGAAGCCGTAGACGCGTGCTTCCCGCTGGAAATATCGGAAGACGGGCAGATCGTCCTCCTCGGCGCCGGTCGCTGCGGAATAGATGAAATTATCAAACCAGTTCGAATAGCCGGTGAGGCTAAGATTGAAGGCATCGGTCTTGAGCCTGAACGAAGCTTCGGCTCCCCAGTTCGATTCGCTCCTGAGGTCGGGATTGCCGAATTCGAAGCTTTGCGTCGCGATGTGAGGGCCATTCGACAGCAGCTCCTCGGCCGATGGCGCCCGGCGGGCGCGCGATGCCGAAAGACCGAGTTTCGCGCCTTCAAAAATGTCGTAGGTCAGCCCGAGCGCGCCTGAGAAACTGCCGAAACTACGCTCGAATCCAAGGGTTTGTGCACGGACACTGGTCTTCTCATAACGCGCCGCGGCTTCGAGCCCGAGGGGGCCAGCTGTATATTCCTGCAGCGTGAACAGCGCGAACTGGTCGGTGAGGTTGCGCGGCACGAACGCCTCGTCGCCGACCGCGTTGAGATCGCGGTGGCTGTACTGGGCACCGCTCGCCCCGCGCCAGCCCCCACGGTCGTTCTGCGCGAGCTCGATCCGGCCCTCGACGCCCCGGTTGGTGAAAATCGTACCGACCTCATCGCCTTCGAACTCGGTGTGCTTATAGTCGGCGAAGCCTGCGCGGATGCGCAATGCGTCGAAGAGGCCGTCGCCCAGCGCCACCTCGCCGCGCAGGTCGGCGCGCCATTGCTTCATGCCGATCGAAACGGGCCCATCGCCATGATCATGACCGCCGCCGCCTCCCTCGCCGCCATGATCATGCTCCGTGGCTGGGCGCTCGGGGACTCCGTAGCGCGTGTCGAAATAGCCGACCGAAACACCGAGCTGGCCGCCGTCGTTGATGAGGGATAGCCCGCCGCCCGCTGTCCAGGTCTCGCTTTGCGTATTGTCGATCCGGCCACGCTTTCGTGCCTGCGCTGCGAGTTCCGCCGCTTCGCCGGGATGCCCCTCCTCGGCCTCGTCTTTGGCGAGGCGGAGAAGATCAGCGCGAATGCTGGGCGCGTAAACGAAGCCGCCGCTTTCGACATCGCCAGTCTTGCGCCAGCTGCCGTCGACATGCGCGACGATCTGCGAGCCGAGGGCCACGTCGATCGAACCGCCGATATTCCGGTCATTCGCGGCGGTTGCAAAGCCGCCGATCGCGTCAATATGAACATGGTCGGCGGGTATTTTGCGCGGAATGCGGCGGTCAAACAGGTTGACCGCGCCCCCGATTGCCTGACTGCCGAAGAGCAGTACGGCGGGGCCGCGCAAGATTTCGACGCGCTCCACGGTCAGCGGGTCGACCGTCACCGCGTGGTCCGCCGAGGTATTCGAAGCGTCGATCGACCCGATGCCGTCGGTCAGGATCTTGACGCGTTCACCCGAAAAACCGCGAAGAACAGGGCGCGATGCGGCGGGGGAAAAACTGGTTGCCGACACGCCCGGCTGACGCGTCAGCGTGTCGCCGATCTGGCCCCGAATGTCGCGCGCGAGCGCGTCGCCCTCGAGCACCGAGACATTGCCAAGGATGTCGAGGCTGCGGACATAAGGCGCGGTGACTACGATCGCATCGTCGGTGTGGACGTCATCGCTAATCCCGCTGTCCTGCGCAAATGCGGGAGCGGAGAGCATCATGGCAAGGGTCAGGGAGGCGGAGGGGAGACGGCGCATTCGGCGAGGGTTCCTGTTTATCGGCTTTCGCTGGTGCGCAGTAATGATATAATGTTACAGTCGCAACCCTCCTCTTCACCCCGCCACTGGCGTTCGTCGGCGCTGGTGTCCCGTTTGTCGACAAAGACAGGGATGTGCAGAGGCAAGCGAAGCTGTCTTGCGATGGGTCGGGCGCGGGCTTAGATCAGGAACATGATCATTGCGGAAAACAGCCTGGATCTGATCGGCAACACGCCGCTGGTGCTCCTCAAGGGACCGAGCGAGGCAACCGGATGCGAAATCTGGGGCAAGTGCGAATATGCCAATCCCGGCGGCTCGGTGAAGGATCGCGCCGCGCTTTATATCGTTCGCGACGCTGAGGCGAACGGTAGCCTGCGTCCCGGCGGGACGATCGTCGAGGGGACGGCGGGCAACACGGGCATCGGCCTCGCGCTCGTCGCCAACGCGCTTGGCTACAAGACAATCATCGTCATGCCCGACAATCAGAGCGCCGAGAAAATGGCAACGATCCGTGCGCTCGGTGCCGAACTCGTCCTCGTGCCCCCTGCGCCCTTCGCCAATCCGGGCCATTTCGTCCACACCTCGCGCCGCATTGCCGAGGAAACCGACAATGCGATCTGGGCCAACCAGTTCGACAATATCGCCAACCGGAAGGCGCATATTTTTGGCACGGCCGAGGAAATATGGGAGCAGATGGGCGGACGCATCGACGGCTTTACGTGCGCTGCAGGGACCGGCGGGACCATCGCCGGAACCGGGCTTGGGCTGAAAGCCAAGGATGAAAAGATCACCGTTGCGCTGACCGATCCGCACGGCGCGGGACTTTATAATTACTACAAGTGCGGCGAACTGAAGCCCGAAGGGTCTTCCGTCGCCGAGGGGATCGGCCAGAACCGTATCACCGCCAATCTCGAAGGCGCGCCGATCGACACCCAGTTTCGGATTTCCGATGCCGAAGGTCTCGCTGTCGTGCGGCAGTTGCTCGGCGAAGAGGGGCTGTGCCTCGGCCTTTCGTCGGGGATCAATGTCGCGGGCGCGATGGCACTTGCGCGGGAGCTCGGCCCCGGCAAGCGCATCGCGACCATACTTTGCGACAGCGGCTTTCGCTATCTCTCGACTCTCTACAACCCCGAGTGGCTGGCGGGCAAAGGGCTCGCGGAGGACCCGGCGTGAAACGAGCCGATACGCTGGAGGCCAAGGCGGCCGATGCGGTGACGCCCGAGCACGACACGATGCGGCGATTGCAAATCGGGATCGCGGGCCTCCTCATCGTGCTGCTCCTCGTTGGCCTCGCCGGGCTGATTGGCGAGAGTGCGCGCGAAAAGGCGGCGACCGACGCGCCCGAGGCGAGCGAGGTCAAGATGCCGGGCGATCCCTCCAAGGCGCCGAGCGCACCGCTCGAGGAGCTCGGCGTCCAGCCGGTGTCCAAGGACGAGAACGAAGCGGTCGCCGTGAAAGTACCGCAAACGGTTCCGACCGTTCCCGACTTGCAGCCCGACCCCGAATTGCAACGCGCGCGCCAAGCCAAGCAGTGATCGCGCGCCTGCGCCCGATCGGAATTGCTGCACTTCTGCTCCTGCTGACGTGGTTTGCCGGGGGCGGGCAAGCGCTGGGCCGCGTCGATCCCGCGCTCGCGTTGCCGCTGCTTCCCTTGCCCATGTTGCTGCTTGCCTGGTGGCAGCGCAGCGCACCGCACGCGGAGCGAAAGCGCGCGATCGGCGTAGCGCTCCTCGTCATTGCGCTCGGGCAGGGGCTCGCCGCCTGGATGCTGGCTGACCAGTGGGGTTGGGGACAAATTGCACTGTGCCTCGCCGCCGGCGCCGCCGCCGCCTGGCTCGCAGACCTCCTCGTTCAGCGCCATAGTCGCCGGCGCGCTCTCAGTGTTGTCGCGGCGGTGCTGGCCATCGCCCTCTGGTTTCTCGCCGGTCACGCGCTCCTGTCGCGCCTATACCGCGCGCCCGCCCCTGTCGCCGGCGCGCCGGTGGTGACCATGCTCACTGGCCTCCCGCTTCGCTGGGGGGGAGGGGATATTGCGGAGATGATCGCCGCCGGGGCGCGCGACGATCCTGCGCTTGCGAGGATCGATGCGGCCGGGCCTGTCGCGCTCGTCGACAGTCTCGTCGACCATGTTCCGCCGCCGGGCGGAACGCTCCTCCTTGCCCACCCCCGCGCGCTCGCCCCGCGCGAGCTCGTCGCGGTCGATGCCTTCGTGCGCGGGGGCGGCCGCGCGGTGATCCTCGCCGACGCGCTTTCGGGCTGGCCGGCCCCGCGCCCGCTCGGTGATCCCCGCAATCCCCCCGTCACCAGCCTGCTGACTCCCTTGCTCGACCATTGGGGCGTTACGCTGGGCGCCGCGCCCGTGGGCGAGACCGCGGCGCAGGCCTATGACGTGGACGGTTTCAGGCTCCGGCTCTTCAGCGCCGGCCGCTTTGAACGCCTTCCTCCGGGCTGCTCCGTCTTTGCGGGCCGCCGCATCGCGCACTGCCCGATCGGCGCGGGCGAGGTGTGGCTGGTTGGCGACGCCGACCTCCTGTTCGCACCCTTGTGGCAAGCAGCGGCGCCCGGCGCGCACCATCTGCGGCGCGCGGACACCATGGAATGGCTCGACGCGCGGCTGCGCGGTGAGCGCGCGGGAAGAGCGCTGATGCACCCGATCTGGATCTCTGCCCGCTAACCTGCCGAAGTTGGTTTGACCCTGGCGCGGCCCTCCGGAGCCGCGGCCTGTCAAAGGCTATCATCCTCTCTGGTTCGCGGCTGGGACCGTGCGCCGGCCCGTCGCGAGGCTTTCCCATCGAGCCCCAAATCCCCCGGGCGCCCCCGCCACGCTCTGCGCCCCCCTGTACCGTTCGGCGCGGGCCCCTTTCACGCCGCGGCCCCTTTTGGATCGGTTTTTGAGGCAAAATGGGGATGGATTCCCCAATTCACCCTAAATTTCCCCTTTCCACCCCGATTTATAGTTGGTAGGCAGGAATCGGAGAGGGGCAATCTCCACCTGAGTCTTTCGCGTCGGAATCTGCGGAGTCCGACGGCAGGGAAGTATTGCCCGGAGGCGCGAGAAACGGGGGCGACAGCGATGGCGATTGTGACGCCCGGCCGGTACTCGGGCACCAATTTCGCCGCGATCGACGGCAAGGGACGCATTGCCGTTCCTTCGCAATTCCGCAACAATGTGCCCCTCAATGCGGACGGTCAGCGCGTGCTATGGGTCGGTTTCCACGAGAAGCTGCCTTGCTTGGTCGCCTATGGCCACGACCAATATGATCGCCTCTCCGACGAGATCGAGCGCGACCGCGCGGCGGCGCTCGCGCGCAATCTCGACTTTGACGAGGATGAGGCGTTCAAGCAGCGCTTCAGCTATACCGAGGCCTATACGCTCGATGACAGCGGGCGCTTCCTCCCCAATTTCACCGCGCGCGACCGCGTCGGCGATTCCGGCGCCACCGCCTTCGTTGGCTCGGGCCGACGCTTCGAAATCTGGTGGCTGCCGACATTGGCGGAATGCGCCGAGGCCGATCCGGTGCTCCGGCGTCTCGCCGCCAACTGGGCCGAGACAAAGGGGAAGGCGCGAAAATGAGCGAACTCCCCCGCAATCCCCGCCACGACCCGGTGCTTCGAGATGAGGTGATTGCTGCCTTGGCGATCACCCCCGGCGAGCGCCACGTTGACGCGACCTTCGGTGCTGGCGGCTACACACGCGCGATGCTCGCAGCGGGTGCCGCCGTGGTCGCCTGCGACCGCGACCCGGACGCGATTGCCGAGGGCCAGGCGCTCGTCGAGGAAGCGGGCGGGAGGCTGACGCTTGTTCACGGGCGCTTCGGCGAGATCGATCGACTTCTCCGCGAGCGCGGGATCGACGCCGTCGACGGGATCGTCTTCGATATCGGGGTTTCCTCGATGCAGCTCGACCGCGACGAGCGCGGCTTCTCCTTTCAGAAGGACGGTCCGCTCGACATGCGCATGGCGCAGGAAGGCGAGAGTGCCGCCGAATGGCTAAACCGGGCCGGCGAAGGAGAGATTGCCGACGTCCTCTACCATTATGGCGACGAGCGGCAGTCGCGCCGCGTGGCACGCGCCATCGTCGCCGCGCGGCCCCTGTCGCGCACCGGCGAACTGGCGAGCGTGATCCGCAAGGCGCTTCGTCATCCCCCGGGTGCCCCCAAGGACCCCGCGACGAAGAGCTTCCAGGCGATCCGCATCCACGTCAACGGCGAGCTTGACGAGCTGAAGGCGGGTCTCGAGGCCGCCGAGCGGCTGCTGCGCCCGGGCGGCCGCCTCGCGGTGGTCAGCTTCCACAGCACCGAAGATCGCATCGTGAAGTCCTTCCTGCGCGAACGCAGCGGTGGCGATGTCCGCGCTTCGCGCCACCGGCCCGCGCTCGCCCCTCCGGCGCGGGCCGCAACTTTCCACCCCCCGGCGCGCAAGGTGCGTCCGGGCAAGGCCGAAGAGGCGCGCAATCCGCGCGCGCGTTCGGCAACGCTGCGTAGCGCGGTCCGCACTGCCGCTCCCGCCTGGTCCGGCGCGACGCCAAAGGAGGCAATCTCATGCTGATGGCAGCTCGCAAGCTCCAGGGAATCGGCCTGGTGCTTCTCGTCCTGATCTTTGCAATGATGCTCTATCCGGTATCGCTCAAGGTGGCAGCGACGCGCAGCGAGCTTGCCCAGATCAACAAGCAGATCGCGAGCGCGCGCGACAATATCCGTTACCTGGAATCGGAGCTCGCGGTACGCGCCTCGATGCGTCAACTCGAGCAGTGGAATGCCGAAAGCTTCGGCTATTCGGCGCCGACCGCTGAACAATATCTGTCGAGCGAACGGCAGCTTGCCTCGCTTGATCGCCTGCCGCGCGCAAACGGTGCCAATGACGTGGCGCCCGTTCTGATGGCAATGGTGAGCCCCGTCGCCGCCCCCGAGCGTAGCTCGCCGCCAGCCGCCGTCCCAGCTGCTGCGAAGCCCGCCCCCTCCAGCCCAGCGGCCAAGGCCGCAGCGCCCAAGCCGATCCAGCTTGCCCAGGCTGAAACGCGCACGGCGATCCGCTCCGACACGCAGCCGCTACTGGCGCCGAGCCGCCGCCAGGAGCAGCTCCGGCTGATCGAGGATCAGCTCCTCTCCGATTCGACCCTCGCGGCGCTGAAACGCGGTGCGGCGGCGGAAGCTGCAGGAGGCCGGTAAGGCGCAATGAACACGCTGGTCGTCCGTCCGGCAAGGGTTCGAACCGCAGGGGTGCGGCAGCAGATCCTGCTGACCGCGCAGCAGCGGCTCATGATCCTGATGCTGCTGTTCATGGCAGCCTTTTTTCTCGTGTCGGCGCGGCTTCTCTATTTCGCCCTTTTCGATACGGGGTCGGGGCGCGGAGCGACCTCCACCGCCTTCGTGCCGGCCCGCGCCGACATCGTAGACCGCAACGGCGTACCGCTCGCCCGCACGATCGACGGCTATTCGATCCGCGTGGTACCCTCGAAGCTGCTCAACGACCCGCAATATCTTGCAACTGAGCTTCATCGCATCTTTCCCGACATGTCGCACGAGGAACTTCTCGCCAAGCTGACCGGCCCGCGGCCCACCTATATTCGCCGCCGCGCGCTGCCCGACCAGGTCGCCGCCGTGAACGCGATCGGGGACATCGGCTTCGACTTTCCACGCGAAAAGGAGCGCCTCTATCCGCAACTAACCCTTGCTGCGCACGTGCTGGGTTTCACCAATGCGGATGGCCAGGGCGTCACCGGCGTCGAGGGCGCATTCGAGGATCGACTGACCGACAAGGCGACCCGCGGAGAGCCGCTCGCCCTGTCCATCGACGCGCGCGTCCAGGGCGTCCTCGAAAGCGAACTCGGCTCCGCCGTGACCAATCTCGAGGCCGTGGGCGGCGCAGGGATCATCCTCGACGTCCACACGGGCGAGGTCCTCGCGATGACCTCGCTGCCCACCTACAACCCCAACAAGCTGGTCGGTAGCGACACGGCCGCGCGGCGCAACGCGGTGACTTATAATCTCTACGAGCTCGGATCGACGTTCAAGCCGCTGACGGTTGGCGCTGCCATCGACAACGGCTTCGTGACCAGCATGGCAAAGCGCTACGACGCAACAAAGCCGCTGGCCATCGCGGGCTTCCGCATCCGCGACTCGCACATGATGAACCGCTGGCTGAACGTGCCCGAAACGCTCATCCACAGCTCGAATATCGTCACCGCGCAGATCGGCGACGAGCTCGGCCGTGAGAAAATGGAGGAATTGTTTCGCAGCCTCGAATTCGATGGGCGTCCGCAAATCGAACTCAAGGAACGGGCATTCCCGCTTTGGCCGAGGGACTGGGGCCGCGTCACTACGATGACGGCGAGCTACGGCCACGGCATCGCGGTCACCCCGCTGCACTTGGCGAGTGCCTATGCCGCAATGGTCAACGGCGGCATCTACCGCCCCGCCACGGTACTCAAGCTTGGCGACAAGGCGCCGCCGGAGGGCCGCCGTGTTTTCAAGGCGTCGACGAGCGCGCGGATGCGGCAGCTTTTGCGCCTGATCGTTTCCGACGGCACCGGCCGCAGGGCCGATGCGCCGGGCTTTCGCGTCGGCGGCAAGACGGGCAGCGCCGAAAAGCCGGGCGCGGGCGGTTATCGGCGCCACTCGATCGTCTCGACCTTCGCCGCGGCCTTCCCGATGGACAATCCGCGCTATGTCGTGCTCGTGATGGTCGACGAGCCCAAGGGCAACGCCTTCAGCTTCGGCCAGCGCACCGCAGGCTATACGGCAGCGCCCGTGGTCAAGCAGGTCGTCATGCGCGCGGGCCCGATGCTCGGCGTCTTTCCCGATGAGAGCCGCGACGTTGACGTGTCCGAACTCACGCCGCTGCTCTGGAAGAACGGGAAAGAGGACTGATGCGTCTCGCGGCGCTGCTCGACACTCCGGCCCCTCTCGATGCCGACCCCGTGGTCACAGGCCTCGCCATCGATCATCGCAAGGTTGCGCCCGGCACGATCTTCGGCGCTTTCGCCGGCGAGAAATTCAACGGCGAGGACTTCATTCCCGCCGCCGTCGAAGCCGGCGCGATCGCAGTTGTCGCGCGGCCCGAAGCCCGGGTGGAGGGCGCCCACCACATCGCGGATGCCAACCCGCGCCGCGCCTTTGCGCATATTGCCGCGCGCTTTTTTCATCGCTTTCCGGCGACCTGCGTCGCGGTTACCGGGACCAACGGCAAGACCTCGACGGTCGAGATGACGCGCCAGCTCTGGCGGATGGCGGGCTTTAACGCCGCATCGGTCGGAACGCTCGGCATCACGACTTCGAGCGAACGCGCCGCGACCGGGCTAACCACGCCCGACATCGTCACCTTCCTCTCGAACATGTCGGGGCTCGCCGCCGAGGGCGTGACCCATGCAGCGTTTGAGGCCTCGAGCCACGGCCTCGACCAGTATCGGACCGAGGGACTGCCGGTGAAGGCTGCCGCCTTCACCAATCTCAGCCACGATCATCTCGATTATCATGGCACGATGGAGGCTTATCTCGCCGCGAAGCTCCGGCTCTTTTCCGAGGTGCTCGAACCCGGCGGGACGGCGGTCGTCTGGGCCGATGACGCTTATTCGGCGCCGGTGATCGACGCGGTCGAGGCGCGCGGCGCTCGGCTTATGACGGTTGGCGCCAAGGGAAGCGCGCTCCGCCTGGAATCGCGCGAGGCCACGCAGCTTGGCCAGTCGCTCGTCGTTGCGGCAGGCGACCTCACGCAGAAGGTCAGCCTGCCGCTGATCGGCGCCTACCAGGTCGCCAATGCCCTCGTGGCGGCCGGCCTCGTTATCGCGACCGGCGGCGATACCCAGCAGACGCTTGCCAATCTCGGCCGGCTTCAGCCGGTACGGGGGCGGCTTGAGCGCGCGGCGATCACGCGCGTCGGCGCGCCCGTCTACGTCGACTATGCGCACACCCCTGATGCGATCGAAGCGGCGCTCGACGCGCTGCGCCCGCACGCTAGCGGCCGCCTGATCCTGGTCTTCGGAGCTGGCGGCGACCGCGACAGGGACAAACGCCCCGAAATGGGCCGCATCGCCGCCGCCAAGGCCGACGTCCTCATCATTACCGATGACAATCCTCGCGGCGAGGATCCGGCGCTGATCCGCGCCGCCATCGCGGAGGCCGCACCGGGAGCGCGGGTGATCGGCGATCGCCGCGACGCGATCGCCGCTGCAATCGCCGAGGCGCGCGCCGACGATATCGTCTGCATCGCCGGCAAGGGGCACGAGCAGGGTCAGATCATCGGAAAAGGCGCTGAGATGCGCGTCATTCCCTTCGACGATGTCGCTGTCGCGCGGGAGGTGGCGGCATGACCCCGCTATGGACTGCGCGCGCGATCGCCTCGGCAACGGGCGGCACGGCGAGCGCCGACTTCACCGTGCAGGGCGTCGCTTTCGATTCGCGCGAGGTAAGGAAGGGTGACCTCTTCATCGCCATGAAGGGCGAGGCGACCGACGGCCACAAATTCATCGACAAGGCCATCGCGGCAGGTGCGGCCGGGATCGTCTGTGAAAGCGCGATCGATCATCCGCATGTCCGCGTCGCCGATAGCGTTGCCGCGCTGAACGCCCTCGGCATCGCGTCGCGCGCGCGAAGCCACGGCCGGATCATCGGCGTCACGGGCTCGGCGGGAAAGACCGGGACGAAGGAGGCGCTATTCGCGGCGCTCGATCGATTCCGCCCCGGTAAGGCGCATCGTTCGGTCAAGAGCTACAATAATCATGTCGGCGTGCCGCTCAGCCTCGCGCGCATGCCTTCGACCGCCGATTTCGGCATATTCGAAATGGGAATGAACCATGCGGGCGAACTTGCAGCGCTAACCCGCATGGTGCGGCCGCATGTCGCCGTCGTCACCACGATCGCGCCCGCGCACATGGAATATTTCGGTAGCGAAGAAGCGATCGCGGATGCGAAGGGCGAAATATTCGAGGGGCTCGAGCCGGGCGGCACGGCGATCATTCCCTTCGACAGTCCGCATCATGACCGCTTGCGCGCGAAGGCCAGGCTGCACGCCGCCCATGTCGTCAGTTTCGGTCTCGGCGAAGGCGCTGACGTGCGTGCGGTCGATTGGCTGCCCGACGGTCAGGGGGGATCGCTCGTTACGGCGCAGGTTGAGGAGGCGCTGCTTTGCTTCACCATCGCGCAAGGGGGGGCGCACTGGGTGTCCAATGCGCTCGCGGTGCTGGCCGCGGTCAAGGCTGTCGGCGGTGACCTCCCCGCCGCGGGCCTTGCCTTTGCCGAAATGGCGGGGCTCGCCGGACGCGGCGCGCGGCATCGCGTCACCGTCCAGGGGGGCACCATCCTCGTCATTGATGAAAGCTACAACGCCAACCCTGCATCCATGGCGGCGACCATCGGCCAGCTCGGGGAGGAATCCGAGGGCCGCAAGGTGGCGATTCTCGGCGCGATGAAGGAGCTCGGCGCGGGCGGGGAGGCCTATCACGCGGGTCTCGCCGATCCGCTCGTCGCAGCCGGAGTGCAGTTCGCCCTGCTTGTCGGCGAAGAGATGGCGCCGCTCGCCAAAGCGCTTGAGGGACGCATCGATTTCGAGCATGTGCCCGCCCATTCGGCCGCGACCGCGCGGCTCAAGGATCTGATCCAGGCCGGCGACACCGTGCTGGTCAAGGGATCGAACAGCGTCGGCCTGTCGCACGTCGTGACGGCGCTGACCAACGGGGATTATTGATGCTGTACTGGCTGGCGGAATGGCTTGGCTTTCCGGGGGCGCTCAACCTCATTCGCTATTTGAGCTTCCGTTCGGGGGCGGCGGTTGCGACCGCGCTGATCCTCGGGCTGTGGATCGGTCCGCGCTTCATCCTGATGCTGCGAATGCGGCAGGGAAAGGGGCAGCCGATCCGCGACGATGGGCCCCAAAGCCATCTCGCCAAAAAAGGCACCCCGACGATGGGCGGGCTGATGATCCTTATCGCGCTGATGATCTCGGCGCTGCTCTGGATGGACTTGTCCAACCGGTTCGTCTGGGCGTGCATCTTCGTCACCGGCGGCTTTGCCGTCGTCGGGTTCCTCGACGATCTCGACAAGGTGACAAAGGCCAGCCACCGCGGGATTCCGGGGCGGGTGCGGCTGCTCCTCGAGTTTGCAATCGCGGGGATCGCGGTGCTGCTGATTGTCTCGCGCACCGGTACAGATCTCTATCTGCCCTTCTTCAATGACGTCTATATTCCGCTCGGCCCCCTCTATTATGTCTTCGCGATGGTGCTGATCGTCGGCTTCGGCAATGCGGTGAACCTGACCGACGGGCTCGACGGGCTCGCGACCTTTCCCGTCATCATCGCAAGCCTCGCCTTCCTCGTCATCGTCTATCTCTCCGGCAACGCCAAATTCGCGGGCTATCTCGGTATTCCGCATGTGCCCGGCGCGGGCGAGCTCGCGATTTTCGCCGCCGCGATCATTGGAGCATGTCTCGCATTCCTGTGGTTCAATGCGCCTCCGGCCGCGGTCTTCATGGGCGATACGGGGAGCCTCGCATTAGGCGGCGCGCTTGCCACGATTGCCGTGACCGCGCAGCACGAGCTGGTGCTTATCCTCGTCGGCGGACTTTTCGTGGTCGAGGCGCTCTCGGTGATCATCCAGGTCTTCTGGTACAAGAGGACGGGAAAGCGAGTCTTCCGCATGGCCCCGATCCATCATCATTTCGAACAGCTCGGATGGCCCGAATCAACCGTTGTCATCCGCTTCTGGATCGTCTCGATCGTCCTCGCGCTCGCGGGGCTCGCGACGCTCAAGCTGCGGTGATCACCTCGCGCGCCTTTGCCGGTCGCCGCTACGCGGTGCTGGGGCTGGCGCGCTCGGGTCTTGCGAGTGTCGAGGCGCTGGTCGCCAGCGGCGCCGGGGTCACCGCGTGGGACACGCGCGAGGAAGCGCGCGACGAGGCGATGGCCCTCGGCGCTGACATCGGCGACCCCCTCGCGATCGACCTTGTCGGCTTCGCTGGCGTCGTCGTGTCCCCCGGCGTGCCGCTCAACCGTCACCCGATCGCCGCCCATGCGCGCGCGGCGCATGTGCCGCTGATCGGCGATATCGAGCTTTTCGCCGAGGCGCGCTCCGAACTTCCCGCGCACCGCGTCGTCGGCATCACCGGCACCAACGGCAAATCGACGGTCACCGCGCTCATCGCCCATATGCTCGAAAGCGCCGGGGTGCCCGCGCTCATGGGGGGCAATATCGGCCTGCCGATCCTTTCGCGCGATCCGCTTCCCGAGGGCGGGGTCTATGTCCTCGAGCTGTCGAGCTACCAGATCGACCTTGCGCACAGTCTCGCCGTCGACGTTGCAGTGCTGACCAACGTCACGCCCGACCATCTCGACCGCTATGATGATTTTGCAGGCTACGCGGCCTCGAAGGCGCGGCTTTTCAGCCTCCAGCACAAGGACCAGGTCGCGATCGTCGCGATCGACGATGGTCCCTCGAAGATGATTGCGAGCCACATCAGCCACCGGCTGTTTCGCGTTTCAGCGAAGGATATCGATCCCGCCGACCAGGCGCGCTGGCCTGCGCTGCAGGGACCGCATAACGCGCAAAACGCGGTGTGCGCGATCGCGGTTTGCCGCGTGCTCGGGCTCGATGACGAGGCGATCGAGCGTGGTCTCTCGACGTACCGGGCGCTCCCGCATCGGATGGAATTGGTCGGCGAAGTCGCTGGCGTCCGCTGGTTCAATGACAGCAAGGCGACCAACGCGGCTTCCGCTGCACCGGCGCTGGCGGCGTTTCCGCCGGCGCCGGACCAGCGTTTGCACTGGATTGCCGGCGGCCAGGCAAAGGGCGACGGGCTCGAGGCCTGCCGTCCATGGTTCAGCCATGTCAAACGCGCCTATCTGATCGGCGAGGCGATGGAGAGCTTCGCTCGGGAGATCGGCGATGCGGTTCCCCTCGAGAGCGCCGGAGATCTTGCGAGCGCCGTCGCACGGGCGGCAGCGGCCGCCGAACCCGGCGACGTCGTTCTCCTTTCGCCCGCCTGCGCCTCGTTCGACCAGTTCAAGGATTATGAGGCGCGCGGCGACGCGTTCCGCAGCCTCGTGCGGGGGCTTGCGGCGTGAGCGGGGGGTTGGACAATATGGACAGGGCAGGCGAGCGACCGATCATCGCAACCACGCGCAGCGTCAAGCGCCGCGGGCCGCGCCTCAGCCGCGCCGACCGCACTCCGCTCGGGCTGTGGTTCTGGGAGATCGACCGCGTTCTCCTCCTTCTCGTCTCGATGCTGATCGCGATCGGCCTCGTAGCCGTCGCCGCGGCCTCTCCGGTCGCAGCGCAAAAGCTCTCGACGACCACCGCCAGCCTTGACCCGCTCTATTATTTCTATCGCCAGCTGATGTGGGTCATCGTCGGGGTGCCGGTCATGCTCGGCATTTCAATGCTCCCCAAGGCGCAGGCGCGCCGTTTCGCCATTTATGGCACGCTGACCTTTCTCGCGCTGCTCTTTCTCGTGCCGCTGATCGGAACCTCGGTAAATGGCGCGCAGCGATGGATCGGGAGCGGCATGTTCCGCCTCCAGCCCTCGGAATTTCTCAAGCCTTTCTTCGCAGTCGCTCTTGCGTGGGTACTCTCGCTCCGCCTCCACGATCAGAGCCTCCCGGTCGTGCCCTTATCCTTCGTTCTCACCGGCGTGATCGCGGTGCTATTGATGGGTCAACCCGATCTTGGCCAAACGATCATCTTCGCTGCCACCTGGTTCGTTCTCGTGCTCGTCGCCGGACTGTCGATGCGGATCATGGCGGGGCTTGGCGTAGCGGGACTTTGCGGGCTGGTTCTCGCCTATTTCTTCTATCCCGTGGCGCAGCAGCGCATCAACATCTGGCTTTTTGCCGAAGGCGACAGTTTCCAGGTCGACAAGGCGCATGCGACGCTGACCGCGGGCGGGCTGATCGGAACCGGACCGGGCGCTGGACTCGCTAAATTCCAGCTTCCCGAGGCGCATACCGACTATATCTTTTCGGTCATCGGCGAAGAGTTCGGGATTATCGCCTGCATCGCGATCGCGGTTCTCTATCTTGCGATCATCGTCCGCGTCCTTGTCCGCCTGCTCGACGAGGAGGATAGTTTCCTGATCCTCGCCGTCTGCGGACTCGTCGCGCAATTCGGCGGCCAGGCGGTGATCAACATGGCGGTGAACACCCAGCTCTTTCCCTCGAAGGGCATGACGCTTCCCTTCATCAGCTACGGGGGGTCCTCGATGCTCGCGCTTTCGATCGGCATGGGTTTGCTCTTGGCACTCACCCGGCGAAACCCCTATGCGGCGCGGGTGTCGATGACCCGCAACTGGAACAAGAAATGACGGCCCTGAAATGAGCGCGACCCGCCACTTTCTCCTCGCCGCTGGCGGCACGGGGGGCCATATGCTCCCGGCTTATGCACTCGGCCGCGAGCTGATCGCGCGCGGTCACCGCGTCGCGCTCGTCAGCGATGATCGCGGGCTCAGCATCCCCGGCGCGCCGGACGAGCTTGAAACGCACGTCCTGCCTGCCGGGCGGGTCGCGGGCGGCCCCGTCGGCTGGATCAAGG
Organism: Sphingomonadales bacterium; assembly: GCA_044508875.1. Taxonomy (GTDB): domain Bacteria; phylum Pseudomonadota; class Alphaproteobacteria; order Sphingomonadales; family Sphingomonadaceae; genus Sphingopyxis; species Sphingopyxis flava_A. Next base: position 58,722 of record JBIQHE010000007.1, on the reverse strand, counting down.
CGGCGCTTGCAATCCGAAAGGGGCGCCGGCAGGCGATCGAACTCATCCGCGCCTTCGACCCCGCCGTCGTGGTCGGCTTTGGCGGCTATCCCTCGCTTCCCAGCCTGCTCGCGGCGCGCGCGACCAAGACGCCGAGCGTGGTTCACGAACAGAATGCCGTGCTGGGCCGCACCAACCGGCTGATGGCGCCGCGCGTCGATGCGATTGCTGTCGCCTATCGCAATATCCACCGCTTCCCCGCCAAGTGCGAGATGAAGCGTCATCTTACCGGAAATCCCGTTCGCGAAGAAATCATCGCGATCCGCGAGGAAGGCTTTCCTCCGCTGCCCGAGGACGGCATTTTTCGCCTGCTCGTGGTCGGCGGAAGCCTCGGCGCGACGATCTTGAGCGAAGTGGTGCCTGCCGCGATCGCGATGCTGCCGCGCGCGCTGCTCGACCGCCTGCAGATCGTCCAGCAAGCGCGCGAGGCCGATATCGAGGTGGTGCGGGCCAAATATGCCGAGCTCGGCGTCGCGGCCGAATGCGCCCCCTATATCGCCGACTTTCCCGACCGGCTGCGCTGGGCGCACCTCGTCATCGCGCGCGCGGGGGCGTCGACGGTGGCCGAGCTTGCCTGTGCTGGACGCCCGGCGATCTTCGTTCCCTATCCGCACGCGATGGACGACCACCAAAGTTATAATGTCGTCGACCTGGTCGAGGCGGGGGGCGCGCAGTCCTTTGCGCAACCGGAATTCACAGCTGCCAATGTCGCGAAGCAGCTGCAGCGCATGGCGCTTGAGCCGGGCGCGATCGAGGTGGCGGCGGACAATGCCGCGCGCTGCGGACTGCCCAACGCGACGCGCGACCTTGCCGACCTTGTCGAAAGCTACGCACCGCCGCCGCTGATGGATGTCATTCGCGTCGGCGCCAGCCCCAAGCGCGCGGCTGCAAACGGCGTCGCCGCAGCGCGTCGGGAGACCTGGTAATGCGCGGCGTTGCGACCGATATCGGCGTTATCCATTTCATCGGCATCGGCGGCATCGGCATGTCGGGAATCGCCGAGGTCATGCACAATCTTGGCTACCAGGTGCAGGGCAGTGACATGGCCGAAAGCTATGTCGTCGAGGGCCTCCGCAAGCGCGGGATCAAGGTCACGATTGGCCATGCGGCAGAGAATGTCGAGGGCGTCGCGGTCGTCGTGACCTCGACAGCCGTCAAGCGCGGCAACCCCGAGGTCGAGGCCGCGCTTGCGCAGCGTATACCCATCGTGCGGCGCGCCGAGATGCTCGCCGAGCTGATGCGCCTCAAGTCGACCGTCGCTATCGCGGGAACGCATGGCAAGACGACGACGACCAGCCTCGTCGCCGCCTTGCTCGATGCGGGCGGAATCGATCCGACCGTGATCAACGGGGGGATCATCAACAATTATGGTTCGAACGCGCGGCTCGGCGCGTCCGACTGGATGGTGGTCGAGGCCGACGAGAGCGACGGCAGTTTCCTCCGCCTCGACGGCACGATTGCGGTCGTCACCAACATCGACCCCGAGCATCTCGACCATTATGGCAGCTTTGACGCGATCAAGGCTGCCTTCGTCGAATTCATCGAAAATGTGCCCTTTTACGGCGCTGCGATGCTCTGCCTCGACCACCCCGAGGTGCAGGCGATCATTCCGCGCATCCGCGATCGCCGTATCGTGACTTACGGCTTTTCGGCACAGGCCGACGTGCGCGGTATCAACGTGACGCCGGGCCCGGAGGGGAACCGCTTTGACGTCGTCGTGCGCGACCGCGACGGGAACAGCCGAACGATCGAGGGCATTCACTTGCCGATGTCGGGACGCCACAATGTCCAGAATGCGCTCGCGGCGATCGCGGTCGCCTTGCACATGGGGGTCAGCGACGAGAAGATCGCCTCGGGCTTCAGCGGCTTTGCAGGGGTCAAGCGCCGCTTCACCAAAGTTGGCGAGATCGCGGCGGCGGGCGGCCTTATCACCGTCATCGACGATTATGCCCACCACCCGGTGGAGATACGCGCTGTTCTTTCCGCCGCGCGCGAAGGGGCCGGGGCGGGACGCGTCGTCGCGGTCGTCCAGCCGCATCGCTTCACCCGCCTGCGTGATCACATGGACGACTTCCAGCAGGCTTTCAACGACGCCGACATGGTCCTTGCGCTCCCTGTCTATGCGGCGGGCGAGGCACCGATCGAAGCGATATCGTCCGACGCGCTCGTGGCGGGCCTGCGCGACCGCGGCCACCGCCACGCCGCGACCGTCGCGGATGCCGCCGCGCTGGCCGCGACGATCGCGTCCGCCATCCGCTCGGGCGCCATTGGCGCGGGCGACCGGATAATCTGCCTCGGCGCGGGCGACATCACCAGGATCGCGGCGGGTCTCGCAGCAGCGGTGGAGGCGGCATGACCACCGCGACGCTTCCCGCCGTTCGCGGCAAGCTGACCGCAAAGGCCCCCCTTGCGCCGCTCGTCTGGTTCAAGTCCGGCGGTCCCGCCGACTGGCTGTTCGAGCCTAAGGATGCCGACGATCTCGCCGGATTTCTGCGCGATCTCGACCCCTCGGTCCCGGTGATGGCGCTGGGGCTCGGATCGAACCTGATCGTTCGCGACGGGGGGGTGCCGGGCGTCGTTGTCCGTCTCGGGAAGGCGTTTGCCAGGGTCGAAGCTGTCGATGCCGTGACCTTGCGGTGCGGCGGCGGGGCGTCGGGCATTCTCGTATCCTCGACCGCGCGCGATGCGGGGATTGCCGGGATGGAATTCTTGCGCTCGATCCCCGGAACTGTCGGCGGCTTCGTCCGCATGAACGGCGGCGCTTACGGAAGCGAGGTCAAGGACATACTGGTCGAGGCCGACGTCGTCCTCCGGAACGGCGAGCGCCGCACGCTCGCGCTTGCTGACCTTGGCTACACGTACCGGCATAGCGAGCTCCCCGAGGGCGCGGTGGTTGTCGGCGCGACCTTTCGCGGCCGGCCCGGCGAGCCTGCAGCGATCCAGGCGGAGATGGACCGCATTTCGGCAAGCCGCGAGGCGTCGCAGCCCCTGCGGTCGAAGACCGGCGGCTCGACCTTCAAGAATCCCGAAGGGCACAAGGCCTGGCAACTCGTCGACGAGGCGGGATGCCGGGGTCTCAGGGTCGGCGCCGCCGAGGTCAGCGAGAAGCACACCAATTTTCTCATCAATACCGGCAGCGCGACGAGCAGCGACATTGAGGCGCTCGGCGAGGAAGTCCGCCGCCGGGTCAAGGCGAAGTGCGGTATCGAATTGCAATGGGAGATTCAGCGCGTGGGGAAGCCCGAATGAGCCGGGGACCGTGGCATGTCGCTGTCCTGATGGGCGGCTGGTCGGCGGAGCGCGAAGTCTCCTTGATGAGCGGGAACGGGGTCGCCGACGCGCTCGAAAGCCGGGGGCACAGGGTCACCCGCATCGACATGGACCGCGACGTCGCGCGCAAGCTCGTTGAGACGAAGCCCGACATTGTCTTCAATGCGCTCCACGGCGTCCCGGGAGAAGACGGGACGGTGCAGGGCATGCTCGACCTGATGGGTATCAAATACACGCATAGCGGGCTCGTCACGTCGGTCATCGCGATCGACAAGGAATTGACGAAGCAGGCTCTCGTACCGCATGGAATCCCCATGCCGACGGGGACCATGGTCGACAGCGAAAGCCTATTTTCCATCGACCCCTTGCCGCGCCCCTATGTCCTGAAGCCGGTCAACGAAGGCTCGTCGGTCGGGGTCGCGATCGTCAGGGACGACAGCAATTACGGCAATCCGATCGCCCGCGACGCGACCGGGCCCTGGCGGGACTTCGACCGTCTGCTCGCCGAACCCTTCATCAAGGGGCGCGAGCTCACCGTCGCGGTGCTGGGCGACCAGGCGCTCGGCGTCACCGAACTGCGCGTCAAGTCGGGCTTCTACGATTATGAAGCGAAATATACAGACGGGCTTACCGAGCATGTGTGCCCCGCCGACATTCCCGCGCCGATTGCCGAGCGGCTGAAGGAACTCGCGGTCGAGGCGCACCGTCTCCTCGGCTGCAAGGGGGCCTCGCGCTCCGATTTCCGCTGGGACGACGAGCAGGGCCTCGCGGGCATCTTCCTGCTCGAGGTCAATACGCAGCCCGGCATGACCCCGCTCAGCCTTGTCCCCGAACAGGCTCGCGCCATCGGCATGGACTATGCCGAACTTGTCGAACGCATCGTGGAGGAAGCGTTATGAGCAGCACGCGGATCAAGCGCGCCAAGGCGCCGCCGCGCCGCTCCGCACGCGCACCGAGGAAGCGGCGGACGGTCAAGACCTCGCGGATCGACGCGATCATCAACGCGCTGCCGATCAGTCCGCAGGCGCTGCAGCGAACCGCCAACTGGACCATCGGCCTCAGCCTTGCCGGCGTCCTCGCGCTTGCAGCGCACGCGACCGGTGTCACGGCGAAGGTGCAGGAAGAGTGGGCGCAGGCGGTCGGGCGCGCGGGTTTCCAGGTCAAGAAGGTGGAAGTGGTCGGCGCCGAGCGCATCGACCGGCTCAAGGTCTATGATATCGCGCTGGCGCAGAAGGACCGCTCGATGGCCGCGGTCGACCTTGAGGATGTCCGCCGCGACCTCATGAAATATGGCTGGATCAAGGACGCCCGCGTTTCGCGGCGGCTGCCCGATACGCTGGTCGTCGACATTGTCGAGCGCACCCCGGCAGCCATCTGGCAGAATGGCGGGCGGTTGTCGCTGATCGATGAAAAGGGCGTGGTGCTCGAACCGGTCAGCGTCGCGACGATGCCCGACCTGCCGCTTGTCATCGGGCCGAAGGCAAACCAGCGCTCGCAGGATCTCGACCGTCTGCTCGCCGAGGCGAGTAGCCTCAAGGAATTGCTCGCTGGCGCGACCTGGGTTGGCAATCGCCGGTGGGACCTGCGCTTTCGCAGCGGTGAGACCCTGTCGCTGCCCGAGGGCGAGGCCGAGGCGAAGGCGGCGCTTGCCAAATTTGCTCATATGGACGGGGCCAACCGGCTTCTCGGCCGCGGCATATTGCGGTTCGACATGCGCGACCCGGCGCGTTTTGTGCTGCGCCTTCCGCACGAGGGGCAAGTGGCGCCCGCGAAGCTCGACGCCGCGCGCGAGGCCGCCGACGCCCTCGCCGCGCTTGGCGCCAACGAAGGATAGGAGCCGCATATCATGGCGCCGCCGCGCATCGAGAAGATCATCACTGCGCTCGACGTCGGGTCATGGAAGGTCTGCGCGCTGATCGCGGGCCAGACCGCCGATGGGAAGCTGCATGTCCTTGGTACCGGCCAGCGCGAGAGCCGCGGCGTCCAGCGCGGCTATGTCGCCGACATGGAGCAGACCGAGCATGTCGTGCGCGAGGCAATCGAGCAGGCCGAGCGCATCGCGGGGCTTAACATCGATGACGTCTGGGTCGCCTTTTCCGCAGGGGGCCTCGTCAGCGACGTCGCGCCGATCGAAAGCGAACTGGGTGGCCACCGGATCGAGCAGGAGGATGTCGACGATCTGCTTGCCGCGGGCCGCGCAGGCATCGACCCCGAGGGCCGGATGATCCTCCACGCCCAGCCTGCGCTTTACACGCTCGACGGACTCACCGGCGTGAAGAACCCGATCGGTCTTCACGCCGACCGTCTCGGCGTCGATATCCATATCATCATGGCCGACGGCGCCCCGGTGCGCAATCTCGAGGCGGCGGTGCGCCAGGCGCACCTCGACGTGAACGCGGTGGTTGCCTCACCGATCGCGGCGGGGCTCGCCTGCCTATCCGAAGAAGAGCGCGATCTTGGCGTCGCGCTCGTCGAACTGGGCGCGGCGGTCACAACCGTGTCGCTCTATGCCGGCGGAATGCTGGTCGAGATGGTGTCGCTGCCTTTCGGCGCGAGCGATATCACCGACGACATCGCATCGGCTTTCGGAATAAGGCGTAGCCAGGCGCAGCGGCTCCAGAGCTTCTACGGTTCAGCCTCGGCAAGCCCGCGCGATAATAACGAGATCATCGAGCTCGATCCCGGCGCGCCCGCCGGCAGCGAATCTCCGCGCATAACCCGCGCCCAGCTCGTGTCCGTGATCCGCCAGCGTCTCGACGCGATGATGGGGGAGATCGGGCGGACGCTGAAAGACCTTCACTTCGTCGGCCCGATCGGCCGCCAGGTCGTGCTCGTCGGCGGCGGCGCCGACCTGAAAGGTATTGCCGACTACACGCAAAGCGCGCTCGGCCGCGCCGCGCGCATCGGGCGGCCGCGGGGCTTGCACGGCTTGCCCGATGCCCATTCGGGACCGGCTTTCGCGACGCTCGCGGGTCTGGTTCTTTATGCAGCGTCCGACCCGGTCGACCTTCGCGATCTGCCGATGATGGCGCAGGATGTCTATCGCCCCAAGGGTGCGTCGATCCTGCAACGGCTGGTCACGGCATTGAAAAGCAGCTTTTGATAGTCACGACGTGAAAAGGTTAATTTTTTGGGTGATTCCAGCGTCACAATAGTGCAATGCGGTGGCAGGAATCCGGGCGGCGGGACCACCGCCTGTTTGGGTCGCATGGTGAGGCAAGCGGCAGAGGTTCGCCGCTGCAGGGAGATAATTTGATGAGCATCGATATTGGCCCGCCACAGGTCGATGAATTGAAGCCGCGCATTGCGGTCATCGGCGTCGGCGGCGCGGGGGGCAATGCCATCGCCAACATGATCGCCGCCCGTGTCGAGGGCGTCGATTTCGTCGTCGCGAACACCGACGCGCAGGCGCTCAACGCATCGCCGGCCGAGCGCCGCATCCAGCTTGGTACGCAGATCACCCAGGGGCTCGGCGCAGGGTCGCGGCCCGAAGTCGGTCGCGCCGCGGCCGAGGAAAGCATCGCGCAGGTCGAAGAGGCGCTGAATGGCGCGCACATGTGCTTCGTTGCAGCGGGCATGGGCGGCGGCACCGGCACCGGTGCGGCACCGGTGATCGCCAAGGCGGCGCGCGACCGGGGCATCCTGACCGTCGGCGTCGTGACCAAGCCCTTCACCTTCGAAGGCCAGCGGCGCATGCGCTCGGCCGAGGCGGGCATTGCCGAGCTGCAGGATCATGTCGACACGCTGATCGTGATTCCGAACCAGAATCTTTTCCTTGTCGCCAACCCGAACACGACCTTCAAGGAAGCGTTCAGCATGGCGGACGAGGTGCTGCAGCAGGGTGTGCGGGGCATCACCGACCTCATGGTCATGCCCGGTCTCATCAACCTCGACTTTGCCGACGTGCGCAGCGTGATGCGCGAGATGGGCAAGGCGATGATGGGAACCGGCGAGGCCGAAGGCGATGGCCGCGCGCTCGAAGCGGCGCAGAAGGCAATCGCAAACCCGCTGCTCGATGGTGTGTCGATGGCGGGCGCCAAGGGCGTCATCGTATCGATCGTCGGCGGCGAGGACATGCGCCTGATGGAGGTCGACGAGGCCGCGAACCATATCCGCGAGCTGGTCGATCCCGACGCGAACATCATCTGGGGCAGCGCTTTCAACGAGAGTCTCGAAGGCAAGATCCGCGTGTCGGTCGTTGCCACGGGCATCGACGGAACGGGTGAGCCTGCGCAGGCTGCGCCCGCAACGCGCAGCTTCTCCTTCGCCCCTGCGCGTACGGCAGCACCCGCTGCCGCCCCGGCACCCGCTGCCGAAGAGGTCATCGAGCCGGTAGCTGCGGAAGCGCCGGCCCCCGAGGCCGCTCCCGTTGCCGACAATGAACCAGCACCGGGCTTCTCGCTTGGTGGGCAGGCGGAACCTGTGGCACCGCAGGCGGCCCCCGAGGAAGAACCGATGGAGCTTTCCCAGGTCGCGGCCACATATGACGACACGGCCGACGAACTCGTGCTCGGTGAGCCGGCGGCGCCGGCGGCGGACTACCGGCCCGCACCTGCCGCGCCCGCGCCGGCTGCCGAGGAAGCAGCGCCCCGTCCGATCGGCGGCGGCACCTTGTTCGAGCGAATGTCGCGCCTGTCGCGCGGCGCAGTCGCCCCCGAGGGCGATAGCGCTGCTCCCGCCAAGGATGATGGGGTCGATATTCCGCGCTTCCTCGGCCGACAGAACAACCAGTAACAGGGCTCTTGGGCCGTCGCACACGGGCGAGGCGGCCCGGAAACGGGATGATGGGCCCATGTGGCGATCACAGATGACCGGGCGACATGGCGCATTCGCGCTGTTGTTGCTATCGGCGGTCGCCGCAACTCCCTCGCAGGCGATGCAGGCGGCACAGCCCGATCCTGCCACGCGCGCCGCGATGGAAAAGCGCACCGCCGCTCGCACGATGCTGTCGTCGGCGCTTGCCCGCATCGCCGCTAATGCCACCGACGCCCGGGCGCTCCTCGACGCCGGGCGCGCATCGATCGATCTTGAGGATTACCGCGCCGCGCTTGGCTTTCTTGTCCGGGCCGAACAGGCGGCGCCGCGCGACGGTGCGGTAAAGGCCGCGCTCGGGTCGGCGATGGTCCACATGGAAAACCCGACGCGCGCACTCGATTATTTCGGCGAGGCGCAGTTGCTCGGGACACCCGAACGGCTGTTCCTCGCCGACCGGGGGCTGGCGCGCGACCTCTTGGGACAGCAGGAAGCCGCGCAGCGGGACTATCAGTTGGCGCTGTCGATCGCGGCCGACGACGAAGTGACCCGCCGCTATGCGCTGTCGCTCGGAATCAGCGGCGAGCCCGACCGGGCGATCCAGATGCTCGGACCTCAGCTTCGTCAGTCGGACCGCGGCGCGTGGCGACTGCGCGCAATGATCCTCGCGATGAACGGCCGCGACAAGGAAGCGGCCGAGATCGTCAATGCAACGATGCCGGCAGCGCTGGCGCAGAATATCATGCCATATCTGACCCGAATGGACCGCCTCAACCCCGCGCAGCAGGCGGCGGCCGCCCATTTCGGACGCTTTCCCGCGGGCGAGCTGGGTCCTGCGCGGAGGCCAGTTCAGGTTGCGGCGGCCCCGACGCGGGCCCCGGAGACGAACAGCCGGCGCGGGTCGGGGAGCCGCCGCGGCGCGGCTGCAGCCTCTGCGCCTCCAGGCACCCGCACCGAGACGCCGTCCGCTGCGCCGGCTGCCGTACGCAGCCCGGCATCGGCACCTGCGCCCGCCCCTAAACCCGCGCCTGCGCCTGCGCCTAAACCGACACCTACGCCGGCACCGGTCCCCGCGGCGCCTCGCCCGCAGCCCCAGGCCGCGGCGCCGGCTGCGGCATCACCAGCCCCGGCGCCGACCCCGGCGGCGCCGGCGCGACCCTCTGTCACGCAGCCCGCGCCGATCGGTGTCGCGATTCGCCGTGATACGGGGCCCGTCGGTCCCGGCTTCTCGATTGCGGACGTCGGAAATAGCGCAGCTCCCGCCGTCACCGCGCCCGCTCCGGCATCCGCTGCTGCCGCCGCGCCGCCGCCTCCCGCCTCCGCCGCCCCGGCGCCGCTCGTCTCGCTTGCCGATATCATCAGTTCGATCGAGATCCCGCCCGAAGAAATGGCGCGTCCCGACGATGCGGTCGGTGCGGCCACCCTCGCCAAGCTGCTTGAGGACAAGCGCAAGGCGGAGGCCGCCGAAGAGGCGAAGCGCGCGAAGGAAGAGGCCGCCGCCAAGGCGAAGGCCGAGGCGGACGCCAAGGTCAAGGCTGAAGCCGAGAAGAAAAAGGCGAATCCCGCGCGCATCTGGGTCCAGATTGCAACCGGGGCGAACCCGAAGGCGCTCGCCTTTGATTACAACCGTTTCGCAAAACGCAACGCCGCCCTCTTCCAGGGCAAGTCGGGGTCGACCGCCGAATGGGGCCAGACCCGCCGTCTGCTCGTCGGCCCGTTCAAGGACCGCAAGGCGGCGCAGGACTGGCTCGCCGAGTATAAGAAGGCGAACGGCGACGGCTTTCTGTTCACCAGCGAGGCGGGCGAAGCCGTCGAACCGATCAAGTGACCGACACCTCGCCCTGCGCCAGCAACCCGGCGCACTCGCGCGGCCGCTTTCACGGCGAGCCGGGCCGCGTCGTTCGCGGGCCGCGCGACGCCTTTCAGCGCGACCGCGACCGGATCATCCATTCGATCGCCTTTCGCCGTCTTCGCCACAAGACGCAGGTATTTGTGGCGCCCGATGGCGATCATTATCGCGTCCGCCTGACCCACAGCATAGAGGTCGCGCAGATCGGTCGCGGTATCGCCCGCGCGCTCGGCCTCAACGAGGACCTGACCGAGGCGCTCTGCCTCGCGCACGACATCGGCCATCCGCCCTTTGGCCACGCCGGGGAGCATGCGCTGAAGGCGGCGATGCAGGCACATGGCGGCTTCGATCACAATGGACATACGCTGCGGACGCTGGCGCGGATCGAATGCCCTTATCCCCGCTTTGATGGCCTCAACCTGACTTGGGAAACCCTTGAAGGACTCGCCAAGCACAACGGTCCGGTGCGCCGTCCGGGGTGGGCGCTTGCTGATATCGACGCCGAATTCCCGCTCGACCTTCAATCCCACGCGAGTCTCGAAGCGCAGGTCGCGGCGGTCGCCGATGACATCGCCTACGACAATCACGACATCGACGACGGGCTGCGCGCGGGGCTGCTCAGTCTCGACCAGCTGATGGAGCAACCTTTCGTGGCGGCAAATTTTGCCGGCGTGGAGCGGCGTTTTCCAGGCGCTGCGCGCGAGCGGTTACTTCGCGAGCTGGTACGCGACCAGATCGGCGTGATGGTCAACGACGTGATCGCTGCGACCGCCGCCAACGTCGCGGACGCGGGGGTCGCGAGCCCGGTCGAGGTTCGCGCGGCAGGCCGCACTCTTGGCGGTTTTTCCGCCGAGCTCGCGCGGCAGGAGCGCGACCTTAAGCGCTTCATGTACGCCAATCTCTACCACCACCCCTCGCAGCTCGCAGCGGCGGAGGCCGCGCGCGAGGTCGTCAGCCGGCTCTTCGCCGCCTATGCCGAGGACCCGCGCCGCATGGGCGACGACTGGGCTGCGCGCCTCCCCGAAGGTGAAACGGCAATTGCACGCTACGTTGGCGATTATATCGCTGGCATGACGGACCGTTTCGCGATCGACCGCTACGCAGAGATTTTCGGCCGCGAGGCGGTTCCTGAGCCGCTGCGGCATGTGTGATGCGCTCAGCCCCGCCGCGCACCAGGGCTGAGACTCTTGAGCGCTCCTTCTCGTCCTTCATCCAAGGAAGAGCAGATGCAAAGCATACCCAGCCGCCGCACGCGCGATGTTCCATTGGCGCGTAACGCCGATAGACAGGTCGGATGAGAGAGGCTCATCCCAAGACTTTGCTGATCGGTGCGACCGGTCTCGTCGGCTCCGGCGTCATCCGCCAAGCGGGTAACCGGGTACTCACCATCCTCGCGCGCCGAAAGGCCGGCGACCTCCCCGGCCAGCATAAGCTGCTCATAGCCCCGCCGGAACGCTGGGCGGACATCATCGCCGCCGAGCGGCCAGCCGTGTTGATTTCCTGCCTTGGAACCACCATTCGCGCAGCGGGATCGCAGGCGGCTTTCCGCGCGGTCGACCATGATCTCGTTCTTTCCGCTGCCGAGGCCGCGCGGCGCGGCGGGGCTACGCAGATGATCGTCGTAAGCTCGGTCGGCGCGTCGGCAAAGAGCCGCAATTTTTATTTGAGGACCAAGGGCGAGACCGAGACGGGTCTGCGCACCCTGGCTTTCGACCGGCTCGATATCATCCGCCCCGGCCTGCTCACGGGCGCGCGGCCGGGCCCTGCGCGGCTGGGGGAGGGGATTGCGATCGCGGCGGCGCCCTTGGCCGACGCCTTGCTCCATGGATCGCTTCGCCGCTACCGCTCGATTCCGGCCGAAACCGTGGCGAAGGCGATCGCCGTCGTCGCGGGCCGCCCCGAAAGCGGCACCCATGTTCACGAAAACGACGCGATCCGCGCGCTCGCCGATTGACTCTGGGAAAGGCCGCCGCCAAGGCTCGGGCGTCTGCCGGGACCCGCAGGGGATTCGGCCGGCCGCGCGGGAGAGCGCGGGGGACGGAGCGATCCGTACCTCGCCACCGAAGGAGCAACCGCCCCGGAAACTCTCAGGTTCGCAGGACCGCGCAGGCTGGAATGGACACTCTGGAAAGCGTTTCGGCCGTGCCGGAACCACCGAAGGGGTAACCCCGGGCGCATCCTGGGGGAAAACTCTCAGGTTCCCGTGACAGAGGGGGCATGGCGACGGAGCGGCGCGAGGCCGCATCTCGCTGTGTCAACGACGGGAGACTGATATGACGACAAGCGATCAGACGGGCGAAGAGACTGTCCCTATCGGCACTTTGCCGCTCGACGCGTGGCACCGCGCAAAGGGCGCGCGGATGGTGGAATTCGCGGGCTACTGGATGCCGATCCAATATGAAGGCATCCTGGCCGAGCATCTTTGGACCCGCGCGAATGCGGGGCTGTTCGATGTCAGTCACATGGGCCAGCTCCGGCTGAGCGGCGATGGCGCCGCCGAGGCGCTCGAGACGCTTGTCCCGGGCGATATCATGGCGCTGAAACCCGGGCGCATGCGCTACTCGCTGCTGCTCGCCGAGGACGGCGGCATCCTCGATGACCTGATGATCACCGGCGGCGATGACGAGCTTTACATGGTGGTCAACGGCGCGGTGAAATGGGACGATATCGCCCATCTGCGCGAGCACCTCCCCGACGAGATCAGCCTCAACCACATGGATGAGCAGGCGCTGCTCGCGTTGCAGGGACCGCAGGCGGCGGCAGCGCTCGAGCGGCTGGTTCCGGGTGTTGGCGCTCTGGTCTTCATGCAGGCCGATAGCTTCGACTGGAACGGGGTGCCGCTTGGCATCAGCCGGTCGGGCTATACAGGCGAAGACGGGTTCGAGATTTCGGTTCCCGCCGCGCATGTCACCGCGCTCGCCGACGCGCTTTGCGCAATGCAGGAAGTGAAGCCCATCGGTCTTGGTGCGCGCGATTCGCTGCGGCTCGAGGCGGGGCTTCCGCTTTACGGGCATGACCTTGACCCCCTGATCGACCCCGTTGAGGGCGACCTTGGCTTTGCGATTTCGAAGCGCCGCCGCGAGCAAGGCGGCTTTCCGGGCGCCTCGCGCATCCTCGGCCATCTGGCCGACGGCGCGCCGCGCAAGCGCGTCGGGCTGCTCGTGGACGGCAAGGTCCCGGTGCGCGAGGGCGCCAAGCTATTCGACGGCAACACCGAAATCGGCGTCGTGACCTCGGGCGGCTTCGCGCCCAGCATCGGAGCGCCGATCGCGATGGGCTATGTGCCCACGGGCCTCTCCGCGACCGGCACCGCGCTTGCGGCCGAGGTGCGGGGAAAGCGCGTGCCCGTGACCGTCGCCGCCATGCCATTTGTTCCGCACAAATATGTCCGCAAACAGGGAGCCTGACGATGCCGCGTTACTATACCGAAGAACATGAATGGATCGACGTCGATGGCGATGTCGCGACGGTCGGGATCACCGACTTCGCGCAGGGCCAGCTTGGCGACATCGTCTTTGTCGAGGTGCCCGACACCGGCGCCGAGCTCAGCGCGGGCGGCGACGCTGCGGTTGTCGAATCGGTGAAAGCAGCAAGCGACGTCTACGCCCCTGTCGACGGCGTGGTAACCGAGGGCAACAGCCAGCTCGAAGAGGACCCGGCGCTCGTCAACAGCGACCCTGAAGGCGAAGGCTGGTTCTTCCGCATGACGCTCTCCGACAAGAGCCAGCTCGACGGCCTGATGAACGCGGCCGCCTACAAGCAATTCTGCGACGGCCTGTAAGCCACGTCCCTCCCGGTCGCGGGAGGGGGGAGATAGGTTCATGACGTCTCTCGCCATCCTGCCGATCGGGCCCGCGGCATGACCGCCGCCGCGCCTGCGCCGACGCCCGGCCTTGCCGGGTGCCGGCCGATGATCGCGACCGCGATCTATGCCGGCGCGCAGGGCGGCTATGTGCGCGCGGTCCTCGCGCTGGCGATGGCGGGGGCCGCGCGCTCCTTGCCTCTCCGTTTCGAATTCATCCTGCACGAGGCGCAGATCCACCGCGCGCGCGACCTCTTGGCCAACATCTTCCTCCAGAGTGACTGCACGCACCTCCTTTTCGTGGATGATGATGTGGACTTTGCTGCCGACGATGTGTTCGCGATGCTCGCCGCGATGAGGGAGCGTCCCGATTGCGCGATCCTTGGCGCGCCGGTCCCGCGCCGCGTCGTCAATTGGGCCCAGGTGGCGCGCGCCGCCGAGCGGGGACTGGCGGAGGATAATCCGGTTAATCTCGCGGCCTTTGCCGGCGATTTCGCGCTGAGTTTCCTCAACCCCACCCAGTCCTTCGCCCTCAATGAGCTGGTCGAACTCACGCAGCTCGGCGGCGCCTTCATGCTGGTGCGGCGCGACGTGATCGAGACGCTCTGCGCGCGCCACCCCGAGCTCGCTTTTCGCGTCGACGCGCGCGACCGCCAGAACGCCCGGGTTTCCGAAGAGGTGCACAGCCTGTTCCTGCCGATGATCGAGCCCGAGAGCCGCCGGCAGCTCTCCGAGGATTATGCCTTCTGCCACCGTGCACGTGCTGCGGGTTTCCGCATCTGGCTCGCGCCCTGGGTCCGTACCGCCCACAGCGGTCCTGCCGCCTTTCGCGGATCGCTCGCTGATCTTGCGCCGCTTTTTTCCGAAAAACCTGTTTCTTCGCCGGAGTAATACATGCGTTACCTGCCCCTCACTCCCGATGATCGCAGCGCGATGCTCGCGGCGGTCGGCGCATCGTCGATCGACGAACTGTTCGTTGACGTCCCTGCGGCGGCCCGTCTCGCTGGCCCGATCGCCGAGTTGCCGATGCATGCGAGCGAGCTCGCGGTCGAGCGCCACATGGCAGCGCTCGCGCGGCAGAACCGCGCCGCAGGCGACGGACCCTTCTTCCTCGGCGCGGGCGCCTATCGCCACCATGTGCCCGCGAGCGTCGACCACCTGATCCAGCGGGGCGAGTTCCTGACCGCCTACACGCCCTATCAGCCCGAGATTGCCCAAGGCACGCTCCAGATGCTGTTCGAATTTCAGACGCAGGTCGCGCGCCTCTTCGGCACCGACGTTGCCAATGCCTCGATGTACGACGGTTCGACCGCCTGCTGGGAGGCAATCGTGATGGCGCGGCGGGTGACGCGGCGGGGCAAGGCGCTGCTCTCGACGGGGCTGCATCCCCATTATCGCAGCGTTGCGCGCACGATGGCGAATTATACGGGCGACCTGCTCGTCGACGGCGACCCGAGCCTCGGCGCCGCCACCGACTGGACCGCGCTCGCCGCGGCGGTCGACCAGGAGACGAGCTGCGTCGTCGTCCAATATCCCGACATCCTCGGCCGCATCGACGACATGCGCGCGCTCGCCGCGGCGTGCCAGGCGGCGGGCGCGCTCCTCGTCGCGGTCGTGACCGAACCGGTCGCGCTCGGCCTCATCCAGTCGCCGGGCGAGATGGGCGCCGACATCGTAGTCGGTGAGGGACAGTCGCTCGGCGTCGGCCTTCAGTTCGGCGGTCCCTACGTCGGACTCTTCGCCTGCAAGGCCAAATATGTCCGACAGATGCCGGGGCGCCTGTGCGGTGAGACCGTCGACGCCAATGGCAAGCGCGGCTTCGTGCTCACTCTCTCAACCCGCGAACAGCATATTCGCCGCGAGAAAGCCACGAGCAACATCTGCACCAATTCAGGGCTTTGTGCGCTGGCGTTCAGCATCCACATGACATTGCTCGGCGAGGCGGGCCTGCGCCGGCTCGCCGCGATCAATCACGGCCGGGCCAGGGCCGCGGCGAGCGCGCTTGCAAATGTGCCAGGCGTGTCGGTGATGAACGAGGGCTATTTCAACGAGTTTACCCTCATCTTGCCCACGGCGGCGCGGCCCGTTGTGCACCAGCTTGCCGAGAAGGGGGTTTTGGGCGGCGTGTCGCTCGGCCGCCTTTATCCGGGCAACGCGGGACTCGAGAACGGCCTTGTCGTCGCCGTGACCGAAACCGTGACCGAAGAGGATATCGCCGCCTTTGCCGCGGCGCTGAAGGAGGTGCTGGCATGAGCGCGCTCAACCCCGCCGGATGGCGTCCCGAAATGAACGCCGGCGGTGCCGACGATAATGTGACCTTCACCGGCAACCGCGCGCTGATGCTCGAAGAGCCGCTGATCTTCGAGATCGGATCGAGTGAAACCACCGGGGTCGATTTCGATGAAGACGCGCCCTCCGCCGACCTTGGCGCGCTCGCGCGTTCGGCGCCGATCGGGCTGCCGGGGCTCAGCGAGGGGGAGGCCGTGCGCCACTACACGCGGCTGTCCCGGCAGAATTATGCCATCGACCTCGGCCTTTTCCCGCTCGGCAGCTGCACGATGAAGCATAACCCGCGGCTCAACGAAAAGATCGCCCGGCTGCCGGGCTTCGCGGACACGCATCCGCTGCAGCCCCAGGAGACGGTGCAGGGCGCCTACGCCGTGATTCACGAGCTCGCCGAGTGGCTCGTCACCCTCACCGGGATGCACAGCATCGCCATGTCCCCCAAGGCGGGGGCGCACGGTGAGCTTTGCGGTATTTTGTGCATAAAGGCGGCGCTGCAGGCGCGCGGCGAGGACCGGCGCGTTCTGCTTGTTCCCGAAAGCGCGCACGGTACCAACCCGGCGACCGCCGCCTTTGCCGGGTTCAGCGTCGAGGATATTCCCGCGACCCGCGAGGGCCGCGTCGACCTTGCGGCGTTGAAGGCGCGGCTCGGCCCCGATGTTGCGGGGGTCATGATCACCAACCCCAACACCTGCGGTCTCTTCGAGCGTGACCTGAGGGCGATCTCGGAAGCGGTCCACGCGGCGGGCGGCTATGTCTATTGCGACGGAGCCAATTTCAACGCGATTGTCGGGCGCGTGCGCCCTGGCGACCTCGGTGTCGATGCGATGCACATCAACCTGCACAAGACCTTCTCGACCCCCCACGGCGGCGGCGGGCCGGGTTCGGGTCCCGTCGTGCTTTCAAAGGCGCTCGCGCCCTTCGCGCCGCTGCCCTTCGTCACGAAGGAAGGCGACCGGTTTCGTCTGATCGAAGAGGAAAGCGCGGGCGAGGATCATCCCGACAGCTTTGGCCGCATGACCGCGTTTCACGGCCAGATGGGCATGTTCACACGCGCGCTCGCCTACATCCTCAGCCACGGCGCAGATGGTCTGCGGCAAGTCGCCGAGGATGCGGTGCTCAATGCCAATTATGTGCTGCGAAACCTCGAGGATGTGCTCGACGCGCCCTTCGCGGCGTCGGGACCGTGCATGCACGAGGCGCTGTTCAGCGATAAGGGGCTCGCCGAGGGCTTCACGACGCTCGACATCGCCAAGGGGCTGATCGACGAGGGTTATCACCCCATGACGGTCTATTTTCCGCTCGTCGTCCACGGCGCAATGCTGGTCGAACCGACCGAGACCGAATCGAAGGCGGTCCTCGACCAGTTCATCGGGGCGCTGCGCAGTATCGCGATGCGCGCGAAGAACGGCGACCCCGCGCTCAAATCGGCACCGCATTTTGCCCCGCGTGCGCGGCTCGACGAGACGCTGGCGGCGCGGAGGCCTGTTCTCGCGTGGAGCGAACCCGCGGCGGTGCCCGGCACGCCGTCGATGAGCGAGGCCGGCGGAAGCTGAGGGGGAGGGGCCGGGCGCTTCTCCCCCCATTTCATCTCCCTCGATCAAAGCCCGGAGGCTGATCGGCCTCCTTAAGGCGCTCGACAGGAGCAGGCGGTTAGGCGAGATAGGTGGCGGCGTCGCCGCGGGCCGGGATCGAATTTCCCTCGCAAGCGGGCATGGGAGGACCTTCATGAGCTGGAACAGCCTTTTCCTCGTCACCAACTATTGGGCGATCGCCGGCTGGCTGGTGCTCGCCTTCGCACCGCGCAGCCCGCGCATCCTCTCGGCCATTCTTTATGCGGGCGCTGCGCTGCTCTGCCTCGTTTACACGGTGTTGATCGCCGGTTTTCTCGTCGGCGGGATCGACCCTGGCGGGGCGGGAGGCGGCGGTTTCACCTCGCTTCGAGGCGTGATGAAGCTGTTCGACGCCCCTGGCGGCGCGGTACTTGGCTGGACGCATTATCTCGCTTTCGACCTGTTTGTCGGCATGTGGATCGCGCGCGACGCCGACCAGAAGGGTTTCAGCCGGCTCGTCCAGCTCCCCTTCCTGTTCCTCACGCTGATGGCGGGGCCGGTCGGGCTGCTGGGATGGCTCATCGTTCGCGAACGGCGGGCGCGGGCGCTCGCCAGGGCGCAATGAGCGCTGAGCCCTGGACGCCCGGGGAGGGCGGCAGCTCGGCGAAGCGTTTTGCGCCGGCGACCCAGCGCAATCGCGACGCGATCGCGGCCGTTCTCGCTGAATGGCTCCCGACCTCGGGCCGGGTGCTCGAAGTCGCGAGCGGATCGGGTGAGCATATCGTCCATTTCGCCGCCGCGTTCCCTGCGCTCACCTGGCAGCCGAGCGACCCCGAGGCGGATGCGCGTGCCTCGATCGCGGCGTGGAGCGCCGAGGCGGCGCTCGCAAACCTCGACCCACCGATCGCGCTCGACGCTGCCGCTCCCGATTGGCCGCTCGGTCGCGCCGCGGCGCTTTTATGCATCAACATGGTCCATATCAGCCCATGGCAGGCGGCGCTCGGCCTCTTCGCCGGGGGCGCGCGCCTTCTCCCGCGCGAAGCCCCCCTCATACTCTATGGCCCTTATATCGAAGCCCGGGTGCCCACCGCGCCGAGCAACCTCGCCTTCGACGCGAGCCTCCGCGCTCGCAACCCGGAATGGGGGCTGCGCGACCTCGACGTGGTGAAATCCGCAGCGCGTGATGCTGGCTTCCTCTTCGCCGCGCGGCAGGAGATGCCTGCCAACAATCTGATGCTCCTCTTTCGCCGCGCTTGATGGCAGCCGGGCGTCGAGGGGGGCGCTCTTAGCTTGCGAAGCGTTGCGCTTGCAAATCCCTCACCTTCGTTGTTATCAAAACTGAGAATGGCGACAAATCGCCACCCGGGAGAGAAATGAGCATGAGCGACACGGCCGACCTGATAACCTTCGATCAATTTATCACCCATTGGGCGGAGGATCGGCCTGATCGCGTCGCGATGCGCGAGGAAGACCGGGTGATGACCTATGGCGAACTGGAAGAGCGCACGGCTCGCGTTGCGAGCGCGCTCATCGCCGCTGGGCTTCAGAAGGGCGACCGCATCGCGTGGATCGGAAAGAACAGCGATCTCTATTTCACGCTCTTTTATGGCGCGGCGCGTGCGGGCATCGTGATGGCGCCGATCGGCTGGCGCCTTGCCCCTGCCGAATGGGCTTTCATCGTCAACGACACCCGCGCGAAAATCGTCTTCACCGGCCCCGGCTTCGAGGCCGCTGCGGATCAGCTCGCGGGCAAGCTCGACCATGCCCCCCGGATCATCGGCGCCGACGATGCGCGCGCCATGATCGACGCTGCCACCCGCACCGACTTCGAACCCTCGGGGCCGCACGATGCGGTGCTCCAGCTTTACACCTCGGGAACCACGGGGAACCCCAAGGGGGCGGTGCTCACCAACACCAACCTCTTTGCCCTGCGCAAGAATTCCGCAAATCTCGACATGCCCTACACCCAGTGGGAGGATGACGAGGCGGTGCTCGTCGCCATGCCCTGCGCGCATATCGGGGGCACCGGGCTCGGCATCATGGCGCTCGCCGCGGGGCTGCCGGGCGTTGTGCTCGCCGAGTTCAATCCTGAGGGCGTGTTTGACGCGGTCGAGCATTATGGGGTGACGCGCTTCTTCATCGTTCCTGCAGCGCTCCAGATGTTGCTCCTCCATCCGCGCTGCGCGAGCGTCGACTACAGCCGCCTCAAATATATTCTTTATGGCGCCGCCCCGATTCCGCTCGACCTTCTGCGCCAGTGCATCAAGATGTTCGGCGCGCAGTTCATCCAGGCCTATGGAATGACCGAGACGACGGGCACCATCTGCATGCTGCCGCCCGAGGACCATGATCCTGAGGGCAACAAGCGGATGCGCTCGGCGGGCAAGCCGCTTCCGGGCGTCGAGATCAAGATCCTGGGACCCGACGGGAAAGAAGTGCCGACGGGCGAAGTGGGCGAGGTCGTCACGCGCTCATCGAACAATATGCAGGGCTATTGGAACCTCCCCGACGCGACCGCCAAGACGATGACGGCGGACGGCTGGATCCACACGGGCGACGCGGGATACATGGATGAGGATGGCTATCTCTATATCCACGACCGGATGAAGGACATGATCATCTCGGGCGGTGAGAATGTCTATCCGGCTGAGGTCGAGAGCGCGATCTATGGTCACCCGGCGGTGCAGGAGGTCGCGGTGATCGGCATCCCCGACGCGAAATGGGGCGAAACCGTAAAGGCGGTTGTCGTTCCAAAGCCGGGCATGACGGTCGAGGAGGGCGACATCATCGCCTGGACACGCGAACGTATCGCGGCCTTCAAGGCTCCGCGCAGCGTCGACGTGATCGAGGCCCTGCCGCGCAATGCCTCGGGCAAGATCCTCCGCAAGGACCTGCGCGCGCCCTATTGGGAGGGCTATGAGCGGATGGTCAACTAGGGGCGCGGCCTTCAGTTCTCCGCCCCGCCCCGGATTTGATCACGGGCCCCGCTCCATCGCGCGGGGGACGCGCGTTTTGCGGCTCCTCTTCCAGGTCGGGGAGGGGGAAGGCCCAAAAAAGCGGTGGCGGCGTCGCCGTCCGGTTCGCGTTCGCGGCCCGAACGCCCCCGTATTTTTCGCTGTCCTCCGCCGTGCCGCCGCGATAGCGTCGCCGCATGATTATTGCGTGCACCCGCCCTCGAATGTCCGCGACCGACAGGCAGGATATTGCCTCCGATATGCCCATGTCCGGGGCGAGCGACCGCTTTGAGAGACCAGGGCTATTCGCGTGCTGAGCGTCGAGACGCACGAGGCCGCGCCGTGGCCGGACGCGCTCGACTGGGAGGTGCGCGCGGCCGAGGCGGCCGCGGCCGCGATCGCGCTCACTCCCTATGCGCAGCTTGCCGATGCGGCGCCGCTGGTCGAGATTGCGGTCCGGCTCTCAAACGATGAAGAGGTGCAGACGCTCAACCGCGATTTTCGCGGCAAGGACAAGCCGACCAACGTCCTTTCATTCCCGCAGGTGCAGGCCGATCTTCTCGAAAGTCTCGCGAACAGCGACGATGGCGAGATACTGCTCGGCGATATCGTGCTCGCGCGCGAGACCTGCGCGCGCGAGGCGGAAGAAAAGAGGGTACCGCTTGCCGATCATGCGACCCACCTCATCGTTCACGGCACGCTCCATCTCCTCGGCTATGACCATATGGACGATCCGAGCGCCGCGGCGATGGAGGCTCTCGAGGTGAAAGCGCTTGCGTCGCTAGGCATCGGCAATCCATATGGCGACGAGCAATAGGAAGGACCAAATCGCATCATGCCCGACGAGCAGGGATCTTCGAGCCGATCGGAGGAAGACAGTAGATCCGGCCTGTTGGCCGGGCTCAAGGCATTATTGTTCGGGGGCGACAAGGAACCGTCGCTGCGCGAACAGATCGAAGACGTCATCGACGAGGCCGAGGAGGATGGGGCCGAGCGCCGCGGCAGCAGCATCGTGGGCGACCTGTCGCCGATCGAGCGCAAGATGCTCCGCAACCTTCTCCACTTCGGCGAACAAACGGTCGATGACGTAGCGGTACCGCGCGCCGACATTATCGCGATCGAGGAAAGCGCACCTTTCGACGAGATTGTCGCGCTCTTTGCCGAAGCGGGGCACAGCCGCCTGCCGGTCTATCGCGAAACGCTCGACGAGGTTGTCGGGATGATCCATGTCAAGGATGTGTTCGCCGTGCTCGCCGACGGGCGCACGCCCCCGCCGCTGCTCGACCTGATCCGCCAGCCGCTTTATGTTCCTCAATCGATGGGTGTACTCGACCTGCTCGCAGACATGCGTGCGCAGCGTACGCATCTTGCGATCGTGATCGACGAATATTCGGGCACCGAGGGTCTGGTGACGATCGAGGATCTTGTCGAGGAGATCGTCGGCGAGATCGAGGACGAGCATGACGACGAACCCGTCGTCCTCTTTGCCCCGGGCGAAAAGGGCTGCTGGGAGGCCGACGCGCGCGCCGAGCTCGACGATATCGGAGAGGCAATCGACCCCCGGCTGGCCGAGATCGAGGAAGATGTCGACACCGTCGGCGGCCTCGCCGCGGTGCTCGCGGGTCACGTCCCGCAGGTTGGCGAGATACTTGTTCATCCGAGCGGGTGGCGGATCGAGGTGACCGAGGCGGATGAGCGCCGGGTCCATCATCTTCGCCTTCACCCGCCGGTAGAGGTCGACCTTGAAGCCCCGTCCGACCGGGGTGACGCCTTCTAGCCAAGCGCGTCGGCGGCGCGCCGTTGCCTTTGGCGGGCGATGCGATTAGCGCAGGCGCAATGGATGTTTCCGATCTTCGCATCGCGCTCTTCAGCGGCAATTATAACATGACCGTTGACGGGGCGAACAAGGCGCTCAACCGCCTTGTCGGCTATCTCCTGGGCGAGGGCGCTGCGGTGCGCGTCTATTCACCCACCGTCGAAAACCCGGATTTTGCACCGACCGGCGACCTAGTCAGCGTGCCTTCGATAGCGATCCCCGGCCGCAGCGAATATCGCATCCCGCTGTCGCTCTCCGCGCGTGTGCGCGAGGATCTCGCGATGTTCGCCCCCAATATCCTCCACATTTCGAGCCCCGACCGTGTTTCTCGGCAGGCCGCGGCCTGGGCGAGGCGCCGGCGCATCCCAGTGGCCTGTTCGGTCCACACGCGCTTCGAAACCTATTTTCGCTACTACAATCTCTCTTTCCTCGAGCCGATCATCGTCGCGTGGCTGCGCCGCCTCTATCGCCGCTGCGACGCGCTCATTGCCCCTTCCGAAAGCTTCGCGCAGGTGCTTCGCGAACAGCGCATGAACTACGACATCGGGATATGGACCCGCGGGGTGGAGCGCGACATCTTCCACCCTGGGCGCCGCGATCCCATGTGGCGCCAGTCGTGGGGCATTGCCGAGGACGTCCCGGTGATCGCCTTTCTCGGGCGGCTGGTGATGGAAAAGGGGCTCGACGTCTTCGCGGATACGATCGACCTGTTGCGCCGCCGCGGCGTGCCCCACCAAGTGGTCGTGATCGGCGAGGGGCCCGCGGGCGACTGGTTTGAATCGCGGCTTCCGCACGCAAAGTTCGTGGGTTTCCAGGGCGGCGAAAACCTGGCCCGCGCGCTGGCGTCGTGCGACATGCTCTTCAATCCGTCCGTCACCGAAACCTTCGGCAATGTGACGCTCGAGGCGATGGCGTGCGGGCTTCCGGTGGTGGCAGCGCGTGCGACGGGCAGTGCGAGCATCGTCAAGCACGGGCAGACGGGCTACCTGGTCGAGCCCGGGTCCATTGGTCTGTTCGCCGACGACCTTGAACAATATTGCCGCGACCCCGCCCTGCGCGCCGCGCACGGCGAGGCGGCGCTTGCCGAAAGCAGTTTCTATCGGTGGGATGCGATCAACCAGGCCGTTGCGGACACCTATTTGCGCCTGATTCGCCAGAAGCAGCGGCAGGCCTGAGGCAATGGCAGGGGACCTGTTCGGCGATGACGTGCCGGCGTCCTCCACCGGTAGTCCGGCTGGCCCCGTTCCTCTTGCCGAGCGACTTCGCCCGAAAAACCTCGGAGACGTTGTCGGACAGGAGCACCTGACCGG
Source organism: Sphingomonadales bacterium (assembly GCA_044508875.1). GTDB lineage: Bacteria > Pseudomonadota > Alphaproteobacteria > Sphingomonadales > Sphingomonadaceae > Sphingopyxis > Sphingopyxis flava_A. The sequence continues at coordinate 35,094 of JBIQHE010000007.1, read as the reverse complement.
CCCTGAGGGCGCCATCGGCCGCATGGTCGGGGCAGGGCAACTCTCGTCGATCATCCTCTGGGGGCCGCCCGGCACCGGAAAGACCACGATCGCGCGCCTGCTCGCCGAAGCGGTCGGAATGCGCTTCGCGCCCCTGTCGGCGGTCTTCTCGGGCGTTGCCGATCTCAAGAAGGCGTTTTCCGACGCCGAGAAGATGGCGGCGGCGGGCCAACGCACTTTGCTTTTCGTCGACGAGATCCACCGCTTCAATCGCGCCCAGCAGGACGGCTTTCTTCCCTTCGTCGAGCGCGGGACGGTCGTGCTCGTGGGGGCCACGACGGAGAACCCGAGCTTTGCGCTCAACGCTGCGCTCCTCAGCCGCGCGCAGGTGCTCGTGCTGCACCGGCTGGACGAGGCCGCACTTGCGACGTTGGTCGAACGGGCCGAGGCTGAAACCGGGCGGCGGCTGCCGGTCACCGATGCGGCGCGCGCGGCGCTGATCGCAAGCGCCGACGGCGACGGGCGGTTCCTCTTGAACCAGGTGGAGACGCTGTTCGCTGCCGCGATCGATGCGACGCTGGACCCATCGGAGCTGGCGCAGTTCCTCCACCGGCGAATGCCGGTCTACGACAAGGACCGCGACGGGCACTACAATCTCATCTCGGCGCTGCACAAGGCGATGCGCGGTTCGGACCCCCAGGCATCGCTCTATTGGCTTGCGCGCATGCTGGTGGCGGGGGAGGAGCCGCTTTACGTGCTCCGCCGCATCACCCGGTTTGCCAGCGAAGATATCGGACTTGCCGACCCGCAGGCGCTCGTCCAGTGCCTTGCGGCGAAAGATGCCTATCAGTTCCTCGGTTCGCCCGAGGGCGAGCTCGCGATCGTTCAGGCCTGCCTCTACTGCGCGACCGCGCCCAAGTCGAACGCTGCCTACGCGGCGCAGAAGGCCGCCTGGGCCGCGGCACGCGATACGGGCAGTCTTGCTCCGCCCGCAAACATCCTCAATGCGCCGACAAAGCTGATGAAGGATTTGGGATACGGCGCCGGCTACAGCTATGATCATGACGCGCCCGAGGGCTTTTCGGGAGACAATTACTGGCCCGACGAAATGGATCCGGCGACCTTCTACCGTCCCGTCGACCGCGGCTTTGAAAAGCGCATCGCCGAACGAATCGCATGGTGGGACGCGCGGCGGCATGGACGTGGGCAAGGGGAGTAATGCAGCGCTTCGGCAGGTCGTTCGATGTCGTCACCTTCGTCTGCGGACTGCCCGATCAAGCCTCATCACGCGAACCATCACCTTCTGACAGACACCGCGCTACGAAGAGGACCCCGGGTGTCCTTGACTACGCTGCATACCCACCAGGCGCGCCGGATCACCGACGTCGTCCGGCGCGCCTGGTGGGACGCGCGAAAAAGCCGGCCTGCCGTCTTCGGCCCGCGCCATTAACCCGGATAGCGCTCGAAGCTCGGCATCTCGTTTAGCCTTTCCATCCAGCCGATCCGCTCGGCGGTCTGGATCTGCAGCTGGGCCGGGATGAGGTCGGGGTCGTCGAGCGTCGCCGTCTGGACATCGATCTGGCCAGGAAAAACCTGCTCGTTCGTGTAGAAAAGCCCAGTCCCGCATTCGCCGCAAAAGTGGCGGCGGCCATGTTCAGACGAAGCATAAATCTTCGGCGTGCCGCTGATCTTGATCGCGTCCTGGCTGACCATCGCCCATCCCACGAGCGGCGCTCCCGCGTGACGGCGGCAATCCTGGCAATGGCATAGTGCGTGATGCGCGACGGCGATGGGCATCGAATATCGGACAGCACCGCAATGGCACTGGCCGGTGGCACGGCTGGGGGTATTGGTCATGTCGCTCTCCCTTTTGTTGCAGAGGAACATATCATAAACAGGACCCCGAGCCAAACCCCGCCGAAGCCTGAGGGTTAACGGGAATTTAGGCGGGTTCAGGCAAAGCCATTCCCGACAACAGCGAGGCGAAATGCGGTGTCGTATAATCCAATAGCGCCCGGCGGCGATGGCCTCTTGTGGGTGTCTCGCCCGGCCCTTGCGCTTCTGACGGCGGCGGCGCTGCTCGTCGCGCTTCTTGGCGAACACGCCAATCTTTCGCTTTTCTATCTGGCGCGGCAGGATCTTTGGCTGCTGGCGGCTACGATCTTGTCCCTTCTAATCTGCATGCCGCGCCTCGGCTCCTTGGACCGCCTGCCCGCGATGCCGCAACATCGAGTCCTCCTGCTTGGCGCGGGTCTCGCGTTAGCTGCTTATGCCGGCCATTATCTCATCCTGTCGGGTCATGATCTCAGCCGCGACGAGCAGATGGCGAACTTCGACGCGGCCATCTTCGCGCGCGGAGCGTTGGTCGCGCCGTTGGGGGGGATCTGGCGCGACCATGCCGCTGCCCTCAACACGATGTTCATGTATCCCACCGGGCAAAGCGCGGCCTGGGTTTCGGCCTATCTTCCGCTCAACGGCCTCCTGCGCGCGCTCTTCTCTCTCGCGGGCGACGCGGCACTGACCGGGCCGGCGATGACCTTGCTCGGAGCGCTGGCGCTATGGGGATGCGCACGACGAATCTGGCCCGAGGATCGCGAAGCTCCGACTGTCGCAATCCTTCTCTATCTCGGATCAGCGCAGGTGCTGTTCAATGGCATGACGGCCTATGCGATGCCGGCGCACCTCGCACTTAATCTGTGCTGGCTCTGGTTGTTTTTGCGCCGAGCGATATGGGCTGACTTCGGGGCGCTGTGCGTGGGCTTCGTCGCGGTTGGATTGCACCAGCCCATCATGCATCCGATGTTCGCGGCGCCGATCCTGTTCCTCCTGGTGCTTGAGCGTTCCTGGCGGCGCGCCGCCTTTTACCTCGTGGGATATGGTGCGATCGGAGCTTTATGGGTGTGGTGGCCAGGGTTTGTCTGGACGCTGGTGGAAGCCAACCCGGTCGCGCCGCGGGCGGACGGCGTCGACTTTTGGACCCGACTCTTGCAGGCGGTAGAAAAAGGCGATGCATTACGCTTCGCGAACATGGGCGCCAATCTCATCCGTTTCGCAGCATGGCAGCATGTACTCTTGCTCCCGCTGATGTTGATCGGGTTGCCTATGGTCCGGCGGGATCGGTTGGCGGCAGCGCTCGCGGGCGGCATCGTACTTACGCTCGCAGTGATGACAGTGATCCTGCCCTATCAGGGGCATGGCTTCGGCTACCGCTATCTCCACGGGCTCGTGGGCAACGCGATCCTGCTTGGGATCTTTGGTTGGGTTGCCCTTGGCGATCGTATCGCCGCTTGGCGTCCACTGCTCATGCGCAGCACCATCGCCGGGATGCTAGTGCTGCTTCCGGTCCAAGTCTGGATGGCGCACGGCTTCTACGCCCCTTTTGCCCAGGCCTCGTCGCGAATAGACGCTAGTAATGTCGAATATGTGGTGGTGGGCGGAAGAGACGCGCCCTTTTCTTCCGATCTCGTGATCAATCCGCCCTTTCTTGAAAGACGCCCGATCCGCTTGTTGCGCGAAGAGATAGACCCGGCTCTAGTACGCTCTCTGTGTGTTTCTCCCGTGAGGGTGGGGATTGTCGATGCGACATTGCTGGGGCCAATTTCCGAGTATTTCGGCGTGCGCGCGCTCGCGGATCCCATCACCGCGTCGAGGCTTGCCGACCAGTTGCGGGGTGGCGCCTGTTCCGTTTCGATCGTGAAGTAGATGCCACCGCATGAACCGGCAGACGTCCTGATTTATTCAGTTGTTAACCACAAGTTTCTAGACACGGATCGAACGGATTTGTGGGGGACCCTCAATGTATCAGCAGCGAGCCGAAGTTCTGGCCTTCGAGCGGGACCGGGCGCTGAAGCTTGGCGTCACCATCGTCATGCCCTGTCTCAACGAGGCAATAAGTCTGCCGCACTGCATCGCGAACGCCCGCGACGCCTTACGGATGATCGAGGATCGCTACGGCCTTGCGGGCGAGATCGTCATCGCTGACAACGGATCAGCCGATGGGAGCCAGGCGCTCGCTGAATCGCTCGGCGCACGGGTCGTCCCGGTGACGCGGCGTGGTTATGGCGCGGCCCTGATCGGAGGCTGCCGGGCGGCCTATGGCGACTATATTCTGATGGGTGATTGCGACGGCAGCTATAATTTCGTCGAGGGCGTTCCTATGGTTGGCAAGCTCATCGAGGGCCACGACCTATGCATGGGCTCGCGCTTCGATGGAGGAATTGCCCCTGGCGCCATGCCGTGGAAAAACCGGCATATCGGCAATCCGGCGTTGACCGGTATCCTCAATCTTTTCTTCAGGTCGGGAATCAACGACGCCCATTGCGGGTTGCGCGCGATCCGTCGTGACGCCTTCGAGAAACTTGGGCTCGCGGGTGAAGGCATGGAGTTTGCCAGTGAAATGGTCATCAAGGCCTCGCTCAAGCAGCTGAGAATAACGCAGGTCCCTGCAACCCTTTCAGTTGATCTGCGCGATCGAGCTCCTCATCTCCGCCCTTGGCGCGATGGCTGGCGCCACCTTCGCTATCTGTTAATGCTTTCTCCGACATGGGTGTTCGGGGTCCCGGCGTTATTAGCCATCAGCGCTGGCGCTTTCATCCTGCTCGTAACAGTGGCGCATCTGCTTGGAATCATTGGCGGGGACCCTCTCTTCGGCGCCAGCTGGACAATTGGCGCAGGCTTTTTGGTCAGCGTGGGCCATCTTGCCGCGATCATGGCACTTGCAACGCACTTTCATGGCGTAAATCGTGGTTACCGCTCCCTCCGCCCTGTCTTTCGCCGGTATGCAGAGTGGCTGACGTTGGAGACGATGCTCATCGCGGGCGCGCTGCTGCTGGTCGGCTCAATCGGGGGAATCGTCGCGCTGGTCTATTACTGGTCGCAAGGCGGGTTTAATGCCATGGCCTCGGTCACGCCTACGGTGCTCGCGTTGACGGGCGCGACCATCGCCATTCAGAACATTCTGGGTGGTTTCCTGCTAGCAATCATTAATGGGCACCGGGCGGAGCTCGCACCCGGCGGCGTGGCATAATGAAGGGGGGGACAATACGGCGCCTCCCGCGGTATACTGCGGTCAGCCTGTTCTGCGTGCTGTTTAACAATTTTCTGCTGATAGCGCTCGACGAGGTCGGAATTCATTACGCCGTTGCTGTGGTGATCAGCGCGGGCATCATGATCCCGCTCGCGTATGCGCTGCATTCTGCTGTCACCTTCGCTGCGGAGCCTGGCTGGCGGGCCTTTGGGCGCTATTTCTGGGTGCAGATCGTTAATACCCCGATCGCCTGGCTGCTTTTCCTTCTGATCTACGACTGGGGCGGCTTTCCTATGCCATTTGCAGCGCCGCTGGTGACTGGTTTGCTCTTCCTGTGGAATTACTTCTCAAGCGGTTGGGCCATTGTGCCGCACACTGCCACCCGCTCCTCGTTGTGAAAGGCACACATATGTCGATCCCTTCCGACCTGCTGACCGAGTTTGTCGCGCGTTACCCGGCCCAGCCTGCGACGGCCTTTCTCCGTAGCATCGAGATACGACGTTTCGCGGAGGCGATCCGACCCGAGGGTATCGGTCTGGATCTTGGCTGCGGCGATGGTATCCTGACGGATATCCTATTTCGCGAAGCGGGTGTTACTCCGCGGCTGGTTGGTGTCGATATAGATCCGCTAGAGACCGCAGCGGCGGCAAAATATGATTTCTATGAACGCATTCACACCGTTCCGGCACAGACAATCCCCGAACCCGATGCCAGTTTCGACTATATAATTTCTAACTCAGTGCTCGAACATATTCCTGACTTAGAAGGCGTGATTGCCGAGGTCGGACGGTTGCTGAAGCCCGGCGGTCACTTCTGGTTTACCGTCCCGGGACCAGGGTTCCGCGCCAACCTGTCCGGCAGCATTATCCCCGGCGCGTCGCGCGAAGCTTATCTGGCCGAGGTCGACAAACGCCTCGCCCATTTCCACTACTTGTCGGAAATGGACTGGAATGAAATTTGTGGTCGCTACGGTTTGGCAGTAGACAGTATCGATGGGTATCTGGACCGCGGCGAAACGCGCCGTTGGGAAAGCCTATCACGCATGACCGGCGGCCTCCTCCACAGTTTGACAGGCGGGCGGAGCCGACCGATCGAAATCCAGCGTCGCCTGAAATTGCGGGACCTCCAGAACCGGGCACCCATGCCACGCATGGTCGCCGCGGCACTGGCTAAGGTAATTGCGGCCGGCGTGCGGCCCGATGCCGACAAGGCGCCGCCGTCATGTCTCTTGGTGACCGGCCGGCGACCGCTGCTGCACAGTTAAGATTCTGGAGATCAGCGTGCAGACGAGGTGCCGGCCGATGCGCTGCCACGTCAGTTCTTGCGTGCGATGATCCGTATCGCCGAAGCGCGACCGCTCAGCTTCTCGCCTAGCCACTGGAGCGGATGGAGCATTATCCCCGCGAGCAAGAAGGCCAAGCTGTTGGGTCGACCGAAGGCGTTTGCGAGACTGCGTCCCATCGTCGGAACGCAGATGGACAGTTCCTGCTCGATAACCAGACCTCGCCGTTCAACGAGTGCGCGGAGCGCCGGGCTAGAAAAATGTGTGCGATGGAACGGGAGATACCATGCATCCCACCCCCGGCCGAGGAGGCCGGTCCAGAAGCAGTCAATGTTAGGCACCTCCAGCACCAGCCGACCGCCCGGTGCTGCCAGCGCGGCGATACGGTCGAGCAGAGCATCGGGATCGTCGTCGTGCTCGAGAACGTGAAAAGCCGTGACGAGATCGAATTTCTCCGCATGTGCGGGCGCCGCTTCGATTGCAAAATATTGGTGGCCGTCTAACTCGGCCGGCGGGTCGATGTGAAAATCGGCGCCCTTCACGTCTGAGCTTGGAAGAAGTTCCCCCAGGCAGCGTGTGAACTGGCCGCTGCCGCAACCGAAGTCGAGCACGGACTTCGGCGGTGCGCCTAACTGGCGAAGCAACAGGCGTGCTTGGAGGCGAAATGCGATATCCTTGATCCGGTGTGCTAGTCCCCGCGCATCCGGTTGGAAGTCTTGACTTTCGCGATTGTCGTAAAGGAACGTGACGTCGGCGAGAGGTGGCAGAGAAACGCCTATCCTGCATCGGGAACACCGAATGACGCTGACTTCGCCAACCTTGCCACTCTTGTCCGGAAAACGACCGAGCGGAACAAAGCTGCAGGGTCGGCCATTCCCCCGGGCACAGGGTCGAGTGGATGCAATGGGATGAGTGGGGATCATGCAAAGCCTCTCGGCACCAGCGTTCGGCCCTTCTTGGTGCAATATGGTTACCGATGATTTAACCTGCGGGCTCGTCACGACGCATATCGGCAAGAATGCGGTTGATGCTACGGTCTATCGAAAGCCGTTCGGCGTGAGCGGCGAACCACGCATGTGACTGCTCGCGGAGCGCCTCTCCACCCTCGATGACCGCCGCCATTGCGTCAGCGAGCGCAGTTGCGGTCGCGTCTTGGGCGACAAAGCCATTTTTGCCTTCGTCGATCAGCTCGACCGCAGCATTGTCAGGCGCGGCGACGACGACGACGGGAACGCCGCGCGATGCGGCTTCTATGACGACCATTCCGTAGCCCTCGCGCTCTGACGGTTGGACAAGCGCGAGCGCACTTGCCATGGCCGCCTCCATTTCCTCCTCTGGAACAAATCCCCGACGCGTGACGATGTCGCCGAGTTCGAACGCTTTTATTCTCGCATCGATTGCGGCTTCTTCCGGTCCTCGACCAAAGATTGTCAGATGGATACCCGGCTTTCGACGGGTGAGCTGCGCGAACGCGTCGATGAGCAGAAGCACACGCTTTTCAGGGATAAGTCTGCCCGCATAAACAAATGTGGGCGGCTGCCCCACACTGGCCGTCGCCTGCTGGCTTCCAGAGAATTCGCCGAAAAGAACGCGGACTGGCGCCGGACACCCGAGTTCTTCCGCCCGCGCGGCATGCAGGTAGGAAAAGGAATAGGCTTGATGTGGAACGCGAGCGCAGAGGCGCTGAATTGCGGCGCCAATTCTGCCTATGCCGCCAAGATATGCTAGCCAATATTGCGCGGTCCAGACCTCGTGCCAGTCCACGGCAATCTTGTAGCGATAAAAGGGCTTCAGGGCCCCGGCTGCAAGCAAGGAAAAAAATGGGAAGGACGCCATATGCAGACGATCATACTGACTGCCGTGACGTAACAGGTGGACGAACACTCCCAGGCCGAAGCGGAGCGCCGGCCAGATACGTCGCTTTCCGCCGCTGTACAGGTTCAACCGGGGCCCGACCGCCACCACATTCACGCCGCGAAGCCGCGGAGTATCACTTTCATCCCATTGCCGGAGTGTTAGATAGGTGACCTTGTGGTCCGCTTCGGCAAGCTTTTCGGCCAAATTACGATACCAGCGCTCCGCGCCGCCGATCGTCCATGGGAAAAGACAATCATAAATGATGGCGACTCTCATTGTCGCGTTGCCATTCGGCCCGAGGCTCGAACAAAGTGCCGCGGCCAGCGCACGGGTCAATCGCCCAGATCGACCTGATGCTGTGCTGCCCAGTCCTGATATTGCACGCGCGGATTCGCGGCGGGGCGGGCGAGGATGGCCGGCATATCCTGGCGGAGCGCGGCGAGGTCGAGCGAGCGGATCATGGCCTTCACGGGGCCGACGCCGGCGGGCGTGATCGACAGCCGGTCGATGCCAAGGCCGAGAAGGGCCATCGCCTCCAAGGGGCGCCCCGCCATTTCGCCGCAGACGCCGAGGGTGACCCTGCTGCCCTCCACCAGCTTCACCACCCGCGCGAGATAGCGCATCACGGTGGGCGACAGCCAGTCGTAGCGTTCGGCGAGACGCGGATGCGCGCGGTCGGCCGCAAAGAGGAACTGGGTAAGGTCGTTGGTGCCGATCGAGAGGAAGTCGAGGTGCGGCAGCATCAGGTCGAGCGTCTCGACCAGCCCGGGCACTTCGAGCATCGCGCCATAACGGATCGCGGCGGGCAGCTTCTTGCCCCGGCTCGCGAGCCAGGCGCGCTGGCCGATGAAGAGGTCACGTGCCGCTTCATATTCCCAGGGCTCCGACACCATCGGGAACATCACGTGGAGCGTGCGTCCCGCGGCGGCCTCCATCAGCGCACGTGCCTGCACCTTCAGGAGGCCTTCGCGATCGAGTGCGAGGCGGAGCGCGCGCCAGCCCATCGCGGGGTTTTCCTCGAGCGCATTCTCGTCGACGTTCATATAGGGAAGCGCCTTGTCGCCGCCGATGTCGACCGTGCGAAAGATCACCGGCCGGTCGCCCGCGGCATCGAGCACGTCGCGATAGAGTCGTTGCTGCCGCTCGCGCTGAGGGAGCGTCGCCGACACGAGGAACTGGAATTCGGTGCGGAACAGCCCGATGCCGCGTGCCCCGGTGAGATCGAGCGCGGCGACATCCTCGCGGAGGCCCGCGTTGATCATCAACTCGATCGATACCCCGTCCTTGGTCACCGCGGGCAGGTCGCGAAGCGCCGCGAGATTGGCGCGGCGCTTCTGCGAGATTTCGAGCTTCGCGTCGAACGCGTCGAGCAGCGCCTGCGTCGGGCGCACCTGCAGCGTCCCGGCGCCGGCGTCGAGCAGCAGCATGTCGCCCTCGCGGATCGAGGTTCGGACGTCGCGAACACGGCCAAGCACCGGCACGCCCATCGCCCGCGCGACGATAATGACGTGAGCGGTGAGCGATCCTTCCTCGAGGACGACGCCCTTCAGTCGCCGGCGGTCATATTCGAGCAGCTCTGCCGGGCCAAGATTGCGCGCGATGAGGATCGAGTCCTGCCGCAGACCCATTTGAGCGGCGGTGCCCATTTGCCCCGACACGATGCGGATCAACCGGTTCGAGAGATCCTCAAGATCGTGCATGCGGTCGCGCAGCAAGGGGTCGTCGATCTGGCGCATGCGCATGCGGGTGCGCTGCTGAACCCGCTCGATCGCGGCCTCGGCGGTGAGGCCGCTGTCGATCGCCTCGTTGATGCGCCGCGACCACCCCTCGTCATAGGCGAACATTTTGTAGGTCTCGAGCACCTCTTCATGCTCGCCGCCAATGCCGAATTCCGCCTGGCTCGCCATGCGGTCGATCTGCTCGCGCATCTTGTCGAAGGCCGCGTAGACGCGGTGACGTTCGGCCTCGATATCGTCGGCGACCGTGTGCTCGATCGTGATCCGTGGCTGGTGGAATACGGCGATGCCCTGGCCCATGCCGTCGACGAGCTTCTGGCCGGTAAGCCGGTGCGCCGACTGGTCGGCAGCGGCAGCGTCGATCCGCGCGGTGGTATCAATGAGGTCGGCATTGGCGATCAGTTCGGAGAGAACCATCGCGACCGTTTGCAGCGTCTCGATCTCTATCTCTTCGTAGCGCCGCGGGTCGCTGTGCTGGACGCAGAGCACACCCACGGCCTGCTCCCGGCGGATGATCGGCACCCCGGCAAAGCTGTGGAACAATTCCTCGCCGGTCTCGGGCCGATAGGAAAAGTCGGGGTGGGCTGCGGCCTCGTCGAGGTTCAGCGTTTCGATATGCTCTGCAATCGTTCCGACCAGCCCCTCGCCGAGCGCGAGACGGGTGACGTGAACGGCCTCCTGGTTGAGGCCGCGCGTCGCATAGAGCTCGAGCGACCCATCGCGCAGAAGATAGATCGAGCAGACTTCGCTGTGGAGACATTCGCCGATGATGCCCACGACCTGGTTGAGCTTGCTCTGCGCGTTGGTCCGCGCGGCCATGACCTCGTGTAACCGGGTCAGGATGGTGCGGGCTGACTGGGCGGCGGTCGAGGGCGGGGGCGGGGCATTGGTCATCAACGCCCTGCTAACAGATGCTTTGGTGGAGCGCCATTGCCCGCCGCGATATTCGATTAGCTATTCAATGCGCGGGCGGGCGATCAGCGGGGAGGGTCCGCCGGCCCCGCCGTGCTCGTGGTAGCGGCGGGGTCGGAGGGCCCTATGGGAGCGGGCGCCACGGGCCCCGCAGGGGCGGCCGCGGCGGGAGCGGTCGTCGTCGCCGCGTTGTCGTAAAGTGTCGCGACCGGGGGCGACCCATATTTGGCGTCCCAGGCGGCCAGGTCCGCCTGGTATTTGGCATAGGCCTCGTAGAAGTCGAGGAAGGGCTCATCGAGCCGCGCGAGCTGGGCCGGCGCCTGGTCGATGACCTGCGCGCTCGGCGTGGTCGAGACGATCTGAGCTACCTCGTTCGCGCGCGCGCAGAAATCACGCTGGGCGGGCGGCTGGGCGAAATAGTTGAAGAGCTGCGTCGACAGCTTGTCGCGCGCTGCGGTGCCGTTGGTGCCGCTTTCCTTCCCGAGCTGCTTGATCACGTTCGTTTCAGTCGAGCGGATCGTCTTCGCGTGGGTCTTGATGATATTATTGTAGGCGGCGACGAGCGGCGCCTCTTCGAGCCCGCGGCAACCGATCGCAGCGACATTGAGGGCAATCTTGAGCTGCCAGAAGGCGCGGTCGCCGGTGACATTGCTGTTCGCGGTGACGAAACGGCCGTCCAGCCCGCGCATCGGCAGGATCTGGGTCGCCGACGCCTGGTTCGGCGGGGTCGGGCGCGGGGGAACGATGATCACCGGGGGTTCAGGCGGCGGCGGGGGCGGCGGCGGCGGCGGTTTGGGAGCGCAGGCAGCGACGCTGGCTAACAATCCTACGACAATGATCTTACGTGACAAACTCATCATAGTCTCCCCAACCGCAATATTATGCGGCGTCAACCCCGAGCGTGCAAGGCGGCTTCGGCCTGCCCTACCAACGCCGCGATGATGTCGGCGGCGCTTTCTTCCTGCGTTACCATACCCACAGATTGCCCTGCCATTAACGACCCGCCCTCGACATCGCCGTCGATCACGGCGCGGCGGAGCGCGCCTGCCCAATAATGTTCGATCTGGAGCTGCGCCTCGGCCATGTCGACCTCGCCCCGATCGAGCAGGTTCGCGACCTCGCGCTGCTTCGCGGTGAAGGCCTCGGTCCCGCTGTTCTTGAGCGCGCGTACCGGGATGACGGGCAGCCGCGGGTCGATCTGGACGCTCGCGACCGCGTCGCGCGCCGAGGCGCGGATGAAGGCTTTCTTGAAGGCCGGGTGGGCGATGCTTTCGGTGGCGCACACGAAGCGGGTGCCAAGCTGAACCCCTGACGCGCCCATTTCGAGATATCCGGCGATCGCCTCGCCCCGGCCGATACCCCCCGCGACGAAGATCGGCAGTTCGGATGCGAGTTCGGGCAGGATTTCCTGCGCGAGCACGCTGGTCGAGACAGGGCCGATGTGGCCGCCCGCCTCCATGCCCTCGATCACGAGCGCATCGACCCCCGACCGCATCAGCTTTTTCGCGAGCGCAAGCGTCGGCGCAAAGCAGATCACCTTGGCGCCTGACGCCTTGATCGCCTCGAGGCTGCCCTTGGGAGGGAGGCCGCCCGCGAGCACGACATGGCCGACGCCGTGCTTGGCGCACACGTCGATCAGTTCGAACAGCTGCGGATGCATGGTGATCAGGTTGACCCCGAAATTTCGGGTCGCGAGCGCCTTCGTCGCGGCGATCTCGGCGTCGAGAAGTTCGGGCGTCATCGCGCCGCATGCAATGACGCCGAAGCCGCCCGCGTTGCTGATTGCGCTCACGAGGTGGCGCTCCGAGACCCAGCTCATTGCGCCGCAAAGGATGGCGTAATCGCTGCCGAGAAGCTTCGTGCCGCGCGCCATCAGATCGTTAATTTTGCTCATCGTCAGGGCCTTTGCCAGCACATGCGCGCAGGCGCAATGGATTGCCGCTGGAGGGGGCATATCGCGCGTGCGAAATCGAGCCGACACGGCTCGGCGCGGCAATCCGTCCTTTTGGCGCAGAAAGCAAAACAATCATTGTCAACTAAAACGGTTGGCATATGCTTCGGCCGCGAATCTACGAAAGGAACGGATGTCCAATGTCCACGAACGATCAGGACGCGAGCACGCGTGAAGCTTTGCCGCGTGCGATCCAGACCGTGCTCGAGGCGCTCGACAAGCTGCGTTTTGGCGCCATCCAACTCACCGTTCACGAGGGCAAGCTGGTGCAGGTCGATGTGACCGAGCGCCATCGCTACCCGAACTGACCATTGCTCCCGACGGGGGTGCGTCCCCCTTTACCTGCCGCAGACCGGATCACCGGATGTGGCAATTTCTTTGCAGCAGGAATTGCCATGACAGCCAAATATCCTTCCACGCGCCGCCGCGTTCCCGCGACCTTTTGGGCCTTGTCGCTGGCCCTCGCTTTCGCCGCGCAGCCCGCCGCGGCGGGCGAGGCGAGCGCCGACGCCGCTGCCACCACCGCCCATAGTGACGCCCCCGACCAGATTGAAGGCGGCAGCTTTGGGGGCGACATCGTCGTCACGGCGCGCCGCCGCGCCGAAACAGCGCAAGACGTGCCGATTGCCATTTCGGTGGTTGCGGGTGACCAGATCGACAACACCGGCAGCTTCAACGTGGGGCGGCTTCAGCAGCTCACGCCGACGCTGCAATTTTATACGTCCAATCCGCGCAACTCGGCGGTCAATATCCGGGGCATCGGGGCGCCCTTTGGCCTGACCAATGATGGTATCGAGCAGGGCGTCGGTATCTATGTCGACGACGTCTATTATGCGCGCGTCGCCTCGGCGACCTTCGACTTTCTCGATGTCGCACAGATCGAGGTGCTGCGCGGCCCGCAAGGAACGCTTTACGGCAAGAACACGACGGCGGGCGCGATCAACATCACGACCAACCAGCCGACCTTCGATTTCGAGGGCAAGGCCGAGCTCAGTCTCGGCAATCTCAATTTCAAGCAGGCGAAGGCAGCGGTCTCCGGTCCGCTGTCGGACACGCTCGCAGCGCGGGTCGCGATCTCTGCGACCAGCCGCCGCGGCACCATCTATAATGTCACCACCGACCGCTGGATCCAGAGCCAGGACAATATCGGGCTGCGCGGTCAATTGCTCTGGCGTCCTACCGACAATCTCGACATCACGCTGACCGGCGACTGGAACAAGCAGGACGCGGTGTGCTGCGGGTCTGTTTTCGTCAGGGTCGGCGAGACGCAGCGTCCGATCAATCGTCAATATGCTGCGCTCGCCGCGGCGCAGGGCTATGTCGTCCCCAGCACCAACCCCTACGACCGGCTTACCGACCTCGATGCCAACCTCAATGCCGGGAACCAGATCGGCGGGGTCGCGCTGCGGGTAAAATGGGACATAGGGCCGGGAACGCTGACCTCCGTCACCGCGTGGCGCTATTGGGATTGGAAGCCGGAGAATGACCGCGACTTCACCGGTCTGCCTGTCGTCACCAGGTCCCAGAACCCGTCGCAGCAGAACCAGTACACGCAGGAACTGCGCTATAATTATTCGGGTAATCGTTTTGATTTCGTGGTCGGCGGCTTTGCCTTCTACCAGCGGATCGACACGCAAGGCACCGAACAGCACGGGCCGGCGTCGAGCCGATGGACGCTCAATCCGACGAGCCCGCTCTCCAACGACCCCTCGGTGCTCGACGGCCTCACCGCGATCAACACCCAGTTTCTGAAGAATACGAGCCTCGCGCTCTTCGGGCAATTGAGTTGGAAAATCAGCGACCGCTTCACGATCCAGCCCGGCGTGCGGCTGAATTATGACAAGAAGGACGGCTATTATCAGCGGCTCGTCTATGCCGGCGACGGTTCGGCGGTCACCGCTGATCTCGCCGACCCGGTATCGATCGCGCGGCTCGGCGTGTTCAGCCCGCAGGAATATTCGCCGTCGTTCAGCGACTGGAATTTCAGCTACGACCTGACCGCGACCTGGAAGGCGACGCCCGACATCCTGCTCTATGCGACCTATGCAAAGACGTTCAAATCGGGCGGCATCAACCAGAACGGTGTGCCGAACGGCGCCGACGGCAACCCGCTGCTCGCCGCCGCGACGATCAAGCCCGAGTCCGTCCAGCATTATGAAGCGGGGGCCAAAGCGGAATTCTGGGACCGGCGAGGGACCTTCAACCTCTCGATCTTCCGCACCGATATCAAGGACTATCAGGCCAATGTGAACAACGGCCAGTTTGGCGTCCTGCGCGGCTATCTCGCCAACGCGGGCAAGGTGCGCACGCAGGGCGTCGAGGCGGATTTCTCGATCCGGCCGAGCGAGCGCTTCCGCGCCTATGCGAATGGCGCCTATACGGACGCAAAATATGCCCGCTTCGTCGACGCGCCTTGCCCGCCTGAACTGTCGGGCGGAAGCAACAGCCCGCCCAACTGCGATATCTCGGGTCAGAGGCTGCCCGGTGTCTCGAAATGGGCCTTCTCTTTCGGAGCAGAGGTGAATGCACCGGCGAAATTGCTCGCGCAGGACGGAGAGGTCTATTTCGGATATGATGGGAGTTACCGGTCGAATTATTCGTCCAATGCATCGCCCTCTGCCTATACATGGATCGACGGCTATTCGCTTTCGAACTTCCGTGCCGGTTTCCGTACCGAGGACGGCCTCGATATCTATGCATGGGTTCGAAACGCGTTCGACAAGAAATATCTCGACCAATTGTTTGTCGGACCCGGGAATACCGGCCTGATCACCGGCCTCCCGGGCGACCCGCGCACCTGGGGCGGAACAATCAAGGCACGCTTCTAGGCGCCAAGTGAGGCGATCTGGAGCCGCCCCCTCTCCCGGGGGCGGCTCTTTTCACAGCGAGACGCTGCTGGGCCGCGGCTCTGAGGCTGAAGGGCCGATCGCGGCGGCTGTTCCTGAGGCTTTTTGACCTAGAACCTCCAGCAATGCGGGCCGCGCCCGCGTCAATTTTCAAAAATCCGCGCAAAGAAGAAGGAAGTCCGCCGCGAGGCTCGGGAGCTGCTCGCGCAGTTCGGTTCATTGATCGGCCGGGTCAATCACTCAATCCATCTTATTCGGTTTTTCGAATGCGCCTGTCTGTGCCTATCCTCGCCTTCCAAAGCGAAAGGATGGCCTTGTCGACTCACGCCTTGCCCGAGCCGACGCCGCCCCTGCGGCCACTAGCGCCCGCGCCTCTGCGCGGGAGAACGCGTCTTGCGCCATCCCAATCAACGATAGCGAGAGAGGAGAGACGATATGAACGACCCAACCCCCGTCGAATATGCCACGGGTTGCCCGGCTGACAAAAGCCGGTTCCGCGGGCTCCTGGGCCGCACCAACAAGGATTGGTGGCCCGACGCGCTCCCGATCGACATCCTGCACCAGGGCGGGGTTTCACCCGATCCCATGGGCCCGGACTTCGACTATGCGGCGGCGTTCAAGTCGCTCGACTACCAGGCGCTCAAAGACGATCTGAAAGCGCTGATGACCGACAGCAAGCCCTGGTGGCCCGCTGACTATGGGCATTATGGTCCCTTCTTCATTCGCATGGCGTGGCACGCCGCGGGAACCTATCGCACCGCCGATGGGCGCGGCGGGGCGAACAGCGGGCAGCAGCGTTTTGCTCCTCTCAACAGCTGGCCCGACAACGGAAATCTCGACAAGGCACGGCGTCTCCTGTGGCCGATCAAGCAGAAATACGGAAACAAGATCAGCTGGGCAGACCTGTTCATCCTGACCGGAAACGTCGCGATCGAGTCGATGGGCG
The DNA here is from genome assembly GCA_044508875.1 of Sphingomonadales bacterium. Taxonomy (GTDB): domain Bacteria; phylum Pseudomonadota; class Alphaproteobacteria; order Sphingomonadales; family Sphingomonadaceae; genus Sphingopyxis; species Sphingopyxis flava_A. Next base: position 18,559 of record JBIQHE010000007.1, on the reverse strand, counting down.
GTCCCGTGTTCGGCTTCGGCGGTGGACGCAAGGACGTCTTCGAGCCCGAACGCGACATTTACTGGGGTGCCGAGGAGCAGTGGGTCAACGAAGGCGTTCAGACGCGCATCGATCCCGACAAGGAGCTCGATCTTGAGCATCCGCTCGCCGCGATCCAGATGGGCCTCATCTACGTAAATCCCGAAGGACCAGGCGGAAATCCGGATCCGCTGTTATCCGCGCGCGACATCAAGATTACCTTCGAACGCATGGCGATGAGCCACGAGGAGACGGTCGCGCTGACGGCTGGCGGCCATACCTTCGGCAAGGCCCACGGCGCGGGCGATGCGAGCCTCGTTGGCGCGGCGCCCGAAGGGGCGGACCTCACGCTGATGGGTCTTGGTTGGTCGTCGACCTTCGAAACGGGCATCGGCGCGCATACGATCACCAGCGGCATCGAGGGCGCGTGGGTCAACACGCCGACCGAATGGTCGGAGAATTATTTCCGCCTCCTCCTCGACTATGATTATGAGCTGGTGCGCAGCCCCGCCGGGGCGCAGCAGTGGCAGCCGATCAACCAGAAGGAAGAAGATATGGCCCCCGATGCCCATAACCCGGGCAAGAAGGTGCCGACGATGATGACCACTGCCGACATGGCGCTGAAAATGGACCCCGAGCTTCGCCAATATTCGGAGAAGTTCCGCAATGACCATGAAGCGTTCAAGGACGCTTTTGCGCGGGCATGGTTCAAACTCTGCCACCGCGACATGGGTCCCAAGGTCCGATATCTTGGGCCCGAGGTGCCCGAAGAGGACCTGATCTGGCAGGATCCGGTTCCCGCCGGGACCATGCCGTCCGACGCCGATGTCGCAGCGTTCAAGAGCGCGATCCTGGGCTCGGGGCTCAGCGTCAGCGCATTGGTCAAGGCGGCCTGGGCCTCGGCCTCGACCTTCCGCAAGAGTGATTTTCGTGGAGGTGCCAACGGCGCGCGGGTGCGTCTTGCGCCGCAAAAAGACTGGGCGGTCAACGATCCTGATGAGCTTGCAAATGTGCTCGCCAGGATCGACGAACTGCGCGGTTCGCTCTCGATGGCCGATGCGATCGTCCTTGCCGGCTCCGCGGCGGTCGAGAAGGCGGCGCGGGACGCCGGCTTTTCGGTCGACGTGCCCTTCACCGGAGGCCGCGGGGACGCAACCGACGAGTGGACCGACGTCGAGAGCTTCGAGGTCATGGAACCCCAGGCCGATGGCTTTCGCAACTTTCTCAAATCGCGGCACAGCGTGCGGACCGAGGAGCTGCTCCTCGACCGTGCGTCGCTGCTCGGCCTCTCGGCGCCCGAAATGACGGTGCTTTTGGGCGGGCTGCGCGTGCTGGGCGCGAACACGGGCGGGAGCCGGAATGGCGTGCTCACCAATCGCGTCGGACAGCTCACCAATGATTTCTTCGTCAACCTTCTCGACATGGACACGATCTGGGAGGTCGTCGACACGAGCGGCGACGAGGAATTCATCGGCTATGACCGCGCCGGACGCCAGGAACGCTGGCGTGCAACGCGCACCGACCTCATCTTCGGTTCGAACTCGCAGCTCCGCGCCACGGCCGAAGTCTATGCCGAGAAAGGCCATGAAGAAAAATTCGTGCGCGATTTCGTCAAGGCCTGGGTCAAGGTGATGAACGCCGACCGCTTCGACCTCGCCTAACCGGCAGCGCGGGGGCCGCCGGGCGGCTCCCGTCGCGGCGCTTTTGCAGCGCTATAAGGAACGCCCACTGCGCCGCTCCGCCTATGGCTGCGCGGCGCGTCCGTTGATGTGCCGCAAAAATCCGCGGGATCTCGCTTTTGAAGCGCGGCGAAGGGGCATTGACGGGCCCGCCGATCGCCTGGTGCGGAGAAAAGATCCGTTTGTGAAGGCTTTGCGGGCGATCAGGCGATCCCGAGCCCCTTCAATGTTTACAGTGTAAATTTTGACTTGACCTGCTCCGAATTCAATGTTTACAATGATAACATTGAAACAGAGAGGACGGGCTCATGAAACCCTTGCTCTACGCCGTCGGACCGCTGATTTTCGATTCGCTGGGGGTAATCGTCTTCGCGGTGCTGCTTGCTCTCCACTTTGACCTCGTCACCGCGACGATTGCCGGTACGGCCGCGGCCTGCGGCGTCGTCCTGTTCGAGATCGCGCGCGGCCGCACCGTCGCGCCGCTCCAATGGATCAGCCTCGCGATGGTTCTCTTCTCCGCCGCGGCGACGATGCTGACCGGCGACCCCCGTTTCGTGATGGTCAAACCTTCGATCGTCTACCTGATCGTCGGCGCAGCGATGCTGCGTCGGGGCTGGATGAACCGCTACATTCCGCCCGCCGACCTGCCGCTGGTCGGCGACGTGATGGAGCGTTTCGGCTTTATCTGGGCCGGGATGATGTTTGCGACTGCAGCTGCAAACCTCGTGGTCGCCTATGCCTTCACGCCCTGGTGGCCGGCCTTCATCGGCATCGTCCCGCTCGCCTCGAAGGCGCTGCTTTTTGCAGTGCATTTCACCATCGTCCAGCTCGTGGGCCGCGCGCGGACACGCCGCGCGGCCAGGCTCGGCGTCTGCGCCGCCGAATAATCTCCCGCCGCTTCCCCTCCGGCCGGCGAGAGGCTACTGGTCGAGCCAGGGCCGAGGGGGGAGGCGAATTTGAAGCTATTGGGTTGGTTGGCCGCGCTGGTGGTGGCGGTTCTCATGACGGCAGTACCGGCGCGAGCGGAATGGGTCGAGGTCCGCACGCATCATTTCGTGCTGGTGACCGACAGCAACAGGGAGGCGGCGCGCGATTTTGCGACCCGGCTCGAGCAGTTCGACGGAGCGCTGCGCCAGCTTTACGGGATAGCCGACAATCCCGATCTCCATAGCCGGCCGGTCACCATCTATGCGCTCGACCCGCAGCTTTTCTTCAAGGTTTGCGGCTGTCCTGGAGTTCTCGGCTATTATACGCGGCCGCTCGCCGGGCCGCGGATCATCGTGATCAGCGATCCCAAGTCCGACCGCAAGCTGAAGCTTGGCGACCTTCACTCGCAGGCCCTGATGCTGCACGAATATAGCCATCATTTCATGTTGACCAATTTTCCTGGCGCTTACCCCTATTGGTACGTCGAGGGATTCGCCGAGTTCAACGCCAATGTCGATTTCAAGGAGGATGGATCGATCGTCCTCGGCTATCCCGCCAATTACCGCGGGTCTTCGCTGCTTGGAGGGTCGAGCCTCCCCTTGCGCCGCCTCGTCGCGCCCGAGCAATTCGGGTTCGGCCAGAATATAGACCTCATATACGGCCGCGCCTGGCTGCTGACCCATTATCTGATGCTGCGTCCTCAGCGCGCGGGCCAGCTTGATCGCTACCTTGCCGGCATTCGCAAGGGTCAATCGAGCCTCGCTGCCGCGAAAGACGCATTCGGGGATTTTGCAGCGCTCGATGATGAGCTTGACGCCTATATGAAAAGCGAACTCGCGCCGCCGCTGCGCATCCCGGCCGCGGCACGAGCGCCCGAGGTCCATATCCGGCCGCTGTCTGCGGGCGAGAAGGATATGCTCGAGACCTGGCTGAGCATGAAGGATGGCGTCGCCAAAGGCTATCGTAAGGGTTTTGCCCTCAAGGCCGAACGCGCGGCGCGCAAGAACCCGGGTGATGCCGCCCCGCAAGTGATGGCGGCCGAGGTCAGCTTCATGGCGGAACGCTTTGCCGAGGCCGAGGCGATGGCCGATCGGGCGCTCGAGCTCGACCCGAAATCCGAACGCGCGCTCCTTCTCAAGGGACGGCTCGCGACCCAGAAGGCGCTCGCGGGCGCGCCCGAAGACCGGAGCGGATGGAGCGCAGGGCGCGAGTGGTTCGTGCGCGCCAACCGGGCCAATCCCCAATCGGTCGAGGCCTTCTATCGCTATTTCGGAAGCTATGCCTGGGCCGGCGCGAAGGCGCCAGAAGGCGCAGCGCAAGGATTGATGCGCGCATCCGTCCTTGCTCCCGAAAGCAAGCAGGTTGCTGTTTCGCTTGCGCTTTTAAAATTGCGGGGCGGCGACGGCGCGGCGGCGCGGTCGCTCCTGATCCCTCTCGCCTCCGCGCCGCATCGTCCGCGTGACGACAATGTCGCGCAAAAGATCATCGATCAGATCGACGCGGGTGAGACGAAGGAAGCGATCGCCGCGCTGGTCCTCTTGGAAGCACAGACCCGCGGCACTTATTGAGGGGCTTCGCCTCAGTCCGCGGCGTCGAGGCCGTAGGCGGTGTGGAGGACGCGCACGGCGAGCTCGGTTTCGTCTTCGTCGATCAGCACGCTGACCTTGATCTCGCTGGTCGAGATCGCCTGGATATTGATGCCGCGGTCGGCGAGCGCGCGGAACATCGTGCTCGCGACGCCCGCGTGGCTCTTCATCCCGACGCCGACGACGCTGATCTTGGCGACCTTGTCGTCGCTGAGGATGCGGTTGAAGCCGATCTTCTCTTTCGCGCTCTCGAGCAGATCGATCGAGCGGAGGAGGTCGGTCGCCGGGACCGTGAAGGTCACGTCGGTCTCGCCCTTGTCGCGGCCGACGTTCTGGATGATCATGTCGACGTTGATCCCCGCCGCGGCGAGCGGACCGAAGATGTTGGCGACGCCGCCCGGCTTGTCGGGTACCCGCGTGACAATGATCTTGGCTTCATTCTTGTCGTGGGCGATGCCGGTGATCAGCTGCCGTTCCATCTGGTGTTCCTCTATTTCCTCGTCGCTGACGATCATCGTGCCCGGCTTCGGCGCCTCGTCGCCCTCGACGAAGCTCGACAGCACCTGCACGCGCACGCCTTCCTTCATTGCGAGCCCGACCGAGCGCGTCTGGAGCACCTTGGCGCCGACGCTCGCGAGCTCGAGCATTTCCTCATAGGTCACATAGTCGAGTTTCCTAGCGCGCGCGACGATGCGGGGGTCGGTCGTGTAGACGCCGTCGACATCGGTGTAGATGTCGCAGCGATCAGCCTTGAGCGCCGCCGCGACCGCGACCGCGCTGGTGTCCGATCCGCCTCGGCCGAGCGTCGAGACGCGGCCGTCTTCCATCAGCCCTTGAAAGCCGGGGATCACCGCGACTTCGCCTGCCGCCATTGCGGCAGCGAGGGCGCCCGTATCGATATTGGCGATGCGCGCGCGCGCGTGGGCTTCCTCGGTACGGATCGGGAGCTGCCAACCGAGCCAGCTGCGTGCCGGCGTGCCAAGGGCCTGCAGCGTGAGCGCGAGGAGGCCCGAGGTGACCTGTTCGCCGCTTGCGACCACGACGTCATATTCAGCCGGGTCGTAGCGCGGGTTTGCCTCGCGGCAGAAATTCACGAGCCGGTCGGTCTCGCCTGCCATGGCCGAGACGACGACCGCCACCTCATTCCCCTCGGCGACCTCGCGCGCGACAAGCTTCGCGACGGTGCGAATCCGCTCGGTGCCCGCCATCGACGTGCCCCCGAATTTCATCACGATCCGCGCCATGTCGCCCCGCTTTCCTGTGCTGGTTTCAGCCGCAACTTTTCAAAGATTTCCGCGGCGCGCCGCTGTTAGGGAAGGGGGGGCAAGATGGCAAGGCGATGATCGCCGTGCCGCGATATATTTTCTGTCTCCCGCCAAAGAAAGGCGCGGATGGGCGCCGCCGGAGCGCGCTCGGCGGCAATTTTCTTGCGCGCAGCGGCGCTCGGTGCCACATCAGCGGGCATGACTGCCGCGACGATCAACCCGCACGAGGCCGCCCATTTCGGCGCGCTTGCAGCCGACTGGTGGGACCCCAAGGGGTCCTCGGCGATGCTCCACAAGTTGAACCCCGTGCGCCTCGCCTACATCCGCGACCAGGTCGACGCCCACTGGCATATCGATGCCCGCGAGCGCCATCCGCTTGCGGGTCGGCGCGCGCTCGACGTCGGGTGCGGCGCGGGACTGCTCGCCGAACCTCTCGCGCGTCTCGGCGCAGCGGTAACGGGCGTCGACGCGGCGCCCGAGAATATCGCGGCGGCGCGCGAGCATGCCGCGGGGCAGGGCCTTGCGATCACCTATTTCGCCGGCGAGCTCGCAGCGCTCCCCCCTCAGCTATTCGACCTCGTCTCCTCGATGGAGGTGATCGAGCATGTCGCCGATCCCGCCGCCTTCGTCGCTGAGCTCGCCGCGCGGCTGGCGCCGGACGGGCTGATGATCCTCTCGACGCCCAACCGCACCTCTGCCTCGAAGCTCCTGCTGGTGGAAGCTGCCGAGCGCCTCGGCGCGGTGCCCCGCGGGACGCACGACTGGGACCGTTTCCTGAAACCCGAGGAACTCGCCGCGCTGCTCGAAGCCGTGGGGCTTAAGGTCATCGACCGCACCGGGCTTTCTCCGTCGCCTGCAAGGGGGTTCAAGCTCGGGGGAAGCGAGGCGCTCAATTATCTGGTCGCGGCCCGGCGCGCAGAGTGAGCGGCGACCGCGATCCGCTTCGCGCGAACCGAACTCCCTTTTCACGCGCCCAGGCCGCCCAAGCGCGCTTAAAAGTCGACGTCCTCATAATATTTGGGCGGACTGACAATCTCCATCCGCTCGGCGAGCAGGGGGCGGAAGCTTGGGCGCGATTTTAGGCCCGAATACCAGCCCTTCGTCTGCTCGTGGCCCGTCCAGTCGATCCCGCCAAGATAGTCGGCGACCGAAATATGCGCAGCGGCGGCGAGGTCGGCAAGGCTCATCGTCGCGCCGGCAAGCCAGGTGCGATGATCGATGAGATAATCGACATAGTCGAGATGGTTATTCGCCGCCTTCATCGCCTCGCGCAGCGCGCCGGCGTCGGGCGGCTGACGGTGGACGATGCGCTTCTGCATCCGCTCGAAGAGCAGAGGGCCGGTCACTTCATAGTAAAAGTCCTGGTCGAACCAGGCAACGAGACGGCGGATTTCGGCGCGGTTCGCGGCCGTGCCGTTGATCATCGCCTTCGCCTCGACCGTTTCCTCGAAATATTCCGCGATCGCGGCGCTGTCGATCAGGACCTGGCCGCGCTCCTGGTCGACCATGACCGGGGTGCGTCCCGCGGGGTTGAGGTCAATGAACTCGTCGCGGCGCTCCCACGGCGATTCGCGCACCAGTTCATAGCCTACGCCCTTTTCACCGAGCAGGAGCCGAATCTTGCGCGAAAAGGGACAGAGGGGAAATTGGTAGAGTTGCCACATGGTCTTGGCATAGCGGTACGAGGGCTCGGGGTGCAACGGCTATGGCGCCGCGGCGCGGGACGTCGCATCATTTATCCACCGCGCCGGGCCCAATCTGCTTGGGACAGCGCGCGAGGCGCGTCAGCGCCGCGCGGCCTCGCGCTCGCGTTCCCATTGCGCGGCCATGTCGCGCGCCATGTCCCTCAGCACAGGCGCATAGGCCGCAACCGCCGCCGCCATATGTCCTGCCATGCGGGCGCCGGCGCGAACGTCGCTGCCAAGGCGTTCGCCATAATCGGGGTCACGCCCCGCGACCTCACCAAGCGTCGCGTCGGGCGGGATGTACGCTGCATCCGATTCGGGGTCGACGCGCGCCACGGCTTCGGCAAGCGGTCCGATGTTGAGGCGCATCAACGCGTTGACGAGCGCGGTCACCGTCTCGGCCATCTCGTCCTGCGCCGCGGGATCGCCGAGGACGGCAAGAGTGCTTTCATCAGCGGCGGCCGCGGGAATCGGCGCGGCGAGCGCGAGGAGGGGGAGGGCAGCGAGCGACAGGCGGCGGGTCATGGCATCATCCTTTCCAAAAGGACGCGAAGCAATCGAAGCCGCGTCTTTTAGAGGGCCGACGCTTTCGCTGCGCTGAACGCCGCTGCGGCCGCGATGAAACGCCCCTCGTCTGCGCCGAAATCCCGCCGCGGCGCGCCGCGGCGGGATCTTCGCTATTCGGCGGCGACGACCTCGCCGAGCGCGTTATCGCTGAGTGGGTGGGCGAGGCGAGGGAGCATTTCCCTGGGGCAGACCTGCCAGAACTGGCCCTTGCGAAGGTCCCAGTCGGAAAGGATCTCAGCCGACCATTTGCTGCCGGTTGCCTCGGCATGGTCCGCGATCAGGCCCTTCAGGACCGCTTCCCAATGCGCGCTCTCGAGGCGCTGCCAGACGATCGATTCGCCATTGGCGCGGCGCTCGAAACTCTCGTCGGTATCGAGAACGAAGGCCATGCCGCCGGTCATGCCGGCGCCGAAGTTCGAGCCGACTGGTCCCAGGATCACCGCGGTGCCGCCGGTCATATATTCGCAGCCATTCGCGCCGCAGCCCTCGACGACGACATTCGCGCCCGAATTGCGAACCGCAAAGCGTTCGCCGGCCTGGCCTGCCGCGAGCAGCGTGCCCGCGGTTGCGCCATAAAGAACGGTGTTGCCAATGATGCTGTTGTGCTGGCTGACGAGCGGGCTCGACACGGTGGGGCGTACGATGATGCGGCCGCCCGAGAGGCCCTTGCCGACATAGTCGTTGGCATCGCCGAAGACTTCGAGCGTGATGCCCTGGCAGAGGAAAGCGCCGAGTGACTGCCCCGCAGTGCCGCGGAGGCGGATCTCGATATGACCCTGCGCGAGGCCGGTCATGCCAAAGCGCTGCGTGACCTCGGCCGAGAGGCGCGTCCCCACGGCGCGGTGCGTGTTGCGGACGTTATAGGTCAGCTGCATCCGCTCGCCGCGCTCGAACAGCGGCCTTGCGTCATTGAGGATCTGCGCATCGAGGCTGTCGGGAACGGGGTTGCGGAAATGCGGTCCCTGCGAGCGGCGTTCCTCGTCGGGCGCGTCGACCTTGGCGAGGATCGGGTTGAGATCAAGGTCGTCGAGATGCTCGGCGCCGCGGCTGACCTGGCGGAGAAGCTCGGTGCGGCCGATGACCTCGTCGAGGCTGCGGCAGCCAAGCTTGGCCAGGATTTCGCGCACCTCTTCGGCGATGAAGGTCATGAGGTTGATGACTTTCTCGGGCGTCCCGGTGAATTTGGCGCGCAGCTTTTCATCCTGCGTGCAGACGCCGACCGGGCAGGTGTTCGAATGGCACTGGCGCACCATGATGCACCCCATCGCAACGAGGCTCAAAGTCCCGATGCCATATTCCTCGGCGCCGAGGATCGCTGCAATCACGATGTCGCGCCCGGTCTTGAGGCCGCCGTCGGTGCGCAGCCGGATACGGTGGCGCAGGCCATTGAGCGTCAGCACCTGGTTGACTTCGCTGAGGCCCATTTCCCAGGGCGTGCCGGCATATTTGACGCTCGTCTGGGGCGAGGCGCCAGTGCCGCCGGTATTGCCCGAGACGAGGATCACGTCGGCGTGCGCCTTGGCGACGCCCGCTGCAACCGTCCCGATGCCCGCCGAGCTTACGAGCTTGACGCAGACGCGCGCGCGCGGGTTGATCTGCTTCAGATCGTAGATCAGCTGCGCGAGGTCCTCGATCGAATAAATGTCGTGGTGCGGCGGCGGACTGATCAACATCACCCCGGGCGTCGCGTGGCGCAGACGGGCGATGAACTCGGTGACCTTGAAGCCCGGGAGCTGGCCGCCCTCGCCGGGCTTGGCGCCCTGCGCGACCTTGATTTCGATCTCGTCGCAGGCGCCGAGATATTCGGCGGTCACACCGAAGCGGCCGCTCGCGATCTGCTTGATATTGCTGTTGGCATTGTCGCCATTGGCATAGGGGCGATAACGCTCGCTCGCCTCGCCGCCTTCGCCCGACACCGCCTTGGCGCCGATGCGGTTCATCGCGATCGCGAGAGTCTCGTGCGCCTCGGGTGAGAGCGCGCCGAGCGACATGCCGGGCGTGACGAAGCGCTTGCGGATCTCGGTGATCGCCTCGACGCTGTCGAGGGGCACGCCCTGCGCGGGATAGTTGAACTCCATGAGGTCGCGCAGATAGACAGGCGGAAGGTCGGCAACGCCGCGCGCGAACTGCAGATAGGTCGAATAGCTGTCGGTCGCGACGGCGGTCTGCAGGAGGTGCATGAGCTGCGCCGAATAGGCATGCGTCTCGCCGCCCGCGCGCTGGCGATAGAAGCCGCCGACGGGGAGCGTCGTGACGCGGGTATCGAACGCCGCCTTGTGCTTGTCGGTCGCGTTGATGAAGAGCGACTGGTAGCCTTCGCCTGAAATCTTCGCGGGCATGCCGGGGAAGAGGTCGTTGACCAGCGCGCGTGACAGGCCGACGGCTTCGAAATTATAGCCGCCGCGATAGCTCGAGATCACCGCGATCCCCATCTTCGCCATGATCTTGAGGAAGCCCTCGTCGATCGCCTTGCGGAAGCGCTTGCGGCAGTCGGCGAGGCTGAGCTCGCCGAAGAGCCCGCGCGCCTGGCGGTCCGCGATCGTCGCTTCAGCAAGGTAGGCATGCACCGTGGTCGCGCCGACCCCGATCAGAACCGCGAAGCTGTGGGTGTCGAGCACCTCGGCGGAGCGGACGTTGATCGAGGCGTAGCTGCGCAGCCCCTTGCGCACGAGGTGCGTGTGCACCGCCGCGGCCGCGAGCACCATCGCGACACCGACGCGGTCGGGGCCGATATTCTGGTCGGAGAGGAAGAGCTCGCTCCGCCCGGCGCGCACCGCATCCTCGGCTTCGCGGCGAATGCGCGTGATCGCATCGCGGAGCGAGGAGGCATCGCCGTCCACGGGAAAGGTGCAGTCGATATCGGCAACCGCATCACCGAAATTGGCTCGGAGCCGGTCCCAATCGTCGCCCACGAGCACCGGCGAATCCATGACGAGGACATGCTCGCTCTGCCCCTTTTCATCGAGGATGTTCGCGAGGTTCGCAAAGCGCGTCTTGAGGCTCATCACGTGCCGTTCGCGCAAGCTGTCGATCGGCGGGTTGGTGACCTGGCTGAAATTCTGGCGGAAGAATTGCGCGACGTGGCGGGGCTTGTCAGAAATGACCGCGAGCGGCGTGTCATCGCCCATCGATCCCACGGCTTCCTTTGCATCCTCGACCATCGGCGAGAGGATGAGTTCCATGTCCTCCATCGTAAGCCCCGCTGCGACCTGGCGGCGAAGGAGCTCGGAGCGGTCCCAGTCGGCAAGGCTCGACCTTCCACCCTTGGGGAGGTCGGCCATGGTGCGGAACCCCTTGACGCGCGCGGGATAGTCCTGCGCGCTCGCGATCCGGTCCTTGACGGCACGGTCGTTGTAGAGGGTGCCTTCGTCGAGATCGACCGCGATCATCTGGCCGGGCCCAAGGCGGCCCTTCTTGCGGATGCTCGCCTCGGGGAGCAGCACCATGCCGCTCTCGGAGCCGACGACGAGGAGGTTGTCGGCGGTCAGCGTATAACGCAGCGGACGAAGCGCGTTGCGGTCCATTCCGGCGACCGCCCAGCGGCCATCGGTCATCGCGAGCGCGGCGGGGCCGTCCCACGGCTCCATGACGCTCGCGAGATAGGCATACATCGCCTTGTGCGCTTCGGGCGCGTCGGGGTCGCTTTCCCACGCTTCGGGGACGAGGATCAGCTTGGCGGTCGGTGCGTCGCGGCCCGCACGGCACAGGGTTTCGAACACGGCATCGAGCGCCGCGGTGTCCGACGCGCCCGCCGGGATCACGGGCTTGATGTCTTCCGAATGCTCGCCGAAGGCGAGACTTGCCATCTTGATCTCGTGGCTCTTCATCCAGTTGCGGTTGCCGCGGATCGTGTTGATCTCGCCATTGTGCGCGAGGCAGCGGAACGGCTGGGCGAGCCACCATTGCGGAAAAGTGTTGGTCGAGTAACGCTGGTGAAAGATCGCGACCCGGCTCTCGAAGAGCTTGCTCGTGAGGTCGGGGTAGAAGTCGGCAAGGCTTTCCGCGAGGAACAGCCCCTTGTAGATGATCGAGCGCGCCGACAGGCTGCAGATGTAGAAGTCGGCGATCTGCGCTGCGACCACCTTCTTCTCGATACGGCGGCGGACGAGGTAGAGCTGCTTTTCAAACTCGTCGATCGACTGTTCGCCGGGCAGCGGCCCCGCGATCATGATCTGCTCGATCTCGGGGCGCGTGCGCTGCGCCTTGTCGCCGATCACCGAGACGTCGACCGGCACCTGGCGCCAGCCATAGATCGTATAGCCAGCCTCGATGATCTCGGTCTCGACGATCGTGCGGCATTCCTCCTGCGCGGAAAGGTCGGTGCGCGGCAGGAAGATCATGCCGACCGCGAGGCGGTTCGGGCGCACCTTGTGCCCCGACGCCGCGATCGCATCGTCGAAGAAGCGTTCAGGAAGATCGACATGAATTCCCGCCCCGTCACCGGTCTTGCCGTCGGCATCGACCGCGCCGCGGTGCCACACCGCGCGCAGCGCCTCGATGGCCGCCTCGACGACGCGGCGCGACGCCTTGCCGTCGGTCGCTGCGACCATGCCGACGCCGCAGGAATCGGACTCAAGGTCCGGGCGATAAAGGCCTTCGGCAGCAAGCCGGGCGTGTTCGGGGGTGGGGAAATGAGTCATGATTTCGTTCCTGGCGGGATCGTCGCTCTCCCGGCGGTGGCCGGGCGAACGAACGCTCCTTAGTCTCTAGGTGGCAGTTTCTTGCGGGCGTTGGCGACCGCCTCCTCGTGCGCTTCGATGGCGGCGGTTGAGGCGTAAGTGGCGGCAGCCTCGAGCTCGTCGACCCGCTGACGGTCGGCCTCCGACCAATTGTCGCGGTCATAAGCAGGGTCATAATAGCCGTCGTCAGCGGTAGCCGCGGCTGCGTCGGCTGCCTCCTCTGCGGCTTCGTAAGCGGCATCGGCTTCTGCCGCCTCATCCCAGGCCGCCTCGTCACTCGTTTCGCCCATCATGGCGTCCGCCGATTCCATCTCGCCGCTCATCATGTCGCGGTTGTCCTTGAGCGTCTGGACACTGACCTTCATGAGCTTGGCGAGCTTCTTCATCTCGGCATCGCTGAGGTCGCCCAGCGCCTTCTCCCTGGGAAGCTCCTTGAACTGCCCCTCGATCGCCGGTGCGCGGTCGAGGAACTTTGTGACCATCGGCGGGATCGCCTTCACGACCGCGAGCATGACTTCGGGGTCGGCCTGGAGCGCGAGCGATTCGCCTGCGAAGGACTGGCCCGTCGGGGTGGCAAAGAAGCTGTTGAGTTCGGTCAGCTGATCGGCCGAGAATTTGCGGGCATAGGCCTTGGCGAGCCCTGCGCGCATCGGCGCCTCGATGTCGGCGAGCGCCTCGCTGATCAGCGGCCGAACGACCTTGATGACCTGCGCCTCGCGCTCCTTGCGATGCGGGTCGAAGAGATCGGCGACGGCGTTCTTGGTGTTGGCGTCGAGCGCAGCGATCTTTTCGCTCTCGACCCCGGTCTTGATCGACAGCATCAGGTCCGAGTTGCTGCCCATCTCGCCGAGCACCGTGCGGAGCATCTTGCCGTAAAGATTGTCCATCATCTTTTCGAGGCTGCCGCTCGGGATCAACGCGGCGGTCGTGCGCTCGGCGAGGCTCAGCCGGGCGGGCTCGATCGGCGGCAGTTCGCTCGTGTCGAACATCGTTTCGATGAGCGCGATCGTAGCGTCCATTTCCTTCTGCATCTTTGCTTTTGCATCGGCGAGGGATGCTTCGCTCCCGGCGCCGGCTTCCCAGTCTGCCTCATCGGCGACCATTTCGGCTTCGGGCGCCTCCTGCGCCATCGCGGCGGGTGCTGGCGCGATGAGAACCGCGCTTCCAAGCAAGATGGATTTCCAGGTCGACATAGATGTTTCCTTCCCCCTGTTGGTCAGGCAGCCTTCCTCTCGCTTTTGGCCTTGGCCTTCAACCATTTCGACATTGCCTCGCTCACGTCGCGCCCGTCGCGAATGCCCCAGACGACGAGGCTCGCGCCGCGCACGATGTCCCCCGCGGCAAACACCCCCGAAAGGCTCGTCATCATCGTCTGGTGATCGACCCGCAGCGTGCCCCAGCGCGTGACGCTGAGATCGGGCGAGCCGAAGAGCTGCGGCAATTCCTCAGGATCAAAGCCCAAGGCCTTGATCACCATGTCGGCGGGAAGGTCGAAGGCGCGGCCGGGGTCGGGTTCGGGGCTGCGGCGACCACTCGCGTCGGGGGCGCCGAGGCGCATGCCCTTCACGGCCACTTCCTTGACCGAGCTGTCGGCGGTAAAGCGTTCGGGGGCCGAGAGCCAGACGAACTCGACGCCTTCTTCCTCGGCGTTGGCGACCTCGCGCTGCGAACCGGGCATATTGTCGCGGTCGCGGCGATAGAGGCACTTCACCGATTTTGCGCCTTGACGCACCGCGGTGCGGACGCAGTCCATCGCGGTGTCGCCGCCGCCGATCACGACGACATGCTTGCCCTCGGCGTTGAGGCGGCCGTCCTCGAATTCGGGAACGGCGTCGCCGAAGCCCTTGCGATTGGAGGCGATGAGATAGTCGAGCGCGGCGATAACGCCCGCGGCTTCATTCCCCGGCACGTTGATCTCGCGCGCCTTGTAGACGCCGGTCGCGATCAGGATCGCGTCATGCTTCGCGCGGAGCGCATCGAGCGTCGCGTCGCGGCCGACCTCGAAGCCGAGGTGGAAATGAATACCGCTCGCCGCAAGCCGCTCGACGCGGCGCATCACCACATGCTTTTCAAGCTTGAAGCCGGGGATGCCGTAGGTAAGGAGCCCTCCCGCACGGTCGTGACGGTCGTAGACATGCACCTCATGTCCTTCGACACGCAGATATTCGGCCGCTGTCAGCCCGGCGGGACCGGCACCGATGATCCCGATCGATTGTCCCGTCGCGGGGCCGGGCTCGATCGGCTCGACCCAGCCTTCGGCCCAGGCGGTGTCGGTGATATATTTCTCGACGCTGCCGATCGTCACCGCGCCGTGACCTGAAAATTCTATCACGCAATTGCCCTCGCAGAGGCGATCCTGCGGGCAGATGCGGCCGCAGATCTCGGGCATGGTCGAGGTGGCGTTGGAAAGTTCATAGGCTTCGCGCAGCCGCCCTTCGGCGGTCAGGCGCAGCCAGTCCGGGATATGATTGTGGAGCGGGCAGTGGACCGAGCAATAGGGGACACCGCACTGCGAACAGCGCGCCGCCTGCGCGTCAGCCTCTACCGCTGCATAGCGTTCGGCGATTTCCCTGAAATCGCGCGCGCGCTCGTCGGGAGAGCGTTTGTCGGGATAGGATTGTTCGCGCCCCACAAATTGGAGCATGCGTTCGGCTGCCATGCAAATTCCCTTTCGTTGGGAGCCGGATGCATGCTCA
The DNA here is from genome assembly GCA_044508875.1 of Sphingomonadales bacterium. Lineage (GTDB taxonomy): Bacteria > Pseudomonadota > Alphaproteobacteria > Sphingomonadales > Sphingomonadaceae > Sphingopyxis > Sphingopyxis flava_A. Next base: position 3,457 of record JBIQHE010000007.1, on the reverse strand, counting down.
GCTGAACCCTGTCACGAAAGAATCGGGATATAGTTAAGAAGGATTGTCCTAAAAATCGCACGCTTTCGCCGTTAAGGAACCTCGCGAAATTATCTTTCGTGAATTAGTATCGTTTCGGACCTATCGCAAGGTCAACCAGACGAGCGCGGCGCCACCGATGATGATGCGATACCAGGCAAAGGGCGCAAACCCATAGCGGGTCACCACGGCAAGGAATGCCTTGATGACCGCCCATGCGACGATGAAGGAGACGAGCGCGCCTACGCCGATCAGCCCGAGGTCATTGCTCGTAATCGCGTCGCGGTGCTTGAAGAGCTGCAGCACGGTCGCGCCGCTCAGCGTCGGCAAGGCTAGGAAAAAGCTGAATTCTGCGGCAGTCTTGCGGTCGACGCCGAGCGACATGGCCCCCATGATCGTCGCGCCTGAGCGGCTGACGCCGGGAATCATCGCGAGGCACTGGACGAGCCCCACGAGGATCGACTGGCGCGACGTCAGCGAGGCGACCCCGCCGCTTTCGCGGGGTTTTGCAAAACGCTCGACAAGGAGAATGGCAAAGCCGCCGATGACCAGCGCCCAGGCGACGACGACTGCATTTTCAAGCAAAAGCTCGATCTGGTCGCCGAAGGCGAGGCCGAGGATCACGGCCGGGAAGAAGGCGAGGAGCAGGTTGCGGACGAAGGCGATCGCGACCGGGTCGCGCCGGAAGAAGCCCACGAACATGTCCCAGAAAAGGTGGCGGTAGAGGACAACGATAGCGAGAATTGCACCGGGCTGGATCGCGATGTTGAACACGGCCCATTTCGACGCGTCATAGCCGAGCAATTCGGTCGCAAGGATCAAATGCCCCGTCGAGGAGACGGGCAGGAATTCGGTGAGCCCCTCGACGATGCCGAGGATGATTGCAGTCAGCCAGATCAACGAAAGGCTCCTTCGGCGGCGATAGTACAGGCGGGGCAGGGCAGGGTCATGCAGGGTCCTGGCGGAAAGAATATGCAAAAGGGCGCCCGACGCGTGCCGGACGCCCTGTCCTTGACCTTCTTATGCCGCCGCCCGCGCCTTTGCCAAGCTCTGCAAGGACGGCAAGCCGCCGCTTCGCCTCACTGCGCCGCAATTTCTGCAAAGCGCCCGTGGCGACGATATTGTACGAGCCATCCTCCGGCGACCGAAGCAAGCGATGCGGGCGCGATGCCGAGCGCGGCGAACCCTTCGGCAGCGGGCGACACGATATTGTCCGATTGCAGCATCAGCCACTGATCCTTGGTGATCGGCGCGCCCGGTAACCAGCCGAACCCGCTTGCAAGCACCGAGGCAAGCGCGTCGGGCAGTTCGACGAACAGGCGCTTGCGTCCGGTCGCATCTGCGATCCAGCGCAAGAGCGCTGACATTGTCAGCACCTGCGGCCCACCGAGTTCGAAAATGCGGCCCCCAGCTGAGGCGTCGAGCGCTGAGACAACCGCGTCGGCGACGTCGCCGACATAGACCGGCTGAAACTTCGCCGCGGGTGCGATCACCGGGACGACCGGCGACAGGCGGATCATCGCGGCGAAACGATTGATGAACTGGTCCTCGCGGCCGAAGACAACCGATGGGCGAAAGATGACCGCCTCAGGGAAGGCCGCGAGCACCGCGGCTTCGCCGTCGGCCTTGCTCCGCCCGTAGAGAGACGGGCTTTCGGGGTCCGCGCCGATGGCCGAGAGATGGACAAGCGTGCGTACCCCGGCTGCCTTCGCCCCCGCTGCGACATGGGCGGCGCCATCGGTCTGCACGGCGCGCATGTCGTCAAAGCTCCCCGCGAGGTTGATGACCGCATTGCTGCCCGCGACCGCGCGCGCGACGCTCGAAGCGTCGCGGACGTCGCACGCAACGAACTGCGTCTGGCCGAGCCCGCCGAGCGGCTTCAGGAACGTCGCGGCCCGCGGCGCGCGCTGCGCGACGCGGACGCGTGCGCCGCGGGCAAGGAGCTTTTGTACGACGTAGCGGCCGATGAAGCCGCCGCCACCCAGCACCGTGATCAATTGCCCGTCGAGGTTCCGCATGTCATCCGTCCGTGATTCTATTCCGGCGCCGCGCGCCGCGCGGCTTCCCCATGCCGCGAAGCGCCGTGCGGGGCAAGGGGCGACACCGGTCTCGCCAACGCAAAACGGCCGCCCTGAAAGAAAATGTCATGCACGACCCCCAGCGCGGTTGACAAGCAACAGGCCCCACAGCTAAGCGCCCGCTCCTACCCCGTGCCCAGATGGCGGAATTGGTAGACGCACCAGCTTCAGGTGCTGGCGATCGCAAGGTCGTGGAGGTTCGAGTCCTCTTCTGGGCACCATTTGTTCTTCTCGGAACATCCCAAAAAGTGTATTAAACCCGCAGAAATCCAAGGGAATTGGCCCTTGGATCGTGCCGGATCGTCCCGCCTTTTCTCGGGGGTTCCGCACATTTTTGCGGGCCTTTTGCGGGCCTTTGCGAAAACCACATCGGGAAAAGGCCCGCACATGCCGCTGACCGAGACTCGGCTTCGAGCACTCAAGCCAAAGGACAAGCCTTACAAGGTTGCTGACGACCGCGGATTGTACATCGAGGTCTCCCCAGCCGGCGGCAAACTCTGGCGATTCCGCTACCGGATCGGCCCGGTCGAAAAGAAGCTCTCGATCGGTGCCTACCCCGAGATCAGCCTCAAGCAGGCAAGGCAGACAGCCTATGAGGCGCGGCACAAGATCGCGTCCGGCGGCGACCCGGCGATGGAGAAGCGCAAGCAGAAGATTCGCGCCGAATTCCTCTCCGCCCAGACCTTCGAGGCAGTGGCGCGGGAGTACATCGATCAGATGATGGTGCAGAGTGGCAGGGCAGATGCCACCATCGTGAAGGCCAACTTCTTCCTTGAGCAGCTGGTGGACGCGATTGGCAGCCGACCGATCGACGAGATCGAGCCGTTTGAAGTGCTCGCTCCTCTCAAGCGGCTCGAGGCCAAGGGCAAGCACGAGACCGCGAAGAAGACCCGGTCGTTTGCGAGCCGCGTATTCCGGTATGGCGTTGCAACCACGCGCTGCAAAGGTGACCCCACGTCGATGCTTCGTGGGGCATTGATCACGCCAAAGGCAAAGCACTACGCTGCGATTCTCGAACCCAAGGAGCTTGGCGGGCTGCTACGAGCGATCCAGGACTACACAGGCAACTTCATCACCAGGTACGCTCTTCTCATCGCCCCTCACGTCTTTGTGCGGCCTGGCGAGCTACGGCATGCCGAATGGAAGGAGATCGACCTCGAAGACGGTGTCTGGCGCATCCCTGAAGGCAAGATGAAGTCACGGCGCCCTCATGCCGTTCCGCTCTCGAAGCAGGTGATTGGCTACCTGAATTTTGTCTTCCGACATGCGTTGTGAGCGGGGTGGGTTATTGCGCCGTCGCTCTCCAGTTGAATAGCCCCTAGATTTGTGGACGCCTTCTTTCCTAAATTTGAGGACAGGAG
>JBIQHE010000037.1:0-33442 GCA_044508875.1 Sphingomonadales bacterium | reverse complement strand
ATGCGGGAGCTCAGGCCCCCGCGGGGCCCTTCAGCTCGACGATATTGCCCTCGGGATCGCGGATGTAGATCGACGGGCCTTCGCCCCCGGCGCCGTAACGCGGCCCCGCTTGCTCGACCGCAACGCCCATTTGCGCGAGATGCGCGCGGATCGCGGCCTCGTCAAATCCGTCCAATGCGAGGGCAAAATGGTCAAGATTGCGGCCCTCGGCGCCCGGGGCCGCGCCCCCCATCCCACCGAGCTTGCCGCTGACGGTGACAAGATCGATGAGCGCGGCGCCTGCGCGGAGCTGGTAGAGGCCGATCTCAGCCTGTTCGCGTTCCTCGCTGCAGCCGAGGACATCCTTGTAGAAGCGGCGCATCCTCTCGAGATCGACAACACGAAGCACGATATGGTCGAGGCCGCACAGCTGAAAGGGAGGCGCCGTCACGCAAAGACCCCGCGCATCATCTTGAGCCGATCCCCGGCGCGGCGGGGTCCTTCCAATCGACGCGGTAAAGATCGAAGCGCCGATCGCGCAGGTTCTGCACCGCGCCGCTCTGGCGGCTGGTGAGAAGATCGGCAAGGCTCAAGTCGGCGATCGCGATCGTTTCGGTATTCGCCGCCGTGTCGGCGGCGACCCCGTCGCGGGCAAAGGCGAAGTCGGAAGGCGTGAGGATTGCGCTCTCGGCGTAGTGAATGTCCATATTCTCGACGTTTGGCAAATTGCCGACGACGCCAGAGGTTATGACATAGCATTGGTTCTCGACGGCGCGCGCGTGGCAGCAATAGCGCACGCGCAGATAACCGCGGCGTTCGTCGGTGCAAAAGGGGACGAAGAGCATCATCGCGCCCTGGTTGACGAGGTGACGCGCAAGTTCGGGAAACTCGCTGTCGTAACAAATCATCACCCCGATCGGCCCGCAGTCAGTGTTGATCGCGTCGGCGCCATAGCCGCCCTTGATATTCCACCAGCGGCGCTCGGAAGGGGTCGGGTGAAGTTTTTCCTGGCGGTGCACCGAGCCATCACGGAGGAACACATAAGCGATGTTGCGGATGTCCCCGCCCTCGACGCGCGTCGGGTGCGAGCCGCCGATGATGTTGATATTATAGCCGACCGCGAGCTTCTCCATGAAGGCGAGATAGCGCTCGGTATAATCCGCGATCTTGAGGATCGCCTTCTCGGGCGGCAGCTTGTTCTTGTCGATCGAGAGGAGTTCGAGCGTGTAGAGCTCGGGAAAGACCACGAAATCGGCGGCATAGTCGGCCGCAACGTCGACAAAATATTCGACCTGCTCTTCGAACTGTTCGATGCGGTCTATGCCGCGCATCTGGAATTGGACCGTCGCGACGCGCACGGTCGCAGGGAGGCGGTCGGGCGCCGAGCCGCGGTTGCGCGCATTCGCCTTTTCGCGCGGCGGGGCGAGGGGGTTCTCCCAAAGCATCAGCACGGCATGACCGCCGCTTTCCCGGTCGCTCGGCAGATAATCGTGGAGGACCCCTTTGACCTGATATCCCTGATTGACCTGGAAATTGATGACCGGGTCGCGCAGCTGCTTGTCGAGAACCGCGGCAAGATAGGCTTCGGGTTCGGGAAACTGGCGGCGGCGGCGGGCGTAGCCCGGCATACGGCCACCAAAGGCAATGCCCTGGAGCTCGAGCGCCTGGCACAATTCCTGCCGCTTGCGATAGAAACGCTGGCCGATGCGCAGCCGCCGATATTCGGGATCGACGCAAACCTCCATGCCATAGAGGATGTCACCGTCGGGATCGTGGGGGGTAGCAAAGCCGCCCCCGCTGATCGCGGTCCAGCGATGGTCGGCGAGCGCTGCAGCCTCGGGGACGATCAGCGTCGCGCAGAAACCGACGATCTGGCCTTCATATTCGGCAAGGAACTGGCCTTCGGGGAAGTTGTTGATCTGGCCGCGGATCTGCGCCGCCGAATAGGCCTCCGCGCGGCCGTAGACCTTGGCCGAGAGGCGTGCGATCGCGGCGGCATCGCGGGTTTCGGAATTCCGGATGACGAGCTTGGGGCGGGTAGAATCCATCTCCTCGATATAGGGCGCGGGGCTGGGCTGTCCAATCCGCGCTCACCGAAAACCGGGGGGGGGCGAAAAAAAACGTCCACCGCTTGTCGATTTCGCGATCGCTCCTTCGTCGTCTAGAAAGGAGGCCATGCCGGTCCCCCCCGATGAAGGAGTTAACCGATGCGCGTGATGGTATTTGTAAAGGCGACCGAGGACAGCGAGCAGGGCATGACGCCTTCGCCTGAACTTGAGCAGATGTTCGTCGACATGGGCAAGTTCAACGAGGAGCTCGTAAACGCCGGGATCCTCGTTTCAGGCGACGGCCTCAAGCCCTCGTCCTTCGGCAAGCGCGTCGCATTCGACGGCCCCAGCCGCACCGTTATCGATGGTCCTTTTGCCGAGACCCGCGAGCTCGTCGCAGGCTATTGGCTCTGGGAAGTCAAGGATATGGACGAGGCCGTCGAATGGGTTAAGCGCTGCCCCAACCCGATGTTTGGGCCCAGCGAGATCGAAATCCGCCCCATCTACGAAATGGAAGATTTCGCCGATCTCATTCCGCCCGAGGCCGCCGAGATCCATGACGGCGTCGGCGAAAAGCTCGCGAAGTGTTGAGGCCTTGTTTCGCTCGCCATGCGCTTCTAACCCGGGCGCATGGCGGCTGACCCTATCTTAAGGGCGATCGAGGCGGTTTTCCGGATCGAGCGGGCGCGGCTGATCGGCGGGCTCGCGCGGTGGACGCGCGACGTCGACCGCGCCGAGGAACTGGCACAGGAGGCCCTGCTCGCCGCGCTCACCGACTGGCCGGCATCGGGTGTCCCCGATCGGCCGGGCGCGTGGCTCATGACAGCGGCGAAGCGGCGAGCGATCGACGGCTTTCGCCGCGCGGCGATGCAGGAGAGCAAACTTGCCGAGATCTCCCGTGAACGGGACGAAGAGCGCGACATGAGCATCGAGACTGTCGAGGCGGCGCTTGACGATGAGCTGGGCGATGAACTGCTCGGCCTGATCTTCGCGGCATGCCACCCGGTGATATCGCCGGAGGCGCGGGCCGCGCTGACGCTGCGACTGGTTGGCGGGCTGTCGGTCGCGGAAATCGCCCGCGCCTTCCTGTCGAACGAGGCGGCTATCGCGGCGAGGATCACCCGCGCCAAGAAGGCGATCGCCAAGGCAGGCGCAGCGTTCGAGGTTCCGCGCGGGCAGGCGCTCGCGCCCCGGCTCGCCTCGGTGCTTGAGGTGATCTACCTCATCTTCAACGAAGGCTATGCAGCAACGCGCGGTCCTGACCTCGTGCGCCCGGCGCTCTGCGCCGAGGCGCAGCGCCTCGGGCGCATTCTCGCAGCGTTGATGCCGGGGGAGCCCGAGGTGCTGGGGCTGCTCGCGCTCATGGAAATCCAGGCGTCGCGCCTCCCGGCGCGCGTGGGGCCGGGCGGCGCCCTGGTGCCGCTGCCCGAGCAGGACCGCGCGCGCTGGGACCAGCTCCTGATCCGGCGCGGGCTGGAAGCGCTCAGCCGCGCCGAGGCCTTGGGCGGCGGCGAAGGTCCCTACGCGCTGCAGGCGGCGCTTGGCGCGTGCCACGCCCGCGCGCGGCGTGCGGAGGATACCGACTGGCGCCGGATCGCAGCGCTCTACGACCGGCTGGGCGAGGTGATGCCCTCGCCGGTGGTCGAGCTCAACCGCGCGGTTGCGCACAGCATGGCGTACGGCCCGGAGGCGGGGCTCGCGCTGGTCGATGCGATCGCCGATGAAGCGATGCTCAGAAATTATGCGCCGCTTCCCGCGGCGCGCGGTGATTTCCTTCTCCGCGCCGGGCGGAACGCCGAGGCCAAGGCGGCGTTCGAAGCGGCGGCGGCGCTCGTGGGCAATGCGCGCGAACGGGATTTTTTGCTCGCTCGCGCCGCATCGTGCACGATCCCCTCCGCCTGAACACCTCGCTCCGCCGTTTCCGCGGCACATTCTATCGGGGACACCGTGGCGAGTGGATCGCGCGCGGTCCATTAGCGCGAGCTGTCCCAATGGAGTTTCCTCATGACCAAAGCCCTGCGCCTTGTCCTCTTGTCCCTCAGCGCAGCCGCACTAGCAGCCAACCCGGCCCACGCGGTCCAGGAAGGCAGCGCGGTTGCGGCGAGCGAGCTCGCCCCCGGCGCCAAAGTTTATGACGCGGACGGCGAAGAGGTAGGCACCGTTGCCAAGGTGTCCGGCGACAAGGTTGCGGTTGCGATCGAAGGAAACGGTCTCGTCGTGCCGCGCGGCGCCTTCGTCCAGACGGAGAAAGGCCCCGCACTCAAAGCCACGAAAGCCAAGATCCTCGCCGTGCTTCACGAGGCTGAACGCGACGCGGCGGCAGTCGATGCAGCGCTGAAGGTGGGCGCCGATGTTCGCAGCGCCGACGGCGCGGCGGTGCTCGGCAAGATCAAGGCGCTGACGCCGCAGGGAGCCCTCATGGCAACCGGCGAGGGCGATATCACCATGCCGCGCGCGGCCTTTTTCCTCGCAAAATCGGGGCTCGCGGTGAAGGTAACGGCGGCGCAGTTCGCCGAAGGGGTGAAGAAGGCGCGCCAGTCATCGGGCGGCTGACTTGTCCGACGGCGCCTTAGCGGAGCGCCTTTCCCATCCGGATAAGCGGTATGGCAACGCCGTTCGCATGTGCGGTGACATGTTCGATCGGCGTGTAGCCGCAGGCGCGGTAGAGGGGTTCGCCCGACAGCGTCGCCATGAGTTCAGCGCGGGAGAAGCCCGCCCCGCGCGCGGCCTCTTCGCAGAGCGTCATCACGCGGCGCCCGACGCCGCGACGCGCATGGCGAGGATGGGTGTACATCGCGCGAATGCGCGCCGCGTCCGTCGCAGGATCGAGAAGCGCAGCGTTGCGCAGCGCGGTGCTGTGGTCGCCCCCGTAGAGCGTCGCGCGGTGCGACCATCCGCCGCAGCCCGCGATTTCGCTCCCCTGCTCGACGATGAAATAGGTGCCGTCGTCGATCAGCTGGGTGTCGAGACCCATCACGGCATGGCTCGCGGCGATCTGGGCCTCGTTCAGGAAGCCCCTTTGAAGTTCGGAGATGGCGAGCGCCATCACGGCGCGAAGGGCGGCAAGATCGCTGGGGGCGGCGAGGCGATGCGTCAGCATGGGCGCCGTTTATATCCCCCGTACGGGATCTGCTGAAGGGGCCCTAATGCTTCGCCGCTGCGATCAGCCGTTCTTTTTCGGCGCGCAGCTTTTCGGCGTAGAGCAGCTTGTCAGCCATCCCTTGCCACGCCGCAGCGGCGCGCAGGTTGCGCTCGCGCACCTGTACGAGCGACGAGGCCGCGGCCTCTTCGCTGCATTTTTCCGCCTGGGCGAGATAGAATTCGATGGTGGCCGACACGGGGGGCAGGCTCCTTTAGTTATGCAGGGTCAATCGACCATGTCGGCGATCAGGCGCCGAAGCTCGCGGCGTGACAGCGTCGACTGGGGGCGGCGCTGCGTTTCGGGCATCGCCTTTCCGGCCATCGGGAGTGCACGAAGAGCGGGGTAAATGGTGGTAGTCTGAATTGTCATCATATTTATCTTAATTTTACCAATGTTTTCAATTTATTGGGTATCAGCGCCGCTGGCGCTGTCCGGTGACCGGCGAACTGCCGCGCTCGCGATAGACGAGGCGACCCTTGCTGAGGTCATAAGGCGTCATCTCGACGCGAACCGCGTCGCCGACGACCGACCGGATACGAAATCGTCGCATCCGGCCGGCAGTATAGGCGATGATGCGATGACCATTTTCGAGCACGACTCCGAAACGGGCGTCGGGCAGAATCTCGTCGATCACACCATCGAAGGTGAGGGCTTCCTCTTTGGCCAATAATCAGGCCTGTTCGAGGTTGATCGCCGACACCTTGCCGTTGCGGCCGGTTTCCAGCTCGTAGGAGATGCGCTGATCCTTGTTCAGTCCCTGCATCCCCGCGGCCTGGACGGCGGTGATATGGACGAAGCTGTCGCCCGAGCCATCTTCATTTTCAATGAAGCCATAGCCCTTGTCGGTGTTGAAGAATTTGACGGTGCCGATCGGCATGGGTGTTTCCTTTCACGAAACAAGATACCCGCCGGCAAAAGCACCGGCGGAGCTGGTAGCGTGAGAAGGCAAGAATCCACCCGAATGGGGTATCAAATTTCCGTCGCAGGCGACGATAGCCCCCGCCATATGGAGGCTTTCCCTCTGAAAGTCAAGGAAGCAGGCCTTCAAGGCGCTGGATGGGCCGACCTTGAAGGCGACGAGAACCGCCGAGCGAGGGGGGTACCGGCGCCGTGCTGCGCCCATTCGCTGCGCATCCGGGAGGCGGCTGCGACCTCGGTCACCGCCCTGCCACGCGCCGCACAACCCCGCACTGCGCCGCCACCTCCAGGTGGCAGCGCAGGAGCGAGGCGCTCTAGGCTCCGTTGGCGGCACTCAGGATCGCGCGTACGCTCGCGGTCGCGACATCGGTATCGAGTCCGCACCCGAAAAGGCTCCTGCCGTCGGCGGTGCGGCATTCGACATAGGCAGCGGCCTGCACATTGCTGCCCTGGCCGATCGCGTGCTCGCTATAATCGACGATGTCCATCACCGGCCCGCCCGATTCCGCGAGCGCGGCGACGACGCTCGACATCAGGCCGTTGCCGCGGCCGCTGACGCTGCGTTCGGTGCCGTCGATGGTGAGCTTGCCCGCGAATATGCGGTCGGTGCCGCTGTGCGTTTCGGCCCAATCGACGAGCTGGAAGCGCTTGCCCTCGCTCGCGAGATAATGGCCTTCGAACGCCTGCCAGATGTCCTCGGCGCCGAGTTCGCGGCTCGTTTCGTCTGCGACGGCCTGAACGACATGGCTGAAGCTCGCCTGCATTCGCTTGGGGAGTTTCAGCCCCTTGTCCTGTTCGAGCACCCAGGCGACACCGCCCTTGCCGGACTGGCTGTTGACGCGAATGACCGCTTCATAGCTTCGCCCGAGGTCGGCGGGGTCGATCGGCAGATAGGGCACTTCCCACCGCTCGTCATTCTGGCGTTCGCGCGCGGCAAAGCCCTTCTTGATCGCGTCCTGGTGGCTGCCCGAAAAAGCGGTGTAGACGAGCTCGCCCCCATAGGGGTGGCGCGGGTGGACCGGCAGCTGGTTGCAATATTCGACCGTCGCGATGACTTCATCGATGTCCGAGAAGTCGAGCTCGGGGTCGACGCCTTGGGTGTACATGTTGAGCGCGATCGTGACCAGGCAGGTATTGCCGGTGCGCTCGCCATTTCCGAACAGGCAGCCTTCCACGCGGTCGCCGCCCGCCAGCAGGCCGAGTTCTGCCGCCGCGACGCCCGTGCCGCGGTCGTTGTGCGTGTGCAGAGAAATGATCGCGCGCTCGCGGTTCGGCAGATGCTTGCAGAAATATTCGATCTGGTCGGCGTAGATGTTCGGCGTTGCCGCCTCGACCGTCGCGGGGAGGTTGAGGATGATGGGCTTCTCGGCGGTAGGCTGGAGAATTTCCATTACCGCGGCGCAGCATTCGATGCTGAAATCGAGCTCGGCGGTCGAAAAGGTCTCTGGGCTATATTCGAACCGCCAGTCGGTGCCCGGCAGGCGCGCGGCATTGTCGCGCAGCTGCTTCGCGCCGTCGACCGCGATCTGCTTGATCTCGGGCATTTCCATGCCGAAAACGATGCGGCGCCACGCGGGACTCACCGCGTTATAGAGGTGAACGATCGCGGTCTTCGCGCCTTCCAGGCTGTCGAAGCTCGTGCGGATGAGATCGGCGCGAGCCTGCGTCAGCACCTGCGGCGTCACATCGTCAGGGATGCGGCCCGAGCGGACGAGGTTCTGGATATAGTCAAAGTCGGTGGCGCCGGAGGCAGGAAAGCCGACCTCGATCTCCTTCAGCCCGCACTTCACGAGGAGGTCGAAAAAGCGCGTCTTCTTTTCGGCATCCATCGGGTCGATGAGCGCCTGGTTGCCATCGCGCAGGTCGGTCGAGAGCCAGATCGGCGCCTTGGTAATGGTGCGCGCTGGCCAGAGGCGGTTTTCCAGCGGAACCTGCGGGAAGGGACGATATTTGGTCGAGGGGTCGCGGAGCATGGTCATGGGTCTGGTGTCTTCTGCGTTTCGAGTGGGATGCGGTGTCGATCGGGCCCTTGGGCGTTCGGCCAGCCGCTAGTCGCGCAGGCCAGAGGTCACGCCCAAGGGCGTGTAAGTCGCAGAAGAAGGAGGCCGCGCATGTGCATGGCCGCCCTAGTGATGCAAAATGTCACGCTTTGCAAGGGGGGACGTGGGAAAATTGCGCACCGGCGTTCCGCCGCCCTGGATATCCCCCGCAGGGAGACCCAGGGCCGCATCATCGCCCGCGTTATTTCTTTTCGAACGCCGCTGAAATCTCGAGCTTCACCTCGTCGCCGACAAGCGGAACGCCGAAACCGAGTCCGAATTCGCTGCGCTTGATCGTCGTTTCCGCCTCGAAGCCGATCGTTTCGACATTGCCCATTGGCGAGGGCCCGGCACCGGTAAACTCGACGTCGAGCGTCACCGGCTTCGTCACCCCGTTGAGGGTGAGGTTGCCGGTGACCTTGGCCTCGTCGCCATCCTCGTCGACGACGACCGCCGTCGAAACGAAGCGCGCGGGGGCAGGGTCGGCGCCGAAGAAATCGGGCTTTGCGCCGTTCTCGGCCGCGGGGCGGAGGAGATGGTCCTTAAGCCCGGCGCTCGCGACAGTGACGCTGGCGATGGGGACGGTGATGTCGAGCTTTGCGGCGGCTGGCGTCTTGGGGTCGATCGTCAGCGTTCCGGTTACGTCGCCGAAGATACCGAAATAATCATTGAACCCGAGATGATTGATCCGCCAGCCAACGAGTGTGTGGTGCGGGTCAGCCTGATAGGTCCCGCCCGTGACGCGCGCGGCGTCCTTGGCGCCGGGGGCGGTGGCGGGCATCTGTGCGAGCAGCGGGACCGCGAGCAGCAGCGGCAGAGCAAGCAGGGGGGCGGCAATACGCATGGCGAAAGGCTCCTTTTTTCAAGAGTGCAGAGGCTATGCGAAGCGGCGGCCGGGCGTCAATCGTCCGCGGCCTCGGCGGCGCGCCTCATTGCACGCCGCTCCGCCTGCCATTCGCGCAGTGCCGCGGCCGAACAGCCCGAAAAGCCGTAACTGCCAATGGGTGAGCAGCTGTCGGGACGGGTCGCGCGCGCGACATTTTCATATCCCTCGACCGCCGATGTCCAGCTGCCGCCGCCGGCGGGCGCATCCTCCTTCAGTTCCTTGCGTAATTCCTTCGGCACGCGGTAGCGGTCCGATTCGGGCCGCTGGGCGCAAACGACAATTTCCTCGCCCTCGGCCTCGGGGCAGGGTTCGTCGCCATAGGTGTAGAGGATCGAGGTCTTCTGCGGTGGCTGCCCGGTCTGCGCCAGGTTCTCCGCCTCCTGCGCGAGCGCCGGCGATGCCAAGGCCGCAGCAGCGACGAGCGACAGGAGAAAATGGGCATGGGTCGTCAAGTCGCATTCCTTCGCGCCGCCCCCGAAGTTTCCGTCTATGCACGGCCGATGAACCTCAGCCGAACCGCGGGAGATATCTTGCCCCCGCAACCCTGCTGGACCGGGCCTGGGCGCCGGTGCAAAGCATTTCGAAGGGAGCGATCAGCCGAATATGTCGGCGTGACCTCCCTTTGGATCCGGGCCGAACCGGTTCGGCCCGGGCGTTCCTTCGATGCACATGAAGACGAGCAGGATGAGGCCCCCGACATAGGGAATGAAACCGAGCAGGTAGAACCAGCCCGATTTGTCCTGGTCGTGAAAACGGCGCACCGTCACCGCGATCGATGGAATAAGCGTAAAGAGGGCAAATCCTACCAGGAGTATGAGGAATAATGTATTCAAGCCCGTCAGGTCTTCGCCGTCATCGCTGCTGAAATTGAAGCCGAAGATGAGGAGAGCTGAGCTTATCAACGCGCAAAAAAGCGAGAACATCCAGAACTCCATGCGCTGTGACCGCCCCGAAAAGTCAGCATAGCGTCTCAGCGGCATGAGCATCCATTCCATTGAATTCTCCCCCGATCCGTTCGATCATTGAGGACGCGCGCCTCCGCGCTCCTCACGATTTGATGTTTTGGTAATAGCCGCTTCGGCTGCGACAACAAGCGAGTTGATTGCTGGCAAACAGCTTCGTTACTGGCCGATTTCGTCCAGCGAGGACGCAATCGCCGTCCAGACCTGCCCGAGATCGTCCGCCGTAATACTATAGGGGGGCATTATATAGACGGTGTTACCGAGCGGACGAAGCAAGACCCCGCGCTCACGGTAGAAGGCGACGAGGCGGGGGGCGAGGGTCGAGAGATAGCCCGCGTCGGCCTGGACGACGTCGAGCGCCGCGATAGTGCCGAGACGGCGGAGGCTTGTGACGCGCGGGTCGTTGGTCAGCATGGCAAGATGCGCAGCCTGCGCGTCGGCGAGAGCGTTGATCCGTGCCTCGACCGGCTCGTCGCGCCAGATTTCGAGATTGGCGTTGGCCGCAGCGCAGGCGATCGGGTTCGCGGTGTAGCTCGAGGAATGATAAAAGGCTCTCGCGCGGTCGGTCGACCAGTGCGAGGCAAAGATCGGCTCGATGCACAAGGTCACCGCCAACGGAATGGCGCCGCCGGTCAGCCCTTTCGAGAGGCAGAGGATATCGGGGATGACTCCCGCCTGGTCGCAGGCAAAGCGCGTGCCGGTGCGCCCCCAGCCGGTCATCACCTCGTCGGCGATGAAGAGCACGCCGTGCTCAGCGCAAATGGTGCGCATCTCGGCGAGCACCCAGGCGGGATAGATCAGCATGCCGCCGGCACCGAGGATCAGCGGCTCGACGATGAAGGCCGCGGGTTTCCGGGCGCAGGCGGCTTCGAGCGCGTCGAGTGTCCTCTGCTCCATTCCCTCGTGCGGGAAGGGGATCGTGCCGACGTCAAAGAGCAGCGGCTCGTAGGGCTTGTTGAATACTCCGCGCTCGCCCACCGACATCGCGCCGATCGTGTCGCCGTGATAGCTGTGTTCAAGGACAAGGATGTGCTCGCGCGGTTCGCCGCGGTTGGCGAAGTGGCCGAGCGCCATCTTGAGCGCGACCTCGACGCTGGTCGAGCCCGAATCCGAGAAGAAGACGCGGGTGAGCGGCGCGGGGGTGATCCGGACAAGCTCCGCGGCGAGGGTTTCGGCGGGCTCGTGCGTCCAGCCCGCGAAGATGAGCTGATCGAGCTTTGCGGTCTGGGCGCGGATCGCGGCCATGATGCGCGGGTGCGCGTGCCCATGCGTTGTGACCCACCAGGAGGAAATCGCGTCGATCCAGCTATTGCCTTCGGCGTCGTAGAGGCGCGCCCCCTCTGCGCGGGCGATCAGCGGAACGGGCTCGCCCAGACCGTGCTGGGTGAAGGGATGCCAGATGGGGGAGGGGGCGGGACCAGTCATTGCCGATGCCCTACACCGCCGCGGCGAGGCGGCAAATGCCTATAGCGAAGCCCCGGGTCAGGCGCGCGTTCCTTTGAAGCTCGCCTTGGCGAAGCGGTTTCGCCTCGAAGCGTCTTTTTGGCCGCGATGATCGGCCTCAGGTTCGAGAGAATTCCGCAATGTCGAAATGATCGGCAAACGCGTCCGCGAGCGCTTCCGCTGTCAGCGCATCGAGCGTGGGGAGGCGGCCGAGGCGCTTTACGCCGGACAAGGCCGCGATCACGGCTTCGCTATCCTCTTGCGGCTCGCCGATGAAGGCGATGCCGTGGATCGGCACGCGGCGCGATTTCAGAGCCTCGATCGTGAGCAGGCTATGGTTGATCGTGCCGAGCGCGGTGCGCGCGCAGACGATCGCCGGGATCTGCCAGCGCGCGAAAATGTCGGCATAAAGGAGCGTGCGCGTGACGGGCACGAGCGCGCCCCCTGCGCCCTCGACGAGAAGGTCGCCTGCGGGCGGGCTGAGGCCCTCGGGTTCGATGATGATGCCGTCGACCTCGGCGGCGAGGTGCGGCGATGCCGGCGTTTTAAGGCGATAGGCTTCAGGATGCACGCAAACGCCCGCGAGCCGGGCAACGGTCTCGCTGTCGGTTTCCTCTTCAAGCCCCGACTGGATCGGCTTCCAGTAAGCAAGGCCGAGAGCGCCGGCGAGCGCCGCGCTGAATATGGTCTTGCCGATGCCGGTATCGGTGCCGGTGACGACGAAGCGGCGGGTCATGCCGCGGTCATCGCGGCGGCGAGCGCGTCCACCATCGCGTCGATCTCGGGTTCGTCGACGTGAAGGGTGATCGCGATGCGCAGCCGCGCGGTGCCGTGCGGAACGGTGGGCGGTCGGATGCCGCGGACATCGAAGCCAGCGGCCTGAAGCGCCGACGCTATCTGCATCGTGCGGGCATTGTCGCCGATGAGGACGGGAATGACCTGGCTGCCGCTTGCCGTGATGCCGAGCTGGGCGAGGCGTGCCTCGGCGCGGCGAACAAGCGCGTGAAGCCGCGCTGCGCGCTCGGGCTCATTGGCAATAATCTCGAGCGCGTGGCGGACGAGCCACGCGATCAGCGGCGAGGGCGCGGTGGAGAAAATGAAAGGGCGGCCGCGATTGACCAGGAAATCGCGGACGATCGAAGGGCCGCAGAGCAGCGCGCCCTCGCAGCCCAATGCCTTGCCGCAGGTGTGAAGGGTGATGATATTCTCTCGGTCGGCGAGCTCATGCGCGAGACCCTGCCCAGCAGGGCCGTAGACGCCCGTCGCGTGCGCCTCGTCGATGACGAGAACCGCGTCGTGCCGGTCGGCAACCGCCGCGAGATCGGCGAGCGGGGCCCTGTCGCCGTCCATCGAATAGAGGCTTTCAACCGCGATCCAAGGCGTGCCTGTGCCGCCCCCGCGGCGCCAGCGCGCGATAATATCGTCAAATGCCTGCGCATCATTGTGGCGCGCGTCGAGGCGGCCGGCACGGCCCAGCTTCATGCCGTCGTGCGCGCTCGCGTGGATGAGCTCGTCGTGGACGACGAGGTCGCCGCGCTGGGGCAGCGTTGCGAAGAGCGCGGCGTTAGCGGCAAAGCCGGTGGAGAAGAAAAGTGCGGCCTCGCTGCCATAGTGGCGCGCGGCATGGGCTTCGAGCGCCTCATGTTCGGGGTGATTGCCGCGCAGGAGGCGCGAACCGCCTGATCCGGCGGGGATCCCGCGTTCGAGGCCCGCCGCAAGCACTTCCCCGAGGGCATAGGAACCCGCCAGCGCGAGATAGTCGTTCGAGGCGAAATCGACGCCTTTGCGCGTGCTCAAGTTGCGGCGGCGGTCTTCGGCCGCGAGCGCGGCTAGATTGGCGCGGTGCGCGCGGAAGGGGAAGTTGCTGCTCGACACAGGCGCGCTCCCTTGAGGAAAGCAGGCTTCACGAACTGTCCGGCGCGGGCTTGCCGAAGGCCGTCCCTGGGACGGGGCGTCGGCAAGCCCGGCACGAACGGCAAAAAGGCTGGTTTGGTCGCTTCGCGTCGCAGGCGCAGCGGGCGGCCGATCCAGCCCCTCCCCGGATATGGGGACTTAAAGCGTCAGTTTACCGCCTTGTCCACCAACTTGTTCTTCGCAATCCACGGCATCATGGCGCGGAGTTCTGCTCCCGTCTTTTCGATCGGATGCGCGGCCGCGGCCTTGCGGCTCGCCTTGAGCTCGGGCTGGCCCGCCTGGTTGTCGAGGACGAAGTCCTTGACGAAGCGGCCTGAGGTGATGTCGGCGAGCACACGCTTCATCTCGGCCTTCGTCTCTTCGGTGATGATGCGCGGGCCGGTCTTGATATCGCCATATTCGGCGGTGTTCGAGATCGAATAGCGCATGTTTGCAATGCCGCCCTCATAGAGGAGATCGACGATCAGCTTGGTTTCGTGGAGGCATTCGAAATAGGCCATTTCGGGCGCGTAGCCTGCCTCGACGAGCGTTTCAAAGCCCGCCTGGATGAGGTGGGTAATGCCGCCGCAGAGCACGGCCTGCTCGCCGAAGAGATCGGTTTCGCATTCTTCCTTGAAGCTCGTCTCGATAATGCCGCTGCGGCCGCCGCCCACGGCAGATGCGTAGGAGAGGGCGATTGCCTTGGCATTCCCCGTCGTATCCTGGTCGACCGCGATCAGGCAGGGGACCCCGCCGCCCTTCTGATATTCGCTGCGCACCGTGTGGCCGGGGCCCTTGGGCGCGACCATGAAGACGTCGATATCGGCGCGCGGTTCGATGAGGCCGAAGTGGACGTTAAGGCCGTGCGCGAAGGCGAGCGCAGCGCCGGGCTTCATATTGTCCGCAAGATCGTCGGCATAGATCTTGGCCTGGTGCTCGTCGGGAGCGGCGATCATGATGACGTCGGCCCAGGCAGCGGCGTCCTTGTTCGACATCACCTGGAAGCCCGCACCCTCGGCCTTTTTGGCGGTCGCCGAGCCCGGGCGGAGCGCGATCGCAACGTCCTTCACACCGCTGTCGCGAAGGTTTTGCGCGTGGGCGTGGCCCTGGCTGCCGTAACCCAGGATGGCGACTTTCTTGCCCTTGATGAGATCCTGGTCGGCGTCGCGATCGTAATAAACCTGCATGTCATTCTTCCCTATTGGTGTCGCCCCAGCCAAAGGATGGGGCCGATAGCGTGGTTGAAACTTGAGCGATCCCGGCGATGCCGGATCGGCGATAATTCAGATGGCCTCCGCGCCGCGGGCGATTGCGACGACGCCGGTGCGCCCGACCTCGACCAGCCCGCATTCGCGCATCAGCGCGATGAAGCGGTCGACCTTTTCGCTGTTGCCGGTGATCTCGAAGATGAAGCTGCTGATCGTCGTGTCGACGACCTTTGCGCGAAACACGTCGGCAAGGCGCAGCGCCTCGATCCGCTTGTCGCCCGTACCGGCGACCTTCACGAGCGCGATCTCGCGCTCGACATGCGCGCCCTGGTCGGTGAGGTCGGTGACCTTGTGGACGGGCACGAGGCGGTCGAGCTGCGCGATGATCTGGTCGATGATCGGCGGCGGGCCGGAGGTGACGATGGTGATGCGCGACAGCGCATGGTCGGCGGTGATGTCCGCCACCGTCAGGCTTTCGATATTGTAGCCGCGCGCGGTGAACAGCCCGGTGATCTTGGCGAGCACCCCGGCCTCGTTGTCGACGGTGACGGCGAGCACGTGGCGCTCGCCCATTTCGGTCGTGATTTTCATGTCGGTTACACCAGCGCCTTGGCTTCGTCGTCCATCGTGCCGGTGACATCGCTCGGCTGGAGGATCATGTCGGTATGCGCTGCGCCCGACGGGATCATCGGGAAGCAGTTGGCGAGCTTGGCGACGCGGCAGTCGACGATCACCGGACCGGGCGTGGCGAGCATCGTCTGGATGCCGTCCTCGAGCTCACCAAGCGTGTCGATGCGCAGGCCCGTCCAGCCATAGGCCTCGGCGAGCTTCACGAAATCGGGCAGGCTGTCCGAATAGCTGTTCGAATAGCGGCTCTCGTAGGTCAGCTCCTGCCACTGGCGAACCATTCCCATCCATTCATTGTTGAGGATGAAAATCTTCACCGGCAGGCGGTACTGGCTGACCGTGCCCATTTCCTGGATGTTCATCTGCAGGCTTGCCTCGCCCGCGATGCAGATGACGAGGCGGTCGGGCCTGGCGATCTGCGCCCCGACCGCGGCGGGAAAGCCATAGCCCATCGTGCCGAGCCCGCCGCTTGTGAGCCAGCGGTTGGGCGCCGAGAAGCCGAAATGCTGCGCCGCCCACATCTGGTGCTGACCGACCTCGGTGGTAATGATCGGATCGCGCCCGCGCGTCGCCTCGAAGAGCGCTTTCACCGCACGTTGCGGCATGATTTCGGCGGCAGCGTCTTTCTTTTCAGGAAAGTCGAGACAGCGCGTCGCGCGCCAGCCGTCGATGCGCCGCCACCATTCGCCGAGGTCGCGCGCCCGGTGGCCCCGCTCCTGCCACGCGGCAATCAGCGCGTCGAGTGCGCGTCCCGCATCGCCAAGCACCGCGACGTCGACGGGGACGATCTTGTTGATCGAGCTGCGATCGATGTCGATGTGGATCTTCTTGGCGTGCGGGGCAAAGGCGTCGAGACGTCCCGTCACGCGGTCGTCAAAGCGCGCACCGACCGCGATGATGAGGTCGGCACGGTTCATCGCCATGTTCGATTCATAGGTGCCGTGCATGCCGAGCATGCCGAGCCACTTGGGATCGTCCGACGGGAAGGCGCCGAGCCCCATCAGCGTCGAGGTGATCGGCGCGCCAGTCAGCCCGACGAGCTGGCGCAAGGCCGCGCTGGCGTCGGGTCCAGCATTGATCACACCGCCGCCGGTGTAGAAGATCGGCCGCTCAGCCGCCGCGATCAGCTCGATCGCCGCGGCAATCGCCGCGGGGTCGGGCTCGACCTGCGGGCGATAGCTTTGATGCTCGATCTTCGAAGGCACCGAGTAGCTGCCGGTTGCAACCTGCACATTCTTGGGAATGTCGATCACGACGGGTCCGGGCCGGCCATGGGTCGCGATGTAGAAGGCCTCGTGGATGATCGGGCCCAGACGGTCGGGGTCCATCACGAGGTAGTTATGCTTGGTACAGTGGCGCGTGATGCCGACCGTGTCGCATTCCTGGAAGGCGTCGGTGCCGATCAGCGTCGTGGGCACCTGGCCGGTGAGCACGATCATCGGAATCGAATCGAGCAGCGCATCGGTGATGCCGGTGACGGCATTTGTCGCGCCCGGTCCCGAGGTCACGAGCACCACGCCGGGCCTGCCGGTCGCGCGCGCATAGCCCTCGGCGGCATGGGTGGCTGCCTGCTCGTGGCGAACGAGAATATGCTTGATGCTGGGATGGTTGAAGAGCGCGTCGTAAATCGGAAGGACCGCGCCGCCCGGATAGCCGAACACCGTGTCGACCCCGAGGTCGACCAGCGCCTGAACCACCATGTCGGCACCGCTCATTTCCGTCACGATCTTTCTCCTTCCTTCATCCTTCGCACGCGCGCCAGGGGTGCGCTTGTGCGCTGCAACAGTCGGCGGGCAATAGGTGTATGATTCTATCCTGTCAACAGTATATCACGTAATTTAGTTGCTATTTTATGCATAGAATCGACTGATAATGATTCTTCATTGCGTGGCCAGTCCGGAGGTGGTTGGTGCCGGAACCAGGTATATTGGCGCTTGGCATATTGGCGTGTCGCCGCCTGCGCCTGCGCGAGTGCCTCCTCACGCGCGATGTCGCCGCAAAGCCATGCGCTGATCTGCGGCACGCCGATCGCGCGCATGACCGGGAGGTCGGGGGCAAGTCCGCGCGCAAGAAGCGCCGCGACTTCCTCGGCGGCGCCCTTCGCGAACATCGTCTCGAGCCGCGCGTCGCAGCGGGCGCGCAGCCATTCGCGCGGCGGGAGGAGGATAAGGGGGACGAGCGCGACGTCGGCCGCAATGCCGCCCACGCGGGCTTTCTGCCAGTCGGCGAGCGTGCGCCCGGTTGCGCGAACCACCTCGAGCGCGCGGGCGACGCGCGCCGTGTCGGCGGGAGGGAGGCGCCTTGCCGCTCCTGGATCGATGCGGACGAGCGCCGCGTGCGCCTCGCATGCCGGCAGAGCGCGCACCTCGGCGCGGATGGCGGGATCGATGTCGGGCACCGGGGCGATGCCGTAGAGAAGGGTGCGCAGATACAGGCCCGTCCCGCCGACAAGGATCGGCACATCCTCATCTTCCCACGCGCGGGCGAGCGCGCGGCGCGCATCGGCCGCCCAGCGCGCGGCATTATAAGCCTCACCGCCGTCGACATGTCCAAAGAGCCGGTGGGGAACGCCCGCCATCTCGGCCACCGTCGGGCGCGCGGAGAGAATGGCCAGGTCGCGATAAACCTGGCTCGCGTCGGCATTCACCACTTGCGCGCGCCCCACCGCCTGCGCCAAAGCGACGGCCAGCGCACTCTTGCCGCTCGCGGTCGGCCCGGCGATAAGCGCGAGTGGGGGCCTCGGGCCCAAGGAGGAAGAAGGAGACACCATGTTCGTTGCGACGCTGATAGCAGCCGGAAAGCTAACGGGCGAGGTGGTGCGCGAGGCGATCGATCGCCTCGATGCCACGGGGCACGAAGTCGGTGCGCCGCACTGGCTCGACGAGGGCGACGCCGCCGACATCGTCTTCCACGGCAGCCTCGTCAGCGCCCGCAGCGAGCTTGCAAAAATGGACCATGGCGCGCTCGACGTCATCGTGCAGCCGCTCGGCGACCGAACAAAGAAACTTCTGATCGCCGACATGGATTCAACGATGATCACCTGCGAGTGCATCGACGAGCTCGCCGACTATGCAGGGATCAAGGCGGAGGTCGCAGTCATCACCGAAAAGGCAATGCGCGGCGAGGTCGATTTTCGTGGTGCGCTCGAGGAGCGGGTGGCGCTCCTGAGCGGGCTATCGGAAGCCGTGCTCGCCGAATGCCGGATGGAGCGCGTGCGCCTGACCCGCGGTGCGCGCACACTCGTGCAGACGATGAAAGCCTATGGCGCGCACAGCGTGCTCGTCACCGGCGGCTTTACCGCCTTTGCAAACCCGGTCGGCGAAGCTGTCGGGTTTGACCGGGTCGTCGCGAACCGCCTGCTGCTCGAAGGGGGCAGGCTCACCGGCAAGGTCGCCGAACCGATCGTCGACAAGGACGCCAAGCTCGAAACGCTGAAGAGCGAGGCGGCCAAGCACCGCCTGCCGCTCGCCGACACGCTCGCAATCGGGGACGGCGCTAACGATATTCCGATGATCACCGCCGCGGGACTCGGCATCGCCTATCATCCGCACCAGGCGGCAGCCGATGCGGCAGACGCGGTGATCCGGCACCATGATCTGACCGCGCTGCTCTGGGCGCAGGGCTACTCGCGGCGCCAATGGGTTCTCGGCTAGGGCTGCAACGCGAACGTCTCGCTATTTATCGACGACCAGGCAGGCCTGACCGTCCTTCCTGACCCTCGCGCAGAAGCTGTCGGCCTCGGCCTTGTTCGCAAAGCCGGCCTGGAGGCGGGTGAGCGTGCCGCTCTTCACCATGTAGGGCTCCTGCCCGGCTAGGGCGGGGTATTTCTTGCCGAGGCTGGCCCAGAGTTTACGCGCGTTGCCCTCGACGCCGAAAGCGCCGAGCTGCGCGCGCCACGGGCTGGAGGCCGCGCTGCCGGGGACGGACGCCGGCGCGGCAGCGGGTTTCGCGGGGCTCGCCGCTAAAGCCGCGGCCTTGATGGGCGCGGGCGCGGGATCGGGCCCCGACGACGAACCGCTCTCGGGCGGCGCAGCACGAGCGGTGCCGGGGGCTGGCAGCTGGGCCGACTTGACCGGTGCCGACGCGGGCGGCGGGGCTTCCGCTGCAGCAACGCTGACCGCGGTGTCGGCCGCGGCCGCGGCTTCGGCGGCCGCGACGGCGGCGGCCTCGGCGGCAGGTGAGAGTGCCGATTTTGACGCGGGCGCAGGGGCGGGCGGTGCGATCACCGGAGGCGGCGAGTAGCTGGTGCCGGGAGCCGAGGCGGGCAGGCTCGCGGTCCTGACCGGCGAGGGGGCGGGCTGCGGCGGCGGCGGGGCGGCGGCGTTCACCGCGGCAAGGCGCGCGCGGGCCTCGGCCTTTTCCATCTCGGGCAGCATCGACAGGCCCTTCTGGCGCTGCTCGAGCGGGATCAGCTGGTCGAGCTGCGCAAGGCGCGCCGAGGCGATCTGGAGCCCCGCATCGCTCGCCCGCTTGGTGAGGGCATAGGCAAGCGGCCAGTTTTCAGCTGCAAGGTCCCCGTTGAAGTGGGCGGTGCCGAGGACATATTGTGCCCGCGGCTCGCCGCGCCCGGCGGACTGTGCAATATAGGGCATGGCCTCCTCGCGGCGCCCGGCGCTGAAGAGGACGAGGCCAAGATTATCCTCGGCCTGGAGATGCCCCTGCTTCGCAGCGCGGCGATACCAGGCCTCGGCCTGATCAAGATCGGAGGGAACACCGCGGCCGAGCTTGTAGGCCTGGCCAAGGTTGAACTGCGCGTCGGGATCTCCGGCGAGGGCGAGCGGGCGCCACTGGGCGACCGCGCCCTGGTAATCGCCTTGCTCCCAGGCGTCGACGCCGTCCTTGACCGAGGCGGCCGCCGGCACGGCGAGCGATGCGGCCATGAGCGGCAGCGCAAACGCAATTAAGGTGCGAAATGAGCGCATCGAAATTCTCCATGACCCCCGTCGCCCGCGTGGGGCAACCAGTTCCTTTGGAAAACACTCTAGCCTCAAATGGCTAACACGCCGTTAGCGAGAATCGGCGGCGAAGCGGGTTCTGTTCCGGTTTGGCACAACACCATCTTCAGCCTTTGGTTACGATAGAACTCCACCATTCGTTCACCGTCTTTTTATCATCGTTAACTCAATTTTAGCGCCCCGCATGTCATTCCTCTGGCCGATTTTGGACATTCAGGGGGACAGTCGTGCGCGTTTTGGCATTGGCTTCACAGAAGGGCGGGTCGGGCAAAACGACCTTGTCGGGGCACCTCGCGGTGCAGGCCCAGCTTGCGGGCGCCGGCCCCGTCGTTCTCATCGACATCGACCCGCAAGGTTCGCTCGCAGACTGGTGGAACGAGCGCGAAACCGACCTTCCGGCCTTTGCGCAGACTACCGTTGCGCGGCTCGCCTCTGACCTTGAAATCCTGCGCCAGCAGGGCTTCAAGCTCGCGGTCATCGACACACCGCCCGCGATCACCATGGCGATCCAGAGCGTCATCAGCGTCGCTGAACTGATCGTCGTCCCGACGCGCCCCAGTCCGCACGACCTGCGCGCCGTCGGCGCGACGGTCGACCTTTGCGAACGCGCGGGCAAGCCGCTCGTATTCGTCGTGAACGCGGCGACCCCCAAGGCAAAGATCACGAGCGAGGCCGCGGTCGCGTTGTCCCAGCACGGCACCGTCGCACCGGTGACGCTCCACCACCGTACCGATTACGCGGCGTCGATGATCGACGGACGCACCGTGATGGAGGTCGATCCCAATGGCCGTTCGGCCGAAGAAATCCGTCAGCTCTGGACCTATATGAACGACCGGCTGGAGAAGAATTTCCGCCGAACCATTTTCGCATCGCCCCTGCCCACGCAGGGCAATTATGGCGCGGTTCGCCCGATGGGCGGAGGCTTCGGCCGCCGCATCGCCGGCCAGTAAGGGGAGGGAATGATGGGCGAACCCAAACCCCTCGCATCGCTGAGCGCCGGCCTGCTCGCCCGGAAGGGCGGCGCGCGGCCCGCCATGCGCCGCCAGCCGCTCGGAAGCGGTCCCGGACCGCTTGTCGGCGCCGGATATGACGATCTCGGCTGGAACGACATGGGCTATGACGTCGACCCCGACCAGAATGCCGAACCTGCGCACATGGTCGACCTGAAGCCGCTGCTGACGGGATCGGTGCTCGCGCACAATGTCGAGGCCGAGCATGCGGTCGACGAAAGCGGCGAGGATGCGATCGCCGCCACGCCGCTTACAGCCGAACTCGGCGAGCCCTTCGCTCCCGAGGTTCCCGAAGTCGTGCGCCAGCAGGAATCGCTGATCAACCGCGTCGCGGCCGTCGCGCGCAAGGTTGAGGAAAAGCCTGCACAAAGGGCGAAAACGCCGCGCGCGCTGCGGGCACGTGAAAAGGCGGCCTTCACGCTGCGCCTCGACGCCGAGCGCCATCTGCGCCTGCGCCTCGCGAGCGCCGTCACCAACCGCTCCGCGCAGCTTATCCTGACGGACCTGCTCGACCAATATCTCGCGTCGCTGCCTGAAATCGACGCGATGGCGAGCCGTCTGCCCGCGGCGCCCGCGCGCAAAAAGGCCTAGCACCGGATAGATGGGGGGATCTTCATGAACCGCAAAACGCTGATGAAACTCGCCGCGGCGGGCTTCGCCCTGGGGATTACGGCGACCGGATGCAGCGGCAAAGGGCCGCTCGCAACCGCTTCGTCGAAAGTCGCAGACAGGGCGGAAGCTGCCGCAAAGTCTGCTGGAAGTGCGCGCGTCGCGCTTGAAAAGGGCAAGGCTGCGAAGGCCGTGAGCTTTGCGGAGGCCGCGGTTGCGGCAAGTCCGCGCGATGCAGGCTACCGTGCGCTGCTCGGACAGGCCTATCTTGCGAGCGGGCGCTTTGCCTCGGCCGAAACGGCGCTCGGCGAGGCGATGGACCTCGGCGCACGCGACGCCACCACCCTCATCGCGCTGACGCTTGCGCATATTGCACGCGGCAAGAACGCCGAGGCGCTGACGCTGCTCAAGAATAATAGCGATGTGGTTCCCGCTTCGGACGCGGGACTCGCGCTCGCGCTGGCCGGAGATACCGAGTCGGCGATCTATGTGCTGACCGCGGCGGCGAGGGAGCCTGACGCCGACGCCCGCACCCGCCAGAATCTCGCCCTCGCGCTTGCCCTCTCGGGGCGCTGGGCGCAGGCGCGCATCCTCGCCTCACAGGACCTGTCGTTGGCCAAGATCGAGGGCCGGATGACCGAGTGGTCAAAGCTTGCCGAGGCAAGCGACCAACAGGTCCGCGTTGCGAGCCTCATCGGGACGAGGGCGCAGGCCGACGCCGGCATGCCGGTACGCCTCGCGCTTTCCAATTTTACCGAAACCCAGATGGCTGAGGCTCCCGCGGGCGCACAGCAGCTCGCCAGCGCGGATCCGGCGCCGGTCGAAAGCTATGCGCCGCCCCCGCCGGTTGCGATCGACGCGGGCGGCGACGCACCGATCCGCACGGTCGAGCTGCCGATGCCGGAGCGGGTGGCGGGCGCTGCCGTGCCGGTTACCGAGCTCCCCTCGCCGAGCGCGGCTCCGCCGGTGATTGCTGCGGACGCCGCGCCTTATCGCCGCGCCCCGCGCTTCTCCGCGCCGTCGGCCGAGGCCCCGGCACGCGTAATGGCGCAGGCCTTCGACGCGAAAAACCCTTCGGGTTGGGCCGTCCAACTCGGCGCCTATGACAGCCTCGGCATCGCCAAGGAAAAATGGGACGTGCTCAAGAAGCGCAACGGTCAGCTCGCGGCTTTCCCCGCCTCGAGCCATTCCGCGACGGTCAAGGGCCGCACCTATTATCGCCTGACGGTAAATGGCCTGAAGAGCCGCGCCGACGCGAGCAAGCTCTGCGGCGAGCTCAAGGCGCGTGGCCAGAGCTGCTTCATCCGCCAGATGGGCGGCGAGACGATCCAGTGGGCCGCGAAAGCCACCCCCTTGCGGATGGCGTCGCGCTAGCTCGCGAGCAAAGGCGGGGGCGCCCCCCGCCCATATCATCCACGAAATTCCGGGGCGGTCAGCGGATGCGCTGGCCGCCCTTCCACATGGCGGTCGCGCGGCCCTGCACCGGCATGCCGTCGAAGGGCGTGTTGCCGGCCCAGGCCGCCATTTTCTTTGCGTCGACCTGCCAGGGCGTGTCGGGATCGACGAGTATGAGGTCGGCCTCCTTGCCAACCGCTAGCGTGCCTGCCTCGACCCCGAGGAGGCAGGCCGGGGTGGCGGCGAGCATCTCGAAGAGCCGGCCGGGCGAGACATGGCCGTCGCGCACGAGCCCAAGGCCGAGTGCAAGCAATGTTTCAGCGCCCGCCATACCCGGCTGCGCTTCGGCGAAGGGGAGGCGCTTGTCTTCGGGGCCGCGAGGGTCGTGGCCCGATGACAGGACGTCGATCGTGCCATCGGCCACCGCGGCGAGGCAGGCGTGGCGGTCGTCCTCGGAGCGGAGCGGCGGCGACAAGCGCGCAAAGGTCCGAAAGTCGCCGATCGCCGTATCCGAAAGCAGGAGATGCGCCGGTGTGATGCCGCAAAGGACCGGAAGGCCCTTTGCCTTAGCCGCGCGGACGAGGTCGAGTCCGCGCGCCGTCGTGACCTGGCGAAAATGGACGGGCGCGCCGGTTTCCTCGACAAGCGCAAGATCGCGCGCGATCGCGATTGCCTCGGCAATCGCGGGCGCCGAGGCAAGGCCGAGCCGCGTCGCCATCTCGCCGTCGGTTGCGACCGCGCCCGCGGTCAAGCCTTCGTCCTCGGCGTGAAGGATCGTCACCAGGCCGAGCGAGGCCGCGTAGGAGAGGACGCGCCGCATCACGCCGCTGTCGGCGATGCGCCCGCGGCCCGTCGCAATGGCACGCGCACCCGCCTCTTTCATCAGGCCGATCTCGGCGAGCTCCTTGCCCGCGAGCCCCTTCGTAGCGGCGGCGATCGGGTGCACCCAGAGGTCGGGTTTGCCGCCCTTTGCAGCGCGCTCGACGAGACCGGCGCCGTCGAGCGGGCCACTGTCGGGCATCAGCGCGGCGCGCGTGATCCCGCCGAAATGAAAGGCCGGCTTGTCGGTCGCAAAGACGCCAAGGTCGATGATCCCGGGCGCAAGCCACTGGCCCCTCGCATCGACCGTCTCGGTGCCTTCGGGCACCTCGGCGGGGTCGAGCGCGGCGATGTGGCCGTCGACGACGAGGAGGCTGCCCGGGCGCGGGGCGCCATCGCCAACGAGCTGCGCCCCGGTGATGAGAAGCGGTCTCAGTTCCATCCCGGCACCCCCCGCTTGCGGCGCGTCAAGATGTCGAGGCAGGCCATGCGCACCGCTACGCCCATCTCGACCTGCTCGGTGATCGTCGAGCGCGCGGGATCGTCGGCAATGCTGCTGTCGATCTCGACCCCGCGGTTCATCGGACCAGGGTGCATGACGATCGCATCGGGTTTCGCCTTTTCGAGCCGCTGGGGCGTGAGGCCATAGAGCGCGTGATATTCGCGGGCCGAGGGAAGATAGGCGCCGTCCATCCGCTCGTTCTGGAGACGGAGCATCATCACGACATCGGCGCCTTCAAGCCCCTTGTCCATGTCGGTGAAGGCCGCGACATGCATCCGCTCCACCGCCGGCGGGATCAGCGTTGACGGGGCGACGACGCGCACCTCGTTGCCGAGCAGCGTCAGCGCAAGGATGTTCGAGCGCGCGACGCGGCTGTGGAGAACGTCGCCGCAGATCGCGATGGTCAGCCCCTCGACCTTGCCCTTGCGGCGGCGAATGGTCAGCGCGTCGAGCAGCGCCTGCGTCGGATGCTCGTGGCGGCCATCGCCCGCGTTGAGAACGGGGCAGTCGACCTTGTCGGCGATGAGCTGCACCGCGCCCGAGGCCGAATGGCGAATGACGATCGCATCGGCGCGCATCGCGTTCAGCGTCATCGCCGTATCGATCAAAGTTTCGCCCTTCTTCACGCTCGACTGCGCGGCGTGCATGTTGACGACGTCGGCGCCGAGCCGTTTGCCCGCGATTTCGAAGGAAAGGAGCGTGCGGGTCGAATTTTCGAAAAAGGCGTTGATGATGGTGAGCCCCGCGAGCGCATCGTCATGTTTGGCCGCGCCCGAGCGGTTGAGCTCGACCCATTTTTCGGCGGCATCAAGAATGTAGGAAATTTCCCACGGAGTGAGCTGCGCGATACCGGTAAGATGGCGATGGCGAAAAGCATCGCCGCCGGGCGGATAGTCGCTGGCGGGTCGGATGGTTGCGTTTGTCATTAAAGCCGAGCCTCTAGGCGGCTGCGGCAATTTTCGCAAGCATCGAGACGAAGAGCGGCTCCAGCAGGCCGGAAGCCCAAAGGATGAGCAGGACGATGTCCGTCCAGAGCCAGAACAGCATCCAGGTCGCAAAGGGCTGCTTGCGCGTCTTGTGGCGCACGAGGCGCGCCGCCAGCACCGTGCCGAAGGCGCCGCCGAGGAAGGCCCATAGGAGAAGCGTCGCCTCGGGGGTGCGGCGGATGCCGGCTTCGGCATATTTCTTGTCGCAGACCATGAGGACAAATGCGATGAGATTGGCCGCGGCGAGCCAGCAGAGCAAATATTGGGCCATGGGGGGACCGTTAGCGCCAAAGAGTTAAAACGAGCCTTCGACGTACCACGCGCTTACATTCGGTTTAGCGCACCATCGCGTCGATCGCCCCCTGGAGGATGAACGCCGCCGCGGCGCTGTCGACACGGTCAGCGCGCTTCGCGCGGCTGACATCGGCCGCGATCATTGCCCGCTCGACGGCGGCGGTCGACCAGCGCTCGTCCCAGAGGAGGAGGGGAAGGGCGAGGGGCGCGAGATTGCGCGCGAATGCGCGCACCGACTGGGTGCGCGGGCTGTCGCTGCCGTCCATGTTGAGCGGCAGCCCGACGACAAGCCCGACGACTGATTGCGCCGCCACAAGGGCTTTCAGGGCGTCAAGATCAGCGGAAAATTTCTTGCGGATGATCGTCTTGTCGGGGGTCGCAAAGCTCCACCCGGCGTCGCAAAGCGCAACGCCGATCGTCTTGGTGCCGACGTCGAGCCCTGCAAGGCGGCCGCCGGCAGGCAGAGCAGCGGCAAAATCGCTGGCAGCGGTCGTGATCATGGCGCGGCCTCCATAACCGCTCGCGCGCGCTGAAGTCGAGAGCGGCTCGCGGCGGGAGCTCTTGCCGGCCTGCATTGCTCTGCCCGGCCTTATTCGTGCGTGGAGGCTGCGGTCATGACTTCGCTTTCCCCGCGGACGCCGGAGCTGGAACGTCGGGCGCGGGTTTCGCGACCGGCGCGGCGGGGGGCGGAACCGGAGAGGGCTTGCCCTCGAAGCTTGCGAGCCGGCGCAGCGCGTCGGCGCGCACATTGGCCCAGAAGAGGGTGATATCGAAGACGTGATAATTATTGCCCGGGAGCACGTAGCTTGGAGCATAATCTTTCGCGATCCCGGCGTCGCCGATCATCAGGAAGCCGCGCTCGTCGTCGCACCGGGCGCCGACCACACCGGGGACGAGCTGGCCCTTCTTGAACCCGTCTTCGGGTTTCAGCGTGCCGATATTCGCGGCCGCGGCCGCCTCGGTGTCGGGAATGCCAGTGATCGGGTTGGTGCACAGCATCCGCGTTTCGCGGCGCGGGCGGCCGTCGTAGCCGATCGTGCCGTCATAGGCGTCGGTGACCATCGAAGTGTCGGCAGGTTCGGCAAAACTCGCCCAGCCGAGAACGCAGTTCGCCTGTTCTGCCGTCTCGCAGGCGGGTAGGCCAAGCGCTTCGAGGTCCGTCTCGCGGCTGATCGGCCAGCCGACGACATAGGCGGCGGCGATACGCTTTGCGAGCGGGGTGCCCGCGATGCGGTTCTTGATCAGCGTCTCGATATGCAGCGCGCCCTGGCTGTGACCCGCTAGGATGATCGGCCGGTTCCCGGGCTGCGCCGCGAGGAAGGCGTCGAACGCCTGCTCGACGTCGCGGTAGGCGGCGTCAATCGCCTTGCCCGCGGTCACGCGGTCGGTGGCGAGGAAAGCACCGAGCGTCGCCTGGCGATAGCGCGGCGCCCAGACCTCGCCTGCGTCCGCAAAGGCGCTCGCCATGCCGCGCATGAAGAGATCGGCGCGGTAATTGGCGTCGCGGTCGTCGAGCGGCGCGTTCCAGCTCGACTTGCTGTAGTAGCTCGTCGGGTGGACGAAGAAGACCGCGGCATCGCCCTTTTTGGCGGCCGCCGCGGTCGGCTCAGCAGCCCCTGCGGGAGGGATCAGCTGATCGCGCGACTGCGCCCCGGCGCTGTCGGGCGGCGGCGCGAAGGGCTCGGCGATTTCGGGACGCCAGGCCGATGGGTCGCTTTCGAGCCCGGGGCGCGCCAGCCACATCGCCGGATCCTCATAGGCATTGGGCGCAATCGCCGCCTGCGGTTCGAACTTGCTCGATGGGACAAAAGCGACGCGGCCGAACCAGCCCGGTGCGAGCTGATAGGCGACGCCCACACCGAGGACGAGGAGAATGATCGCGGCGATGAGATAAAGGAATTTGCGGGCCAAGCGGGGCTCCATGGGAGAGAATGTGCGCGCGCGCTATCTGGCTTGCGCATGCGCCCGAAACAAGCCCAGATGTGGGGGATGAGCGAAGCCTCCGCAACCCCGCCCGCCCCCGAGTCGCCCCGGCCTGTCTCGGCTCGTCTCGACGATAATGACGCGCCCTGGCCGGTGCGGCCATGGATCATGGCAGCGATCTGCGCGGTCGCAGGGGTGATTTTCCACCTGCTGATCGACCGGACATATGATGCGCCGCACGCGCCCTGGCGCGACGCGCTGGCGGCATCTGCCGCGATCGCGGCTGTGGTGTTCGTGCTCGGGGTCGAGCTTCGCCGCTGGCGGTGGGCCGCTCTTTTCGCGCTGGGGTGGGGCGGGGTGATGGGTCTGATCACCTGGTATTCGGCCGGGTACAACCTCAATGGGTCGCCGATCGAATGGCCCTTCTGGTCCGGAATTCTTGCCGTTCTCGTCGCCACCCCGCTGTTCCAGACACAGCGCGACGTCGCGCCCGACGCGCGCTCCTGGAAGCTTTGGCAAATGCCCTACGCACGGATGCACAGCCATGCGTGGACCGACGCAGTGATCGGTGCCGCGAGCCTCGCCTTCGTTGGGGTCACCTTCCTGCTCGTCGTGCTGATCGGCGAGATGTTTCACCTGATCGGGATCGACCTCATCCGCGACCTCTTGCGCGGCGAATGGTTTGGCTGGATGCTTGCAGGAGCCGCCTTCGGCGGAGCTGTCGGACTCCTGCGCGAACGCGACAAGCTGGTGTCGACGCTGCAGCGGCTCGTGATGATCGTCCTCGCGGTGCTCGCGCCCGTGCTCGCGGCAGCGCTTATCCTGTTCCTGCTCTCGCTCATCGGCACGGGCCTCCAGAAATTGTGGGACGCGGGCTTCTCGACGGCGGGGCTGATGCTCGGTATCTCGGTCTTCGCGGTGCTTCTCGCCAACGCGGTGATCGGCAATGGCGCCGAGGATCGATCGGGCAACCGGGTGCTGCACGGCGCAGCGGGCGTGCTCGCGGCCGCCGTGTTGCCGCTTGCGATCATCGCCGCCGTCTCAATGCGCCTTCGCATTGCGCAATATGGCTGGACGCCCGAGCGCATCTGGGGCGTGATCGCGGTCGGGATTGCGTTCGCCTATGGCCTCGCGGGGCTGGTCGCGGTCGCGCGGGGGCGCCGGGATTTCGACGATGTGCTGCGCCCCTTGCAGCAGAAGCTCGCGATCGGCCTGATGCTGCTCGCGGCCTTTCTCGCGCTGCCGATCCTCGATTTCGGGGCGATTTCCACTCGTGACCAGGTGGCAAGGCTCGAAAGCGGCGCGGTGAAGGCAGCGGCGTTCGACTGGGGGGCGCTCGCCTTCGATTTCGGACCGAGTGGGCGGCGCGCGCTTCGGAAAATGGCTGCCTCGCCCCAAAGAGAGCGCGCCGATCTTGCAAAATGGGCGCTCGCTGCAAAGAGCCGCTTGGACCTCCGCCCCCTGGGTGTATTGGGCGCGAGTAACGCCGTCTTTGCTGCGAAGCCCGTCGAAGAGCGGGTGCGCGTGCTCCCCCCGGGCGCTGTGCTGCCTCCCGAAGTCTACACCGCGATCGAGCGCCAGAGCTTATGCCGGACCTCGGCTTGCGCCGCCTATCGTCTTTCCGAGGACCGCGTGGCGCTAATCGACCATGGATCGAATACGCGCTTTTTCGTCCCTTCCCCACGGCTCGGCGAATGGGCCGAAACATGGGAAGTCAACGCCGAGAAGTCCCGGCTATCCCGCGCCCATCTTGATTCAGCGACGATCGAGCTACGCCCGGTGGTGCGGCGGCAGTTCTTTGTCGACGGGGAGCCCGTCGGCGACGCCTTCGAGTGACGAGGGGATTTTGTCCCACCTTGAAGCCTCGCATGCGGGGTGCTAGCGGCGCAGCTTCTCCCGCAAAGGCAGGAATCAATGGCAATCGATCAGGATACGGTAAGGAAGATCGCGTCGCTGGCGCGCATCGCCATCAGCGATGCGGAAGCCGCCGCGATGGAAGGCGAACTCAACGGCATCTTGGGCTGGGTCGAACAACTCGGCGAGGTCGATGTAACGGGGATCGAGCCGATGACCGCGGTGATCCCGAACAAGCTCCGGCTGCGCGACGATGTCGTCGACGCAGACCCGCTGACCGGCGGCAACCGCCGCGACGACATACTCGCCAATGCGCCGGAGCCGCAGCATGGCTTCTTCGGCGTTCCCAAGGTAATCGAATGATGAGTGAACTTACGAACCTGACCGTCGCGCAGATCCGAGATGGACACCGCGCGGGCGAATTCAGCGCCGTCGAGGTTGCCGAGGCCTTCAACGCCAATGTCGCGAACGCGAAGGCCTTGAACGCCTTCATCGTCGAAACACCCGACCATGCGATCGCCGCGGCGAAGCAGGCCGACGCCGACCGCGCCGCGGGCACGCTGAAGCCGCTCTCCGGCGTGCCGATCGGGATGAAGGACCTGTTCGCGACGCAGGGCGTCCAGACCACCGCGGCGAGCCACATGCTCGAGGGTTTCGTCCCGCGCTACGAGTCCACCGTCTCGCAGAAATTGTGGGATGCAGGCTGCGGCATGCTGGGCAAGCTCAACCTCGACCAATTCGCGATGGGCTCCTCGAACGAGACGAGCTATTTCGGCAATGTGATTTCGCCCTGGCGGCGCAAGGACGGCGGCGATGCGGCGCTCGCGCCGGGGGGATCATCGGGCGGCAGCTCGGCCGCGATCGCGGCGCGGCTCTGCCCAGCCGCCACCGGCACCGACACCGGCGGCTCGATCCGACAGCCTGCGGCCTTTACCGGCATTTCGGGGATCAAGCCGACCTATGGCCGCTGTTCACGCTGGGGCATCGTGGCGTTCGCAAGCTCGCTCGACCAGGCAGGGCCGATGGCGCGCGTTGTGCGTGACTGCGCGATCATGCTCGAAAATATGGCGGGCTTTGATCCCAAGGACGCGACCAGCCTCGACCTCCCGGTCCCCAATTGGGAAGCGGCGTTGTCGAGTGATCTCAAAGGCAAGACGATCGGGATTCCCAAGGAATATCGTCTGGACGGCATTGATCCCGATATCGACGCGATGTGGGACGCAGGTATCGCGATGCTGAAGGATGCGGGCGCCGAGGTCACCGAGATCAGCCTGCCGCATACCAAATATGCGCTTCCGGCTTATTATATCATCGCGCCGGCGGAAGCCTCGTCGAACCTGGCGCGCTACGACGGCGTGCGCTACGGCCTTCGCGAACTCCCGCAGGGAGCGGGACTCCAGGACATGTACGCCGCGACGCGCGCTGAAGGTTTCGGACCCGAGGTCAAGCGACGCATCATGATCGGCACCTATGTGCTCTCGGCGGGCTTCTACGACGCCTATTATACGCAGGCGCAGAAGGTGCGGACGCTGATCGCGCGCGATTTCAACGCGGCTTTCGAAAGCTGCGACGTGATTCTCGCCCCCACCGCGCCCTCGGCGGCGTTCGGTCTCGGCGAGAAAACCGCCGATCCCTTGTCGATGTACCTCAACGACGTCTTCGCGGTTCCCGCGAGCCTTGCGGGGCTCCCGGCGATGTCGGTTCCCGCAGCGCTGAACCGCGAAGGGCTGCCGCTCGGTTTGCAGATCATTGGCAAGGCGTTCGACGAACAGGGCGTGCTCAACGCCGGTCTCGCCATTGAAGAGCGCGCGGGATTCACCGCGCGGGCGGAGAAATGGTGGTAAATTGGCCTTCGCGGGCTTCGATCGCGAGCGGCATGAGATATTGGCGAAACGGCGATCTGATCGCCGCAATCGGCGGAAGACATAATGACTGATTATCGCATCAAGGGCGAAACGGGTGAGTGGGAGGTCGTGATTGGTCTCGAGGTTCACGCGCAGGTCACCTCCAATGCCAAGCTGTTCTCGGGTGCCGCGACGGCGTTCGGCGCGGAGCCCAACACGCAAGTTTCGCTCGTCGACGCCGCGATGCCCGGAATGCTGCCCGTGCCGAACCGCGAGTGCATCCGCCAGGCGGTTCGCACCGGCATGGCAATTGACGCGGTGATCAACAAGTGGTCGCGCTTCGATCGCAAGAATTATTTCTACGCGGACTTGCCTCAGGGATATCAGATTTCGCAGCTTTATCACCCACTTGTCGGCGAAGGTTCGCTGATGATCGAGACTGATGAGAAGGCAGGTATCCCCGAGGCGAAGCGCATCGGCATCGAGCGCATCCATGTCGAGCAGGATGCGGGCAAGCTGATGCACGATCAGCATCCCTCGATGAGCTATGTCGACCTCAACCGCTCGGGCGTAGCGCTGATGGAGATCGTCTCGCGTCCCGACATGCGCTCGCCCGCCGAGGCGGGCGCCTATGTGCGCAAGCTCCGTTCGATCTTGCGCTACGTCGGATCTTGCGACGGCAATATGGAAGAAGGATCGATGCGCGCGGACGTGAACGTCTCCGTCCGCAGGCCCGGCGATGCGTTTGGCACCCGCACCGAGACGAAGAACGTCAATTCGGTGCGCTTCGTGATGGCGGTGATCGAGAGCGAAGCGAGGCGGCAGGTCGAGCTGATCGAAAGCGGCGGCACGGTGGTGCAGGAAACGCGGCTTTACGATCCCGACCGGAACGAGACGCGCTCGATGCGGTCGAAGGAAGACGCGCATGACTACCGCTACTTCCCCGATCCCGACCTGCTCCCGCTCGAACTCGATGAGGCTTTCCTCGAGGAATGCCGCGCGAGCCTGCCTGAACTCCCCGACGCCAAGCGCGCGCGCTACATTGCTGCCGGGATCTCAGCCTATAATGCCGACGTGCTGACCGCCGAGGTCGAGGCGGCGCGCTGGTTCGATGCACTCCTCGAAGCCGGCGCGAAGCCGGTCGCGGCAGCAAATTGGGTGACGAGCGAACTCTTCGGTGCCCTCAACCGGCTCGGAAAGAATATTTCGGAATCTCCCGTGAGCCCGGCGCAGGCAGCCGAGCTTCTCGGCCTGGTTGCCGACGGCACGATTTCAGGAACGATCGCCAAGCAGGTGTTCGAGAAAATGCTTGAGACCGGCGACGGCGCCGCCGCGATCGTCGAGCGCGACGGGTTGAAGCAGACCAGCGACACCGGCGCGATCGAGGCGGAAATTGCCAAGGTCCTCGTCGCCAATGCCGACAAGGTCGAGCAGTATAAGGGCGGCAAGGAAGCGCTCTTCGGCTTCTTTGTCGGTCAGACGATGAAGGCAATGCAGGGCAAGGCAAACCCAAAGGTGGTGAACCAACTGCTTAGAAAAGCGCTCGATTAGCCCCGGGGGCGCGCCAATCGCGGCCAGTTATGGCAGCGACCGTGCGATAGCCATCCCAGAGGGCAAATGGGCAGGTGGGATTGATACCAATGGTCTTGGCCGGCGTCCTCTGGCCGCGCCCACGCCCGCTCCTACGCGGCCGATCAAGCCGCCAAAGCCCGGGAGCCAGCGACCGCGGCCGGCCCTCTGTTCCGTCGAGGGGAGGCGGCCAACGGATGACCAAGAATGGTCTTTCGCTGACGCGACCACTTTCCCGATATTCGCCCTTGAGCGCGGGAAGGAGAATATCCCCTTAGAGCTCTTGCGGCGGCACCTCGCTCGGCCCGCGGCCTGGCTGGTCGATATCGCCGCCGCCGGGATTGCCCGGGATTTCCTGGGGCTGACCCGCCGGGTCTTCGAGCGGGGTTGGCTGAATGGGCTTTTCGGGCGGCGACTGGGGTTCGATCGTGTCGGGCTTGGGCTTGGGCAGCTGATCGGGGGTCATAGGCATCGCAATTCTCCTTGCCCGATCAACGAACCGGCGGGGCGGCCGTTCCGGCTCCCCGATTATCGAGG